>NZ_JBHYZW010000008.1:142154-298032 GCF_042754005.1 Streptomyces sp. NPDC059247
GTGCGCGGTGCGCGGTGCGCGGTGCGCGGTGCGCGGTGCGCGGTGCGCGGTGCGCGGTGCGCGGTGCGCGGTGCGCGGTGCGCGGTGCGCGGTGCGCGAGAGAAAAGCAGTGGCCTCTGCTCGGGGGCCAGACGATCATGACCTCGTGAAACCGTTGAGGATCGTCGCGGGCGACGCGACCAACCCCCAGGCGAAGGGGCCGAAGATCATCGCCCATGTCTGCAACGACCTCGGCGGATGGGGCAAGGGATTCGTCCTGGCGATCTCCCGTCACTGGCCCGAACCGGAGCGCGAGTACCGCCGCTGGCACCGCGAGCGCGCGGGTAACGACTTCGCCCTCGGAGCGGTGCAGATGGTCCGCGTCCGGTCCGACATCTGGGTCGCGAACATGGTCGCGCAGCGCGGGATGAGGACGGGGAGCAGCGGACCGCCCATCCGGTACGACGCCCTCGAACGCTGCCTCCGAGCCGTCGCTGAGCACGCCCTCGCCGACGAGGCCTCTGTTCACCTGCCCCGCATCGGCTGCGGCCTCGCCGGTGGCAGATGGGAACGCGTCGAGCCGATCATCCGTGCGTCTCTGAGCGCCCGCGACATCGCCGCCACCGTCTACGACCACGCCTGAGACCGCCTCGCTGATCCCATGACCGGTGACCCTCGGGCCCCGGCCTGCCCTTCCCGTCCCTCCCGCCCCCGCCCCGGTTCCTGCCCTGGCCCCGCCCTCGGTACGGCCCTGGTCACGGCCTCCGGGAACATCTCCCGCCCCTCGTTCGTCATACCCCCCGAGGGTATACAGAGGAGAGTTCATGACCACGAGAAGACTGACCGCGCTCACACCCGAGCAGGCGCCGGGCCGGGCCGGGGAGCTGCTGGGCGACATCGTCGGGCGGCACGGCTCCGCCGGGGAGATGGTGTCGACGATGGCGCACTCGCCCGCGCTGCTCGACGGCTATCTGAGTCTGTCGCGGGCGATGAAGCGGGTGAAGATCCCCCGCGCGCTGAGCGAGAAGCTGTCGCTCGCGGTCCAGGAGTGGATCGGCTGCGGCACCTGCCAGGAGGCGCACCGGGCCGCCGGTCTCGCGGCGGGGCTCACCGAGACCGATGTCGAGCTCGCCCGTCAGGGCACGTCGACGGATCCCCGGGAGGCGGCGCTGATCGCCCTCGCCCTCCGCGTCCTCGCCGAGCCGGGCTCCCTCACCGACGAGGACGTCGCCGAGGTGCGGGCGCACGGCTGGAGCGACCGGGTGATCGCGGAAGTGGTCGGAGTGGTGACGCTGAACCTCCTGACCGGGGCGTTCAACCTGCTGGCGGGCATCCAGCCGGACCGGCGGGCCGAAGACGGCGAGGACGGTGAGGACGGCTGACACCCCTGACCGCCGACCCGCCCCGCCCCGGACGGACCGGGCGCGCCGGTCCGTCCGGCCGTCACCGGCAGCCCGGCCCACGGCAGCCCGTCCGTGACCGCCCGGCCCACGGCAACGCGGTCCGTGACCGCCCGGTCCACGGCCGCTCAGTCCACGGCGGGCGGCCCGAAGGTGACGTCGGCGGCGGCGACGGTGACCTCCGCGTCGCTTCCCAGCGCGTACGCCGCCACCCGTGAGGCGACGGCCGCCGGAACGGCTTCACAGACCCCCGGCACCGCCGGGACGTCCTGGGTGGCGTGGGCGTCGAACGGCACGACGACCCGGTAGTCCCGGTCCAGCGCCGTGCGGGCCGTCGCCTGGACGCACATCTCCGACATCACCCCGCAGACGGCGACCGACCGGACCCCGGCCCCGGAGAGGACCGCGCCGAGCGAGGTCTCCCGGAAGCCGTCGTCGAACGGCTTGCGGACGACCACCTCCGTGGGGCCCGGCTCGACGGGGTGGTGCAACTCCCAGCCGGGCGTGTGCGGCTCGTCCTCCGCGCCGGGCGGCCCGTCGTTCTGCAGATGCACGACGAACGCCCCCTCCTTCCGGGCCCGTGCCAGCAGATCGGCCGTGCGGTCGACGAGCCGGGCGGCGTCCGGTACGGCTCCGGGGCCGGTCACGAAGGCGGACTGGACGTCCACGACGAGCAGGGCGTCCACCAGGGACGGGCGGGCGGCGGGCGGCGGTGACGAAGGCGCGGTCATCCCGTCATCATCGGGGCGGCCCTCCCCCGCCGCCACGGGTTTTCGTCCGGCGCGCGACGGGGTCCGGCGGCCCGCCGCTACGGGACGGGGCTCGTCACGCCGGGGGCGGCGGGCAGGGCGTCCGGGAGTTCGTCCGGCAGCTCGGTCTGCGGGGACAGCAGGTCGCCCAGCGCGGCGAGGCGGATCAGCCGCAGGATCGACGGCTGGTCGCACACGAGCCGCCAGTGCGCCCCGCTCCGGCGCACGCACCCGGCGCAGTGGGCCAGGAGGCCCAGCCCGGTGGCGTCGCAGAAGGTGAGGCCGCGAATGTCGAGCGTCAGGGCGTCGGACTCCCTGACGAGGGCGTCCAGCTCGGGACGCAGGTGCCGGACCAGGACGAGGTCCAGCTCGCCCCGGAGGGCGGCGACGGTGGTGCCGTCGGCCGAACGGACGACCAGGTACGGGTCATGACGGGGGATCAGTTGCATCGGGCGCTCCACAGGGTGGCTCCATGTGTCGCTCCGAGCGTGGCCGCCCTCCTTCCGGAAGGGACGTTTCGCCTGGACCGCTATCACCTGAATCGGTGAATGCCCGGACCGTTCCCGCTCGTACGGGCACCCGATGGGCGTATAGGTGCGCGAGGTGCGCGGTTCACGCCTCAGCCTCCACATCCGTCACGGGGATGCGCGACGCACGCGTGCGCGTACCCGGAGCCGGTCGGAGAGACGGAGCCGGACCTCCCCGCGTGATGGAGCTCGCCCTTGACGATCGGGAGGCGGCACGGACCGCGCCCACAGGAACGGCGGGCGGACTCGGGTCGGGCGCCCGCGCCCTCCAGAACGTCCGGGGGCGAGCGGCCCTTCGGACCACGGAAGGCGACACCCCGGACGGTGACGGGTTCCGCCGGATCGACCCCGGCGGGCCGGTGGGGTCGCCGGGGCGCCGTCGGCCTCGAAGCGGATGCGGCGGCCCGGGTACCCGAGGCTCTCAGCGAGCCGCCGGAAGGCGTACGGGCCGAGGGCCTGGGCCCAGGGCCTGGGGACCCGCACCGTCCGTCCGTCGAGGCGTCCGGACGGCTCGCCGACCAGGGCGGCGATGAGGAGTCCGGCGGGTCCCCGGCGGTCCAGGTCCGGGACCGGAGGACGCGTTCGGCCCGGATGCCGGAGCGGGCGGCGGCGAGTCCCTCACGGAACAGCGCCTCGCCCGGAGTCCGGCAGCGTGCGACCCCCGGCGCGCTGAAGGGGCGCGACGGCGAGGGTCCGCGTCACCCGCGCCCGATGACGACGGCGTCGCAGCAGGCGCCACTCACCTCACCGCGCGGGACCGGCACCCGCGCCGGTGGCCGGGACCGCGCCACCGGCCGGGGACGTACCACCGGCCATGGCCGCACCCGCGGCCGGGGACGGACCCGCAGCCGCGCCCGAGCCGGTGACCGCGACCGTCTCCGCCCCGGCCGTCACCGCCCCACCCGTCTCCGCCGCGACCGCTTCCGCGCTGATGCGGTCGAACTGCGCGCCCATCGCCGCCGCGAGCGCCCGGGCGGCGGAGAGCGGCCGGACCATGACCGTGAAGTCGTCGATCCGGCCGTCCTCGTCGAAGTGGAGGAAGTCGCAGCCCTGGATCTCCTTGCCGTCGACCTCGGCGGTGAAGACGAGCGCGTGGTCCCGGCCGTCCGCGCCCGCGATCTCGCGGACGTACCGGAAGTCGGTGAGGACGCGGATCACTCCGCGCAGGATCGCGGCGGTGAGGGCCCTGCCCCGGTACGGGCGGAACGCCACCGGGCTGGTGAAGACGACGTCCTCCGCGAGCATCGCCTCGACGGCGGTGTGGTCGCGCTTCTCGACGGCCTGACGGAACGGGTGCATGACAGAGACCCCTTATAGTCAATTTGTTGAATAGACGCACTCGCAGCTAACCGCATGGCGCCGGGCCACGTCCAGGGCGCGGGCACCCCGGCCCGCGACCCACCCCGCCCAGGAACAGCCCTCCCCGAACCGACCCCGCCCCGCCCCTCCCCGTCCCACCCCGAAACGGCCCGCCCCCGATCAGGCCTCCGGCTCCGCCCGGCGTCGCAGCGGCGGCCGGGACAGCGTGGTCCACGCCCGCAGCAGCCATTCGAGCGGGCCGTACCGGTGACCCCGCAGCCACCACCGGGCGGCGACGGCCTGGACGGCGAAGAGCGCGAGGGCGACCGCGAGGACCTCGGACGGCGACAGCCGGCCCGTCAGCCCGGCCCCGTAGCCCGTGAACAGCAGGGCGCAGACCAGGGACTGGGTGAGATAGCCGGTCAGGGTCATGCTGCCGACCGGCCCGAGGGCGGCCACCACGCCCCGCCCGAACCGCCCCCGGGCGAGCCGGAGCACGGTGACGGCGTACGCGGCGGTGAGCAGCGGCGCGGTCACGACGTCCACGCCGAGCGCGAGGATCTGGTACGCGCCTCCCGGGCGCACCAGGCTCGCGTGCGCGTACACGACGGCGCCGAGGAGCCCGGCCGTGAACCCCGCCCACTGGAGTCGGGCGAGGGTCCGCCGGTGCCGGTCGAGGTCCGCCATCACCCGGCCGCGTCCGGCGGCGAGACCGAGGAGGAAGGCGGCGAGGGCGGCCGGAGCCTGGAAGAAGACCAGCAGGTAGACGACGTCGGGCAGTTGTGACAGATGCTCCCGGACCACCTCGCCGGGGCCGCCGCGCAGCGCCTCCGTCGTCCGCGCGGCCTCGGCGGCGGCGCCCGGGTCGACGCCGCCGGTGCCCGTGAGGTGCACGCCGAGCGCGAGCAGGGCGTAGAGGGCGGCGGTGGTCACCAGGATCACCACGGCGGTGCGGATCGCGGTGCGGGGCGCGATCCCCCGCACCGCGAACAGGACCAGGCCGAGGACGGCGTACGTGGTGAGGATGTCGCCCGGGAACAGCAGGACCGCGTGGAGCGCGCCGAGGACGAACAGTCCGGCCAGGCGCCGCAGGAAGCGCGGCCCGAAGCGGGCCCCGCTCCGGGCGGCGGAGTCCAGTTGGAGCGTGAAGGCGTAGCCGAACAGGAACGAGAACAGCAGGAAGAACTTGGCCTCGAAGAACACCGCCACCAGCCATCCGGCCGCGTCGTCGAGGGGCGTACCGAAGGCGGGGTCCTCGGCTCCCGAGCCGTGGTGGGCGGACGCCAGATAGCCGATGTTGACGATGAGGATGCCGAGCAGGGCGAAGCCGCGCAGGGCGTCGACGTGTGCGAGCCGCCCGCCGGTGGCGGCACCGGCGCCGGTGGCCGGGCCCGTTTCCGTACGGGTGGCGTCCTTGCGGGCGGTGGCGTCCGGGGGCGCCGCTCCCGGGCCGTCGGCCTTCGTGGTCTCCATGACCCCCCACTTCAGAACTATCGAATGAGAAACGCTCGTATCGAGAATGAACGTATTACTATCGATAGCGCAAGTCGACGAGGAGGAGGTCCATGGACACGGAACCGGTGGTGTGCCGCGAAGTCCCCGAGGGGAGCGAGGCGCGGGTCGCCGCGCTGTACTGGGAGGCGTTCGGGCGCAAGCTCGGCGCCGCCCTCGGCCCACCCGACAAGGCCCGCGCCTTCCTCGCCGAGCATCTCCACCGCGACCGGGGCGTCACCGTGCTCGTGGACGGCGAGGTCGCCGGGGTGGCGGGCTACCGGCTCGGCGGGCGCGGCCTGACGGGCGGCGGCGCCTCGGACGTCCTCGCCGCGTACGGGGTTCTGCGCGGACTGCGCGGACTGGCCCTGCTGGCCCTCATGTGGCGCCACCCCGCCGGGCGGGAACTGGTGATGGACGGCATCGCCGTCGCCGCCGGGCACCGGGGCGAGGGCCTCGGCGGCCGACTGCTGCGGGAGGTCGCGGCGGTGGCCGCCGGGGCGGGGTGCCGTCGGATCCGGCTCGACGTCATCGACGTCAACCCCCGGGCGCGCGCCCTGTACGAGCGGCACGGCTTCACCGCCACCCGCACCGAGCACACCCCGTACCTGCGGGATCTGATGGGTTTCGGCGCGGTCACGACCATGCACCGGCCCGTCACGCCGTCCGACGCCCGCCCGGACGGGCGGGCCCCCGACTCCCGGGAGCCCCGATGAGGACCACGACCGCGCCGGACGGCTCGGAGGAGCCGGTGAAGACCACGACCGTCACGGACGACCCCGTGGACCCGGTGAAGACCACGACCGTCACGGACGACCCCGGGAAGCCGGTGAAGACCACGGTCGCGACGGGCCGCTCCGGAAAGCCGGTGCGGCCCGCGTCCGACGTGCCGGAGGGCGGCGGCTCCTCGGACGCCGTCCCGACCCGCACCCTCGTGCACGCCCTCGTCCGTGCGGACGGCACCGTCGACGCCGGGGAGCTGTACGAGGTCGCGGGGCTGCTCTCGATGACCGACCAGCAGGTCAGGCTCTGCGTGAAACGCCTGGTCGCCGAGGGCCTGTTCACCCAGGAGGGGCGTGGTCGCGGGGCCGTCCTGCGTACGGTCGCCGAACCCTCGGGACCGCTCGCCCCCGACGTCTCCCATGTGCGCCTCGCCTACCGCCAGGACCGGGGGCTGGCCCCGTGGGACGGCGTCTGGCACCTCTTCGCGTTCGCCGTGCCCGAGTCCGCGCGGGCGGCCAGGGACGCGCTCCGCGACACCCTGCTCGGTCTCGGCGCCGCGCCCCTCCAGGGCGGGCTGTACGTCACGGCCCACCCGGTCGAACCGCTCGTCGGGCACCGGGCGGAACAGCTCGGCGTGCCCTCCCAGGTCGCCTACCTCACCAGCACCGACCTGCGGATCGGGGCCCCGGCGGAGCCCCGGGAGCTGGCGGCGGCGCTGTGGCCGCTGGACGGGATCGCCGCCCGGTACGAGGAGCTGGCCGCCGCCGCCCGAGGCTGCCTGGACCGGCTCGAAGGACCCGGACCGCCGACCGGACCGGAACGGCTGACGCTGGCCGTCCGGCTCGCCGCCGTCTTCACCCGCGCCATGCGCCCCGATCCGCTGCTGCCCCCGGAGCTGCTGCCCCGGCCCTGGCCCGGCGCACGGGCACGGGAACTCTTCGCCACCGCCTGGTCCGCCCTCACGACGGCGGCGGAACGGGACCCCGGCCCCTCCTCGCCCCGCCTGTTCGCGCTGTACGAGGACCTCACCGGGCGGTCGGCACCGGAAGCCTGACCCGGCGGACGCCGTACCCGGCAGGCACCCGCCGGGGCCACGCGGGCGGCCCCCGGTACCGGAGAAGGGGAAAAGAGGACCGGCCCCGCGCACAGGACCGGACTCGGGGGGCGAGTCCGCGCGTCCGTGGGCGGGGCCGGAGACAGGGGGCGGGAGGTCCGGGGCGCGGGCGCCCCGGGCGTGGATCAGCCCGCGTGCCGGGCCATCCACTCCTCGACCTCGGCCGAGGAGCGCGGCAGACCCGCCGACAGGTTCTCGTTGCCGTCCTCGGTGACCAGCAGGTCGTCCTCGATGCGGACGCCGATGCCGCGCCACTCCTGCGGCACGGTGAGGTCGTCGGGCTGGAAGTAGAGACCCGGCTCGACGGTGAGGAGCATTCCCGGTTCGAGGACGCCGTCGACGTACTCCTCGTTGCGGGCGTGCGCGCAGTCGTGGACGTCGAGACCGAGCATGTGCCCGGTGCCCGCCATCGTGAAGCGGCGCTGGAGACCCAGCTCGTACGCGCGCTCGGCGGGGCCCTCGATGAAGCCCCACTCGACGAGCCGGGCCGCGAGGTGACGCTGCGAGGCCTCGTGGAAGTCGCGGTAGGCGGCACCGGGCTTCACGGCGGCGATGCCCGCCTCCTGGGCCTCGTACACCGCGTCGTACGCCTTGCGCTGCACCTCGGTGAAGGTGCCGCTGATGGGGAGGGTGCGGGTGACGTCGGCGGTGTAGAGCGAGTGGGTCTCCACGCCCGCGTCGAGGAGGAGGAGTTCGCCGGGCCGGACCGGGCCGTCGTTGGAGGTCCAGTGCATGATCGTGGCGTGGTCGCCCGCGGCGCATATCGAGCCGTAGCCGAGGGCGTTGCCCTCCAGGCGGGCGCGGCGGAAGAAGGTGCCCTCGATCCACCGCTCGGAGGTGGCGACGGCGGTGGAGAGGTCGGCGACGCAGTCGGTGAAGCCGCGGACGGTGGAGTCCACCGCCTTGCGCATCTCGCCGATCTCCCAGGCGTCCTTGACGAGCCGCAGGTCGGAGAGCGCCTCCTCCAGGGCGTCGTCGCGGTCCTCGTCGGTGGTGACGGCGGCTTCGAGCCTCGGGTCGTGGCCGCGCACGATACGGGTGGGGACGCCGGGGGCGGCGGCCAGGTCCTCGGCGGCGGCGCGGACGTCCCGGCAGGGCAGGCCCAGGACGACCTCGGCCTCGCGGAGGGTGCGGCGGCGGCCCATCCACAGCTCGGCGGTGGCGCCGAGCCAGAACTCGTCGTTGTCGCGGCTGTCGCGGGGCAGCTGGTAGCAGTAGGCGTCGTGGCCGCCGTCGGCGCGGGGTTCGAGGACGAGGGCGCCGTCGCGGGCCTGGTCGCCGGTGAGATGGACGTAGCCGGTGTACGGGCGGAACGGGTACGTGTCGTCGTTGGAGCGGGTCTTCAGATTGCCGGAGGGGATCACCAGGCGCTCGCCGGGGAAGCGCGCGGAGAGCGCGGCGCGGCGCGCGGCAGCGTACGGGGACTGCTCGGCGGGCTCCAGATCGTGCTGCTCGGTGTCCGCCCACCCCGTCCTCATGAGGCTGGAGAGTTCCTCGGAGACGCCTTCGTAGAGGCCGTTCTTGCGACCCTTCGCCACGTCCTGCACCTTCTTCCGGATGAGTTCCTGGGCCGCCGGACATCGGCGGCACCCCGGAAGGTACTCCGCTCCGGAGCCGCCGGGTGCCCGGGACCGCCAGTGGCACGGATCGGACACGGCGGGGCCGCCCGGGGACGCCGGAGGGCCGCATAATCGGTCCATGGCGAACGAGAAGCTGAGCGAGGCCCTCCGTCTCCTGGGGATCGGTCCCGGGGCGGTGCGGGTCTACCGCAGCCTCCTGGCGGAGGGCCCCGCGCCGCTGAGCGCGGTCGGCGACGCCGCCGGTGTGACGGGCCCGGAGCTGGCGGAGGCGTACCGCGAGCTGGTCGACTCCGGTCTGGCGAGCACCGCCGACGAGGAGCGGGAGGTGGTCGCCCCGGTGCCGCCCGCCGCCGGTCTGGAGATCCTCGGGCGGCGGCGGGCGGCCGAGCTGGACTCCTCCCGGATCACGGTCGGGAGCGCCTTCGACTCGTTCCGGCGGCACCGGCTCGCCGGGTACCACGATCCGCTGGTGGAGGTCGTCACCGGCGAGGCGATCGGGCTGCGGATGCGGCAGGCGTGGGCCAGCGCCCGGGAGCAGATCCGGCAGTTCGACTCGCCGCCGTACTTCCCGCTGGAGGGGGCCACGGACGACGCGCTCGCCACACTCGCGCGGGGGGTGACGCAGCGGGTGGTGTACTCCCGGGCGTCCCTGGAGCACCCGGGGCAGCTGGAGAACGCGATCGAGCCGTGCGTCGAGGCGGGCGAGCAGGCCCGGGTGCTGCCGTCGGTGCCGGTCAAGCTGGTCGTCATCGACGACGCGTACGCGCTGGTCGCCCTGTCGATCAAGGAGACGGACGTCTACAACACCATGCTGGTCGTGCAGCCGTGCGGGCTGCTCTCGGCGCTCGTGGCGCTGTTCGAGACGGCGTGGCAGAGCGCGCTGCCCCTGCACGGGCGGACGGCGCGGCCGGCCGCCCTGCTCCCGGCGGACCGTCGGCTGCTGCGGCTGCTCGCGGCCGGGGCGGACGACGAGGTCATCGCCCGGGAGCTGGGGGTCAGCCGCCGCACGCTGTTCCGCCGGGTGCAGGTCCTGATGGCCAGGCTCGGCGCTACGAGCCGTTTCCAGATGGCGTTGCAGGCACAGCGCTCGGGCTGGCTGTGACGCCGTCCCCGGTGAGCCGCTGCCACAGGTAGGTGTGGACGAGCGCGCTGTTGTGCGCGGCCTGTTCGTTGTCGCCCGCCCCGGCGTGGCCGCCGCCGGTGTTCTCGTGGAACAGGACGGGGTGGCCGAGTTCCCGCAGCCGGGCCGCCGTCTTGCGGGCGTGGCCGGGGTGCACCCGGTCGTCCCGGGTGGAGGTCATCAGGAGGACCGGCGGGTACGGGCGGTCCGCCGCGAGCCCGTGGTACGGCGAGAGGTCCAGGAGGTGCGGGCGGTCGGCCTCGTCGTCCGGGTCCCCGTACTCGGCGATCCAGGACGCGCCCGCGAGGAGCTTGTGGAAACGCGTCATGTCCAGGAGCGGGACCTCGGCGACGATCGCCCCGAAGAGTTCGGGGTGCCGGGTGAGCATGGCGCCCATGAGGAGGCCGCCGTTGCTGCCGCCCTTGGCGCCCAGCATCGCCGGGGTGGTGATCCCGCGCGCCACGAGGTCCTCGGCGACGGCCGCGAAGTCCTCGAAGGCCCGGGGGCGTTCGGCGCGCAGGGCCGCCTGGTGCCAGTCGGGGCCGTACTCTCCGCCGCCCCGGATGTTGGCGATGACATGGGTGCCGCCGCGCTCCAGCCAGGCGCGGCCGGTCACCGCCCCGTAGAAGGGGGTGAGGGAGACCTCGAAGCCGCCGTAGCCGTAGAGCAGGGTGGGGCCGGGTCCTGTGCCGGTGCGGTCGGCGCCGATCACGAAGTACGGGACGCGGGTGCCGTCCCGGGAGGTCGCGAAGTGCTGGGTGACGGAGAGCCCCGAGGTGTCGAAGCGTTCCGGGGCCCGCTTGAGGACCTCGGAACCGGCGCCGATCCGCCCGAGGTGCAGGGTGGACGGCTGGAGGAAGCCGGACACGTCGAGGAAGTACTCGTCGGAGGCGTCCGGGTCGGTGCCGAAGACGCTGACGGCGGACAGCTCGGGCACTCCGGCGAGCGGGCGGCGCTCCCAGGGGCCTTCGGCGGTGGGGGTGAGCACTTCCAGGCGGGTGCTGACGTCCCGCATCGTCTCCAGGACGAGGTGGTCGCGGGTCCACAGGTGCCCGGCGAGGGCGGTGCGCGGGTCCGGGACGAACAGGGCCCGGTGGGTGCGGTCCCCGGCGAGGAAGTCCTCGAAGTCGAAGGCGAGGAGCGAGCCGGTGGGCCGGTCGAGCCACGGGGACTTCAGGGTGACGAGGAGGTGCCGGTGGTGGACGTCGATGTCGGCGTCCTCGGGCACCTCGATCCGGACGAGGGTGCCGTCGGGGCGCAGCAGGTGGACCTCGCTCCGGAAGAAGTCCAGGGAGCGTCCGACGAACTCCCGCTCGTAGCCGGGGGTGGTGTCGTGGCTGCCCCAGGCCGACACGTCGCCCCGCTCGGCCTCGAAGACCGTCTCGGCGTCCGCCAGGGGCGTTCCGCGCCGCCAGCGCCGGACGGTGCGGGGGTAGCCGGAGTCGGTCAGGGAGCCGGGGCCGTGGTCGGTGCCGACGAGTACGGCGTCGGCACCGGCCCAGCCGATCCGGCTCTTCGCCTCGGGCAGCCGGAAGCCGTCCTCGACGAACTCCCGCGTCCCGAGGTCGAATTCGCGGACCACGGCGGCGTCCCCGCCGTCCCGGGAGAGGTGCAGGAGGGCCCGCCCGTGATCGGGCCGCCGGAGCTCGGCCCCGTCCCACACCCACTTCTCGCCCTCCGCCTCGGCGAGCGCGTCGAGATCGAGGAGCGGTTCCCACGCGGGTTCGTCCGCGCGGTACCCCTCCAGGGTGGTGCGCCGCCACACGCCCCGCACGTGCTCGGCGTCCTGCCAGAAGTTGTACAGGTGGTCGCCCCACCGCACGGGGTAGGGAATCCGGTCCGAGGCGTCGAGCACCTCGCGCAGGCGCTTCTTCAGCGTCTCGAAGCCGGTGTCCCCGGCGACGGCGTCGGCCGTCTCGGCGTTCCGTTCGGCCACCCACGCGAGCGCGGCGTCCCCCGAGATGTCTTCGAGCCACAGGTACGGGTCGTCATCGGTCATCTTTGTATTGTGCAGGCCGGGCGCGGTCCGCCGGAGGGCAGGTCAGGGGGCGTCCACGCGCCGCAGCAGGGCCGCGAGGTGGTGCCCGAGGGGTTCGCCGACCGCCGCCAGGTCGTGGGTGAAGTCCAGGGTGGCGCCGTCGAGGACGTAGCGGCGGCGGGTGGCGTCGACGCGCTTGGCGGTGGGGGTGAGGGCGACGCCGTCGGTGACCAGGTCCACCGTGCCGTCCCGCGCCTCGCCGACCATGATCTCCGCGATGCCGGTGGGCTGGGTGATCAGCGCCTCGACGGCTCCTCCGGGGCGCAGCCGCCACCAGCCGCTCTCCCGGGCCGCCGGACGCAGCGGGGCGCCGTCCGGGTCGATCAGCCAGGCGCGGGCCTCGTAGTGGAGGAAGGGCCGCCCGTCGTGGCTGAAGGTCACTTCCTGCGCGTACGTGAAGTCGGCTTCGAGGGTGGGGTATCCGCCCTTGCCCCGCCCGGTCCAGGTACCGAGGAGTCCGCGCACGGGGCCGAGCAGCTCGTGCGGCGCGGGCGTCCCGTCGGCCCGGAAGGCGTCGGGGTAGGGGAACTGCCGGTCACGTGGGGACATGGGTGCGCTCCTGGGTCGGATCCGGTTGCCGCAGGGCAGCTTAGGGGCCGTTCCCCCGGTCGAGGTCCTGGCCGGGCGGTCCCGGACGAGATCCGGTCCGGCGGCGGGGGCGTCCGGCACCGGGGCGGGACGGCCGTGGCCCGGCCGGGCGGGCGGAGGGCGACCGGACTGAGGCCGGGCAGGCGGAGGCCGGGCAGGCGGAGGCCGGCCGGACTGAGACCAGGCGGGCGGAGACCAGGCGGGCGGAGACCAGGCAGGCTGCCCCGCCCGTCCGGCTTCGGGCGGGGGCCGGGGGTACGACCCGGACGGCGGTACGGCCCCGGCGGGGACAGCGGTAGGTCCGGCCGGACCCGCGCCCGAGCCCGGACGCGGCCCCCCGGCCGGGAGGTGCCGCCCGGCCGAGACCTGATCCCCCGACCCTGGGGGGGCGCCCGCGCTCCCCCGCCCCGCCCCCGTTACAGCGGGCCCGGTCAGCCTCCCCGTAAGACCGCCGTACGACCGCCGTACGACCCCCGTAAGACCGCCGTACGACTCCCGCAACGCTCCCGACACGACGGTGTACGCGTCCCGTCACACGGCGGTGTCCTGGCGGGTGCTCCCCGGGCGTCCGGGCCGTGGACCGCTCGTCCGGGCTCCGAGACGGGCGTTGACCCGGTCCGTGCCCGCCGCATACCTTCGCGCCATGCCGCGTACAGCCCTGCTCACCACGCGTGGTCACATCGACCTGCTGCGGGTGGCCTCCGCCGCGTGTCGCCCCGGCCGCTGACGCCCGCCGCCGCCCGTCCTCCCCCACGCACCGGTCCGCCGTGCGCGCGTGTTCCCGCCGCGCCCCGGCCGCCGTCGCGCACCCGTTTCCCGTCCCCAGGACCCGCCGCCCCGGTCGGCCCGGCGCGCGGCCACGGAAAGGCCTCCCGATGAGCGTTCACCTGCACTGGTTCCTGCCCACCGGCGGCGACGGCCGGACCCTCGTCGACCGGCACGCCTACGCGGACGGCGGGATCACCCGCGACCGGGCCGTTCCCGGGGTGCGGGCGCCGGACGTCGAGTATCTGGCCCAGATCGCCAAGGCCGCCGAGCAGTTGGGGTTCGAGGGCGTGCTGACGCCCACCGGCACCTGGTGCGAGGACGCGTGGCTGACGACGGTCGCGCTCGCCCAGCACACCGAACGGCTCAAGTTCCTGGTGGCGTTCCGGCCGGGCGTGCTGTCGCCGGTGCTCGCGGCCCAGATGGCGGCCACGTACCAGCGGATCACCCGGGGCAGGCTGCTGCTCAACGTGGTGACCGGCGGCGACTCGGTCGAGCAGCGCCGGTTCGGTGACCGGCTGGACCACGACCGGCGGTACGCGCGGACGGCGGAGTTCCTGTCGGTGGTCCGGGGCGTGTGGGGCGGGCGGCCGTTCGACTTCGCGGGCGAGCACTTCCAGGTCGAGGGCGGGCTGACCGCGCTACCGCCGGACCCGCTGCCCGAGATCTTCTTCGGGGGTTCCTCGGCGGCTGCCGGTCCGGTCGCGGCGGAACACGCGGACGTCTATCTGACCTGGGGCGAGCCGCCGTGGCAGGTCAGGGAGAAGCTCGACTGGATCAGGGGGCTCGCGGCGCGGCGCGGCCGGACGGTCCGCTTCGGCATCCGGGTGCACACGATCTCCCGCGACTCGGCGCGCGAGGCGTGGACGACGGCCGGCCGGCTGCTGTCGACGCTCGACGAGGAGACGGTCGCCTCGGCGCAGCGGGTGCTCGGCCGCAGCGAGTCGGTCGGCCAGCAGCGGATGGTGGCGCTGCACCGGGGCGGCTCGCTGGACCGCGACCGGCTGGAGATCGCGCCGAACCTGTGGGCGGGGGTGGGGCTGGTACGGGGCGGGGCGGGCACCGCGCTGGTCGGCAGCCACGCGGAGGTCGCGGACCGGATCGAGGAGTACCACGACCTGGGGGTGGAGCACTTCGTGCTGTCCGGCTACCCGCACCTGGAGGAGGCGTACTGGTTCGGCGAGGGCGTGCGGCCGGTGCTGGCGGCGCGCGGACTGCTGCCCCCGCTCCCCGGGGCCCCGGGCGCGCGGTCCTCGGCGCCCGGCGGGGCGGCGCCGCTCGCGCCGGGCGGCCGGACCTGACGGAAAGAGCCCCGGGCCGCAGCGTCTGCGCTGCGGCCCGGGGCTCGGTACGCGTGTGGTTCCCGGTCCCACGGACCGGTGCGACCGGGAACGTGATCCTTCGGGCCGGTGCGATCAGGAACGCGGCCCGTCGGAAGCGGTGTGACTAGGAGAAGAAGCCGAGGGCCGACTCGCGGCTCCACACGGTCTCGGAACCGTCGTTCTGGTAGAAGACCGGACCGACACGGTCGATGACACCGGCGAACGTCGTGGTGTCGGCCCGCTGGCCGCCGTGCTCGCCGTTGTAGGAACCGCCGCCGCCACCACCGTGGGCCAGGGCACCACCGGCACCACCGAGCAGGATGCCGGTGGCGAGGACGGACGCGGCCAGGACAGAGCGCATACGCATGAATACTCCCGTGGTCTCTTGTGCGACGCGGAGGAAGGAGCCGCGTCGGTCGGTCCAACAGCGCGTGCCGATCACGGGACACGGGCCGTCCCTCCGATGGCCCACCGGGGTCACCCACCGGGCTGACCGGGCGGCGGGAAGATCCACGCCCCCGGCCCGGTTGGTAGAACCGTGAACGACATTGGGGTGAGAGACGGGTCGGACGGCGGACGGTCCGGGCGGCCGGTGGACGTCGTCGTGATCGGCGCCGGGCAGGCGGGGCTGTCGGCCGCCTTCCATCTGTCCCGGTCCGGTCTGGAGCCGGACCGGGACCTCGTGGTCCTGGACCACGCCCCGCGCGCGGGCGGGGCGTGGCAGTTCCGCTGGCCCTCGCTCACGTACGGCAAGGTCCACGGGATGCACGCGCTGCCCGGCATGGAGCTGACCGGCGCCGATCCGGACCGGCCGTCGTCGGAGGTGATCGGCGGGTACTTCGAGGCGTACGAGCGGACCTTCGGGCTGCGGGTCCACCGGCCCGTGGACGTCACCGCCGTCCGGGAGGGCTCCGGCGGGCGGCTGCTCGTCGAGACCTCCGAGGGCCCGTACGCCGCCCGCGCCCTGGTCAACGCCACCGGCACCTGGGACCGGCCCTTCTGGCCCCGCTACCCGGGCCAGGAGACCTTCCGGGGGCGTCAGCTGCACACCGCCGGATATCCGGGACCGGCGGAGTTCGCGGGCCTGCGGGTGCTCGTGGTCGGCGGCGGGGCGTCCGGCACCCAGCACCTCATGGAGATCGCGGACGTCGCCGCCGACACCTTCTGGGTGACCCGGCGCGAACCGGTGTTCCGGGAAGGGCCCTTCGGCGAGAGCGAGGGCCGGGCCGCCGTCGCGCTGGTGGAGGAGCGGGTACGGCGGGGGCTGCCGCCACGGAGCGTCGTCTCGGTCACCGGGCTGCCGCTCAGCGACGCGGTGCGGGCGGCCCGCGCGCGGGGCGTCCTGGACCGGCTGCCGATGTTCGACCGGATCACCCCGACCGGGGTGGCCTGGGACGACGGCCGGACGGTCGACGTGGACGTGATCCTGTGGGCCACCGGCTTCCGTGCCGCGATCGGCCATCTGGCCCCGCTGGGCCTGCGCGAGCCGGGCGGCGGCATCCGGGTCGAGGGGACGCGTGCCGTACGGGACGGACGCGTCCATCTCGTCGGCTACGGCCCGTCGGCCTCCACGATCGGCGCCAACAGGGCCGGACGGGCGGCGGCGTCCGACCTCCGCCGTCTGCTGGCCCGGCCCCCGGCCGGAGCCGTCACCGCCGCCCCGTAGGCTCCCGCGCGAAGGGGTCCGCGACGGGTCGCCGGCGTCGGGCGCCGCCCGGGCGCGGGGTCGGGCGCGGTCAGCCTCGTTCCGCGCCCCGGTTGGCGTTGAACTCGGCGACGTTCTCCTGGTGGCGGGCGTAGTCGGCGGTGAAGCGGGTGTCGCCGGGGGCCACCGTGACGAAGTAGAGCCAGTCGCCGTCCGTCGGGCGGATCACCGCGTCGAGCGCCTGGTCGCCCGGGTTGCCGATGGGAGTCGGCGGCAGCCCCTTGCGTTCGTAGGTGTTGTACGGGTTGCGGATGCGGGTGTCCTCGTAGCTGGTGTCCACGGTGCTGCGGCCCAGCGCGTAGTTGAGGGTCGAGTCCATCTGGAGGGCCATGCCCCGGGCGAGCCGGTTGTGGACGACCCGGGCGACCTTCGCCATGTCCTCCGGATTGTCGGCCTCGGCCTGCACGATGCTCGCGGCGATCACGGTCTGGTAGACGCTGAGCCCCTGGGCCTTCGCGCCCGCCACGATCCGGGCGGCGCCGAAGCGCTTGGCTGCGGTGTCCACCATGAACTTCAGCAGCCCCTGCGGGGTGGTGCCGCCGGTCACCGGATAGGTCGCGGGGAACAGATAGCCCTCGGGGTTGCCGCCCGCCGCCCGGGGCAGCGCGAGGGCGGCGGCGGGCGCGGTCGCGGTCTTCCGCGCGGTCCCCTCGGGCAGCCCGAGCGCCCGGTCGACGGCGGTGTAGACCTGACGGGCCCGCCAGCCCTCGGGGACGAGCAGGGTCCGGGCGGGTTCGACGGCGGGTTCGTCGCGGGTCAGGAGCAGCGGGACGCCGACCCCGACGGCCACCGCGAGGACGGCGCCGAGGAGCAGTGCCAGCCTGCCGCGCCGGGTGAGCCGGGGGCGTCGTGGCGGCCGGGGCAGGGACGGACGGCGGGAGCGGCGCGGGGGTGCGTACGGTGAGGACGGCCGGTACGTCATGGCCGCACGCTAACCCGGCCGGAAGCGGAATCCCGGGAACCGCGCACGCGGCGGCGCCGCCGACCCCCGGGGACGGGGGACCGACGGCGCCGGGCACTGCGATCGTCAGACGAGCCATCCCAGGAAGTGGAAGACGCCGGCGAGCAGGTTGGTGATGACGTTCATGGGGTGTTTCTCCTCGTACAGGTACATCGGTGTGGGACTGCGCGGTGACGGTCTGCAGCCCGTCGAACGCACACCGCAATCATCGGACGCCGTACGGGAGCGGGGCAATGGATACCGGAACGATCACACGTTCTGGGGAACAACCGCTCCCACGTTCGTTTGTTCGTCGAACGTGGTGGTGTCCGCACCGCGCGCGTCCCGGCGGACCAGGGCCGCGTACCGCCCGTCCCGTGCGAGGAGTTCCTCGTGGGTGCCGCGCTCGGCGATCCGGCCCGCCTCCAGGACGACGATCTGGTCGGCGTCCCTGACGGTGGAGAGGCGGTGGGCGATGGTGATCGTGGTGCGGCCTTCGGACAGGGAGTCGATGGCCCGCTGCACGGCGTGCTCCGTACGGGTGTCCAGGGCGCTGGTGGCCTCGTCGAGGATCAGCACGGGCGGGTCGCGCAGGATCGTGCGGGCGATGGCCAGGCGCTGCTTCTCGCCGCCCGAGAAGCGGTAGCCGCGCTCGCCGACCAGGGTGTCGTAGCCGTCCGGCAGCGAGGCGATGTGGTCGTGGATCTGGGCGGCGCGGGCCGCCGCCTCGATCTCCGCGCCGGTGGCGTCCGGCTTGGCGAAGCGGAGGTTGTCGGCGACGGAGGCGTGGAAGAGGTACGTCTCCTGCGAGACCACGCCGATCGCACGGGCGAGCGTGTCGAAGTCCAGGTCGCGCACGTCCACCCCGTCGACCGTGACCCGGCCGCCGGTGACGTCGTACAGCCGGGGCACCAGATAGCTGAGGGTCGACTTGCCGGAGCCGGTGGGGCCGACGACGGCGAGGCTGCCTCCGGCGGGGACCGTGAGGTCGATGCCGTCGAGGGTGGGGCGGCCCTCGCCCTCGGGGTCGTAGCGGAAGCCGACCTTCTCGAAGCCGATCTCGCCCCGGACCTCGGGGAGCCGGACCGGCTCGGCGGGTTCGGTGATCTCCACGGGCAGGTCGAGGTACTCGAAGATGCGCTGGAAGAGGGCGAGGGAGGTCTGCATCTGCACACCGGTGGAGAGCAGGCTGACGGCGGGCCGGAAGAGTCCCTGCTGGAGCGAGACGAAGGCGACGAGGGTGCCGAGCGAGAGCGCCGAGCCGCCCGGGGACAGGACGATGCCCGCGGCCCAGTAGATCAGGGCGGGCATGGCGGCCATGACGATGCCGATGGTGGACATCCGCCACCGGCCGGCCATGGAGGAGCGCACTTCGAGGTCGACGAGCCGCTCGGACTCCTCGGCGAAGGACCTGGTCAGCGAGTCGGCGCGGCCCATGGTCCGGCCGAGCAGGATGCCGCTGACCGAGAGGGACTCGGTGACGGTGGCGGCCATGGCGGCCATCTGCTTCTGGCGCTGGGTGGTGATCCGCTTGCGCTCGCGGCCCACCCGGCGGCTGATCCAGACGAAGACCGGGAGCAGCAGCAGGGAGACGGCGGTGAGGCGCCAGTCGAGGGCGAGCATGGCGACGACGGTGGCGACGACGGCGGTGAGGTTGGAGACCAGGGAGGTCGCCGTGGAGGTCACGGTGGCCTGCATCCCGCCGATGTCGTTGGCGATGCGGGACTGCACCTCGCCGGTGCGGGTGCGGGTGAAGAAGGCCAGCGGCATCCGCTGGAGCTGCTCGTACACCCCGGTGCGCAGGTCGTGCATGACCCGCTGGCCGACGGTGGTGGAGATCAGGGTCTGGAGCACGCCGAAGACGCCGGTCAGGACGGCGGTGGCGATCATGCCGAGGGCGAGCAGGCTGAGCAGCCCGGTGCGGCCCTGGGGGATCGCGGTGTCCAGGATCTCCTTGAGCAGGAACGGGGAGGCGACCGTGACGAGCGAGGCGGCGCCGACCAGGAGGCCGACGAGCGCGAGGCGCGCGCGGTAGGGGCGGAAGAGCCGGAGGATGCGCCGTAGCTGCGCGGGCTCCCCCGGCTGGGCGGGATCGCGGGGCGGCGGCGTCCATTCGGACCGGTCGTCGGGGCGCATGGGCTCCTTCGGGGGATCGGCGGTGGTCGGTGAGAGCCTAGCTCATTGTTACCTATGTTCACAATGAACCACCTCCTGATATTGTTCCCGCATGAGCACCTCCGCCGTCCCGACCGGAGCCGTCCCCGCCGAGCCCGCGGCGACCGGAGCCGTCGCGCGCACCGCCGTACCGGCACCGGCGCCTCCCCTCGGCACCCTCCCCGCCCGGACCGGCCGTCCGGGCGGGTCCGACGCCGACGGGCTCCTCGCCGAGCAGCTCCTCCGGCTCACCCGGCGCCTGCACCGCATCCAGAAGCGCCACCTCGAACCGGTCGGCATCACCCCCGCCCAGTCCCGGCTGCTCCGGACCGTCGCGCACTTCGGGGAACCGCCCCGGATGGCCGACCTCGCGGCCCGGCTCGAAGTCGTCCCGCGCGCGGTGACCAGCCTCGTCGACGGCCTGGAGGCGGGCGGCCGGGTGCGCCGGGTGCCCGACCCGGCCAACCGCCGGGTGATACGGATCGAGCTGACCGACGAGGGACGCGCCACGCTGCGGGAGCTGCGCAGCGCGCGCCGGGCCGCCGCGGAGGACATCCTTGCTCCATTGACCGTCGACCAGCGCGAGGTGCTCGGAGGTCTGCTGTCCGCCCTGGTCGATCCGGGCCCGGAGGGCGGCTGCTGACCCCCGGCGGGGTCCTGCCCCGGCGGCAGGGGCCCCCGGGGCCGGGGACGCGCCGGAGAGGAGCCGTGCCATGCCGCTGCTTGAGCCGAACCCGGGGGCCCTCCGCCCCGGCACGGAGCGGAGCCCCGCCCCGGACCGCGTGCCCGAGCTCAAGGCCCGGGGCACGCCGAGGCGGCTGCGCGAGGAACTGACCGGGCTGCTCGGCCCCGGGAAGGTCCTGTCGAAGATCTCCGACCTGGTCCGCTACGCCTCGGACGCCAGCCCCTACCGCTTCGTCCCGCAGGTCGTCGTGGTCGCCGAGGACATCGACGACATCTCCACCGTCCTGTCCTACGCCCACGGCAAGGGCCGCGAGGTCGTCTTCCGGGCCGCCGGGACCAGCCTCAACGGGCAGGCGCAGGGCGAGGACATCCTCGTCGACGTGCGCCGCCACTGGGTGGGCGTCGAGGTCCTGGACGGCGGCGCGCGGGCCCGGATCCGCCCCGGCACCACCGTCGTCCGGGCCAACGCGGCCCTCGCCCCGTACGGCCGGGTCCTCGGCCCCGACCCGGCCAGCGCCATCGCCTGCACCATCGGCGGGGTCGTCGCCAACAACGCCTCCGGCATGACCGCCGGGACCACCCGGAACTCCTACCGGACCGTCTCCTCGCTCACCTTCGTGCTGCCCAGCGGGACCGTGGTGGACACCGGCGCCCCGGACGCCGACGAGGAACTGGCCCGCGCCGAGCCGAGGCTCTGCGCGGAACTGCTCGCCCTGAAGGCCGAGATCGAGGCGGACGCCGAGCTG
This sequence comes from Streptomyces sp. NPDC059247, assembly GCF_042754005.1. NCBI lineage: Bacteria > Bacillati > Actinomycetota > Actinomycetes > Kitasatosporales > Streptomycetaceae > Streptomyces > Streptomyces sp. NPDC059247. Next base: position 163,079 of record NZ_JBHYZW010000008.1, read on the forward strand.
ACCGCCCGCATCCGGGCCAAGTACGCCATCAAGAACACCAACGGCTACCGGCTCGACGCCTTCCTCGACGCCGACACCCCGGCGGGCGTCCTGCGCGGCCTGATGGTCGGCTCCGAAGGCACCTTCGGGTTCATCTCGGAGGTCGTCTTCGACACCCTGCCGCTGGACCGCGAGGTGACCACGGCGCTGCTCTTCTTCCCCTCGCTGCCCGCCGCTGCCGCCGCCGTGCCGCTGTTCAACGAGGCCGGGGCGTCGGCCGTGGAGCTGATGGACGGCAACACCCTGCGGGCCTCGGTGAGCGTGCCGGGCGTCCCGGCGGACTGGGCCGGCCTGCCCCGGGACACCGCCGCGCTCCTGGTGGAGTTCCGGGCGCCGGACGCGGCGGCGCGGGAGGCGTACGAGCGGCGGGCCGAGGAGGTCCTCGCCGGGCTCGACCTGGTGGCCCCGGTGGCGTCCGTGGACAACGCGTTCACCCGCGACCCGGGCAGGATCTCCGGCTACTGGAAGGCCCGCAAGGCCTTCGTGACGGCGGTCGGAGGCTCCCGCCCCTCGGGTACGACCCTGATCACCGAGGACTTCGCGGTGCCCCCGGCACGGCTCGCCGAGGCCTGCGCGACCCTGCTCGACCTCCAGTCCCGGCACGGCTTCGACGCGGCCGTCGCCGGGCACGCGGCCCACGGCAACCTGCACTTCCTCCTCGCCTTCGACGCGGCCGACCCCGCCGACGTCGGGCGGTACGCGGCCTTCATGGACGAGTTCTGCCGGGTGACCGTGGAACGCTTCGACGGCTCCCTCAAGGCGGAGCACGCCACCGGCCGGAACATCGCGCCCTTCCTGGAGCTGGAATGGGGCCCGAAGGCGACCGAGCTGATGTGGCGGACCAAGGCGGCCCTCGACCCCGACGGGGTGCTCGCCCCGAGGATCGTCCTCGACCGCGACCCCCACGCCCATCTGCGCGGCCTCAAGACCATCCCCGCCGTGGAGCCGGTCGCCGACCCCTGCATCGAGTGCGGCTTCTGCGAACCGACCTGCCCCAGCCACGACCTGACGACCACTCCGCGCCAGCGGATCGTGCTGCGCCGGGAGATGATGCGGCAGGGCGACGGCTCCCCCGTCGAGGCCCGGCTCCTGGAGGCGTACGGCTACGACGCCGTCGACACCTGCGCGGGCGACTCCACCTGCAAGCTGGCCTGCCCGGTCGGCATCGACACCGGGGCGCTGATGAAGGAGTTCCGGCACGAGCGGCACTCGCCGCGCGAGGAGCGGATCGCCGCCCTCACCGCCGGGAACTTCCGGGCGGTGGAGACCGCCGCCCGGCTCGCGGTCGCCGCCGCCGACCGGATCGGCGACCGGGTCCTGGAACGGGTGACGGGCCTGGCCCGCAGGGCGGTCCGCCCCGATCTCGTACCGGAGTGGCTGCCGGAGATCCCCGGCGCGGCGCCCCGGCGGCTGCCGCGCACCCACCGCCCGGCGGCCGTCGCCGTCTACTACCCGGCCTGTGTGAACCGCATCTTCGGCAATCCCGGGGGCTCGCGCGGCCCCTCGCTGCCGGAAGCCGTCGTCGCGGTGTCGGCGCGGGCCGGGCGGCCGGTGTGGATCCCGGACGACGTCACCGGCACGTGCTGCGCGACGATCTGGCACTCCAAGGGGTACGCGCGGGGCAACGAGGTGATGGCGAACAGGATCGTCGAGGCGGCCTGGGGCTGGACGGCGGGCGGGAAGCTGCCGCTGGTGGTGGACGCCTCCTCGTGCACGCTCGGCATCGCGCACGAGGTGGTGCCCTATCTGACGGACGACAACCGGGAGCTGCACGCCGAACTGACCGTGCTGGACTCACTGGTGTGGGCGGCGGACGAACTGCTCCCCCGGCTCGACGTGCGCCGGAAGGTCGGCTCCGCCGTGGTCCATCCCACCTGCTCGATGCGGCACCTGGGCGACGAGGACCGGCTGACGGAGCTGGCCGGGGCCTGCGCGGAGGAGGTCGTCGTGCCCCTCGACGCGGGCTGCTGCGCCTTCGCCGGGGACCGGGGGATGCTGCACCCGGAGCTGACGGCCTCGGCGACGGCCCGCGAGGCGGCGGAGGTCACGGCCCGCCCCTTCGACGCGCACCTTTCGGCCAACCGGATGTGCGAGATCGGCATGGACCGGGCGACGGGCCGCAGCTACGGGTCGGTGCTGCTCGCCCTGGAACACGCGACGCGCCCCTGACTCCGCGTCAAAACCCCTGGACAGAGGGCTCCTCACCCCTTGCGGTGAGGAGCCCTTCGTATGTTCGGGTGACGGTCGGTGTTCGCTGCCGCTCGGCACGTGATCCGGAACAGTAGGGTCCAGCTACCCGTCGTGAGTGTCCCGTCGGCGCCCTTGCGGACCGTCGGCTTCCGGGGCCAGGGTCCTGTGCGGGATTCATGAAACAGCCGTGCACACCGTCCGGGAGGTTCCATGAGCGAGCAGACACCCCACGTCCCCAGCCGCCGCAACGTCCTCAGAGGCACCGCCGCCGCCGGGGCGGGCCTCGGCATCGGCGCCCTCGGCGCCCCGACCGCCCACGCCGCCGGTTCCGTACCCGCCGCGCCCCGGGAGGACACCGCCGGGACCGCCGCCGCCCCCGAGCGGCGCGGCGCCACCATGGCCGGAGTGCCGTTCCAGCGCCGGTCGGCCGTCCGGGTCGGCATCGTCGGCTACGGCAACCGGGGCAGCAGCATGATCGGCCACTTCCTGTCGCTGCCCTGGGTCCAGGTGACCGCGGTCTGCGACCCGGTCCGCGACAAGGCCGAACAGGCCGTCAGGGCGGTCACCGCCTCGGGCCGCCCCGCGCCCGCCGTGTACACCAACGGCGAGGAGGACTACGAGCGGCTCTGCGCCCGCTCCGACATCGACCTCGTGTACGTCGCCACCCCGTGGGACAGCCACTTCGCCGTCGCGCGCGCCGCGATGCTGAACGGCAAGCACGTCGGCGTGGAGTGTCCGGTCGCGATGCGGCTCGACGAGCTGTGGGAGCTGGTGGACCTCTCCGAGCAGACCCGCCGCCACTGTATGCAGCTGGAGAACTGCTGCTACGGCCGGAACGAGATGCGGGTCCTGCGGATGGCGCACGCCGGGAAGTTCGGCAAGCTGCTGCACGGGGCGGGGGCGTACAACCACGACCTGCGCGGTCTGATGTTCTCCCCGACGTACTACGAGGGCCCCTGGCGCCGTCTCTGGCACACCCGGCTGCGCGGCGACCTCTACCCCAACCACGGTTTCGGCCCGGTCGCCAACTACATGGACGTCAACCGGGGCGACCGGGTGGTGAGCATCAGCAGCTTCGGCACCCCGGCGCTCGGTCTCGCGGAGTACCGGGCGGAGCACATGCCGTCCGGCGACCCGAGCTGGAAGGAGTCGTACGTCGGGAGCGACCGGACGATCAGCATGGTGCGGACGGCGCTCGGCCGGGTGATCCGCCTCGAACACGACGTCTCCACCCCGCACCCGTACAGCAGGATCAACAGCCTGGGCGGCACCCGGGGCGTCTTCGAGGACTATCCGGCGCGGATCTACCTGGAGCCGGACCACAAGGACGACGAGTGGGGCGACTTCTCGGCGTACGCGGCCGAGTACGACCACTGGCTGTGGAAGGACCACGCCAACCCGCCGGGCGGCCACGGCGGCATGGACTACATCATGGTCTACCGCCTGATGCAGTGCGTACGGCTGGGTCTGGTGCCCGACTTCGACGTGTACGACGCGGCCACCTGGACGGCCCCGGTGCCGCTCAGCGACGCGTCCGTCAGGGCCAAGGGCGCCCCCCAGGACATCCCCGACTTCACCCGTGGCGAGTGGCGCAGGGCCCGCCCGGGAGTGGACTCGGTCAAGCCCGTCTGACCGGGCGCGCGCCGGTGCCCCGGCCCCGTCGGCGGGGCCGGGGCACCGGTGCGTTCAGCAGCGGCGCCGGTCCTCGGTGAGGGTGCCCTGGACGCTCGTCAGGCTCCGGTCCCAGCAGCCCCCGGAGCCGTACAGCCGGTAGCGCTCCCGGGTGGTGCCGACGGCGTGCCGCTGGTCGCGCGGGACACCCGTGGTGTACGTGGCGTCCCCGCTCCAGGTGTCGTCCAGCCGGGACCAGGAGACCCGGCGTCCGTCGCGCAGGACGCGGACGTCGGCCCGGTCCCCCAGCGTGAGGACGGTCCGCAGCCGGTCCCCCGCGCCGGTCGTCGTCTCCCCGTCCATGGTGTACGTCCGGTCGGCGCGGGTGACGGTCCGGCCGGTGGTCACGGTCTCCCGGTCGGTCCACCGCCCGGTGAACGCGTCCGGGTTCTCGCCCGCGCCCCAGCGGTGGACCGAGGTGTGCGCCACGCTCCGGTCGACGGTGGTCGCCACCCGGCCGTGCGAGGTGTTCAGGTGCCCGGCGACGGTGAGCCGGTGCTCCGCCCCGGTGTCGACCCGGTCGGAGGCGCCGCCGCCCGCCGGGGTGTGGACGGAGGAGCCGCGCGGGACGGTCTCCTCGTGCCGGTCGAGGGCGCCGGTGACGACCCGGCTGCCCTCGTCCTGCCAGAGCAGCACGTTGGCGGGGACGGACCAGCCCGTCGTACCCGCCGGGACCCCGGCGACGGTGACCTCCACCCGGTGCGGGCGCCCGTCGTTGAGGACGGCGGCGAACGGCGTCAGGTCGTAGACCAGCGGCTGGACGTCGAAGGCGCGCGGACCGGGGGTGACGTACCAGAGGAAGGGGTTCGACCAGCCGCCGGTCCAGACCGTGGGGAAGGGGGCGGCGATGCCCGCGAGCCGCCCGTCGACCGAGACCCGGACCTCCCGGTGGGGGCCGTCCGCCGCCCGGCAGGAGTAGGGGGCGGGTTCGGGGACGGTGAGGTACCAGTACTCCTCGCAGCCGCCGCCGGAGCCGGTGGCGTACACCTCGGCGAGGACCCGTTCGGTGTTGCGCGGGGTGGTGAGGGTGCCGCCGGTGAGCGGGAGCACCCGGTCGGGGGTGTCCGCGGCGGGCCTCACCCGGCCCTCGGCGGTGTGGAAGGTGAGGGTGGCGCGGACGTCGAGGACGCCGGTGTAGGTCTCGTTCACGACATTGCCGATGAGCATCTCCACGGGTCCCGGGCGGGCGAGGACGTCCCGGTAGCGGGTGACGTCCTTCTCGACGGACCAGGTGATGCCGTCGGGCGAGGGCTGCGGGGTGGAGGTGCGGAGGATCTCCACCCCGGCGACGGAGAGATGGCCGAGGCGGTCGTACTGGCGTCCCTTCACGGCCCCTTCGAGGCGCAGGACGACCTTGTTCCAGCGGGTGCCGCACTTCTCCGGCGGGGTGTAGTCCCCCTGGTAGGGGGTGAAGTCCCGGAACCGGGCGGCGGCGAGGACGACCTCGCAGGTGCGGGTGCCCGGAGTGGTGACCGGCGGGGCCGCGGTGACCGGATCGTGCCAGTCACCGGTGAACTCGGCCGGTGGCGCGGGGCGGTCGGGGCTCTCGGCGGCGGCCGGGGGGACGGTCAGGACGGCTCCGGCCGCCAGCACCAGACCGCTGAGCATTCTCATGATCTTGAGTGATCCCATGGGGCGGAAGTGAAGCGCGGTCATCACCGGCCGGTCCAGAGGACGATGAGCGGACATGGCGCGATCTGTGCCACCGTGGGAAAAATCGATTGCCGCCGGGCGGTGGAGAGGCGAACCTTGCACGGTTTCCCCCCGCCGTCGCACACCCCCGGCGCGCGTTCCCCCGAGACGGACCCGGAGACCCTGCGACGCCATGCAGATTCGAGATCTTCCCCATGCCGACCCAGGGGTCCCGGACGTCCGCTCGGGCACCCTGTTCCTCGTCTGGCTCGGCCGCCGACAACTCGCCGGCCAGGTGAAGGCCACACTGTGGGGGCTGCTCCACCACCTGGGCATCGCCGGACTCCCCTTCGCCATCGGCATCGCCGTGGAGGCCGTGGTGGACCGCGACGGCGGACGCCTCGCGCTGACCGGCGGGCTGCTCCTCGTCCTCGGCGCGGCCATCGCCGTCGGCGACGTGATGCTGCACCGCACCGCCGTCACCAACTGGATCACCGCCTCCGCCCGGGTGCAGCAGCTCCTCTCCCGCAAGACCGCCGCGCTCGGCTCCCTCCTGACCCGCCGGGTCGCCGCCGGGGAGGTCGTCGCCGTCTCCACCGGCGACGTCGAGAAGATCGGCTGGTTCGTCGAGGCCCTCTCCCGGTTCGCCGCGGGCGCCGTCACCCTGGTGCTCGTCTGCGTCGGACTCCTCTTCTACCAGCCCGCGCTGGGCGTCGTGGTGGCCGTCGGCGTCCCCGTGCTGGCCCTCTCCGCGTTCCCGCTGCTCCCCCGCGCGACCCGCCGGGCCGACGTCCAGCGCGAGAAGGCCGGCCGGGCCACCGAGCTGGCCTCCGACACCGTCGCCGGACTCCGGGTGCTGCGGGGCATCGGCGGCGAGGACCTCTTCCTCAGCCGCTACCGGGCCGCCTCCCAGGAGGTCCGCGAGGCGGCCGTGCACAGTGCCCGCATGTGGGCGCTGATCTCCGCGTCCCAGGTCGTGCTGCCCGGACTCCTGCTCATCGGCGTCGTCGCGTACGGCACCCGGCTCGCGCTCGACGGGCGGATCGGCGTCGGCGAACTGGTCACCGTCTACAGCGCCGTGGCCCTCACCTACCACCCGCTGCGCAACTTCGAGGAGATCGCGATGGCCTTCTCCTTCTCCCGGCCGTCCGCGAAGCGGGCCGCCCGGGTCCTCGCCCTCACCCGTACCGACACGGTCACCGCCGGGGGCCGGGACCGCGAGGCCACCGGCGACCTGTACGACCCGGCGACCGGCCTGCGGGCTCCGGCCGGTCTGTTCACCGCCGTCGTCTGCGGCGACCCCGACCTCGCCGGACGGCTCGCCGACCGGCTGGGCGGGCACCCGGCCGAACCGGAGGACGGCCACACCTCGGTCCTCCTCGGCGGGGTCCCGCTGGACGAACTGCCGCTGGAGACCGTCCGCACCGCCGTCCTCGTCCAGGACAAGGAGCCGGTCCTGCTCTCCGGCACCCTGGGCGAACTGCTCGACGTGCCGTCCTCCGGGTCGGTGTCCGCCGAACGGGCACTGGCCGCGGCCCGGTGCGAGGACGTCCTGGACTCCCTCGCCCAGGCCGCCGCGGACAACGGCGGCGACCCGATGCGCACCCATGTCACCGAGCGGGGCCGGTCGCTCTCCGGCGGCCAGCGCCAGCGGCTCGCGCTCGCCCGCTCGCTGGTCGCCGACCCGGAGGTGCTCGTCCTCGACGAACCCACCTCGGCGGTCGACGCCCACACGGAGTCCCGGGTCGCCGCGGGCATCGGCGAGCTGCGCAGGGCCAGGACCACCGTGGTCCTCGCCTCCTCGCCGCTGCTCCTGGACCGCGCCGACCGGGTCGTCCTGGTCCACGAGGGGCAGGCCGTCGCGGTGGGCAGCCACCGCGACCTGCTCGCCCGGGAGCCCCGCTACCGGGCGGTCGTCACCCGCGATCCCGTCGAGGAGCCCGGCCCGACAGCCGGACCCCTCGACGGGATCGAAGCACTGGAAGGGGAATCGGCATGATCGGCCTGGCGCCTCCGGAGTACGACCCGGCGGCCCCGACGACCGCGACGACACTGCCCGTCGCCGTCTCCGCGACCGTCCGCGGCTACGTCCGCGAGCTGCTGCGCCGCCACCGCCGGGCGTTCGCGCTGCTCGTCGGGGTGAACGCGGTCGCCGTGATCGCCTCGATGGTCGGCCCGTACCTGCTGGGCTCGGTGGTCGACGCGCTGGCCTCGGGAGCCCGCGAGGTCCATCTGGAGCGCACGGTCGCGCTGTTCGCGGGCGCCCTGCTCGTCCAGACCTTCTTCGTACGGCTGGTCCGGCTGCGCGGGGCGATGCTCGGCGAGGAGATGCTCGCCGACCTGCGCGAGGACTTCCTGGTCCGGGCGGTCGGTCTGCCGCCGGGCGTCCTCGAACGGGCCGGGACGGGAGATCTGCTCTCCCGGATCACCACCGATGTGGACCGGCTCTCCAACGCGATGCGGGAGGCCGTGCCCCAACTGGCCATCGGCGTCGTCTGGGCGGGACTCCTGCTCGGCGGTCTCGCCGTGACGGCGCCGCCGCTGGCGCTCGCCTCGCTGCTCGCCGTGCCCCTGCTGGTCGTGGGCTGCCGCTGGTACTTCAAGCGGGCGCCCGCCGCGTACCGCTCGGAGTCCGCCGGATACGCGGCGGTCGCCGGGGCGCTGGCGGAGACCGTCGACGCGGGCCGCACGATCGAGGCGCACCGCCTCGGCGCCCGCCGGATCGCCCTGTCGGACCGGCGGATCACGGAGTGGGTCGCGTGGGAGCGGTACACGCTCTTCCTGCGGTCGGTGCTCTTCCCCGTCGTCAACCTCACCCATACGACGGTGCTGTGCGCGGTGCTCCTGCTCGGCGGGGTGTTCGTGCTCCAGGGCTGGATCGACGTGGGCCAGCTGACGACCGGCGCCCTGCTCTCGCAGATGCTGGTGGACCCGATCGGGATCGTGCTCCGCTGGTACGACGAACTCCAGGTCGCGCAGGTGTCGCTGGCCCGGCTCGTGGGCGTCCGGGACATCGAGCCGGAGGCGGGCGACGAGCGGGTGCGGCCGGAGGGCCGCGCGGTCCGCGCGGACGAGGTCGGCTTCGGCTACCGCGAGGGCGTCGACGTGCTCCACCAGGTGTCCCTGAAGGTGGCGCCCGGCACCCGGCTGGCCCTGGTGGGCCCTTCGGGCGCGGGCAAGTCCACCCTCGGGCGGCTGCTCGCCGGGATCTACGCGCCCCGGACGGGTTCGGTGACGCTCGGCGCGGCCGAGCTGGCCCGGATGCCCGCCGAGCGGGTCCGTGAGCACGTGGCCCTGGTCAACCAGGAGCACCACGTCTTCGTGGGCAGCCTCCGCGACAACCTGCTCCTGGCCAGGACGGACGCGACGGACACCGAGCTGTGGGCGGCGCTCGCGGCGGTGGACGCCGAGGGGTGGGCGCGGGCTCTGGAAGGGGGCCTGGACACCGAGGTCGGTTCGGGCGGCCGGACGACGACCCCGGCGCAGGCGCAGCAGATCGCGCTGGCCCGGCTGGTCCTCGCGGACCCGCACACGCTGGTCCTCGACGAGGCGACCTCGCTGCTGGACCCCCGGGCGGCCCGGCATCTGGAGCGCTCCCTCGCCCGGGTCCTGGACGGGCGGACGGTCGTGGCCATCGCGCACCGGCTGCACACCGCGCACGACGCCGATCTGATCGCGGTGGTCGAGAGCGGCCGGATCTCCGAGCTGGGCAGCCACGCGGAGCTGGTCGCGGCGGACGGCGCCTACGCGGCCCTGTGGCGGTCCTGGCACGGCTGACCCGGCCGGGGCGGGGTGTGCGACGGCGTCCGGTGGGCGGCCCCGGTCACGGGGCCGCCCACCGGGCCGTTCCGCTGTCCGTACGCCGGGGGGAGGCGGTCGGGACCGGCTCGGGCCTCGGACCGGGCCGCCGGATCCAGGGGCCGGTCCCGGACCGCCGGATCCAGGGCCGGTCCGGGGTCGCCGGGTTCAGGGCCGGTCCGGGGCCTCGAAGCTGGCGTAGTAGGCGGCGGCCATGTCCTCGGCGCCGTGTCCCGCCGCCGAGGCGCGCTCCATGCGGTCCGCGCCCGCGGCGGCGATGTCGAGGCGGACCCCGTACCGGCGCCCGGCCTCGACGATCAGACGGGCGTCCTTGGCGGCGGTGTCCACGGTGAACTGGGGCGGGGACAGCCGGTCCTCCAGGACCAGCGCGGCCTTGGCCCGCAGATAGGGCAGGTCGAGTCCGCCGCCCTCGACCGCGTCGAAGAAGCCCTGCGGGTCGACGCCGAGGGCCTTGGACAGGGCCAGGACCTCACCGGTCGCGCTGGTGACGGCGAGGACCCAGCTGTTGGCGACGAGCTTGAGCCGGGTGGCGCTGCCCGCCGCCCCGTCCTCGCCGGTCCACACCGTACGGGCGCCGATCGCGTCCAGGACGGGGGCCACGGCCCGGCGGTGCCGCTCCGGACCCGCCGCCAGGACCGTCAGCCGCCCGGCCTCGGCGGGCTCCCGGGTGCCGAGGACGGGGGCGTCGAAGAGGACGAGACCGTGCGCACGGGCGAAGCCGGCCAGCTCGCCGATCGCGTCGACGCCCACGGTGGTCGACTGGACCCAGAGCGTGCCGGGGCGCAGGGCCCCGGCGGCCCGCGTCATCACGTCGAGGACGGCGGGTCCGTCGTAGAGCATGGTCAGGACGGCGTCCGCGTCCCGGACGGCCTCCGCCGGGGTGTCGACGACGTCCACCCCGTCGGCGCCGAGCGGTTCCGCCTTGTCGCGGGTGCGGTTCCAGGCGCGGACGGCGTGTCCGGCCCGGACCAGGCTGCGGGCCATCGCGGCGCCCATGATCCCCGTACCGAGGACGGCGACGGTGGGTCCTGCGGTGCGGGGGTTCCGTTCGGTCATGGCGGTGGGGTCCTCTCGGGGTGCGGGCACGGGTTCGGGCATCCGTGCCGTGACGGTTCTGGGACATTCCCCGGCGGCGGGAGGGGGAACTCCTTGCACTGACCATGGTTCCGGCCCCGAGCGTCCGCCGGACCGTCGAGCGAGGCAAGGAACGCCCATGCGCAACCACCGCAAGACCGCCGCCGTCGCCCTCGCCGCCCTGCTGCTGGCCGCTGCGGCTCCCGCCGTCGCCCTGGCGGCACCGGCGGACTCCGGCACCGCTCCCTCCGCCTGCCGTCCGGCCAACCATCTGGCGAAGATCACTCCGGGGCCCGCGAGCGCCGGTCACCACCACTATCGCGTCACCCTGACGGCCCCGCGCGGTTACGCCTCCTGTGTCCTGGCCGGTTCACCGGCGGACGTGCGGTTCTCCGGGCACGGCGACCCGGCCCGGATCACCCCGGGCGCGTACGGCGACCAGCGCGTCGCGGTGACCTTCGGCCCCGGCCGTCCGGTGCACTTCGACATCCAGGTCCCCTCCGACGCCCGCCAGGTCGCGGCGGACGAGGTGTCCTTCACGCTCCGGGCTCCGGGCGGGCAGATCCCCGGCACCTCGTTCGCCGAGGGCGCGCTGCGCGTCGCCGCCGGAACCCTCGTCGGCCCGGTCCAGCAGGGCTCCTGACCCCTGCGGGGGGGCCGGGAGGCTCGGTCCCGGGGGGGGCGGAAAGGGCGCCGGGAGGGGTCCGGAGGTCTACGGGAGGGGTCCGGAGGTCTAGAAGAAGCCGAGGGCCGAGGCTCCGCCGACGCCGCCGAGGAGCATGAAGGCGGGCATCAGGACCTTCAGCTCGACCCAGCTCCCGGCCCGGAAGCGCATCCCCTTGGGCGGGCCGATCGGGTACCAGCGCTTCCTGCCGACCGGGATCGGCCAGAGGACCGGGCAGCCGGAGACGGTCAGGGAGTCGCCGATGTCGTGGACGAGGGCGCCGAGCACGATCGGCAGGCCCAGCCACAGGTACTCCTGGCCGGGTCCGGTGAAGAACCAGTCGGAGCCGTTGCCGGGCTTGTCGAGGACGCCCGCGAGTATCCAGGCGCTGGTCGCGCCGAGCAGCCAGACCAGGACGTCGCTGGACATCCGGGCGGCCCGCCACAGCAGGCCCTCCACGGCGAGCACCAGATGGACGAAGAGGATGGCCAGGACCGCCCAGCGGCCACCGGTGACGGCCGCGAAGGAGGCGCCGCCGCCGATCAGGACCGCCCAGAGCCAGGTGTGGGTGAGGGTGCGGTGGCCGCCCGACCTGCGCGGGTCGGCGGAGGAGCGGGTCGCCTTGTAGACGGCGTACGACAGCTTGTCGACGATCTCGCACAGGCCCCGGGAGACGGGTCCGAAGGCGCGCGAGATGGTCGCCGACTTGTGGTCGAGGTCCGGGGCGAGGGCGGCGCCCGCGCAGATGAGCGCGCCGACGACGAGAACGGGCCAGGGCATCGGCCGGTCGTAGGCCGCCGCGAGCGCCCCGACCCCCAGCCAGGCCGCCGCTCCGGACAGTGAATGCGCCGGTCCCATCATGGTTGGCCCGCCCCGTCTCTCCCGCGCCGGTGTTCGGTTGACGACCGGTCGACGGAAGATCCTATCGTTCGTGATCTTCGTTCCGGTGGCCGGTTCCCTCATCCGGGCGGAATCCAGGCAAGATGGGGGCGTGACCCTTATCGATCAGCTTCCGCCGACAGCCGACCCCGACGCCCTCTTCGAGGCCTTCTCCTCCTGGGCCGAGGAGCAGGGCATCACGCTCTACCCGGCTCAGGAAGAAGCGCTGATCGAGGTCGTCTCCGGGGCCAACGTCATCCTGTCCACCCCCACCGGATCGGGGAAGTCGCTGGTCGCGGCGGGCGCGCACTTCACGGCGCTGGCGAACGACCAGGTCACCTTCTACACCGCGCCGATCAAGGCCCTGGTGTCGGAGAAGTTCTTCGACCTGTGCAAGCTCTTCGGCACCGAGAACGTCGGGATGCTGACCGGCGACGCCTCCGTGAACGCGGACGCGCCGGTGATCTGCTGCACGGCGGAGGTACTGGCCTCGATCGCGCTGCGGGACGGCAAGTACGCCGACATCGGCCAGGTCGTCATGGACGAGTTCCACTTCTACGCCGAGCAGGACCGCGGCTGGGCGTGGCAGATCCCGCTCCTGGAACTCCCCCAGGCCCAGTTCGTGCTGATGTCGGCGACCCTCGGCGACATGTCGATGTTCGAGAAGGACCTGACCCGGCGCACCGGGCGGCCGACCTCGGTGGTCCGCTCGGCGACCCGGCCGGTGCCGCTGTCGTACGAGTACCGGCTCACCCCGATCACGGACACCCTGACGGAGCTCCTGGAGACCAGGCAGGCGCCCGTCTACATCGTGCACTTCACGCAGGCGCAGGCCGTCGAGCGGGCGCAGTCGCTGATGAGCATCAACATGTGCACGCGCGAGGAGAAGGACAAGATCGCCGAGCTGATCGGCAACTTCCGCTTCACCACCAAGTTCGGCCAGAACCTTTCGCGTTATGTGCGTCACGGCATCGGCGTGCACCACGCGGGGATGCTGCCCAAGTACCGGCGGCTGGTCGAGAAGCTGGCGCAGGCGGGTCTCCTGAAGGTGATCTGCGGGACGGACACCCTGGGCGTCGGGGTGAACGTGCCGATCCGCACGGTGCTCTTCACGGCCCTCACCAAGTACGACGGCAACCGGGTGCGGACGCTGCGCGCCCGGGAGTTCCACCAGATCGCCGGGCGGGCGGGGCGGGCCGGTTTCGACACGGCGGGCTTCGTCGTGGCGCAGGCGCCCGAGCACGTCATCGAGAACGAGAAGGCCCTGGCGAAGGCGGGCGACGACCCGAAGAAGCGCCGCAAGGTGGTCAGGAAGAAGGCGCCGGAGGGTTTCGTCGCCTGGAGCGACACCACCTTCGAGAGGCTGATCGCGGCCGAGCCCGAGCCGCTGACCTCCCGTTTCAAGGTCACCAACATCATGCTGCTGTCGGTGATCGCCCGGCCGGGGAACGCGTTCGAGGCGATGCGCAAGCTCCTGGAGGACAACCACGAGCCGCGCAAGGCGCAGCTGCGGCACATCCGCCGGGCCATCGCGATCTACCGCTCGCTGCTCGACGGCGGCGTGGTGGAGCAGTTGGCGGAGCCGGACGCGGAGGGCCGCACGATCCGGCTCACGGTCGACCTCCAGCAGGACTTCGCGCTCAACCAGCCGCTGTCCACGTTCGCGCTCGCCGCCTTCGACCTGCTGGACCCGGAGTCCCCCTCGTACGCCCTGGACATGGTGTCCGTGGTGGAGTCGACGCTGGACGACCCGCGCCAGATCCTCGCCGCCATGCAGAACAAGGCGCGCGGTGAGGCCGTGGGGCGGATGAAGGCGGACGGCGTCGAGTACGAGGAGCGGATGGAGCGGCTCCAGGAGATCTCGTACCCCAAGCCGCTGGAGGAGCTGCTCTGGCACGCGTACGACGTCTACCGGACGTCGCACCCGTGGGTCGGCGACCATCCCGTGTCGCCGAAGTCGGTCGTCCGTGACATGTACGAACGGGCGCTGACGTTCACCGAGTTCACCTCCTGGTACGAGCTGGCGCGGACCGAGGGCATCGTGCTGCGGTACCTCGCGGGCGCGTTCAAGGCGCTGGACCACACCATCCCGGACGATCTGAAGACCGAGGACCTGGAGGACCTGATCGCCTGGCTGGGCGAGATGGTGCGTCAGGTGGACTCCTCGCTGCTCGACGAGTGGGAGCAGCTGGCCAACCCGGAGGTGCAGACGGCCGAGGAGGCGCAGGAGAAGGCCGACCAGGTCAAGCCGGTCACCGCCAACGCCCGTGCCTTCCGGGTCCTGGTGCGCAACGCGATGTTCCGCCGGGTGGAGCTGGCCGCCCTCGACAACCTGTCGGCGCTCGGCGAGCTGGACGGGGGCTCGGGCTGGGACGCCGACGCGTGGGGCGGGGCGATGGACGCGTACTGGGACGAGTACGACGACCTCGGCACCGGTCCGGACGCGCGCGGGCCGAAGCTGCTGAACATCGAGGAGGACGCGGCGCACGGTCTGTGGCGCGTCCGGCAGACGTTCGCCGATCCGAACGACGACCACGACTGGGGCATCAGCGCCGAGGTGGACCTCGCCGCCTCCGACGAGGAGGGCCGCGCGGTCCTGCGCGTGACGTCCGTCGGACAGCTGTAGGCCCGGGAACACCACCGCCGAGACCCTGAGGAGACGAAGGTGACCAATCCCGCCGAGAGGCTCGTCGACCTGCTCGACCTGGAACGCATCGAGGTCGACATCTTCCGTGGGCGCAGCCCCCAGGAGTCCCTCCAGCGGGTCTTCGGCGGGCAGGTCGCCGGACAGGCGCTGGTGGCGGCGGGCCGGACCGTGGCGGAGGGGCGGCCGGTGCACTCGCTGCACGCGTACTTCCTGCGGCCGGGCCGTCCGGGCGTGCCGATCGTGTACCAGGTGGAGCGGGTCAGGGACGGGCGTTCGTTCACGACCCGCCGGGTCACGGCCGTGCAGGAGGGCCGGACGATCTTCAATCTGACGGCCTCCTTCCACGCGCCGGAGGAGGCGGGCTTCGAGCACCAGCTGCCGCCCCGGCACGTGCCGGACCCGGAGACGCTGCCGACGGTCGCGGACGAGATCCGCGACCACCTCGGGGCGCTCCCCGAGGCCCTGGAGAGGATGGCCCGGCGGCAGCCGTTCGACATCAGGTACGTGGACCGGCTGCGCTGGACGCACGAGGAGGCTGAGGGCGCGGACCCGCGTTCGGCGGTGTGGATGCGGGCCGTGGGGCCGCTGGGCGACGACCCGCTGGTGCACACCTGCGCGCTGACGTACGCCTCGGACATGACGCTCCTGGACGCGGTCCGCATCCCGGTCGAGCCCTTGTGGGGTCCGCGCGGTTTCGACATGGCGTCGCTGGACCACGCGATGTGGTTCCACCGGCCGTTCCGGGCCGACGAGTGGTTCCTGTACGACCAGGAGTCGCCGATCGCCACGGGCGGCCGGGGGCTCGCCCGTGGCCGGATCTACGACCGTGCGGGACGGCTCCTGGTGTCCGTGGTCCAGGAGGGCCTGTTCCGCAAGCTGTGACCCGGGGCGGGGTCCGGCGCCGAGGGTGACCCCGGGCCCGGGTCACTCGTACTCGGTGCCGCCCTTGCGGGTGAGGTAGGCCGGGCTGACCGCCTTGGCGACGGCCCGGCCGCCGACGACCGGGCTGTGGCGCTCGGTGGCGGCGCGGACGACGACGCCCTCCCGCAGGTGGGTCTCCCGTCCCGAGACCGTCTCCCGGCCGCTCGCGTGGGCGAGGACGGTGTCCAGGTCGTACGGTCCCTCGTACAGGCGCGGGACCAGCGGCACCTCGCCCGGCTCCAGGACCTGCGCCGGGTCCAGCCAGCGGACCTCTCCGCCGATCTCGGCCGCCACGTCGAAGAGGGCGTAACCGACGGCGTCCGTACGGGCGTCGGCGCCGTAGGCGAGGTCCTGCACCCCGGCGCCGTACACCTCGCCGAAGAATCCGACGCGGCGGGCGCCGAGCCGGGCCGCGAGGCGCCGTGCGGCGGCGGGCAGGTCATGGGCGAGGACGGCCCGCCAGTACAGGTTGCGCGGGTCCTCCCGGAGGGCGAGGCCCCTGGCCCCGAAGCCCTTGGAGGACACCTGGACGCGCCCGTCCTCCGTGTGGAGGGTCAGCAGGCACGCGGTGCCGTGCAGCTTCTCCGTCAGGACCACCGGTTCGCCGGGCTCGAAGACGTCGGGGTGGCGCTGGAGGTTCTCGATGTCCGGCCAGGGCAGCAGGTCGGGCGCGCTCTCCGCCTCGCCGCTCATCGTCGGCGGCACCGGCGGTGACCACTTGACGATGCCGAGGCGCCCGGCGAAGTCCGTTCCCCCGGCCGCCGCCTCGGCCAGGTCGACGTCCGCGAGGGCGGCGGGCCTGCAGACCAGCCCCTGGGACAGTTCGCCGCGCAGCCGTACCGCCGTGACCCGGTCGGCGCCGCTCCCGGCGAGCCGTCCGGTCAGCCCGAGTTCCTCGATCAGGGCGGCGGGCAGCACCGCCTGCTCGGGGATGTAGACGGCGATGTCGCCGGTCACGTACGCCCCCTTGGCGACGACGGCCCGGTAGAGGCCGACCTGGGCCAGTTCCAGGGCGTCGGCGTCGGGATGGGGGTGGACGGTCAGCACTTCGGCGGTGACGCGCAGCGTCGACATCTCAGGGACTCCGGGGGTTCGGCGGTGGGTCTCGTTCCGGCCCACCCTGTCGGGCCGGAATCGACTGGGCGATCGAATTACCGGGTGGTAGCGTCACCGGCCCTCGCCGGGGCCGTCCTCCGGTGCGGTGCCGGGCAGCGGGTCCTGGGCCACCTCGTGGCGGCGGGTGCGGATGCCGGGGGCCGGGGGATGCAGTTTGGCGTCGCAGGTCGGGCCGAGGCCGGTGCGACGGGAGCCCGCGCCGGTCAGCGGACGGCCGCACAGCTTGCAGGACACCCGGCGCGGGGAGCGCCCGGTGCCGTCGGCGGAGTCGGCGGAGCCGCCCGTACCGGAGTCGGCCGGGTCGAGCGTGATTGCCAGTGGTTCGTCACCCATGCTGAGATCAAACCCCATCCCGACGAGGAGCAGCCCATGAGCCTGTACGACATCGCGCTGAAGACCCTGACCGGCGAACCGGTCTCGCTCGCCGACCACCTCGGCCGCGCGGTGCTGGTCGTGAACGTCGCCTCCCGGTGCGGTCTCACCCCGCAGTACGCCGGTCTCGAACGGCTGCAGAAGGAGTACGGCGGGCGCGGGCTCACCGTGCTCGGGGTGCCCTGCAACCAGTTCGGCGGCCAGGAACCCGGCACCGCCGAGGAGATCGGCACCTTCTGCGCGACGACGTACGGGGTGTCCTTCCCGCTCCTGGAGAAGACCGACGTCAACGGCGCGGACCGGCACCCGCTCTACGCGGAGCTGACCCGGACCGCCGACGCCGACGGCGAGGCGGGTGACGTCCAGTGGAACTTCGAGAAGTTCCTCGTCGGCCGGGACGGCCGGGTCACCCGCTTCCGCCCGCGCACCGAGCCCGACGCCCCCGAGCTGGTGGCGGCCGTCGAGGCGGCGCTCGCGGACTGAGCCCGCCCGCCCCGCGAGCGGCCCGGGATGATCGTTCCCGGGCCGACCGGGGTAGGATGGGCGGGCTCAGCACACACGACCGAGGAGGTGGGACCCATCAGCACCACGCAGGCGGGAAGCTCCCCCACGGCGGCCGTTCCACCGGCCCGGTCGTAGCGGCCTCGGGAGCCTCCCTTCTCGGCTCCCCGGAAGGTCTCATGTCGCTCGACCCCTCGCTGTCCCTCCGTCCCTCCACCGTCTCCCGGCTCCGCGCGGCGGGCTGCGTGTTCGCCGAGGACGAGGCGGACGTCCTCCTCTCCGCGGCGCGGGACGCCGATGAACTCGACGCCCTCGTCGCCCGCCGCACCGCCGGGATCCCGCTCGAACACGTCGTCGGCTGGGCCGACTTCGCCGGGCTGCGGGTGGGCGTGGACCCCGGCGTCTTCGTGCCCCGGCGACGGACCGAGTTCCTCGTCGGACGGGCCGTGGCGCTCGCCGCGCCCGGCGCCCTCTGCGTCGACCTGTGCTGCGGCTCCGGCGCGGCGGGCGCGGTCCTGCTCGCCGCCGTGCCCGGCGCGCGGGTGCACGCCGCCGACATCGATCCCGCCGCGGTGCGCTGCGCCCGCCGGAACATCGAGCCGCGCGGCGGACGGGTCCACGAGGGCGACCTCTTCGCCCCGCTGCCCGCCGCGCTGCGGGGCCGGGTCGAGATCCTCGTCGCCAACGTCCCGTACGTACCGACCGGCGAGGTCGGTCTGCTGCCGCCGGAGGCCCGGGAGCACGAACCGCTGGTCGCGCTGGACGGCGGCCCCGACGGGCTCGACGTGCTGCGCCGGGTCGCCGCCGAGGCACCCCGGTGGCTGGCGCCCGGCGGGCGGCTGCTGGTCGAGACCGGCGAGCGGCAGGCCGTCCGCGCGACGGAGGCGGTGGCCGCGCACGGTCTGGAGCCCCGGATCATCGGCTGCGAGGAGCGGTACGCGACCGTGCTCGTGGCGACCCTGCGGGGATGACGACCAGGTGGGGATGACGACCGGGCGGGGCCGGGGCACGGTGGCCGGGGGGCGGGGCCGGGGTCGGCTCGGGCAGCCCGGGTGCGGCCTTGAGGGGCCGGGGGCGTGCCCCGGCGGCCCGGGTACGGCCTGAGGGCTTTCGTGAGGTCCGGCCCCGGGAAGGGGGTCCGGACCGGTCAGGCGGTCCGGTCGCCAGGGGGGCGGGGGGAGCGCGGTGCCTCCGCCGCCCGCTCCGCGAGATGGGTGTCCATGGTGACGTTCAGGACGGCCAGGAAGGACTCGAACTCCTCCAGGAGCCTCGGCGGGTAGTGCGACATCGCGGTGTCGAGGCGCCCGGCGAGCGGACCGAAGAACTCGTCCGCCCGTTCCTGGATGTGCCCGCCGCAGCGCAGGGTGACGACGCGCCGGTCGGAGTGTTCGCGGGCGCGGGTGATGTGCCCCGCCGCTTCGAGCCGGTTCAGCAGCGCGGTGGTGGCTCCCGTGGACAGGGGGATGCGCTCGCTCAGCCGCGCCGGTGAGAGGGGGGTGCCGCGCTCCTCGGCCGCCGCGATCTCCAGTACCGCCGTGGCGTCGGTGGAGTGCAGGCCCAGCCAGGCGGCGAAGCGGCGGCTGAGCTCGGCGTAGTGGCCGCCGTAGATCCGCAGCGCCTCCATCAGCCGCTCGCGCCGCTCCGTGACGTCGTCGCGCACCGCTTCCTCCATACCGGTCCCTCCGCCTTCCCGTCCGCCACGCCGTCCGCGCCGTCGTTCCGCTTTGACAACCTACCGCCCCCACTTTACCTTCACCATGGAATTACTTCACGATGGAGGTATCTGGCGTGCGTGACCCGTCCCCCACCCCTGACGAGACCAGCGGGCCCTACCGGTGGCGATGGCTGATCCTGGCGGTGATGATCGTCGCCGAGATCATGGACCTCCTGGACGCCTCCATCGTCAACGTCGCCGGGCCGGACCTGGAGAGATCGCTCGGCGCCGGTTCCGTCGGGCTCCAGTGGGTGATCGGCGGCTACGCCCTCACCCTGGGCGCCGGTCTGATCCTCGGCGGCAGGCTCGGGGACCGCTACGGCAGGCGCCGGATGTTCCTGATCGGCCTGGCGGCCTTCACCGCCGCCTCGCTGCTGTGCGCGCTCGCGCCGGACATCGGGTCGCTGATCGCCTTCCGGCTGCTGCAGGGCACCGCCGGGGCGCTGCTGCTGCCCCAGGGCCTCGGGCTGCTGCGGGAGAACTTCTCCGGTCCCGAACTCACCAGGGTCTTCGCGGTCTTCGGCCCCGTCCTCGGTCTGGGCGGCATCATCGGCCCGGTCCTGGGCGGCTTCCTCATCGAGGGGGACTTCTTCGGTCTGGGCTGGCGCTCGGTGTTCCTGATCAACCTGCCCATCGGCCTCGCGGCGCTGGCCGTCGCGGCGAAGTTCGTACCGAGGAAGGCGGGCGACCGCACGGTGCGGGTCGACACCACCGGCGCGGTCCTGGTCATGGCGGCCTGCGCCCTGCTCGTGCTGCCGCTCAACCAGGGGCAGGAGGACGGCTGGCCGCTGTGGACCTGGCTGTGCATGGCCGCCGCCGCGGCCGGTTTCGCCCTGTTCGCCGTCCAGCAGCGCCGGACCGCCGCCGCCGGCCGCGAGCCGCTGGTGACCCCGGGCCTGCTCCGCAAACCGGCCTTCACCGTCGGGCTCGGCGGCATCGCCCTGTTCTTCGGCGGGCTGATCGGCACCCAGCTCGTCCTGACCCTGTTCCTCCAGATCGGCCAGGGCTTCACCGCCGGTGACGCGGGGCTCGGCAACCTTCCGCTCGCGGTGGGAACCGCCGTCGGCGGCGCCGTCAGCGGCGCGTTCCTCGCGGACCGGATCGGCCGCAAGGTGCTCCAGATCGGACCGCTGGTCCAACTGGCCGGTGCGGCCCTGCTCTGGTTCGAGCTGGACTCCCTCGGCACCGCCTCGTTCTCGGTCTGGGACATCGTCCCCGGCACCGCCGTGGCCGGTGCCGGGGCGGGCATGGTGATCGCCGCCCTGTTCAGCTTCATCCTGGCCGCGGTCGACGACGACGAGATCGGTTCCGCCTCCGGCGTCCTCACGGCCGTCCAGGCGGTCGGCGGTTCGGTCGGCGTCGCGGTGTTCGGCTCGGTGTTCTTCGCACGGGCCGAGGACGGGGACTTCACCGGGGGCTTCCACCGCGCGCTGATCGTCCAGGCCTGCCTGCTGGTGACGTTCCTCGCGATCACCTTCCTGCTGCCCAGGAAGGGCCGCCCCGAGGAGGAACAGCACGGCGGCGCCCCCGAGGCCGCCGCCCCGCGACAGCTCACCGGGTGAGGCACGGCCGGAACCGGCCTCCCGGAGCGGTCCCCGGAGGCCGGAAGACGGCACGGGAGGCGCCCGGGGGCCCGGGGCGCCGTCTCCGGGCCCTCGCTCAGCGGCCGAAGGTGTCGATGCCCCCGACCAGCCAGCGGCCGTCGTCGCGCACCATGTCCACGGCGAACATGGCGCCCGCGTACACCCCCTGGTCCCGGGCCTTCGACTCCTTCGAGCCGCCCTTGGCGCCCCGCGTCCCCGCCGTGCTGACGCTGCTCTGGTCTGCGTAGACCAGGACCCGGGCGCGGTCGCCGTCGATCCGCTCGACCGCGCTGTCGGTGACCACCGTGGTGATCACCGACTTCTGCTCGGCCGCCTTCGCGAGGACCGCGTCGAACAGGGCCCGGTGCTGCTCGACGGCCTTCCCGGTGAGGAGGGTCTCGCGGGCCCGCTCGAAGGGGGCCGGGCCCGCGTGGTCGTAGGAGAAGAGCGCGGCGACCGCCGCCGCGGTCTGCCCCTTGATCTCGCTGGTCCGCGCCAGGTCGGAGAGAGCCGTGTTGGCGCGCGCCGGATCGTCGCGCAGCGCGCCCGCCCTGCTGTGCGCCAGGCCCGCGAAACCGCCGAGCAGCAGGGTCAGGACGCACAGGACGACGAGCGGCACGAGGGAGCGGGGCGGCGTCCCGGCGGCCCGGTCGCCGCGCTCCCCCGCGCCGCCCCCGGCCCCGGGCCTCCCGGCCGTCCGCTCCGGCTCCCCGGCCCGTACGGGCGTCGCCGCCGGGCGCGGCCGGGTGCGCGGGGCGGGCTCGGTGAGCAGGTCCGTCGACGTGCGGGACCGGGCTCCGTCCGGAGCGGCGGACGCGGGGGCCGACTGCTCGGCGAGGGCCTGGCGGCGGCGCTGGCGGTTGAGGTGGTGACGGGGCGTCGGCATCGTGCGGTGTCCTTTCGGGTGCGGGTGGCTCCTGGGGGTACGGCCCCGGTCAGCCGGTCGACGTACCGCCCACGGGGGCCTGCCCCAGGCCGCTGAGCTTCCACTGGCCGTCGGCGCGGGTCAGCTCGCCCAACATGCGGCTGTCCTTGTCGGTGCTCTTGGCGTCGGGGGTGGTGACCGTGACCCGCAGGGCGACGAGCACCCGGGCGCGCCCGGCCCGGTCGTCCAGCTCGGTGACCGCGCCGGAGAGCACCCGGGCGGTGGTCACCGTCTTCGCGGTCTTCACCTGGTCGGTGAACTCCGCGCGCCCCTCGACGAGTTGCTTGTGCAGCTCGCCGGTCGTGGAGGACTCCCAGAGGTCGATGCCCCGGTCGACCTCGCGGTGGTCGAGCGTGTTGAGGTTCTGCACGGCCTGCTCGCCCGCCGCGAGGGCACGGTCGCGCTGCTCGGCGTACGCGGCGGACCCGTCGTGGGCGGTCGCGTACCAGTCCCGGCCCGCCCAGGCCGCGAAGGCGCCCGCGACGAGGGTGAGCACGAGGGCCACGGCCAGGGCCGGGCGGATGCCCGCCGGGGTACGGACCGCGCGTGTCATGGGGTGCTCCCGTCTCCCGCTGATGCTCAGCGGGTCTTGATGTCGACGATCTGCCACCGGTCTCCCCCGAACCGGGCGGTGACGGTGAGCTGGGCCGCGGCGGAGGTGGCCGCGCCCTTGTCCCGCCGCGAGGTCTGGTCGAGGAACACGAGGAGACGCGCGCTGTCCCCGTCGAGTTCGATCACCCCGGTGCGGACGGCCTGGGTGCTGAGGGTGATGCGCTGCTCCACCAGGCTCGCCCGGACCTGCGCGAACAGCTCGTCGTACTGGCGGGCCGCGCGTCCGGCCAGCAGGTGGTCGGCGGAGCGTTCGGCGGCGTCGGTGCGGTCGGGGGTGTACGAGAAGACCCGGGCGAGGCCCTCGCCGACGTCGCCGCCGACCCGGGCGGTGGCCCCGGCGTCGGTGAGCGCGAGGTTCCGCGCGGACGGGGTGGACCGGAGCTGGTCGGCGGCGTGGAAGAACCAGCCGCCGCCGAGGAGCAGCGCGGTGACGGCGACGGCGACGAGGGCGCCGAACCGGCCGACGCGGCGGGAGCCTTCGCGGCCGGGGCCCTCTTCGTCCGTGGCCCCGGTCGCGCTCTCGCCCGTGGCCCCGGTCGCGCTCTCGCCCGTGGTCTCACCCTTGGTCTCGCCCGTGGCCTCGTCCGTGGTCTCCGGCGCGGTCTCGGGCGTCGCCTCGGCGGTGGCGCCGGTCGTGGTCCCTGGCTCCGTGTCCTTCAGCAGTCGCGTCACCGCTCCCCGCCCTCCTCGGCACCGGCGACCGGTACCGCGCTCAGTGCCGCGACCTTCCAGGTGTTCTCGCCCGTGCGGGTCAGGACGGCCTCCAGGCGCTTGCGGTCGCTGGTCGGCTTGCTGGTCCCCCGGGGCGTGACCTCCACCTGTACGGTCGCGATGAGCTTCGCAGTACCGGCCCTGGTGTCGAGCGCGGTGAGTGCCGCCTCGGTCACCGTGGCGCGCGCCGAGGCGCCCACCGCCGCTCGCGTGGCGCCCAGTTCGGTGCGGAGCGGTCCGGTGGACGCCTCGCGCCAGGCGCGGATGCCGGCCTCCGCGTGCTCGCGGGTCGAGGCGTCCAGGGTGTTCAGGACGGTGAGGCGGTCGCGGCCCTCGGCGAGGGCGGTGTCCCGTTCGCGGCCGAAGGCGAGTTCCTGGTCGTCCCGGGCCTGGGCGTAGGTCCAGGCGCCGGTTCCGCAGAAGCCCAGGGCGACGACGAGGGCGCAGGTGCCGAGGACGCGGGCCCGCCTCATCGGGTGCTCCCGGCGTCCAGGCCGAGGAGACCGGCCATGCCGGTGGGGGCGGAGGACTGGCCGGGCAGGGCGAGCGCGCCGGGGAGCGCCTCGCCCTGGCCCGCCGTGCCGCCGCGCGCGGTGCCCGAGGGCAGCGAGCCGGGCTTGGCCGGGGTGGGCACGGGGCCGCCCCGGGGCGCCTGGCCCGAGCCCCGTACGTTGACGCCGGACGCCGCCGGGCCCGTGCAGGAGGCCCGGGTGTTGAGGGCGGGCGCGGTGCCGAGGTCGAGTCCGTTGCGGTAGCGCGTACCGCCGTATCCCGAGGTGCAGGGCAGTGGCTTGAAGAAGGTGACGGCCATGCCGACGTTGAGACGTCCGTTGTCGACGGCGGTGGCTCCGGCCGAGACGGCCGCGGGGAACTTCACGAGCAGTTCCTCCATCCCGCGCTGCCGGGTGACGGTCAGCTCCGAGGTGGTGAGGAGGTTGGCGAGGACGACGCTCAGGCTGGGGTCGAGGTCGCGCAGGAGTCCGCTGACCTGGCCCGCGGCGTCGGGGGCGACGGCGAGGAGGCGGCGCAGGTCGGCGTCGGAGCCCTTGAGGGTGACGGCGAGGTCGCGGGCGCCGGTGGCGAAGTCGCGGATGGCGCGGCTCTCCTCCGCCTGGGTGCGCAGGACGACCTCGCCGTCGTTGATGAGCCGGATGCTGGACGGCAGGGACTTGTCGGCGGCCTCCACGAAGCCGCTGCCGTTGTCCAGGAGGACCTGGAGGTCGTCGCCGTGGCCCTCGAAGGCCTTGCCGAACTCGTCGACGACCGTGCGCAGGGAGTCCAGCGGGACGGAGCCCGCGAGGTCGTTCATGCTGGCGAGGACGTCGGTGACGGGCGCCGGTACCTGGGTGTCGGACTGCTCGATGCGGGCGCCGTCGGCGAGGTAGGGGGCGCCGTCGCTCTCGGGCCGCAGGTCGATGTACTGCTCGCCGACGGCGGAGAGTCCGGCGACCACGGCCCGTGCGTCGGAGGGGATGCGGGGGGCGGACTTCTTGATGCGCAGTTCGGCCACGACGCCGTCGGCGGTCAGGTCGATGGCGCCGACGCGGCCCACGGAGACGCCCCGGTAGGTGACGTCGGAGTGGGTGAACAGGCCGCCGGTGCGGGCGAGGTGGACACGGACGGTGTAGTGGTCGGCGACGCCCGCGTACCGGCCGAGGTCGGCGTAGCGGACGCCGACGAAGCCGAGCACGAGGACGGCGATGACCAGGAAGGCGAGGTTCTTCAGGCGTACGGTGCGGGTGATCATCGGCGGTCTCCTCCGTCCTCGGGTGCGCCGGTCCGGCCGGACGGGGCCGTCGTCACCGGCGGCAGCGGCAGGTCCGGGTCGCGGTGACGGGCCGCGCCCTCCGCGCCCGGCTCGGGCTCCGGTTCGGGTTCCGGTTCCGTGGTCGGGGCCGGTGTCGGGGGCTTCGGGGCGTCGTCCCGGGGGATCAGCGGGGGGATGATCTCGGTGCCGGGGGTGGCCGCGAGGTGCAGATAGGTGTTGAGGTAGTCGCCCTTGACGCCCTTCAGCACCTCGTCGGTGAAGGGGTAGGTGAGGAGTGCCTGGAGCGATTCGGGCAGGTCCGCGCCGGCGTCCGCGAGGGCCTTCAGGGTGGGCGCGAGGGCCTTGAGGTCGGCGACCATGTCCTTCTTGCTGGCGTCGATGGTGCTGACGGCGACTCCGGACAGGGTGTCGAGGGCGCGCAGCATGGTCAGCAGGGAGCCCCGCTGGTTCTCCAGGGTCTTCAGGCCGGGCGAGAGGCCGGTGAGGACGGTGTCGACGTCCTTCTTGCGTCCGGCGAGGGTGGCGGAGAGCCGGTTGAGGCCGTCGAGGGCGCGGGTGATGTCGCCCCGGTTGGCGTCCAGGGTGGTGACGAGCGTGTTCACCCGGTTGAGCAGGGAGCGCATCTCGGGCTCGCGTCCGCCGAGCGCCGCGTTGAGTTCGCGGGTGATGGTCTTGAGCTGGTTGACGCCGCCGCCGTTGAGGAGCAGGGACAGCGCGCCGAAGACCTCTTCGACCTCCGTGTTGCGGCTGGTGCGGGCGAGGGGGATGACGCTGCCGTCGCCGAGGCGGCTGCCGTCGTCCTTCGGCGGGGCGACGAGCTGGACGTACTTCTCGCCGAGGAGGCTGGACTGTTCCAGGCGGACGCCCGCGCCCGCGGGCAGCCGGACGTCGCCGTTGATCTTCAGGGTGACGCGGGCGGTCCAGGTGCCGGAGGGGGAGCCGTCGCCCAGTTCGATGGCGGTGACGCGTCCGACGGCGACGTCGTTGACCTTGACCGCGGACTGCGGGACGAGGCTGAGGACGTCGTCGAGTTCGGCGGTGACGGTGTACGGGTGGGAGCCGAGGTCGGCGCCGCCGGGCAGCGGGAGGTCCTCGATGCCGTCGAAGCGGACGGGGTTCGCGGGGACCGCTCCGACGAGGACGGCCAGTCCGAGGCCGAGGACGACGACGGCGACGGCGCCCGCGCCGAGGGCCTTCCCCGAGGGGGTGCTGGGGCCTTTCACCGGTCCCCCCTTCCGCTGCTGTCCGAGGAGGCTCCGGAGACCGGCAGCGGGAGGAGCGGTCCGCCCGAGCTGATCTCGTTGAGGTTGGCGCGGCCGTCCAGGGTGCGGGTGTCCTTGTCGTAGGCGTTGATGAGGTTGCCCGCCGCGAGGGGGGCGACGTCGAGGGCCTCGGCGAGGGAGGCGCGCTGGTCGACGAGGGTCTGGGTGAGGGGCACGAGCCGGTCGACGTTCTTCTTGAGTTCGCCCCGGTTGTCCTTGATGAACTGTTTGACCTGGGCGAGGGCCTTGCCGAGTTCCTTGAGGGCGGCGGCGAGGTCGTCCTTGTTCTCGGCGAAGTAGCCGACGACCTCGTCCAGGCGTTCCTGTGCGGTGCGGACGTCGCCGTCCTTCTCCTTGAGCATGGTGGTGAAGGTCTGGAGCTGGCCGAGGGTGGTGAACAGCTGCTCGCTGCTGCCGTCCAGGGTCTTGGCCGCCTTGCCGAACTCCTCGATGGAGGTGCCGATGGCGGCGCCGTTGCCCTTGAGGTTGCGGGCGCCGGTGTCGAGGAGTCCGGAGAGGGCGCCGGTGGAGTTGGCGCCGTCGGGGCCGAGGGCCTTGCCGAGTTCGGTGATGGAGGCGTACAGCTGGTCGATCTCGACGGGGGTGCGGTTGCGGGAGGCGGGCAGTTCGGCGCCGTCGGCGAGGGCGGGGCCGCTGCTCCAGGCGGGGGTGAGCTGGACGTAGCGGTCGGCGACGATGCTGGGGGCGACGACGAGGGCGCGGGCGTCCGCCGCGACGCGGATGCCCTCGTCGAGGCGGAGTTCGACGCGGACGCGGGTGCCCCGAGGTTCGACGGACTCGACCTCGCCGACCCGTACGCCGAGGACCCGGAGGTCCGATCCGGCGTAGATGCCGACGGCTCGGTCGAACCAGGCGGTGACGCGGGTGCCGTCGGACTCCAGGACGCGGACGGCGACGAGGCCGCAGGCGGCGAGGACGGCGAGGGCGAGACCGGCGACGAGGGGTTTTCTGGCTGTGGTCATCGTGCGGCACTCCCCTGGGCCGTCGTCTTCGGTTTCGGCGGCAGGCATCCGGTCGCGGGCTGCGAGGTCTCGGGCAGGTAGTTGCGGGGCACCACACCGCACAGGTAGCTGTCGAACCAGCGTCCGTTGCCGAGGGTGTTGCCGACGAGCCGGTAGTACGGGCCGATGAGGGCGAGCGTCTTGTCGAGCTGGCCGCTGTTCTTCTCCAGGACGCCGGTGACCCGGCTGAGGGCCTTGAGGGTGGGGCCGAGCTGCCGGTCGTTGTCACTGACGAGTCCGCCGAGTTCGGTGCCCAGCGCCCTGCTGCCCTTGAGGAGGGCGCGGATGGCGTCCCGGCGCTTCTGGAGTTCGCCGAGGAGCGAGCCGCCGTCCTCGATGAGCGTCTCGAAGCTGGACTTCTTGTCCTGGAGGGTCTTGGTGAACCGCTTGCTGTTCTCCAGGAGCCTGGCGAGTTCGGTGTCGCGCTTGGAGACGGACCTGGACAGTTCGGAGAGGCCGGTGGCGGCGTTGCGGACGTGCGGCGGGGAGTTCTTGAAGGTGTCGGAGATGGTCTCGAAGCTCTCGGCGAGCTTCTCGGTGTCGATGGCGTCGACGGTGCCGCTGAGGTCCTGGAACGCCTGCGTCACGTCGTACGGGGAGGTGGTGCGGGACTGCGGGATGCGGGTGCCGGGGTCCTGCCGGGCGGAGCCCAGCGGGTCCACGGCCAGGTACTTCTCGCCGAGGAGGGTCTTGATGGCGATGGCGGCGGTCGACTTGTCGCCGATCCAGGCGTCGCCGACCTCGAAGGTCACCTTGACCTTGGCGCCGTCGAGGGCGATCCCGGTGATCTTGCCGACCTTGACCCCGGCGATGCGGACCTCGTCGCCGGTGTCGAGTCCGGCGGCTTCGGTGAAGTCGGCGCTGTAGGCGGTGTCACCGCCGACGAGGGGCAGTTTCCCGACGTTGTACGCGAGGGCGGCGAGGAGCGCGAGGAGGACGAGCCCGACGACGGCGACGGCGACGGGGCTGCGTTCCTTGGCCGGTTTGAACCGGGGGGCGGGACTCATCGGCCGCACCTCGCCTCGGTGACGGTGATGCCGGTCGGCGGCTTGGAGCCGTCGGAGGTTCCCACGCCGCTCACGCGTGCCTCGCAGAGGTAGAGGTTGAACCACGATCCGTACGAGGACAGGCGGGCGAGGGCCGTCATCTTGGCGGGGGTGTTGGCGAGGAACGCCTCGAGCCTGGCCGAGTGGTCGCCGAGGGTGCCGGAGAGGCGGCCCAGTTCGCGGATGTCCTTCTTCAGGGGGGCGCGGCTCTCCTGAAAGAGTCCGGCGGTCGTGGTGGTGAGGTCGCCGATGGCCTGTACCGCCTGGCCGAGGGGCTTGCGGTCGGTGTTGAAGCCGGTGACGAGCTTCTGGAGGGTGACGACGAGGTCCCCGAAGGCGTCCTCGCGGTTGTTGAAGGTGGTGAGGACGGTGTTGAGGTGGGTGACGACCTCTCCGATGACCTTGTCCTTGGCCGCGACGGTCTTGGAGAGGGAGCCGATGTGCTTCAGGAGGCTGTCGACGGTGCCGCTCTCGCCCTGGAGGACCTGGACGAGGGAGCCGGCGAGGTCGTTGACGTCGGCGGGCGAGAGTCCTTCGAACAGCGGCTTGAAACCGTTGAACAGCAGGGTCAGGTCGAGGGCGGGGGTGGTGCGGTCGAGCGGGATGGTCTCGCCTGCGGCGAGGGTGCCGCCGAGGTCGCCGCTGCCCTGGCCGAGGGACACGTACCGCTGGCCGACCATGTTGAGGTACTTGACGGCGGCGGTGGCCGAGCGGGGCAGGGTGCGGTCCTCGCGGACCGTGAAGGTGACCTGGGCGGTGCGGCGTTCGACGACGCGGACGTCGCTGACCTCGCCGACCTTGACCCCGGCGATGCGCACGGAGTCGCCCTTGACGAGCCCGGTGACGTCGGTGAACAGCGCCTTGTACGAGCGGGTGGCGGAGCCGACCCCGGTGTTGGCGATGCTGAAGCCGAGGACGGTGGTGGCCAGGGCGGTGACCAGGACGAACGCGAGGGACTTGAGGACGGTCCCGGTGAGGCCGCGCCGTCGGGTGTGGGAGGGCGGGGTCGTCATCGCAGGGTCACCTCCGCGCCGCGGAACGCGGGTCCGGCCAGCAGGCTGCTCCAGTCCGGCAGTTCGCCGGGCCGCTTCTTCGCGGCGGGCGCGAGGAGTTCGTTGACGAGGTCGTTCTCCTGCGCGGAGTTGGCGGGCCCCAGGTTCTGGTCGGCCGCCGCGGAGGCCCGTGCGGCGGGGGCGGCGGGGACTCCGAGGTAGGGCACGGGGTAGCAGTTGGGGCCGCCGCCGGAGGTGTAGGACGGCTTGTCGCGGCCGGGGACGTACGCGCCGCGCGAGGGCACGGTGGTGACCTCGACGTGCAGTCCGGGCCGGTCGGTGCCCTTGCCGAGCGCCTTGTCCATGGCGGGGACGAACTGGGCCAGGGTGCGCAGGGTGCAGGGGAACGCCGGGGAGTACTCGGCGAGCAGCTCCAGAGTGGGCCTGCTGGTGGCGCTGAGCCGGATGATGTTGTTCTTGTTCTGCCGGAGGAAGGCCGTCAGGTCCTCGGAGGTCCGGGTCGTGGCGCCGAGGGTGCCCGCGAGGGCGGCCTCCTGTTCGGCGAGGGTGCCGCTGGTGGTGGTGAAGTCGGTGAGCGCCGTGACGATGTCGGGGGCGGCGTCCGCGTAGACGTGGCTGACCTTCACGAGTTCTTTCAGGTCGCGGGTGAGGGCGGGCAGATGGGGGTTGAAGCGGGTCAGGTGGGCGTCGAGCCGGTCGAGGGTCTCGCCGAGCTTGTCGCCGCGTCCTTCGAGGGCCTGGGAGACGGCCGACAGGGTCGCGGAGAGCTTCTGCGGCTGGACGGCGGTCAGCAGGGGCAGGACGTTGTCGAGGACCTGCTGGAGTTCGACGGCGTTGCTGGAGCGGTCCTCGGCGATGACGGCTCCGGGGCCCAGGGTGTCCGCAGAGGCGCCGCCGGGCGGGACGAGGGCGACGAAGCGTTCGCCGAAGAGGGTGGTGGGGAGCATCTGGGCGCGGACGTCGGAGGGGACGTGGCGCAGGGTTCCGGGCTTCATGGCAAGGGTGAGCCGGGCTCCGCCGTCGATGGCGTCGATGGCCCGGACCTCGCCGATGACGACGCCGCGGAGCTTCACCTCGGCGCCGAGGTGCATCTCGTTGCCGATGGTGCCGGTCTCGACGGTGATCGGGTCGGAGTCGGTGAACTCCTTGTCGTAGACGGCGACCGCGAGCCAGGCGAGGAGGGCGGGCACCAGGAGGAAGACGACGCCCGCGGAGCGGCGGCGCAGGGTCTCGGCACGTGAGTCGCTCATGTCACCCCGCCACCTTCACGGTCGTGGTCGCGCCCCAGAGGGCCAGCGACAGGAAGAAGTCGGTGACGCTGATCAGCACGATGGCGTTGCGCACGGAGCGGCCGACGGCGATGCCGACTCCGGCGGGTCCGCCGGAGGCGCGGAAGCCGTAGTAGCAGTGGGCGATGATCACCATCACGCTGAAGATCAGCACTTTGAGCACCGAGAGCAGGACGTCCGTCGGTGACAGGAAGAGGTTGAAGTAGTGGTCGTACGTGCCCTGGGACTGGCCGTTGAAGAGGACGGTGATGTAGCGGGAGGCCAGGTAGGAGGAGAGCAGCCCGATCGCGTAGAGGGGGACGATGGCGACGACGCCCGCGATGATGCGGGTGGTGACCAGGTAGGGCATGGAGCGGATGCCCATGCCTTCCAGGGCGTCGACCTCCTCGTTGATGCGCATGGCGCCGAGCTGGGCGGTGAATCCGGCGCCGACGGTCGCGGACAGGGCGAGTCCGGCGACGAGGGGGGCGATCTCGCGGGTGTTGAAGTAGGCGGAGACGAAGCCGGTGAAGGCGGCGGTGCCGATCTGTTCCAGGGCCGCGTAGCCCTGGAGCCCGACGACGGTTCCGGTGAAGAGCGTCATCGCGATCATGACGCCGATGGTGCCGCCGATGACGCCGAGGCCGCCGGAGCCGAACGCGACCTCGGCGAGCAGCCGTTGCACCTCCTTGAGGTACCGGCGCAGGGTCCTGGGTATCCAGAGCAGGGCCCGGACGTAGAAGAGGAGCTGGTCTCCGGAGCGGTCGAGCCAGACGAAGGGGGAGGCCATCGCGCTCAGCCTCCCTTCGGCGGGACGATCTGCAGGTAGATGCCCGTCAGCACCATGTTCACGAAGAACAGCAGCATGAAGGTGATGACGACGGACTGGTTGACGGCGTCGCCGACGCCCTTGGGGCCGCCCCGGGGGTTGAGGCCCCGGTAGGCGGCGACGATCCCGGCGATGAACCCGAAGATGAGGGCCTTCAGTTCGCTGATGTAGAGGTCGGGGAGCTGGGCGAGGGCGGAGAAGCTGGAGAGGTACGCGCCGGGGGTGCCGCCCTGGAGGATGATGTTGAAGAAGTAGCCGCCGAGGGTGCCGACGACGGAGACCATGCCGTTGAGGAGGACGGCCACCGCCATGGTGGCCAGGACCCGGGGCACGACCAGGCGCTGGACCGGCGAGACGCCCATGACCTCCATCGCGTCCAGCTCTTCGCGGATCTTGCGGGAGCCGAGGTCGGCGCAGATGGCGGAGCCGCCCGCACCGGCGATGAGGAGGGCGACGATGAGGGGGCTGGCCTGCTGGATGACGGCGAGGACGCTGGCGCCGCCGGTGAACGACTGGGCACCCAGCTGCTGGGTGAGCGAACCGACCTGAAGGGCGATCACCGCACCGAACGGGATGGAGACGAGGGCGGCCGGCAGGATGGTGACGCTGGCGACGAACCAGAACTGCTCGATGAACTCACGGAACTGGAAGGGTCGCCGGAAGACGGCCCGGCTCACTTCGAGGGCGAGGGCGAAGAGACGGCCGGTCTGCCGCAGCGCACCGGTGATCACGAGCCGCTCCCCTGGGCCGGGAGCGTGAGCGTGGGGGCCCTGTCGGTCTGGGCGTAGGTGTCGCGGATGGCTGCCTGGGCGGCGGGCGGCAGCCGGTCGAGCATCCCGAGGACGCGTTCCCTGCGGCGGGCGACGGCCGCGCGCGGGGGCAGTCCGGGAGACGGCTCCAGCTGCGGGACGATGCCGGGAGGGGCGCTCGGGCCGGTGGCGGAGTTGACCGCCTCGGCGGCGAGCAGGGCGGCGTCCTTCTCCTCTGACATGCCGATGGGGCCTTCGCGGCGCCCGGCGAGGAACTGGGTGACGACCGGTTCGTCGCTGGTGAGGAGGACCTCGCGGGGGCCGAAGGTGACCAGGTTGCGCCGGAAGAACATCCCCATGTTGTCGGGGACGGTGGCGGCGATGTCGAGGTTGTGGGTCACGATCAGCATCGTCGCGTCGATGCGCGCGTTGAGGTCGATCAGGAGCTGGGACAGATAGGCGGTGCGGACGGGGTCGAGACCGGAGTCCGGTTCGTCGCACAGCACGATCTGCGGGTCGAGGACGAGCGCGCGGGCCAGTCCGGCGCGCTTGCGCATACCGCCGCTGATCTCGCCGGGCAGTTTGCCCTCCGCGCCGAGCAGTCCGACGAGGTCGATCCGCTCCATGACGATGCGCCGGATCTCGGACTCCCGCTTGCGGGTGTGCTCGCGCAGCGGGAAGGCGATGTTGTCGAAGAGGGTCATGGAGCCGAAGAGGGCTCCGTCCTGGAACATGAGCCCGAAGAGCTTGCGGGTCTCGTAGATGTCCCGTTCGGGGCTGCTGACCATGTCGACCCCGTTGATGAGGACACGGCCCTGTTGGGGTTTCAGCAGTCCGATGAGCGATTTCAGGAAGACGGTCTTGCCCGTTCCGGAAGGGCCGAGCATGACGCTCACCTCTCCGGCCGGCAATGTCAGCGTCACGTCCTGCCAGATGTTCTGCTTGCCAAAGGACATGGTCAGACCCTCAACGACTACTTCGATTCCCATCCCACCTCCAGCAAGCGTGCGTGGTGCGTGCGCCGCGGGCGCACGGTAAGTCGGAGCGGATCACCCGGACAATAGGGCTGGCGCAGAAACCTTGATCCGCTTCCGTTTTTGTCACCGGGGAGACAAGGTCGGGAGCGACTTTTGTCTCCGGGGAGACAGGGCGGTGTTCGTCGCCCGGAAGGCCGGGCGGACGGTCCCCGCCCGCGGTGACCTGCCCCCGCGAGAGGGGCCGGGCCGGGTGCGGTCCGCCGCAGGAGCGGTCCGCGGATCCGCGCCGACCTGCGACGGGGCGTCGGCAACGCGAACGCTACGACCCGGTAACCTCTTCCGGCAATACCGGATTCCGAGTTTTAGCGAAACAGGGCCTCAGGGCAGGGCGTTTATCAGCCGGAGGATAATTTCCGGCCGCTTCTTGTCACCACAGAGAGCGGTTTCCGCCCGGAATGCACGACTCCATGGACAACGGGTGGAGACCTGCCGTCCCGGCCCCGCATGATCGATCATAATTGTCGACATTGCGCACCGGGGAACCAAGAGCATTCCCGTCACCGCTCACCCACTTGACAGGCAAAGCCACGTCTTCAAAGAATCATGGACTACAGCATTGTTCAGCTAAGTTTCCCGCAAGTAACGTCTGGTTTCGCGGCCGACGAAATCGAGCCGTCCCGGCCGCTCGTCCGCCATCGCGGCCACCCTCTGCCGGTCAATCCCCAAGGAGAGTCCCAGAGCCATGAAGAAGCCCATCAGAAACCTCGCCGTCGTCGCCGGTGGCGCCTCCGCCGCCTTCGCCCTCGCGATCTCGCCCGCCTCGGCCGTGCCCTCGACGGTCTGGACCGTCAGCCCGTCCCCGGCCAGCATCACCGCGGTCAACAGCGGGAACATCGTGCTCAGCGTCAACGGCGTGGCCATGACGTGTACGAAGTCGAACGGTTCGGGCTCGGGGGCCAGCGCCACCGGCAACCCCGCGACGATCGGCAGCATCAGCGCCATCGCCTTCGGTGCCACCGGCGCGCCCTGCACCAGCGTGCTGGGCAACGTGACGACCGTCCCCGTCACCCCCTGGTCGATCGTGGCGCAGGACTACACCGCCGCGACCGGCGTGACCAAGGGCTACATCGGCAACGTGGACGCCACGGTGACCGTCGGCGCCTGTGTCTTCCGCGTCACGGGCAAGGCGTCCACCACGTACACCAACTCGACGGGCGCGCTCGCCGTCAACAGCACCGCGGGCGAGCTGACCGTCGTCTCCTCGACCGGCTGCGGCGTGGCCGTCCCGGTCGGCGCCAAGCCGACCTTCAAGGGCACGTACCTCTTCAAGTCGGGCAGCGCCATCCCGACGATCGTCGGCTCCAACCCGTAAGGAACCAGCACCCGCGTCCGCCCGGCCGGAGCCACCGGCCGGGCGGACGCGGGCCGTTCGCACCGTCGGCCACCCGCCCGTCCCGAGGAGGCTCCCGCGTCATGAAGAAGCCGGTCGCACCACTCGCCCTCTCCGCCGGGGCGGCCGCCGCCGCACTGCTCCTCACCGCGGCCCCGGCCTCGGCGGTGCCCTCGACGGTCTGGACGGTCACCCCGTCGCCGACCGCCGCCTCCGCGACGAGCGTCGGCAACGTCGGCATGAGCCTCAACGGCATCCCCATGAACTGCCCCAAGTCCACCGCCTCGATGGTCCTGTCGAGCGCCACGGGCAACCCGGCGGTCCTCAGCGGCATCAACGGCCCCACCTTCGGCGCCCCCGGGGCGCCGTGCAGCAGCCAGCTGCCCCTCGTCGTGACACCGACCGGGCCCTGGAAGTTCGTGGCCCAGGACTACAACGCCACGACCGGCGTCACCAGCGGGTACGTCGACGACATCGACATCGGGCTGAACATCGCCTACCTCGTCCTCCGCGTCCGGGGCACGTCGTCCGCCACCTTCTCCAACGCGACGGGCAGGCTGACCCTCAGCAGCGTCACCGGCGAACTCCCCGTCACCCAGACCAACGACGCCGGTGCCGTACCGGTCGGCAGCAGTCTGTTCCTCAAGGCCACCTACCAGATCAGGGTGTCCGGCAGCAGCCTCCTGCTGAAGATCGTCGGCACCAACCCGTAGCGGCATCACCACCCGCGCCTCACCACCCGCGTTCGCGGGCTGTCCGCACCCCCGCCGGCCCCCTTCTCCCCCGCCGGCGCACGAACCACCCGAGCGGAGCACCGGATGAAAGGCCCACGGCCCACCCCTCGATCCTCCCGTGTCCGCGCGCGCGGCGCGACGATCGCCGCCTTCGTGGCGCTCGCCCCGCTGCTTCCGGCGGC
Source organism: Streptomyces sp. NPDC059247 (assembly GCF_042754005.1). Lineage (NCBI taxonomy): Bacteria > Bacillati > Actinomycetota > Actinomycetes > Kitasatosporales > Streptomycetaceae > Streptomyces > Streptomyces sp. NPDC059247. The sequence continues at coordinate 198,389 of NZ_JBHYZW010000008.1, forward strand.
GGCCGTCGCCGTCGGGACGCTGAAGGTCGACACCGCGCTGCCCTACGTCTGCGCCCTGCCCTCCGGCGCGCGGACCGCGACGGTGCGGATCACGGCGGCCTTCCCCGAGCGGGCGGTCGTCGGCGAGGAGATCCGGCCCACCGACGTCACCACTACGGTGGAGCTCCCCCCGGAGGCCGTGGCCGACCTGTCCGCGCCGAAGGCCGCCACCGTACGGGCGGAGACCCGGCTCGTGGTCGGTGTGGCCCAGAACGAGCAGCGGGCGGAAGCCACCTGGAGCGGTACGGCCGAGCCCGTCGCCGTCCCCCCGGAAGGGCCCCTGGTCCTCACCACCACCGGCGACGTGCCGTCCCTGACGACGGGCGAGACCGGTGATCTGAAGCTCACCGCCGGGGGGTTCGCGGTGGACCTCGCCCCCGGCACGGCCGACGCCTCCGCCACCACGCCCGCCTCCCTCTCCGTCAGCTGCGTTCCCGACCCGGACGCGCAGGGCCGTACGACACTGGCCACGGTCCCGGTCGGCTCCGTCGTCCCGGTCGAACCGAGCACGCCCCCCACCTCGCCGGGTGCCCCCTCGCCGTCCGCGTCCGCCTCCGGCCCTCCGCTCCCGTCGCGCCCGACCGGCCCGGCGGGAGTCCCGGACCGGAAGGGCGAAACGTCGAAGGAGGTGGAGACCGGGCGGCAGACGCCCAAGGGCCTGACGACGGCGGACGAGGACGCCCCCGGCACTCCGGCGCCCCGCCCGACCGCACCGCCCTGCCTCGTCAAGGACCCGGACCCGATGGCCCTGTCGGCGTACGTCACCGGCTACTCGAACGTACGGAAGCTGAACGGCGCCTCGCTCCTCCCCCTGACCTGCATGATGGTCATCCAGGGCACCCCGGAGTTCCCCGAGGAGCCGGGCCCGCCGGACGAGTTCCGGTTCATCACCCGGTCCACCGGCGACCTCTCCTACCAGGGGCGCAAGCAGACCCCGCCCTTCACCTCCACCCTGCTGGCCTTCGGCTTCCAGCCGGTCACGGCGACCATGACCCTGGAGCAGACGGGGCCCGTCTCGATCTACACCCTGGTCCGCGCCTTCATGACCGGGGACAACTACCAGGAGACCACCGTCCGGCTCCCCCTGGTCCTGCGCGTCCTCGACGTCAAGGTCAACGGCGTCAAGCTGGACGTGGGCCCCTCCTGCCGCACGGAGAAGCCCCTCGCCTCGGTCGACCCCAAGCCCGACAAGTACCCCGGCGACCACCTGGTGCTGGAGGGCAGGGGAAAGATCCCCCTGGGCGAACCGGCCGTGGGCTACGTCCTCACCAGCGGCGGCCCCCTCGTCGGCGAGGTGAGCATTCCCGCCTTCAAGGGCTGCGGCGCCGGTGGCGAGAACCTCGACCGGCTCCTCACCGCCTCCATCTCGGGCCCCGGCAACTACATCAAGCAGATACAGGGGCAGACCTGCAACGTCGGTCTGGAGGAACCCACCATGGAGTACTGCACCGACGACCTCCAGCCCCGCATCGTGCCCCGGCCCGAACGCTGATCCGTCCCGCTCCACCCCTCTCTTCCCCTCCCCTCTCTCCCTCTCCTCCTCTTCACAGGAAGGCTTCGCCATGCCCTTCGTCTCCACCCGCACGAAGCTGGCCACCGTCTCCGCGCTGACCGCCCTGGGCGCCTTCGTCTCCATCGGCACGGCGACGGCGGCCAACCCGCAGCTGAACGGCAGTTGGGCGCCCTTCGACCGCTGCCCGGTCGACGCCCCGGCGATGCTCGCCTCCGACGGTCTCGACACCTCGCCGCAGTGCGTCGTCTCGTACTCCCTCAGCGGGTCCATCAAGATGGGCAACACGACGGTGGCCACCGGGAAGACCAACCTCCAGATCGGCGTCGTCCAGAACGCCGACGGCACCAGCTCGGTCTCCGCGCCCGCCTCCGGCGCGCTCATCACCGACCCCGCCACCGTCCCCGGCGGACTCCTCGGCCTGATGTGTCCCAGCGACATCCCGTTCATCACCGACATCTGCCGCCAGCTGTCGGACGCCAAGCTCAACAAGATCACCGCCACCATGGAGTCGGTCGGCTCCCCCTCGAACTTCGACCAGATCGCGGGCGTCCTCACCGACCAGCCGATCGTGACCATCCCGGTCCGCATCCGCCTGCAGAACCCGTTCCTCGGCGACAACTGCTACATCGGGACCAAGGCCAACCCGATCCTGCTGCGCCCGCGGAACCTCACCTCGCCGGACTTCGGCGTCGAGCGCTTCAACGGCGACGGCTCCGCCAACGAGGAGGGCGACATGAGCCGTCTGAACCTGCTCGGCGCCACCCAGTACGACAGCACCTTCGCCGTCCCCGGCGCCAGCGGCTGCGGCCTCGGGTGGTTCGGCATCATCGACGCGGCGGTCAACCTCAAGACCGGTCTGCCCTCCGCCTCCGGCAAGAACAAGCTCGTGCTCAACAACACCCAGACCTACCTCGGCGGTCTCTTCGCCCCCGGCGTCTCCGCCCCCGACGCCGGCAAGGTGATGTCGCGGAACTGGCACTCCGCCGTCAAGTAACGGCCACTGAGGGTCGATAACCGGCCTACTCAGCGCCACGAAGGTCTCGGGAACGTCAACTCTTGCGCAAGTTGTGTACAGCACACAGCAGTTGTCCTAGCTTCAGCAGTCCCCGTCGGTACGCACCTGACCGTGCACCGCGGCGCCCGTCCCCACCGGGGCGGGCGCCGCTGTCCATCCCCCACCGGTCACGCAGGAAGCAAGGGATCGGTCATGCCCGCCACCGCACCGCCACCGCACATCGGTGAACCGCTCGATCCGCTCCCCCGGGAGTTCGCCAATCTGATGAGGCCGGAGATCCCGGGACTCATCAAGGAGATCGGCGTGGAGGTCCAGCGCACCTACCCCGTGTACGCCCACCTCTTCAACGGGCCCCACTCGGACGCCATCCGGCAGGGCGTCGAACAGGCTCTGGCGGCCTTCGTGGAACGCGTCGCCGACCCCGGCGCCAACTCTGCCCTCCGGGACGAGCTGCTCCGCAAGTTCGGCCGGGTGGAGGCGTACGAGGGCCGTGACCTGGAGACCCTCCAGGGGGCCTACCGGCTCGGCGCCCGGATCGCGCTGCGCCGGGCGAAGAGCATCGGACGCACGTACAACCTCTCCCCCACCCTGATCCTCGCCTTCGCGGACGCCCTCTTCGCCTACGTCGACGAGCTGGAGTCCCTCTCCCGCGAGGGGTACGTGATGGTCCAGGCGCGGGCGGTGTCCGACGTGGCCGCGCTGCGGAGACAACTGCTCTACCTGGTCGTCGCGGGGCCGCCGCTGCCCCGGGCCACCATCGCCGAACTGTGCCGGGAGGCCTCCTGGCAACTGCCCGAGGAATGCACCATGGTCGCCCTGCGGCCCCCGGTCGCCGAACTCGTGCAGGCGGGGCTCGACCGGGACGTCCTCGCGGACCTCACCCTCCCGCAGCCGCACCTGCTGATCCCCGGTCCGCTCACCCCCGAACGCCTGGAGATGCTCGACGCCGCACTGGCCGGAACCCCGGCCTGTATCGGTCCGACCGTCCCTCCCGCGCAGGCCGCCCACTCCGTCCGCTGGGCCCGGCGGGTCCTCCAGCTCGTCGACGACGGCATCGTGCCGGACGCCCCCCTCGTGCACTGCGAGGACCACCTGACAACGTTGTGGCTCCTGTCGGACCCGGCGCTGGTGGCCCATCTCACCCGGCGCGAACTGGCCCCGCTCGACGGCCTGTCGGGCTCCCGGCGCGACCGGCTGATCGAGACCCTGCGGGTCCACATCTCCACCCGGGCCCCCGCCGAACAGGTCGGCGAGATGCTCGGCGTACACGCCCAGACCGTCCGCTACCGGCTGCGGAACCTGGACGGCCACTTCGGCGACCGGCTCGTCGACCCCGACCACCGGTTCGCCCTGGAGGCGGCCCTGCGCTCGCTCCACCTCCAGGCGGGCAAGCACACCGACTGAGCCGTACGGCGGCGGGCCCGGCCGGAGCCGGGTCCCGCCCCCGCCGTCAGACCGTCCGCGCCCGCAGCACGCAGCGGGCCGGGCCCTCCACCTGGAGGGTGATCGCGGAACCGACCGGCACCTGGGTGTCGACGGCCTCGAAGTCGTACCGCTGGAGGATCATCGCCAGCGCCACCCCCGACTCCAGCATCGAGAAGTGCTGCCCGATGCAGGCGCGCGGACCGCCGCCGAAGGGGAACCACGCGTACCGGGGGCGGGCCGCCTCCGCCTCGGGCGTGAAGCGGTCCGGGTCGAAGCGCTCCGGGTCCTCCCAGTAGTCCGGGTGCCGGTGGGTCACCCACGGGGCCACGATGACGTCCGCGCCGGCCGGGATGGTGACGCCGTCGATCCGGGTCTCGGCGACGGCGCGGCGCCCGATGACCGGAGCCGCCGGGAAGAGCCGCATCGCCTCCTTGAGGACACGGGTGACATAGGGCAGGGCGTCGAGGTCGGCGGCGCCGGGGTCCCGGCCGCCCAGCACCCGGTCGACCTCCTCGTGGGCCCGCTTCCGCGCCTCCGGGTGGAGGGCCAGGAGGTGCAGGGCGAAACCGAGCGAGGTCGCGGTGGTCTCATGGCCCGCGAGGAGGAAGACGAGGACCTGCTCGCGCAGTTCGTCCGCGTCGAAGCTGCCGTCCTCGGCGCTCTCCGCCGCGACGAGGAGGGTCAGGAGGTCGTCGCCCTCGGCGGGGTCCCGCCCGGAGTCGCGGCGCCCGGCGATGATCCGGTCGCACACCTCGTACAGCGCCCGGTGGACGCTGGCCGCGCGGCGGTTGGCCGGAGTGGGCCAACTCCGGGGGACGTTGAGCGGGGAGTAGCCCCGGCGGAGCACATAGGCGCCCAGCTCGGGGAAGCTGCTCTCGACGATCTCGACGGCCTCGTCGACGTCCGTGCCGAAGAGGATGCGGGCGACGGCGCGCAGCGCGAGCCGGGTCATCTCCTGGAGGACGTCGACGGATTCGGCGCCGCTGTCCCGCCACTCCCCGACGAGGGTGGTGACCTCGGTGGCGATGGCCGAGGCGTAGCCGTCGACCCGGCGGCGGGTGAAGAGGGGCTGGACGAGCCGCCGCTGCCGCAGGTAGTGCTCGTCCTGGCTGGTGAGCAGACCGTTGCCGAAGGACTCGCGGATCTCCTGGTAGAAGTTGTTGTCCTTGCGGAAGTTGGCCGATTCCCCGGCCAGGACCTGCTGGGCGCCTTCGGCGGAGAAGACCCCGTAGACGGTGGAGCGGATGCCGGGCGGCCCGGCGGTGATCCGTACGACGTCGCCGTACTCGCGCCGGGCGCGCAGGAAGGTGCCGAGCGAGTCGCTCTTGAGGTCGGACAGGGAGCCGAGCAGCGGATGTCCCGCGACTTCGGGTGCTTCGGTGCCGGTGGTGACGGCCATGGAGGTTTCCCCTCGATCGTCGATGTGCGCAGCGATTGTCCCCCAGGGGGCGGCTCGTGGGGAGAGTCGTCCGAACGCCGGGCCGGTTCCGGTCGGTTGCCGGGAGAGAGCGGTTGTCAGTGGTGTCTGAGAGGCTCGTGTCATGGAGCGACCCGTGCCGCCCGAGCGGCCAGAGATGACCCTTCAGCTCACGATCGACTGCGTCGACCCCCGGCGCCTGGTGCCCTTCTGGCTGGAGGCCCTGCGGTACGTGCCGGAGCCGCCGCCCGCCGGGCACGGGACCTGGCGGGCGTACTGGGAGGCGATCGGCGTCCCGGCGGAGGAGCTTCCGGAGGGCTCGGGCGAGCTGCCGGAGTCCCTCGTGGACCCGAAGGGCGTGGGCCCGCGCGTCTGGTTCCAGGCGGTCCCGGAGCCGAAGACCGTGAAGAACCGGGTCCATCTGGACCTCAAGGTCGGCGGTGGCCGGGAGGTCCCGCTGGCGCTGCGCCGGGAGCGGGTGGACGGGGAGGTGGCCCGTCTGACGGCCCTCGGCGCCCGGGTGCTGTACACGATGGACGAGCCGGACGGCATGGACTACTACGCGGTGGTCCTCCAGGACCCGGAGGGCAACGAGTTCTGCCTGGTGTGACCGGACGGGGACCGGACGGGGACCGGACGGGGACCGGACGGGGACCGGACGGGAGCCGGACGGCGGCCCGCCCGGACGACCGGACCGAGGGGGTGCCTGCCGGTCGGCCCGGCGGCCGGTCGGCCCGGCGGCTCGCGCTCCGGGCGCGGGCCGCCGGGCTCCGGGCGGTCTACTTGGCGAGGGCGCGGCTGATCACCATGCGCTGGATCTCGCTGGTGCCCTCGAAGATGGTGTAGATGGCCGCGTCGCGGTGCATCCGCTCCACCGGGTACTCACGGGTGTAGCCGTTGCCGCCGAGGATCTGGATCGCCTGGGCGGTGACCGTCTTGGCGACCTCGCTGGCGTACAGCTTGGACATCGAGCCCTCGGCGTGGGTGAAGGGCTTGCCCGCCGTCGCCATCCAGGAGGCGCGCCAGACGAGGAGGCGGGCGGCGTCGATCTGGGTGGCCATGTCGGCCAGTTGGAAGGCGACGCCCTGGTTCTCGATGATGGGGCGGCCGAACTGGACGCGGGTCTTCGCGTAGTCGAGGGCCACCTCGTAGGCGGCGCGGGCGGTGCCGACGGCCATCGCGCCGACCGCCGGACGGGAGGCCTCGAAGGTGGCCATGGCGGCGTTCTTGACGCGCTCCCCGCCCGCCTTCGCCTTCTCGCGGGCGCGGGCGAGGCGCTCGTCGAGCTTCTCCTTGCCGCCGAGGAGGCAGCCGCCCGGGACGCGGACGTCCTCCAGGACGACCTCGGCGGTGTGGGAGGCGCGGATGCCGTGCTTCTGGAACTTCTGGCCCTGGGAGAGGCCGGGGGTGCCCGGCGGGACGATGAAGGAGGCGTGTCCCTTGGAGCCGAGTGCGGGGTCGACGACGGCGACGACGACATGGACGTTGGCGATGCCCCCGTTGGTCGCCCAGGTCTTGGTGCCGTTGAGCACCCAGGTGTCCGTGGCCCCGTCGTACACGGCGCGGGTGCGCATGGCGGCGACGTCGGACCCGGCGTCGGGCTCGGAGGAGCAGAAGGCGGCGACCTTGACGTCGGAGGCGTCGCCGTACATCTGCGGGATCCAGGTGCCGATCTGCTCCTCGGTGCCGTTGGCGAGGACGCCGACGGCGGCGAGACCGGTGCCGACGATGGAGAGGGCGATGCCCGCGTCGCCCCAGAACAGTTCCTCCATCGCCACCGGGATGCCGAGGCCGGTCGGGTCGAAGAACTGCTGGGCGTAGAAGTCGAGGGAGTAGATGCCGATCTTGGCCGCTTCCTGGATGATCGGCCAGGGAGTCTCCTCGCGCTCGTCCCATTCGGCGGCGGCCGGCCGTATGACATCGGCGGCGAAGCCGTGCAGCCAGTCGCGGACCTGTCTCTGGTCCTCGTTGAGTTCGAGCGTGAAGTCGCCCATACGTCCCTCCAAGGAGTACGTTACTTCCGGTAACAGCAGTCTGTTACCGGTGGGTAAGCGCTGTCAACCTGCGGCGGAGCGATTCGGCCCGACCGGCAGCAGAGAGCGGGCGGGTGTTACGTTGCGAAGCCTCAGGCAGACGCGGCGCGGGGAGACACGCTCATGGACATCGCACACCGGACCACCGACCGGCAGACGCCCGCCGACCAGCGGCGGCGCGAACTGCTGGAGGCGGCGGACCGGGTGGTGCTCAGGGACGGCCCCAAGGCCTCCATGAACGCGATCGCGGCCGAGGCGGGCATCACCAAGCCGATCCTCTACCGCCACTTCGGCGACAAGGGCGGCCTCTACCGCGCCCTCGCCATCCGGCACACCGACGCGCTCCTCGACGCGCTCAGGGCCGCGCTCGACGCGCCCTCCGACCGGCGCCGCCGGGTCGAGGCCACCCTCGACACCTATCTCGCCTCGATCGAGGCGATGCCCCAGGTCTACCGCTTCCTCATGCACCCGGCGGAGGAGTCCCAGCAGACCGAGCGGGGCTTCGACGTCGGCCGCCACTCCGCCCCGCTGCTGCGCCGCATGGGCGAGGAGCTCGGCCGGGTCATCGCCGAACGCATCGACCTCGGGCCCGGCGCCGAGGTCCAGGCCCGGATCTGGGGCCACGGGATCGTCGGGATGATGCACGCCGCCGGGGACTGGTGGCTCGGCGAGCGCCCCTGCTCCCGCGAGGAACTCGTCCGGAGCATGGCGGACCTCCTCTGGGGACGGCTCGCCCAGGCTCCGGACCTGCCCGACGGTCCGGGCTTCTGACCGGCCCGCGCACGCGCTCACGATCCGGCTCCCACCCGCGATCCGGTTCTCGCCCGCGATCCGGTTCCCGTTTCCGACCCGGTTCTCGTCTGTGATCCGGCTCTCTTTTCCGACCCGGCCCGGCCCGGCCCGACCCGCGCCTTCCGGCGCCCCGGGCTTCCGGCACCCGCCGGTCCCAGGAGCCCCGCCCTGCCCGGCGCCTCCCCGGACCCCGGTCCTCGGCCCCTGACCCCCGGACCCCGGGCCTCAGTCCTCCAGTACCGAGGACTTCGCGCCCCACGGCTGCTTGCGGATCGCGCGCAGCAACCGTGACTTGCGCCACCCCGTGACGTGGTCCGCGTAGACCCCGCCGTCCAGGTGGTCGGTCTCGTGCTGGAGGCAACGGGCGAAGAAACCCGTCCCCTCGATCCGTATCGGCGAGCCGTCCGTCCGTACGCCCTCGACCACCGCGCGGTCGTACCGGGGCGTCGGCGCCTCCAGGCCCGGCAGCGAGAGACAGCCCTCCGGGCCCCGGAACACCTCACCGTCGGCGGCCACCAGGCGGGGGTTCACCACATGGCCCAGATGGCGGGTCTCCTCGTCGTCGGGGCAGTCGTACACGAAGACCCGCAGGCCCACGCCGACCTGGTTCGCCGCCAGGCCCACGCCGTGCGCCGCGTACATCGTGGCGAACATGTCCTCGACGAGACGGGCCAGTTCGGGGCCGAAATCGGTGACGGGCTCGCAGGGGGCGTGCAGCACGGGAGCACCGAGGAGGGTCATCTCTCGGACGTGGCCGGAACTGCCGGGGATGGGCCGGTTTCGCATGGCCGTAAGGGTACGGTCCGCCATGACCTCACCGTTTCGCGCATCCGCTCGGCGGTGCCGCTGTTCGGGCTGCTGACCGGATCTCGATAGGCTGAGCACGGACCGACGCGAGGAGGAACAAGAACGATGTCAGGACACCCCGGGAATCCAGAGCCGCTGTCGCCGCGCGCCAAGCTGGCCGTGACGGCGGGCAAGGCCGCGGCCGCGGTGTCGCGGGCGGCGGGGCGCGGCAGCGGATCGGTGATCGGCGGTCGGGTCGCGCTGAAGCTCGACCCCGACCTCCTCGGTCGGCTCGCCCAGCACCTGGACGTCGTCCTGGTGTCCGCGACCAACGGCAAGACCACGACGACCCGGCTGATCGCGGAGGCCCTGCGCGCCGCGGGACCCGTCGTCTCCAACGCCCTCGGCGCCAACATGCCCGCAGGCATCACCTCCGCGCTGGCCGGCGGCTCGGACTCCAGGTACGGCGTGATCGAGGTCGACGAGAAGTACCTCGCCGGGGTCGCCCGTGACACCACGCCCAAGGTGATCGCGCTGCTCAACCTCTCCCGCGACCAGCTCGACCGCGCGGCCGAGACCCGGATGCTCGCCGAGAAGTGGCGCGAGGGCCTCAACGGCACCAAGGCCGTGGTCGTCGCCAACGCCGACGACCCGCTCATCGTCTGGGCCGCCTCCTCCTCCGCCAACGTGGTGTGGGTCGCGGCGGGCCAGGAGTGGAAGGACGACGCCTGGTCCTGCCCCGCCTGCGGCGGTGTGATGCAGCGTCCCGGCGACGACTGGTTCTGCGGCGAGTGCGGCTTCCGCCGCCCCGCGCCGAGCTGGGCGCTCAACGGCGACCACGTCCTCGACCCGCACGGTTCGGCCTGGCCGATCCGGCTCCAGCTGCCCGGCCGCGCCAACAAGGCGAACGCGGCCACCTCGGCCGCCGTCGCCGCCGTCTTCGGGGTGCCGCCGCAGGTGGCCCTGGAGCGGATGTACCAGGTGCAGGCCGTCGCCGGACGCTACGACGTGGTCTCCTTCCAGGGCCGTGAGCTGCGGCTGCTGCTCGCGAAGAACCCGGCGGGCTGGCTGGAGACGTTCTCCCTGATCGACGGGCCGCCCGCGCCGGTGATCCTCTCGGTCAACGCGCGCGGCGCCGACGGCACGGACACCTCCTGGCTGTGGGACGTCGACTACGGCCGTCTCGCCGGACACCCGATCATGGTGATCGGCGACCGCAGGCTCGACCTCGCGGTCCGCCTGGAGGTCGCCGGGGTGGACTTCCGCGTCTGCGAGACGCTGGACGAGGCCGTGTCCATGGCCCCGCCCGGACAGATCGAGCTGATCGCCAACTACACCGCGTTCCAGGACGTCCGCCGCCGCGTCGGCAACTGACCCGCAAAGGACTTTGCAGCATGAGTGAGAGCAGCCTGCGGCTGGTCTGGGTCTACCCGGACCTGCTCAGCACCTACGGCGACCAGGGCAATGTGCTCGTGGTCGAGCGCCGCGCCCAGCAGCGGCGTCTCAACGTCGAGCGCGTCGACGTCCGCAGCGACCAGCCGATCCCGACCTCCGGCGACATCTATCTGGTCGGCGGCGGCGAGGACCGTCCGCAGCGGCTCGCGGCCGAGCGGCTGCGGCGGGACGGCGGTCTCAGCCGGGCCGCGTCCAACGGCGCCATCATCTTCTCGGTCTGCGCCGGGTACCAGATCCTGGGCCACGAGTTCATCAACGACCTCGGCGAGCGCGAGGCCGGTCTCGGCCTCATCGACGTGATCTCGACCCGGGGCGAGGGCCAGCGGTGCGTCGGCGACGTCCTCGCGGACATCGACCCGCGTCTGGGCCTCCCGCAGCTCACGGGCTTCGAGAACCACCAGGGCATCACGCACCTCGGCCCGACGGCCCGGCCGTTCGCCCGTACCGTCTTCGGCAACGGCAACGGCACCGGCGACGGCACCGAGGGCGCGTACAACGAGACCGTCTTCGGTACGTACATGCACGGCCCGGTCATGGCCCGCAACCCGCAGATCGCGGACCTGCTCCTGAAGCTGGCCCTCGACGTGAACGCGCTGCCGCCGACCGACGAACGCTGGTACGAGGCGCTGCGCGCCGAGCGCATCGCGGCGGCCACCCAGCCCGCCTGACGCGAGCCGCGCGGGGCACCCGTACACGCGTACGTTGTCCACTGTGCGGACATCCGGTTCGGCCCCGCCATCCTGCACCGATAGGGTGGCGGGGATCCAGCCGGACGACGGGGTCCGGGAGTCGGCCCACGTTGCAAAGGTTTTCGGGCTATGCGCATTGGCGTGCTCACCTCCGGCGGAGACTGCCCCGGTCTGAACGCTGTCATCCGTTCCGTCGTGCACCGCGCCGTCGTCGACCACGGCGACGAGGTGATCGGTTTCCACGACGGGTGGCGGGGGCTCCTCGAGTGCGACTACCGCAAGCTCGACCTCGACGCGGTCGGCGGCATCCTCGCGCGGGGCGGCACCATCCTCGGCTCCTCGCGCGTCCAGCCCGCGCATCTGGTGGACGGCGTCGAGCGCGCCAAGGGGCACGTGGCCGACCTGGGCCTCGACGCGATCATCCCGATCGGCGGCGAGGGCACCCTCAAGGCGGCGAACCTGCTGTCCGAGGCGGGGCTGCCGATCGTCGGCGTCCCGAAGACCATCGACAACGACATCGCCTCCACCGACGTCACCTTCGGTTTCGACACCGCCGTGACCGTCGCCACCGAGGCCCTCGACCGGCTGAAGACCACCGCCGAGTCCCACCAGCGCGTCCTGGTCGTCGAGGTCATGGGCCGTCACACCGGCTGGATAGCGCTGCACTCCGGCATGGCTGCGGGCGCGCACGCGGTCGTCGTGCCCGAGCGTCCCTTCGACATGGACGAGCTGGCCGCCCGGGTCGGCGAGCGCTTCGAGGCGGGCAAGCGGTTCGCGATCGTGGTCGTCGCCGAGGGCGCCAAGCCCCGCGAGGGCTCGATGGTGTTCCACTCCGGCGGCAAGGACGAGTACGGCCACGAGCGGTTCACCGGCGTCGCCAACCAGCTCTCGGTGGAACTGGAGCGCAGGCTCGGCAAGGAGGCCCGCCCGGTCATCCTCGGCCACGTCCAGCGCGGCGGCACCCCCACCGCGTACGACCGCGTCCTCGCGACCCGCTTCGGCTGGCACGCGGTCGAGGCGGCGCACCGGGGCGAGTTCGGCATGATGACGGCGCTGCGCGGCACCGACATCGAGCTGGTCCCGCTGGGCAAGGCCGTGGAGACCCTCAAGACGGTCCCCTCGGACCGCTACGCCGAGGCCGAGTGCGTGCTCTGAGCGGGTCCGGCGCCTGACATCCGCCCCCGGTCGCGGTCGCGACCGGGGGCGGTTCTAGTCTGGTGCGGACAACAAGCGCGAATCGGGCTCCAGGAGTACACACGATGGATCACAGCGGGCACGGCATGACCACGGATCTGCCGCCGTTCACGCTGGGGCGGGCCCTGGAGTTCTCCCCCGACCTCTTCTTCCTGATCGGCTGCCTCACGGCGCTCGGTCTGTACGGGTGGGGCGTGACGCGGCTGCGGCGGCGCGGGGACGCGTGGCCGGTGAGCCGGACGGTGTTCTTCACGGTCGGCGTGCTGTCCGTGGCCCTGGTGATGTGCACCAAGCTCAACGACTACGGCATGGTCATGTTCAGCGTGCACATGGTGCAGCACATGGTGATCTCCATGCTGTCGCCGATCCTGCTGCTCCTGGGCGCGCCGGTGACGCTGGCGCTGCGTGCGCTGCCGGTGGCCGGGCGCGGTTCGACCGGTCCGCGCGAGCTGCTCCTGAAGCTGCTGCACAGCCGGTACCTGCGGGTGATCACCCACCCGGTGTTCACGATCTTCCTGTTCATCGCGAGCCTCTACGGTCTGTACTTCACTCCGCTCTTCGACACCCTGATGGCCTCGAAGCCGGGGCACATCGGGATGATGGTGCACTTCCTCATGGTGGGCCTGGTGTTCTTCTGGCCGATCATGGGTGTGGACCCGGGGCCGCACCGGCCGGGGTACGTGATGCGGATGCTGGAGCTGTTCGCGGGGATGCCGTTCCACGCGTTCTTCGGCATCGCGATGATGATGGCGACGGAGCCGCTGGTGGAGGCGTACAAGAACCCGCCCGCCTCGCTGGGGATCGACGCGCTCACCGACCAGAACGCGGCGGGCGGCATCGCCTGGGCGTTCAGCGAGATCCCGTCCGTCCTGGTGCTGATCGCGCTGGTCTACCAGTGGTACCACTCCGAGCAGCGGCAGGCGGTCCGCATGGACCGGGCGGCCGACCGGAACGGGGACAAGGAGCTGGAGGCGTACAACGCGTATCTGGCCTCGCTCCAGGCGCGCGGGCGGTGACCCGCCCGCGCGGATGACGCTTCGCCTCCGGGCCCGGCGCGGAGACCTCACGGGGTCCCGTCCGGGCCCGGAGGCGTTGTCGGGGCAGGTCAGGGGCGGGTCCGGGCGGGTTCAGGGCCGGGTTCGGCGCACGCCGGGGCGTCTGGGGAGTAGCGCGCGCCCCCCTCGTGGGGTCACGATGGGCTGGACGGCTTCCGCGACCCCGGTCGGGAGAAGGGCGGACCGATGTCCGGTCCCACGAAGGCGATGGCGGCGCTGACCTGCGCCGCACTGGTGCTCACGACGGCGTACACGGTGGCGCTCGGCAGCAGCGGCTGGCTCTGGCTCGGCTGGGTGGTGCTCGCCGTGGCCACGATCGGGATGGCCGCGGCGGACAGCCAGAGCCCGGCGGCCCCGCGCCCGCGCCCCCCTGCGGGCCGCGGCCCCGGCACCGTACGGCCCTGAGTCCTCCCCTACGGGCCCGGCGCCCGCCCGCTGGACCGTGGGGCCCCGCGCGGTTACAACGGGTGGACGGACGACGAACGGGGATCTCGCGTGTTCTACCAGCTGATGAAGCACGTCCTGCTCGGGCCCCTGCTGAAACTGCTCTTCCGGCCCCGGATCGAGGGCCTGGAGAACGTCCCCGAGGAGGGCGCGGCGATCGTCGCGGGAAATCACCTCTCCTTCTCGGACCACTTCCTGATGCCGGTGGTGCTCGACCGGCGGATCACGTTCCTGGCCAAACAGGAGTACTTCACCGGACCGGGACTCAGGGGGCGGCTGACGGCGGCGTTCTTCCGGGCGGCCGGCCAGATCCCGGTGGACCGGTCGGGGAAGGAGGCCGGGAAGGCGGCGATCCGCGAGGGGCTCGGGGTGCTGGCCCGGGGCGAGCTGCTCGGGATCTACCCGGAGGGGACGCGCTCGCACGACGGGCGGCTCTACAAGGGCAAGGTGGGGGTGGCGGTGATGGCGCTGACGGCGGGGGTGCCGGTGGTGCCCTGCGCGATGGTGGGGACCTTCGAGATCCAGCCGCCGGGGAAGGTCGTGCCGAGGATCCGGCGGGTCACGATCCGGTTCGGGAAGCCGCTGGACTTCTCGCGGTTCGCGGGGGCCGCGGACCAGCGGGCGGTGGTCCGCGCGGTGACCGACGAGATCATGTACGAGATCCTGCGGCTGTCCGAGCAGGAGTACGTGGACGAGTACGCGGCGGTGGTGAAGGCCGGGGAGCGGGGCGACGGGACCCCGGTGGAGAAGTCCCCCCGGCCGGAACGCTGAGGTCCGGTCCGCGCGCGGCACGGGTCCCCGGCCGGGGGCCGGAGGAGGGACGGGAGGAGGGGCGGCCGTCGGGCGGGCGCCCCTCCTCCCGTCACCGGGTCACGGCCGGGGGGTGGCGTGCGGGGCGCAGGTCTGGTCCCTGGAGTCCAGCGCGCCGGTCAGCAGATAGGCCTCGACCTTGGTGTTGAGGCAGGGGTTGACCAGGTTGGTGATGCCGTGCGAACCGGCGTCCCGCTCCGTGATCAGACGCGAGTTCTTGAACCGCTTGTGCAGCTCGACGGCGCCCTCGTACGGGGTGGCGGCGTCGCGCTCGGACTGCGCGATGAGCACCGGCGGCAGGCCCTTGCCGGTCTTCACCTCGACCGGGCGCTGGCGCGGGGCCGACCAGGTGGCGCAGGGGAGGTTCATCCAGGCGTTGGACCAGGTCATGAAGGGGTACTTCTGGTGGAGGCGGGTGTTGTCCCGGTTCCACTTCTTCCAGCTGGTCGGCCAGGGGGCGTCGGCGCACTCGACGGCGGTGTAGACGGCGTTGCCGTTCTCCGAGGCGGCGTTGCCCGCCGTGTCGGAGAGGTCGGCGGCGGCGGCGTCGATCAGCGGCTGCGGGTCACCGGCGGCGTAGGCGCTCCACGCCTCGGCCACGGGGGCCCACATGGAGTCGTAGTAGGGGGCGTTCTGGAAGAAGGCGATGAGTTCGGCCGGGCCGACCTTGCCGCCCAGCGGGTTCTTCTTGGCGGTGGCGCGCAGGGTGGTCCACTGCTGCCTGACCTCCGCCAGGGTGTCGCCGAGGTGGTAGGCGGCGTCGTTCTGGGCGACCCAGGTCATCCAGTCCTTGAGGCGGCCCTCGAAGGCGATGTCCTGGTCGAGGTTGACCTCGTACCAGATCTTGTCCTTCGACGGGTTGACGACGCTGTCGAGGACCATCCGGCGGACGTGGTCCGGGAAGAGGGTGCCGTAGACCGCGCCGAGGTAGGTGCCGTAGGAGACGCCGACGTAGTTGAGCTTGCGCTCGCCGAGGGCGGCGCGGACGACGTCGAGGTCGCGGGCGGTGTTGAGCGTGTTGATGAAGGGGAGGACGTCGCCGCTCTTCTCGGCGCAGCCCTTGGCGTACGCGGCGGCGAGCTTGCGCTGCGCGGTCTTGTCTGCCTCCGTGTCGGGGACCGGGTCGGCCTTGGGGCCCTTGACGAAGTCGGTCGGGTCGACACAGGAGATGGGGGCCGACTTGCCGACGCCGCGCGGATCGAAGCCCACGAAGTCGTAGGCCTTGGCGGCGCTCGCCCAGATGGCGTTGTTGGTGGTGACCCGGCGCGGGAAGCGCAGGCCGGAGCCGCCGGGGCCGCCCGGGTTGTAGAGGAGCGCGCCCTGGCGCTCGGCCGGGGTGCCGGTGGACTTGACGCGGTCGACGGCGATCTTGATCTTCTTGCCGTCGGGCCTGGCGTAGTCGACGGGGACGGTGACCCAGCCGCACTGGATCGGCTTCTCCAGGCCCCAGTCGGCCGGGCAGTCCTTCCAGTCGATGCCCGTGTGGGCGGCGCGCGCCGCGGCGACGGCGACGCCGATCGACTCGGCGTCCCGCAGGTGCCGGTCGCTGTCGGCGCTCGCCGCCGGGGCGGCGAGGCCGCCCATGACGAGCGTGCCGGCTATCAGGGTGCCGGCCGAGCCGAGCACTGCCGTGCGTCTCACGTGTCCTCCCCCAGTGGGGCGCCGCCCCCGTGGCAGCGCCGCTTTTGGTTGTCGGGGGATCCTTTCGCCTGGGAGGCTCACGATGAAAGGGCGTACACCTGTTTCTTTGCCGAACCAATAACCGGTGCCTCGTGTACCGCTGAGCGGTGACGCCCCTCGGGGGTGTCCGGGAACGGTCAGAACGGGGCGAGTGCCGCCACGGCCTCGTCGAGGAGGCGGCGCAGGACCAGCGCGTCCGGGGCGACCGCGGTGACGAGTGCGGCGGGCCCCGCGAGGGGGGTCACCGCCGCGTGCTCCCCCAGCAGCCGGGGCTCCACCGGCTTCTCCTCGAACGCCGGGTCCACGACGAGGAGTTGACCGACGGCCCGGTGCCCGCCCAGGACGGCGCCGCCGTCCCAGCCGTCGGGGGCTCCGGGGCCGAAGGCGAGTTCCTGGTCGAGCAGGGGCCGTCCGGCCCGGCGGACGGTGAGCCGGGTGGTGAGGGTGCCCGGCGGTTCGCCGTACCGCCCGAGGACCTGCTCCTCGCGCAGCACGAGCCGGGCCGTGGCGGCGAGTTCGACGACGGTCCGCATCCGCAGCTCCGAGCCCTGCACCGAGACCAGTTGTTCGGGCAGCCAGCGGAGCACCGCCCCTTCGCCGACGCGGAGCCGTACGTCGTAGGCGGCGGGCCCGGTGTCCCGGCCCGGCAGGGCCAGGGTGGCGGCGGCCGAGTCGACGAGGAGCCGGGCCCCTTCCCGTACCTCGGCCTCGACGGCGAGCCGGTCACCGCCGAGCGGGGCGCTCATCGCCCCGACGACGGTGACCCGGGTGTACGGCCCCGGTGTCCTGGTGCGCCGCAGGGCGAGGGGGCCGTCGCTCACCAGGAGCGGCAGCCCGCCGTCGGCGTCGGCGGCGATCCGGGCGGTGGCGCGCAGGCTCACGCGGTCCATGCCCCGATCCGCTCCCGGACCCAGTCGACGACGGGGGCGACGCCGTTCTCGGCGCGCAGCGAGGTGAAGGCGACGGGCAGGTCGCCGCGCTGCTCCTTCGCGTCGTGGGCCATCCGCTCCAGGTCGGAGCCGACGTACGGGGCGAGGTCGGTCTTGTTGACGACGAGGAGGTCGGCGGTGGTGACGCCGGGGCCGCCCTTGCGCGGGATGTCGTCGCCGCCCGCGACGTCGATGACGAAGATCTGGGCGTCGACGAGGCCCCTGGAGAAGGTGGCGGTGAGGTTGTCGCCGCCGGACTCCACGAGGATGAGGTCGAGCGGTCCCACCGCGTCCTCCAGTTCCTCGACGGCTTCGAGGTTGGCGGAGATGTCGTCGCGGATGGCGGTGTGGGGGCAGGCGCCGGTCTCGACGGCGCGGATGCGCTCGGGCGGCAGGACGGCGTTGCGGAGCAGGAACTCGGCGTCCTCCCGGGTGTAGATGTCGTTGGTGACGACGGCGAGGGAGAGGGTGTCGCGCAGGGCCCGGCAGAGGGCGGCGACGGTGGCGGTCTTGCCGGAGCCGACGGGACCGCCGAGTCCGATGCGCAGGGCGCGGCGGGTGCCGTCGGGGCGGTGGGCGTCGGCGGAGACGGCGCCGTGGTGGTGTCCGTGGTCGAGGTGCATGGGGCGGCTCCTTGGTGTGCGGGCGGGCCGTGGACGTGGGGGCGTAGGGGTGGGGCCAGGGCCCGGGGCCGGGCGACCGGCCCCGGGGTCATGAGGCCGTCAGAAGGCGGTCGGGCGACGGCCTTGGAGTGTCGGGGGGCCGTCGTCGGAGGTCTCGGAGGCCGTCATGAGGCGAAGAGGCGCACCGGCCAGGCGGCGTGCTGTTCGGCGGTGAGGTCGAGCAGGGGCGCGGAGGCCGCGGGCAGGGCGTCGACGCCCTGCCGGGCCGCCGCCACGGCCTGTGCGGCGACCTCGTCCATCTCGGGGGCGAGGCGGGCGAGGACGGCGGTGGCCCGGTAGGGGTCGAGGCCGAGGAGGCGGACGACGGCGGTGGCCGGTCCGCCGACGGTCTCGTACACGACGCAGTGGGCGGCGTCCTCGGGACCGAGCCCGGCGGCGCGGGCGGCGGTGCCGAGGACGACGGGCTGATGGGCGCCGCGCGGGAACAGCGCGGCCAGCGCGTCGAGTTCGGGGCCGGGCCAGGCGGCGCGGGCGGCCCGCATCATCTGACGGCCGAGCCTGCGCGCGGCGGCGCGCAGGGCGGGCGAGGGGGTGCGGGCGTCGGCCGCCGTGTCGAGTTCGGCCGGGTCGAGTCCGTGCGCGGCCCCGGCCGCCAGCGCGGCGGAGGTGAGGCCGGTGGTGCGCAGTCGGCCGCGGCAGAAGGACTCCAGTCCTGCGGCGTCCCGGACGCGACCGGCGCGGACGGCGGCCTCGGCGCCGCCGGAGTGGGCGTGCCCGCCGGCGGGAAACCGTCCGTCGGCGAGCACGAGCAGTGCGGAGCGTGTCATGGAGGGGGCGCCGTCAGAAGAGGAAGTAACGCTGGGCCATGGGCAGTTCGGCGGCGGGTGCGGGTTCCACCACTTCGCCGTCGATGCTCACCGAGAAGGTGTCGGCGTCGACCTCGACCCGGGGCACGGCGTCGTTCTCGACCATGTCCGCCTTGGTGACCCGTCGGGTGGAGCCGATGGCGGCGAACTCCTTGTGCAGTCCGAGCCTCTGCGGGAGGTCGTCCTCGATGGCCGCCTGGGCGACGAAGTTGATCGAGCCCGCCGCAGCCGCCCGGCCGAGCGCGCCGAACATGGGGCGCGGCAGCACCGGCTGCGGGGTGGGGATGGAGGCGTTGGCGTCGCCGAGCTGCGCGTACGCGATCTGTCCGCCCTTGATGACGACGAGCGGCTTCACGCCGAAGAAGGCGGGTTCCCACAGGACCAGGTCGGCGAGCTTGCCGGGTTCGACCGAGCCGATGACATGGCCCATGCCCTGGGCGACGGCCGGGTTGATCGTGTACTTGGCGACGTAGCGGCGGGCCCGGTGGTTGTCGGCGCGGCCGTCGCCGGGGAGGGGTCCGCGCCGCTTCTTCATGACGTGGGCGGTCTGCCAGGTGCGCATGATCACTTCGCCGATGCGGCCCATGGCCTGGGAGTCGGAGGAGATGATCGAGATCGCGCCCAGGTCGTGCAGGACGTCCTCGGCGGCGATGGTGGAGGGCCGGATGCGGGACTCCGCGAAGGCGAGGTCCTCGGGGACGGCCGGGTTGAGGTGGTGGCAGACCATCAGCATGTCGAGGTGTTCCTCGATGGTGTTGACGGTGTGCGGCCGGGTCGGATTGGTGGAGCTCGGCAGGATGTTCGGCTCCGAGACCACGGTGATGATGTCGGGGGCGTGCCCGCCGCCCGCGCCCTCGGTGTGGTACGCGTGGATGGTGCGCCCGGCGACGGCGGCGAGGGTGTCGCCGACGAAGCCCGCCTCGTTGAGGGTGTCGGTGTGGATGGCGAGCTGGGCGCCCGTCTCCTCGCAGACGTCGAGGCAGGCGTCGATGACGGCGGGGGTGGCACCCCAGTCCTCGTGGATCTTGAACCCGAGGGCTCCGCCGCGCAGTTGGGAGTGCATGGCCTCCCGGGACATGGTGTTGCCCTTGCCGAGCAGACCGATGTTGACGGGGAAGGTGTCCAGGGCCTCGAACATCCGGGCCATGTGCCAGGGGCCGGGGGTGATGGTGGTGGCCTTGGTGCCCTCGGCGGGGCCGGTGCCGCCGCCGACGAGCGTGGTGACGCCGGTGGCGAGGGCCTGCTCGACCACGGTCGGGGAGATGAAGTGGACATGGGTGTCGACGGCGCCCGCGGTGACGATGCGGCCGTTGCCGACGATGACCTCGGTCTCGGGGCCGATCACCAGACCGGGGTGGACGCCGTCCATGGTGTCGGGGTTGCCTGCCTTGCCGAGGGCGACGATCCGGCCGTCCCTGATGCCGATGTCGGCCTTGACGATCCCCCAGTGGTCGATGACCACGGCGCCGGTGATGACGGTGTCGGGGGCGCCCTCGGCACGGGTGGTGCGGGCCTGGCCCATCGACTCGCGGATGACCTTGCCGCCGCCGAAGACGGCTTCGTCCCCGGCGCGTCCGGGGCCGCCGCTGCGGTCCTCCTCGATCTCCACGAAGAGGTCGGTGTCGGCGAGCCGGAGGCGGTCGCCGGTGGTGGGGCCGAACAGGTCGGCGTAGACGGCGCGGTGCAGATCAGGCACGGGAGTCCTCTTCGTTCGCGTCCAGGGGACCCGCGGTCTCGCCGCGCAGCCCGGGAACGATCCGGCGGCCGGTGAGGGGGACGAGTTCGACCTCGACGGGGATGCCGGGTTCGAAGCGGACGGCGGTTCCGGCGGCGATGTGCAGCCGCTGCCCGCGCGCGGCGGCGCGGTCGAACTCGAGTCCGGGGTTGACCTCGGCGAAGTGGTAGTGGGAGCCGACCTGGACGGGCCGGTCGGCGGCGTTGAGCACGGTCAGGCGCGTGACGGGGCGCCCCTCGTTGAGGGGGACGGGGCCGTCCGCGTACAGGATCTCTCCGGGGATCATCGGCGGCGGTCCGTTCAGACGATGGGGTCGTGGACGGTGACGAGCTTGGTGCCGTCCGGGAAGGTGGCCTCGACCTGGACGTCGTGGATCATCTCGGGGACGCCCTCCATGACCTCGTCGCGGGTGAGCACCTCGCGCCCCGAGGCCATCAGCTCGGCGACCGTGCGGCCGTCCCTGGCGCCTTCGAGGACATGGGCGGTGATCAGTGCGACGACCTCGGGGTGGTTGAGCCGTACCCCGCGCGCCCTGCGCTTCTCGGCCACGTCCGCGGCCACATGGATGAGCAGGCGTTCCTGCTCGTGCGGGCTCAGTTGCACACTTCCACCTCACAGTCGTCCGCCGGGACGGGACCCGGACAGCTGCGGACCCTACCGACCTTCAACACCTTGTTGAAATGCCGGAACGCGGCACACCGGCAGACATTGCACGTTAGGGCGGAAGTTTTTCCGGCTGGTTAACTACGCCTTTGCGATCGCATGATCATCAGGTCGGTGACGGCACATGCGGAGCCGAGCCCTCCCCCTGACGGATCGACATCCGGCCGTGTCGTGTCGAGAGCCGGACGGCCGACGCGCATCGCAGAATCCCTCCCTCGTTCGGAGTAGTCGACGAGTCGATATTCAGACCGGTCAACTTGCGCCACCGATGTACGCATCTGGCGGAATCGAACGTTCCATCGCTGGTGCGGGGCTCGCCAGGGGGAACTCCGATGATCACGAAACCCTCCTGTCCACCCGAATGGATCAGTCGTGAGGAGCCTCACATATCGCCGTTTCCACTCGGATTTCACCCCCGGTGTGGGTCAAGATCCCTGTCGACGACAAGCCCCCGCCGCCGCGGCGGGGCGGTCCGGGCGGACGCCGAGTCCTGCCGCTGCCCCGGACGTCTGGTCGACAGGATTGGACCGGCAGGAGTGGAGGACCCGATTTTTACGGGGCGTACGCGCTGTTCCCACAGCGGGGCCGCCCCTTGGGGTGAAGCCGCACCCGCGGCCGGGCATCTTCGCCTGCCCGAACCCGACAGGTCATCCTTCACAGGCGGCTGACGAAGGGTTGCGCATGACTGCGCAGATGCACGTCCCGTCCCTGCTGTCCCGGGTCGGAGCCGTCTCGGCTCTCACTCTCGCCGCCGTCGGCGGCACGCTGCTCGCACCCGGTGCGGCGCCGGAGGCCCAGGCAGCGACGAACTACGCGAACAAGGCACTGAGCGTCGCCGCGTCCAAGAAGGGAGCACCGTACCGGTACGGGAGCGCCGGACCCTCCAGGTTCGACTGCTCCGGTCTGACGCTCTACGCGTACCAGAAGGCGGGCAAGTCGCTGCCCCGCACCGCGCAGCAGCAGTACAACAGGACCACCCGCGTCTCCGCCGCCTCACGGCAGAAGGGGGACCTGGTCTTCTTCCACTCCGGCGGAAGGGTGTACCACGTGGGCATCTACGCCGGGAGCGGCAAGATCTGGCACTCGCCCAAGACGGGGTCCTGGGTGAAGCTCGACAAGATCTGGTCGTCGAAGATCTACTACGGCCGCGTCCGCTGATCCGGCGGCCCGTCCGTCCGCTGATCCGGCGGAACCGACGGCCGGTCCGTGAGCCGATCCGGCGGAACTGACGGCGCCGGTCCGTGCGGGGTGCGGTGGCACCGCCGCGTCCCGTACGGACCCGGGCCGCCCTCCGGCGACCGCGCGTCCCCCGCGGAAGCCGCCCCGGGCCGCCCGGCACCCTCCCGGGGCCCCCGACGACCGCATCGGCTCAGGGGTCGTGCCCACCCCGGCGGGCACGGGCCCGTCAGCGACCGGCCAGCGGGGCGGGGATCCACGGGAGGGAGATCCGGACCGTCTTGCCGCCCTCCTCGATCGGGGTCACGGAGAGACGTCCGCCCGACTCCGCCGCGAGGACCCTGACGATGACCATGCCCCTGCCGTTGTCCTGCTGGACCGCGGCGGGCAGACGGCGCGGCAGCCTCGGATGACTGTCGGTGACACCGATGTGCAGGTGCTCCTCCCAGTCGAGCCGGAGGTCCACCGTGAACGTGGGCGACTGGCCGAGGGTGTGCAGCACGGCGTTGGTGGCCAGCTCGGAGACGATGATCCGGATCGCGTCCGCGGTCTCCGTGGCGTCGTCCAGGCCCCAGCCGTCGAGAACCTCCGCCACGAACCGCCGGGCCGTGGACACCGAGGCGGGTTCGCTCGGCAGAGTGACGGATGCTTCCTGCTGGTCTGCCATGGCGACGCCGTCCCTTTCCCGCCGGGGCCGCTGCCCCGGATCGCACTGCGCGTCAGACTGCCACCGATCGGGCCGCGCCGGGAGGCGTTCTCCCAAGATATGTCCCCATCTGTCGCCCGAAGCGGTGAACGCGAAGGCCCTGGACCGGACCGGGCCGCCGACCGCCGGGTCAGCCGGCCGGTGCCGTCCGCAGGATCGTTTCCACCGCGTACGCGATCCGCTCGTCCGTCAGGTCCGCGCGTGCCGTGAGCCGTAGCCGCGAGACGCCGTCGGGCACGGAAGGCGGCCGGAAGCAGCCGACCGCGAGCCCCCGCTCCCGGCAGTCCGCCGCCCAGCGCAGCGCCGCCTCCGGGGAGGGGGCGCGCACCGAGACCACGGCCGCGTCGGGCCGGGCGGCCGTCAGGCCCGCCCCGGTGAGGAGCCGGTGCAGGGTGGTCGCGACCGTACGGGCCCGCTCCGCGAGCCCCGGCTCGGCCGTCAGCAGGCGCAGGGCCGCCAGCGCGCCCCCGGCGGCGGCCGGGGCGAGACCGGTGTCGAAGATGAAGGTGCGGGCCGCGTTGACCAGGTGCTCGACCACCCGGGCCGGGCCGAGGACCGCGCCGCCCTGACTGCCGAGGGACTTCGACAGGGTGACGGTGGCCACCACGTCCTCGTCGCCCGCGAGCCCGGCCTCGTGGAGGGCCCCCCGGCCGCCGTCGCCGAGGACGCCGAGGCCGTGGGCGTCGTCCACGACCAGACCGGCGCCGTGCGCGCGGCAGGCGGCGGCGAGCGCGGACAGCGGCGCCCGGTCGCCGTCGACGGAGAACACGGAGTCGCTGACGACCAGGGCCCGCCACCCCGGATGCGCGTCGAGGGTCTTGCGCACGGCCTCCGGATCGGAGTGCGGGACGACGGCGGTCTCGGCGCGCGCCAGCCGGCAGCCGTCCACGATCGAGGCGTGGTTGGAGGCGTCGGAGACGATCAGGGCGTCCCGGCCGCCCAGCGCGGTGAGCGCGGCCAGGTTGGCGGTGTAGCCGGAGGAGAAGACGAGGGCGGCCTCGAAGCCGCAGAAATCGGCGAGTTCGCGTTCCAGCCGGGTGTGCAGCCGGGTGGTTCCGGTGACGAGCCGGGAACCGGTGGAGCCCGCGCCCCAGCGGTTCGCCGCCTCGGCCGCCGCCCCGGTCACCTCGGGCCTCCGGGTCAGGCCGAGGTAGTCGTTGCCCGCCAGGTCCAGCAGGTCGGACTCGGCGGCGCGGGGCCGCAGCACCCGGACGAGACCGGCGTCGGCACGGCGGCGCGCCTCGGCCTCGGTCCAGTCGAACGCGGTGCGGCGCGGGCCCACGGCCCGGGTCCCGTCGGCCTGTGACATGCGGGGTTCCTTTTGTAGGCAGCGCACAGACCCTAGCCAACGGAAGCCGGGGTGGGGATGTGGTCATCCACACACCTCCTTCGGGGCCGTTTGTTCGGTTCCTCCTTGGCCCGGGGGCGGGCGGTAGGACAGGATCAACGGTTATGGACCTGCTGAACACGCTGGTGGAGAAGGGGCTGCGGCGCGAGTCGCCGACCCGTGGAGAAGCGCTCGCCGTCCTGGCGACCTCGGACGACGAACTGCTCGATGTGGTGGCCGCCGCGGGCAAGGTGCGCCGCCAGTGGTTCGGGCGCCGGGTGAAGCTCAACTACCTGGTGAACCTGAAGTCCGGACTGTGCCCCGAGGACTGCTCGTACTGCTCTCAGCGGCTCGGCTCCGAGGCCGGGATCCTCAAGTACACCTGGCTGAAGCCGGACGAGGCCTCCCGGGCCGCCGCCGCGGGGGTCGCGGGCGGCGCCAAGCGGGTGTGTCTGGTGGCGAGCGGCCGGGGTCCGACCGACCGGGACGTCGAGCGGGTCGGCAGGACCATCGAGGCCATCAAGGAGGGCAACGAGGGCGTCGAGGTGTGCGCCTGCCTCGGACTGCTCTCGGACGGGCAGGCGGAGCGGCTGCGGGAGGCGGGCGCCGACGCGTACAACCACAACCTCAACACCTCCGAGGGGACGTACGGGCAGATCACCTCCACCCACACCTACGCGGACCGGGTGGACACCGTCCGCAAGGCGCACTCCGCCGGGCTCTCCGCCTGCTCGGGGCTGATCGCGGGCATGGGCGAGAGCGACGAGGACCTGGTCGACGTCGTGTACGCGCTCCGCGAGCTGGACTCGGACTCCGTGCCGGTCAACTTCCTCATCCCCTTCGAGGGCACCCCCCTCGCCAAGGAGTGGAACCTCACCCCGCAGCGCTGTCTGCGCATCCTGGCGATGGTCCGCTTCGTCTGCCCCGACGTCGAGGTGCGGATCGCGGGCGGCCGTGAGGTGCACCTGCGTTCGATGCAGCCGCTGGCCCTGCACATCGCCAACTCGATCTTCCTCGGCGACTATCTGACCAGCGAGGGCCAGGCCGGGCAGACCGACCTGGACATGATCGCGGACGCGGGCTTCGAGGTGGAGGGCGCGGGCACGACCACGCTGCCGAAGCACCGCGCGGACGCGCTCGCGGCGGCCGGGGGCGGCTGCGGGACCGCCGCGTCCGGCTGCGGCCCGGCGGACGGCGCGACGGCGGACGACGCGGCGACGGGCGGCTGCGGCGGGCACGCGGGGGCGGGCGGCGGCTGCGGGCCCTGCGGCGGACACACCCCGCCGGAGGCGCCCGCGCCGAACGAGGCCAGGACCGACCTGGTCGCGGTGCGCCGCCGGGGCGCGGGCACCGACCTCGCCCCCAACGCCTAGGAACCATCGTGCGCGACGACGAACTCCTCGCCCTGGACCGGGCCCACGTCTGGCACCCGTACGGCCCCATGCCGGGCCGTACGGACCCGCTGGTCGTGGCGTCCGCGTCCGGGGTGCGCCTGCGGCTCTCCGAACCCGCCGAGGGGCACGAGGAGCTGATCGACGGCATGGCCTCCTGGTGGTCGGCCGTCCACGGCTACAACCACCCGGTGCTCAACGCGGCGGCCCACGAGCAGCTCGGCCGGATGAGCCACGTCATGTTCGGCGGGCTCACCCACGAGCCCGCCGTCCGGCTCGCCGCCCGGCTCGTCGAGATCACCCCCGAGCCGCTGCGGCACGTCTTCCTCAGCGACTCGGGCTCCGTCTCGGTCGAGGTCGCCGTCAAGATGTGCCTCCAGTACTGGCGTTCGCTCGGGCGGCCCGAGAAGCACCGGCTGCTCACCTGGCGCGGCGGCTACCACGGCGACACCTGGCAGCCCATGTCGGTGTGCGACCCGGAGGGCGGGATGCACGAGCTGTGGACCGGCGTGCTCCAGCCGCAGGTGTTCATGGACGCCCCGCCCGCCGCGTACGAGGAGGAGTACGCCCGGCGGTTGCGGGAGGGCGTAGCGCGGCACGCGGGGGAACTCGCCGCCGTGATCGTGGAGCCGGTGGTGCAGGGCGCGGGCGGGATGCGCTTCCACCACCCCGGCTACCTGCGGGTGCTGCGCGAGGCCTGCGACGCGCACGACGTGCTCCTCGTCCTCGACGAGATCGCCACCGGGTTCGGCCGCACCGGCACGCTCTTCGCCGCCGGTCAGGCCGGGATCTCCCCCGACGTGATGTGCCTGGGCAAGGCGCTGACCGGCGGATACCTGTCGATGGCGGCGACGCTCTGCACCGGCCGGGTCGCCGACGGGATCTCCCGGGGCGAGGTGCCCGTGCTGGCCCACGGGCCGACCTTCATGGGCAACCCGCTGGCGTCCGCCGTGGCCCTCGCCTCGATCGACCTGCTGCTCTCCCAGGACTGGGCGGGCGAGGTCCGGCGGATCGAGGCCGGACTGCGGGAGGGCCTGGCGCCCGCCGCCTCGCTCCCCGGAGTGCGGGAGGTACGGGTGCTGGGCGCGATCGGCGTCGTCCAGCTCGACCGTCCGGTCGACATGGCGGCGGCGACCCGCGCCGCCGTCCGGGAGGGCGTCTGGCTGCGCCCCTTCCGGGACCTGATCTACACGATGCCGCCGTACGTGACGGGGGACGAGGACCTGGCCCGGATCTGCGCCGCCGTCCTCGCCGCCGCGGCGGCGGGCTGAACGGAAGGACCGGTACGTCCATGGGAATCGTCGTCGTCAGCGGTACGGGCACGGAGATCGGCAAGACGGTGGTGACCGCGGCGGTGGCCGCCGTCGCCGTCGCCGCCGGACGCTCGGTCGCCGTCCTCAAGCCCGCGCAGACCGGCCTCGGACCGGACGAGCGGGGGGACGCCGACGAGGCCGTCCGGCTCTCGGGCGCCGCCGTCTCCGTCGAACTGGGCCGGTTCCCCGAGCCGTTGGCCCCCGGCACGGCGGCCCGGCGGGCCGGGCTCGCGCCGGTGGGCCCCGGGGAGGTCGCGGCGGCGGCCCGGAAGCTGGCCGCCGAGCACGACCTGGTGCTCGTGGAGGGGGCGGGCGGGCTGCTCGTCCGCTTCGACGAGGAGGGCGGCACCCTCGCGGACGTGGCCGCGCTGCTCGGCGCCCCGGTCCTCGTGGTGGCCCCGGCCGGACTCGGCACCCTCAACTCCACGGCCCTGACGGCCGAGGCGCTCGCGGCACGCGGGATCGAGCGGTCGGGCGTGGTCATCGGCAGCTGGCCGTCCGCGCCGGACCTGGCCGCCCGCTGCAACCTGGCGGACCTGCCCGAGGCGGCGGGCGCGCCCCTGCTCGGCGCCGTACCGGAGGGTTCGGGGGCGCTGGACCCCGTGGAGTTCCGGGCGGCGGCGGCCGACTGGCTGGCCCCGGCACTCGGCGGCACCTGGGACGCGGCGGAGACGACGGAGCGGTTCGCCACCGGGTGACGGGGGCGGGCCCGCTCCCCGGGGTGGGCCCGCCGGTGCGGCGGGACGGGCGGGGGCCGGTCCGGTCCGTCAGGACCCCGGCGCCCGCCGTCCCTTCGGACGCCGGGGCGTGGCCGGACGCGGCCGGGCGCGGCCCGTGAGCCGCCCGGCCGCCGCGCGGTCAGTGGTGCGCGTGGGCGTCGTGGTGGCCGCCGTGTTCGGGCGCGGCCCGGTGGCCCGCGTCCGGGGCGGGGGCGGTGGCGGTGGCGGTGGCGGTGGCCCGTACCGTGAACTCGGCGGTGCGGACGAATCCGCCGTGCTTGAAGTCCAGGTACAGACGGTAGGTGCCGGCCGAGGGCGCCGCCGCGTGGAAGGAGATCCCGGGGCCGGGCGCGGTGACGCCGTCGCCGGGTGCGCCCTCCGGGTGGACGTGGAGGTAACCGAGGTCGCCGACCCGCAGGGCCACGAGGTGTCCGTACGCGGCCAGGTAGGGCTGGAGGTCGGTGACGGGGTGGCCGTCCCGGCTGACGGTGAGGGTCAGTTCCCGCGCCTCCCCGACGAGGAGTTCGCCGTCGAGGGTGACGGCGTAGTCGTCGACGAGGGCGGTCCCGGTGGCCTCGGGCAGCGGCTTCGGGGCGTACGGTCCGGCGACGGCGGCGTCGATCCCCAGCGTCATGGTGCCGTCGTGGCCGACCGGGTGGATGTCGGTGAAGAACCGCCAGTCCCCCGGCTCCAGGGTCAGTTCGACGCTCCAGGTGCCTTCCTCGTCCCGCACCGGGTGCACGTGCTGGAAACCGGCCGTGTCACGCCGGACGGCGATGAAGTGCAGTTCCTTCTCGTGCTCGGCGAGGAAGCGGGTGACGACCCCTCCGTCGGGGCCGATGATCCGGAAGCCGATCGACTGGACACCGGCGGTGAGGACGGTCGCGTCGAGTTCGAGGGAGTACCCGTTCTCGGAGACCGACAGCCCGCCGGGCCGGGCCCCGCCGTGGGCCGCGTGGGCGCCGTGACCGCCGTGGTCGGACTGGTCGTGGCCGGTGTGGTTCCTCATGACGTCTCCCTGTGGTCTGCGCGCCCGCCGCTGTCGTCCGTGCGGTACATCCACCAGAACCATATACCCCCAGGGGGTATTCCGCGAGCAGGGGGGAACGTTCCGGCGACTTCCGGCCGAGGGGCGCGCCCCGCCACCGTCCGAGGCGGACGGGGGCCGCGGGGAGCGGCTCCCCGGGATGCCGCCGCACGGGTCGGTCGGCGGCGACACCGGACCCGTACGGACGTCACGGCGTCCACCGCCGTACGACCCGGGAGACACCCGCCCCGCCCGGCAGGCGGGTGGCGGGGCACCCCGGGCCTCAGCGGTTGACGCGGCCCGCGAGTTCGGCGAAGTCGCCGAGCCGGTCCGGGCAGTAGACATCGACCACGAGACGGTCGTAGGCGATGAGGTCGTCGGCGTGCTCCTCCGGCGTGGCGGTGAGGGTGGCGCGCCCCCAGCCCAGCAGCAGGCCGGCCGGATCGCCGTCGAGCGCGGCGCAGAGGGCGCCCCCGTCGTCGCCGTAGAGCGAGGCGGCGACGGCGGGAGTCATACCGGGGGCGACACCGGCCGCACGCGCCTTCTCCGTGAACAGCGCCGCCTTGGCCTCCTTCGCCCGGGAGTCCGACGCGCATCCGGTGAGCAGGACGAGGACGGCGAGCGGCATGGCCGTGACGGCCGCGATGCGACGCATGTCAGCCCTCCGTCGAGGTGGTCGGGGTGGGGGCGGCGGCGTCCGCGGGCCGCACCCGGTTCCAGCCGGGTCTGCGGAAGCGGTAGAAGAGCAGCGGCGGGGTCCCGAGCGCGGCGATCACGACGAGCATCATGACCGGGTAGAGGTGCGGCGGGATTCCGGACAGCCCCTGGGGAGGGACGAAGCCGAGCGCGAAGGCGGCGGCCGAGGCGGCGAAGCCGATGCCCGCCACCAGCCCGATCGCCGGTACCCGGTAGGCGCGCACGACGTCGGGGCGCAGTCGCCGCAGCCTCAGCGCGGAGACGAACATCAACATGTACATGATCAAGTACAGGGCCGCGGCCATGTCCACGAGGGTGAAGAAGGCCGTCGAGACGTTGGGGATGGCGATGAACAGGGCCGCCAGGGCCGTCACGATCAGGCCCTGGACCAGGAGGATGCTCTGCTGGACACCGGCCTTGTTGCGCTTCTGCGCCCACGGGGGCATGAGTCCCGTCTCGGCGGCGGCCAGCACGCCCTTGCTCGGGCCCGCGATCCAGGTGACCACGGAGGCGAGGGCGCCGACGGCGATGGCGGCGGAGACCAGCGCCGTGGCCCACGGGACGCCCCAGTGGTCGAAGAAGACCTTGAAGGCGAGGTTGATGCCCGTGGTCAGGCCCAGTTCGCCCTTGGGGACCGCGAGCGCGACGGCCAGGGTGGGCAGGATGAACACCCCCAGGATTCCGGCGACGGCGATGAACACCGCCTTCGGATATCCCTTGCCGGGGGCGCGCATGTCGGTGGCGTGGACGGCGTTGACCTCCATGCCCGCGTACGCCAGGAAGTTGCTGACGATCAGCACCAGGCTGGCGAAGCCGGTGAACGGCGGCACCACGTCCCCCCAGTGGAGGGGCACCTGGCTCTTCTGGCCGGTGCCCAGCCAGCAGGCGCCGAGCACGATGAGCAGGACGCCGGGGGCGATCGTGCCGATCAGACCGCCCCACGATCCGACCTTGGCGAAGAGGTTCCCGCCCCGCAGGGTCAGCGCGGTGGACACCCAGTACAGGACGACGATCACGACCGCGGTGTAGAGACCGGAGCCGGACAGGTCCTGGTCGGCGAGGACGAAGGTGAAGCTGGCGGCGATGAAGGCGAGCTGGACGGGGAACCAGACGACGTTCTGGATCCACTGGAGCCAGATCGCGACGAAGCCCCAGCGCGCGCCCATCGCCTCCCGGACCCAGACGAACACTCCGCCGTTCCATCCGGTCGCCAGTTCGGCCGCCACCAGGGCCACCGGGACCAGGAAGAACAGCGCCGGGACGAGGTAGAGCGTGATGCTGCCGAGGCCGTAGGTCGACATCGTCGGCAGACTGCGCAGGCTCGCCACCGCCACCACCGTGAGGACGGCCAGGTTGAACACCGACAGGTACGCCCGCCCGCGCGGAGGTGCGGCCGCCACGGCGGACCCCTGTTCCGCCGGAGGCGGAGTGACGGCGGCCATCAGTGGTGGAACCCGGAGACGGGGCCCTCGGAGGGCATCGGCCCGCCGAGCCCGTCGAGGAACCGGACGGCGTGGCGGATGTCGTCGAGCATGGACCCGTCCGGGATCCGGAACCTGTCCGCCACCGCCCTCTCTCCCGGGCGGGTGAACAGCGGGTTCACCTCCACGATGCCGTCATCGGCCATGACACACCTTCCTCGCGCACGGTTTCGCCCGCATCCTCCCTTTCATCCCACTGCTCACCGCGGAGATCCGCTTCGGCCGGAGGGACGGAGCACCGTCTTTCACCGGGATGGCGGTCGGCGCCGGGGCGACGGCCCCCACGGCTCCGGGCCTGGCCCTGGGGCCTGTCGTCACGTTCCCGTCGTCGCCCGAAGGACAGGCGGGAGTCTGACGACAGGTCCTAGGCTGGGGACATGCGCGCTCATGTCCAGGAGATCGTGTTCGACTGCGCCGGTCCGGCCGCGCTCGTCCGTTTCTGGGCCGGGCTCCTCGGCGGGGTACCGGTCGACCGCGGTGACGCCTGGTCGTACGTGGATCCGCCGGACTTCGTCCGGCTCGCCTTCCAGCGGGTGCCGGAGGGCAGGACCGTGAAGAACCGGGTCCATCTCGATCTGGCGGTCGAGGACCCCGGCCGGGCCGCCGAGGAGGCGTCCCGCGCGGGCGCGGTGCGCGTGGGCGGGCCCGTGACCGACCCCCAGGGCACCTTCCAGGTCATGCGGGACCCGGAGGGCAACGAGTTCTGCTTCGTGACCGGCTGAGGAGGCCCGATGTCCCCGCGCTCCCCCGCACCGGCGTCGCCGCACGTCCACCATCCGCTGTTCGCCCGTTTCTACGCCCGGCTCAGCGTCACCGCCGACACCAGGGGCGGGCTCGGCGAACTCCGGGCCGAACTCCTCTCCGGGCTCTCCGGCCGGGTCGTCGAGATCGGCGCCGGGAACGGGCTCAACTTCGCCCACTACCCGGCGGGCGTGACCGAGGTGGTGGCCGTGGAGCCGGAGGCCCGGCTGCGCCGCCTCGCGGAGGAGGCCGCCGCGCGGGCGCCCGTCCCCGTCACCGTCCTGCCGGACACGGCCGAGGCCCTGCCGCTGCCCGACGCCTCCTTCGACGCGGCGGTGGCCTCCCTCGTCCTCTGCACCGTGCGGGACCTCCCCCGGGCCCTCGCCGAGCTGCACCGGGTGCTGCGCCCCGGCGGCGAGCTGCGCTTCCTCGAACACGGGCTGGCGGACACGCCCGGTCTCGCCCGGGTGCAGCGGGCCCTGGACCGGACGGTCTGGCCGCTGCTCTTCGGCGGCTGCCACACGGCCCGCGCCCCGCTCGACGCCATCGGGGCCGCCGGGTTCACGTCGGGGCCGTACCGCTCCTTCGACATCCCGGAGAAGGGCCCCCGGCTGCCCTCGTCCCCCTGCGTCCTCGGGGTGGCACGGCGGCCGTAGACGAGGCCGGGCGCCGGAGCGCGGCCCGGCGACCGGGCCCCCGCGCGTCCCGGCGGCCGGAAACCGTGGCACCGGCGCGGCCCTCCGTGATGGGATCCGGCCATGATCGATCTTCTGATACGCAGTGCCACCCCCGACGACGTCGATGCCGTGCTCGCCTTCTGGCGGGAGTCCGCCGAGGGGACGTCCGTCTCGGACGACGCGGGCGGGGTGACCGCGCTGGTCGAGCGCGACCCCGAGGCCCTGCTCCTGGCCGTGGCCGACGGCCGGATCGTGGGGTCCGTCATCGCGGGCTGGGACGGCTGGCGCGCCACGCTCTACCGGCTGGCCGTGCTGCCCTCGTACCGCCGCCGCGGCATCTCCACGGCGCTCCTGAAGGCGTCCGAGGAACGGTTCCTCGCGCTCGGCGGGCGCCGGGCGGACGCCATGGTCCTGGAGTCGAACGAGACCGGGCAGCGGCTGTGGGCGGCGGCGGGATACGAGCGGGAGGTCCGCTGGCGCCGATGGGTCAAGCCGCTGGTGCGGTGACGCGCCGCCCGGCCCGGGCGGCCCGGGGGCCCGGGGGTTGGGGGCCCGGGGGTTGGGGGCCGGGGGGGAACGACCGGCCCCCGGCCGGGATCACCTGATCGGCATCGGGGGCCGTGCCGCCCGGACACCTCCCGGACCAGGGCGCCCGCCGGTCCGGGAGAGCGCCGAACGGACAGCCAGGACACAGGACAGGGGGTGCCGCTCCGGGGCTCGCGCCGACCGGGCGCCCCGGAGCGGAACGTCCTGTCGGCCGCTGACCGTACCGGCAAGACCCCCCGGGGCGAGGGGCCTGCCCGCCCGAGAGGGCGCACCGACCGGACGCACCGGGCCGGGGCTGTATCGACCGGACGTCCCAGGGCCGGAGCAGATCGGCCCGGTGGCGCCGACCCGACATCCCCGACCTGGCGCCCCGGACCGGGGGCCGTATCGGCCGGACGTCCCAGGGCCGGAGCAGGTCGGCCCAGTGACGCCGACCCGACATCCCTGACCGGGAGGCCCCTGTCGGGCGGGGGCCGTGCCGACGCGAGCACCGCCGACCGGGGAGAACCCGTCGGCCGGAGGCCACGCCGACAGGACCCCACGGGCCGGGGCGCCTGCCAGTACGGGGGCGCACCACCCGGGCGCCACGGACCGGGACAGAGTGCCGACCTGACACCCGGGGCCGGAAAGAGGTGTCGACCCGACGCCACGGGGCCGGAGAAGGGTGCCGACCTGACACCCCTGGACCCGGAGAGGGTGCCGACCCCGCCCCGGACCCGGGGGCGCTCGCGGCGGCGGAGGCGTACCGGCCGGACGTGCCGGGGCGGCGGGGCGCTGACGGCGGGGCCCGGCACCGGCGCGGGAGGCCCGGTCTTCCCCGCCGGTGCCCGCCGACGCCCGCCGGTGCCGGGCCCCGTGGCCCGGAGCGGGTGCGTCAGGGCTGATCACCACGGCCTTTTGCGGGTCCTTTACCATGGTTGCTCATCCCGCCACCCACGACCGAAAGGTGTGAGCGTCCGCCCATGGGCGAGCCTCCCAGTAGTACTGTCCCCGAACGCACCGGAACCGGCGGCCGACACCGCGCGGTCCTCCGCCCCCTGACTGATCATGGGACGGAGGTGAACCGATGACCGAAGTGCTTCTGCTCCTCCTGGCGCTACTGCTCGCCATGGCGTGCGGCGCCTTCGTCGCGGCCGAGTTCTCGCTGACCACCGTGGAGCGCTCCGACCTGGAAGCGGCCGTCGAGCGCGGCGAGCGCGGCGCCGCCAGTGCCCTGAAGGCCGTCCGGTCGCTCACCTTCCAGCTCTCCGGCGCCCAGCTCGGCATCACGGTCACCAATCTGGTGGTCGGTATGCTTTCCGAGCCCTCGATCAGCAAGCTGATCCGCGGTCCGGTCGAAGCCGTCGGCCTCTCCCCCTCCGTCGCCTCCTCGGTGGCGCTGGTCCTGGGCACCGCCCTGTCGACCGTCGTCCTGATGGTGGTCGGCGAGCTGGTCCCGAAGAACTGGGCGATCTCCTCGCCCCTCGCGGTCGCGAAGGTGGTCGCCACCCCGCAGCGCGTGTTCACCGCCGCGTTCAAGCCGCTGATCAGCCATCTCAACAACACCGCCAACCGGATCCTGCACCGGCTCGGCATGGAGCCGACCGAGGAGCTGGCGTCCGCCCGTTCCCCGCAGGAGCTGGTGGCGCTCGCCCGGCACTCCGCCAAGGAGGGCGCCCTGGAGGCGGACACGGCCGAGCTGTTCGTCCGTACCCTCAATCTGGCCGGGCTGACCGCGGAGAACGTGATGACGCCCCGCGTGCAGGTCACCGCCCTGGAGGTGCAGGCCACCGCCGAGGACGTCGCCAACGCGACCCGGGCGACCGGTCTGTCCCGCTTCCCCGTCTACCGGGGCAGCCTCGACGCGGTGGTCGGCATCGCGCACATCAAGGACGTCCTGGCGATACCCGCAGGGGAACGGCCCCAGCGCCGGATCGGGGAGCTGCTGCGCGAGCCGCTGCTCGTCCCCGAGACCCTCACGGTCGACCGGCTCCTGGACCGGCTGTCCGGGAAGCAGACCATGGCCGTCGTCATCGACGAGTACGGCGGTACGGCCGGGGTCGTCACCCTGGAGGACATCGTCGAGGAGGTCGTCGGCGAGGTCCGCGACGAGCACGACCCGCACGAGACGCCGGACCTGGCGCGGACCGGCGAGGACGCGGACGGGCGCGAGCTCTGGTCCGCCGACGGCGCCGCCCGCACCGACCAGGTCGGGGCGATCGGGCTGCGCGTGCCGGACGGCCCGTACGAGACGCTGGCCGGGGTCCTCGCCCATGAGCTGGGACGCATCCCGGTCGTCGGCGACAGCGTGGAGCTGGCCGGATGGCGGCTCGACGTGGTGGACGCCTCGGGCCGTCGCGCGGCCCGCGTCCTGCTGCACGAGCCGCTGCCCGGCGCAGGGGACGAGACCGGGGAGGCCGGCCGATGATCTTCGTCCAGTTGCTGATCGGCCTGCTGACCCTGGTCGTCAACGCCTTCTTCGTCGGCGCCGAGTTCGCCCTGATCTCGGTCCGGCGCAGTCAGATCGAGCCCTTGGCCGAGGCCGGGGACCGGCGGGCGCGCAGCGTCATCTGGGGTCTCGAACACGTCTCGGCGCTGCTCGCGGCGGCCCAGCTCGGCATCACGCTCTGCACCCTGGTGCTCGGCATCGTGGCCGAACCCGCCATCGCCCATCTGCTCGAACCCGTATTCGATGCGGTGGGTGTGCCGGAGGGCCTGGTCCATCCGATCTCCTTCGTGATCGCGCTGAGCGTGGCCACGTATCTACACATGCTGCTCGGCGAGATGGTGCCGAAGAACATCGCCCTGGCCGAGCCGACGCGCACCGCGCTGCTCCTCGGCCCGCCGCTGGTCACCCTGGCGCGGACCCTGCGGCCGGTGATCTTCACGATCAACACCTTCGCGAACACGCTCCTGAGGCTGTTGCGGGTGGAGGTCAAGGACGAGGTCGCGGCGACGTTCTCGGACGACGAGCTGGCCCGGATGGTCACCGACGCCGGTGACGCCGGTCTGCTCGACGACCGGGCCACCGAGCGGCTGCACGACGCCCTCGAACTGGGCCGCCGTCCGGTGCGGGACGTCGTGATGCCCTCGGAGCGGGTGGTGTACGCGCAGGTGGGCACCACTCCGGAGGAGCTGGAGGCGCTGTCGGCGCGGACGGGCTTCTCCCGTTTCCCGATGGTGGACTCCGAGCGCCGCATCCTGGGCTATCTGCACGTCAAGGACGCCCTGGACGTGACGCCCCGGGACCTGCCGTTCCCTGTGTCGGCGCTGCGCCCGATCGCCCGGGTGCGGGCGGTCACCCCGCTCGACGACGTCCTGACGGCGATGCGCCGCAGCCGGACGCATCTGGCGGCGGTGCTCGACGAGAACGACAGGCCCGCCGGGCTCGTCACGATGGAGGACGTGCTGCGCGAACTGGTGGGGCGCCCCGCGGCGCCCTGATCCGGCCGCGCGACGAGCGGACGCCGAGGGGCCCCGGGAGCGATCCCGGGGCCCCTCGGCGTTCCGGCCGCCTCCCCAGCCGGGTCAGAGCGCGGTGGCGGCCAGCCAGGCGTCGAGCGGCTCCGGGTCGCCCGTGCGCCGGAAGCGGGGGTCGTCGGCGGCGAACCGGCCGTGCAGGAGGAGCAGCAGCTCCCCCGCCGCCGCGTCGACGCGCACGGAGGGGACAGCCGGGACGGCGGGGACGGCGGGGTCCTCGCCGGTCCCCCGCGTCCAGGTGAACCCGCCGCCGCCGAGGAGGAGGGTCCAGACGGTGCCGGTGTCGCGGGCCGCGAGCCGGATCACCGCGCCGTCGCGGTCGAGCCGGGCGAGGGCCTCGGCGGCCCGGGGGACGTACGGCAGATCGGCGAGGAGGTCGTCGACGGCGTCGGCGGCGGTACGGGGGTCGACCGGGCCCGGTTCCCCGTGGAGCGCGATCCCGGCGTCCGCCAGGTGGACGAGCGTCTCGCGGAGCAGCCGGGGCGGGTAGGAGCGCACGTGCGGGTCGCCGCCGGGGGACCAGACGGGCGCGTCCGGGTCGGCCGCCCCCAGGGCGCGGACGGTGGCGTCGGCGGTGGTGGCGAGCCAGTCGGCCCGGGCGGCGGGCTCGGCGGGCAGGCCGAGCGGGAGGTCGCCGGGGAGGACACGGGCCCCGGCGAGGGTCCCCACCAGGTGTCCGGCCCAGTGGTGGAGGGCGCCGAGGTCCCGGGTGAGGTCCGCGAGGGTCCGGCCGGGGCGGGTGGGCAGGGGGTGGCGGGGTCGGCGTCCCGGACGGCCGCGACGAAGCGGCGGGTGTGCGCGGCGACGGCCTCGCAGGCCTCGGCGTGGGTGTCCCCGGTGAGCCCGAAGCCCTCGGAGATCTGGAGCAGCTCGTCGCGCCAGGGGCCCTCCGGCTCGCGCAGGGCGACCGCGCGGAACAGTCCGTCGAGGGTGCGCCGGTCGGCGGGCGGGAGCGCGCCGAGGGTGTGTCCCGTCCGTTCCAGCCACGCGACGGCGGTGTCGGGGTCGAGGACCTCGTCGTCGCAGGCCGCCACCGCCGTCACCAGCTCGGCCAGGGCCTCGGCCAGTGCGCCCGTCAGCGCGTCGCCCATCGGGTCTCCCCTCCCGGAATCCTCCACGGCACCCGCGCATACCGCGCGGTATGATCGCTCCGCCATGGAGATCAATGCCACGTACAACAGTCTCGTCGCCCTCGGCGACAGCTTCACCGAGGGTATGTCGGACCTGAGGCCCGACGGCTCCTACCGCGGCTGGGCGGACGTCCTCGCGGGCCGTCTCGCGGGCCGCTCCCCCGGCTTCCGGTACGCGAACCTCGCGGTGCGCGGCAAGCTCATCGGGCAGATCGTCGAGGAGCAAGTCGGCCCGGCCGCAGGCATGGAGGCCGATGTGGTGACCCTGGTCGGGGGGCTCAACGACACCCTGCGGCCGAAGGTGGACATGGTCCGGGTGCGGGACCTCCTCACCGAGGCAGTGGAACGCCTCACACCCACCTGCGGGCAGCTCGTGCTGATGCGCAGCCCGGGACGCGACGGCCCGGTCATGAAGCGTTTCCGGCCCCGGATGGAGGAGCTGTTCGGCCATGTCGAGGCGCTGGCCGCCCGGCACGGGGCGCTCGTCGTCGATCTGTACGGGGCGCCCGCGCTCGGCGACCCCCGGCTGTGGGACGTGGACCGGCTCCATCTGACCGCCGAGGGACACCGGCGGGTCGCCGAGGCGGTCTGGCAGGCGCTCGGCCTCCCGCCCGAGGAGGACTGGCGGGCCCCGCTGCCCCCGACCGCGCCCCCGGGCTGGGCGGCCCGGCGGGTCACCGACGCCCGGTTCGCCCGGGAGCACCTGGGTCCCTGGATCGGCCGACGGCTCACGGGCCGCTCGTCCGGCGACGGGCGGGCGCCCAAGCTGCCCGAGCTGCTGCCGTACGAGCCCCCGGCCGTCCCGTGACGGCCCGGGTGAGCTGCGTCTCGTAGCAAGCTCCAGTCCGGCCCGTGGCGCTGGCCTGCAGGAATCACCAGTAGAATGCGTCCACGTGACTGCTGTGACTGCGAAGCCCCGCATCCCCAACGTTCTGGCCGGCCGCTACGCCTCCGCGGAGCTCGCCGTCCTCTGGTCCCCCGAGCAGAAGGTGAAGCTGGAGCGTCAGCTGTGGCTCGCCGTGCTCCGTGCGCAGAAGGACCTCGGGATCGAGGTGCCGGACGCCGCCCTCGCCGACTACGAGCGGGTGCTCGACCAGGTCGACCTGGCCTCGATCGCCGAGCGCGAGAAGGTCACCCGGCACGACGTGAAGGCCCGGATCGAGGAGTTCAACGCCCTCGCCGGTCATGAGCACGTCCACAAGGGCATGACCTCGCGCGACCTCACCGAGAACGTCGAGCAGCTCCAGATCCGGCTCTCCCTGGAACTGGTCCGGGACCGTACGGTCGCCGTCCTCGGCCGCCTCGGCAAGCTGTCCGCCGAGTACGCGGAGCTGGTCATGGCGGGCCGCTCGCACAACGTGGCCGCGCA
Source organism: Streptomyces sp. NPDC059247 (assembly GCF_042754005.1). Taxonomy (NCBI): domain Bacteria; kingdom Bacillati; phylum Actinomycetota; class Actinomycetes; order Kitasatosporales; family Streptomycetaceae; genus Streptomyces; species Streptomyces sp. NPDC059247. The sequence continues at coordinate 237,310 of NZ_JBHYZW010000008.1, forward strand.
GGCGACCACCCTCGGCAAGCGTTTCGCGACCGGCGCGGACGAGCTGCTCGTGGCGTACGCCCGGCTGGAGGAGCTGCTCGGCCGCTACCCGCTGCGCGGCATCAAGGGCCCGGTCGGCACCGCGCAGGACATGCTGGACCTGCTCGGCGGCGACGCGGGCAAGCTCGCGGACCTGGAGCAGCGGATCGCCGGTCACCTCGGCTTCGCGCACGCCTTCACCTCGGTCGGCCAGGTCTACCCGCGCTCGCTCGACTACGACGTGGTGACCTCGCTGGTGCAGCTGGCCGCCGCCCCGTCGTCGATCGCCAAGACGATCCGGCTGATGGCGGGCCACGAGCTGGTCACCGAGGGCTTCAAGCCCGGCCAGGTCGGCTCCTCCGCGATGCCGCACAAGATGAACACCCGCTCCTGCGAGCGCGTCAACGGCCTGATGGTCATCCTGCGCGGTTACGCGTCGATGACCGGCGAGCTGGCCGGTGACCAGTGGAACGAGGGCGACGTGTCCTGCTCCGTGGTCCGCCGGGTCGCGCTGCCCGACGCGTTCTTCGCGCTGGACGGCCTCCTGGAGACCTTCCTGACCGTTCTCGACGAGTTCGGCGCGTTCCCCGCCGTCGTCGCCCGCGAGCTGGACCGCTACCTGCCGTTCCTGGCGACCACCAAGGTCCTCATGGGCGCGGTGCGCGCCGGAGTGGGCCGCGAGGTCGCCCACGAGGCGATCAAGGAGAACGCCGTCGCCTCCGCGCTGGCCATGCGCGAGCAGGGCGCCGAGCGCAACGAGCTGCTCGACAAGCTGGCCGCCGACGCGCGCATCCCGCTGGACCGGGCGCAGCTCGACGAGCTGATGGCCGACAAGCTGTCCTTCACCGGCGCCGCCGCCGAGCAGGTCGCGACCGTGGTCGCCCGCGTCGAGGAGATCCTCGAGCGCCACCCGGAGGCCGCCGCCTACGCCCCCGGGGCGATCCTCTGACCGGAGCCCCCCGGTTCACCCAGGAACAGCTGGAGGCCGCCCGCGACCGCGTCGTCCCCGACGTGGCCGCGGGCGGCCTCTCCGTACTGTTCTGCGGGATCAACCCGGGTCTCATGACGGCGGCGACGGGCCACCACTTCGCCCGTCCCGGCAACCGCTTCTGGCCGGTGCTCCACCTGTCCGGGTTCACCCCGAGACGGCTGCGCCCGGACGAGCAGGAGGAACTGCTCTCGTACGGGCTCGGGATCACCAACGTGGCGGCGCGGGCGACTGCCCGGGCGGACGAGCTGAGCCCCGAGGAGTTCCGGGAGGGCGGCCGGATCCTGGCGGAGAAGGTCGAGCGGCTCGCGCCGCGCTGGCTCGCGGTCGCCGGAGTCACCGCGTACCGCACGGCCTTCGGCGAGCCGAAGGCCCGGATCGGGCCGCAGACCCGCGTGATCGGAACCACCCGGGTCTGGGCGCTTCCCAATCCGAGCGGCCTCAACGCGCACTGGACGGCGGAGACGATGGCCGGGGAGTACGCCCGGCTCCGGGAGGCCGCGGGACTGCCCGAGGCGTAGCGGTGGAGGGGGCGGGCGTGGAGGGGGCGGGCGTGGAGCGGGGCGACCACCGCCCGTTCCGGCCCCTGGAGGGCGGCCCGACGGGTGAGGCGCCCCTGTCGGTGGCGCGCCGGTACGACCACCGAAGGCTCACGGTCCCGGCCGCGTCGGCGGGGGCGGACGGCCCCGGACCCTCCACCGGTCCCTGGCGGAGGCCCGGGACGTCTCCCACCAGCCACCCGGCGGTCAGGGGCTCCGCCCGGCTCCGCGACGAGCGGTACGCCGTCGGTCCGTTCCTCTTCCCCGCCGGGACGGGAGGGAGTCCGCTCGGCGGGGACGACGTCCGGGGAAGCCTCCGCCGCTTCGCCGACCCGGCGGTCGGATGCGCCCGGGGGCGCCGCCGCGTCCTCGGGCGAGCGCCGGAACGCACCGGTCCGTCCCTTGCGTCCCCGACGGGGTGAGGGGTGGCACTCGCCCGGACCCGTCCCATTGAGTACCATCCGCCCAGAGAGGTGCGCGAGCTGGGAGGACACACTGTGGGGCGGCTGACCGGCGGGGATCCCTCTCTGCTTCGGCGGATCAACTCCGCGGTGGTGCTCCACGCCCTCCGGGGCGCGTACGCGCCCACACTCACCGACCTGACCCGGATCACCGGTCTGTCGCGGCCCACGGTCGAGGGCGTCGTCGAGGGGCTCATGGAGGGCGGTCTCGTCGTCGAGGCGGCGCCCGAGGAGGGCGAGGCCCGGCGCCAGGGCCGTCCGGCGCGGAGGTTCCGCTTCCGCGCGGAGGCCGGTCATCTGCTCGGCATCGAGATCGGCCCGCACCGGGTGGCGGCACTCCTCTCCGGTCTGGACGGCCGGATCATCGGCGCCGGTTCGCGCGAGGTGTCGGAGACGGCCCCGGCGGACGAGCGGCTGGACCGGGTCCGCGCGGTCGTGGCCGACGTCCTGCGCAGGGCCGGGGTCGCCCGGTCCAATCTGCGGGCCGTCGGGGTCGGCAGCCCCGGCATCGTGGAGGCCGACGGCACGGTCCGCCTCGGCACCGCCCTGCCGGGCTGGACGGGCCTCGCGCTGGGCGAGCGGCTGCGGCGTTCGTTCCGGTGCCCGGTGATCGTGGAGAACGACGCGAACGCGGCGGCCGTCGCCGAGCACTGGAAGGGCGCGGCGACCGACTCCGACGACATCGTGTTCGTGCTCGCGGGGCTGAGCCCGGGGGCCGGTTCGCTGATCGGCGGACGGCTGCACCGGGGGTTCGGCGGGGCGGCCGGGGAGATCGGCGCACTGCACCTGCTCGGCCGGGGCGTCACGCCCGAGCACCTGCTGTCCACCACCGACGAGCCGCTGCACCCACTGGACGAGCAGGCGGTCGCCGAGGTGTTCGCGCTGGCCCGCAAGGGGGACGCGCGCGCGGAGGCGGCGGTGGAACGATTCATCCAGCGTCTCGTCCACGACGTGGCGGCGCTGGTCCTCGCGATAGATCCGGAGCTGGTGGTCGTCGGCGGCTGGGCGGCCGGTCTGGACGGCGTGCTGCCGCCGCTCCGGGAGGAACTGGCACGGTTCTGTCTGCGACCGCCCCGGGTGGTGCTGTCCATGCTCGGCGAGGCGGCGGTGGGCACGGGCGCCCTGCGCCTCGCCCTCGACCACGTCGAGGAACAGCTCTTCGCGGTCGACGGAACGGCCCGCCGCTAGGTTCAGCGACGGGCCGTGGTCCGGGAAAACCGGGCCGGGTGCTACGAGGCCATCAGCAGGTCGACGGAGTCGCCGAAGGTCAGACGGCAGGTGTCGGCGCGGTAGGTGGCGACGGAGACGGCGGCCGTACGCCCTCCGGAGAGGTAGCGGGTCGTCACGACGAGGACCGGCGCGCCCGGCAGGCGGTCGAGTTCCTTCGCGTCGTCCGCGCGGGCGGAGCCCAGCTCCACGGAGCGGTCCTGGCCGTCGAGGGCGAGGTGCTGGAGTTCGCGCAGCACCGCACGGGCGCGGGCGGCTCCGGGGGGCGCGTCTATGGCGCTGAGACCGGGGACGGAGTCCGCGGGCACGTAGAGCAGTTCGGCGGCGACGGGCCTGCCCTGGCTGAAGCGGAGGCGGCGGACGACGTGCACCCGCTCCTCGGCTCCGCTGTCCAGGACCCGCGCGACGGCGGCCGGGGCCACGTCGGCCGCGGAGTCCTGCGGCAGCCATGCCTCGTCGCCGACGCCCGGCCAGGCGTGCTGCGTGGTGGAGACGTCGACGCCGACGCGCGGCGGGGCGACGGTGGTTCCGACGCCTCGGCGCCGCTGGAGACGGCCTTCCAGCTCCAGTTGCTCCAGTGCCTGCCGGAGCGTGGCACGGGCGACGCCGAAGCGTGCCGCGAGCTCGCGCTCGTTCGGCAGGATCTCCCCGACGGCGAACTCCGAGTCGAGTGCTTCACCGATCACTGTCTTGAGGTGCTGGTACTTCGGTTCCGGTACCGATGCCAGCTGCGTGGTCCCCACCCTGATCCTCCGCATTTCGCCGTGTCCCGCGGCGTTTCCGCGCCCTTGTTTATTAAAGGTTCCTGCACTAACTCTGCGACCATAAGGCGAGCACACCCCTTGGTCAAGACCAATCCTCCGCCCTCCGCGCCCAAATGTGGACCTCTGACCTAGATCGTTCACAGGACGTTCGCGGTCCCGTGAGCCCCGCGCAGCAAAAAGCCCCGTCTCCTGGTCGGGAGACGGGGCGAGTTCCGGCCGATCGGCGCGATCGCGGTACGAGAAGGGGCCGGGAGGGGGCCTCAGGGGGTCCCGGGGCCCCCGAGCCCTCCGGGACCGGTGATCCCCTCGGGGGCGGCGATCCCCTCGGGGTCAGCGAGTGCCTCGGGGGCGGTCTCGCCGGTGAGGCTGGTGAGACCGGTGAGCTTGTCGGGGTTCCGGATGATGTAGACGCACTGCACGCGTCCGTCGCGCACCTCGATCTGCACCAGGCTGTCGGGCCGCCCGTCGAGCAGACCGACGACCGCCGGAGCGCCGTTGACCTCGACGAGACGCAGATCGTAGAGGGTGTCCGCGCCCCGCGAGGTGGCGGCGAGGAAACGGCCGACCTTGTCGGCGCCCTCGATGATCCGCAGCGGCGCCTTCGCCTTGCCTCCGCTGTCGCCGACGAGGCGCGCGTCCGGGGCGAGCAGGGCGAGCAGCCCGCCGAGGTCGCCGCCCGCCGCCGCGGTGAGGAACCGCTCCGTGAGGTCGCGGCGCTCGGCCGGATCGACGTCGTACCGGGGCCTGCCCTCCTCGACGTGCCGCCGGGCCCGCCCCGCGAGCTGCCGCACGGCCGCCTCCGTACGGTCGAGGGCGGTGGCGATCTCGCCGTACGGGAAGCCGAACGCCTCGCGCAGCACGAAGACGGCCCGCTCCAGGGGCGAGAGCGATTCGAGGACGACGAGGACGGCCAGCGAGACGGAGTCGGCGAGCAGGGCCCGCTCGGCGGTGTCGGGCGCGGCCGGGCCGAAGCCGGTGACGACGGGCTCGGGCAGCCAGGGGCCGACATAGGACTCGCGGCGCGCCTGGGCCTGCCGGAGCCGGTCGAGGGCGAGCCGGGTGGTGATCCGCACCAGGAAGGCGCGGGGTTCGCGGACCGCGGCCCGGTCCCCGCCCGTCCAGCGCAGCCACGCCTCCTGGACGACGTCCTCGGCGTCGGCGGTACGGCCGAGCATCCGGTAGGCGACGCCGAGGAGCATCGGGCGGTGCTCCTCGAAGACTTCGGTCGGGATGTCGGTGGGCACCCGTCCATCCCAGCCCACCCGGGGCGCGCTGTCCAGTTCCGGCCGCCCTCTTGAACTCGTGGCTACCGATCGGTAATTCTCGCGTCGAGACCACCAGGAGAGGGAGTCCGCATGTCCGCACGGATCACGCTCACGACCGGGACCCCGGCGGGACCCCGCCCGTTGGCCCTCACATACGAACGCCGGGGCGCGGGCGAGCCGTTGCTGCTCCTGCACGGCATCGGGCACCACTGGCAGGCGTGGGAGCCGGTGCTCGACGTGCTGGCCGCCGAGCGTGATGTGATCGCCGTCGATCTGCCCGGCTTCGGGGCGTCGGACGCGCTGCCCGAGGGCTGCGCCTACGACCTCGGCACGGTGGGCCGGGTGCTCGACGCGTTCGCCGGTGCCCTCGGCGTCGAACGGCCGCACGTGGCGGGCAACTCGCTGGGCGGGCTGCTCGCCCTCCACCTCGGGCGGGAGGGCCGGGCCCGCTCGGTCACCGCCCTCTCGCCCGCCGGTTTCTGGTCGGAGGGCGAGCGGCACTACGCCTTCGCGGCGCTGCGGGCCATGCGGGGCGCGGCCCGGTCGTTGCCGGTGCCGCTGATCGACCGGCTGTCCCGGACGCCCGCCGGGCGCACCGTGCTCACCAGCAGCGTCTACGCGCGCCCGGGGCGCCGTTCGGCCGGGGCCGTCCGCGCGGAGACACTGGCGCTGCGCGGGGCCCCCGGCTTCGCCCGGACCCTGGCCGCCGGCCGGGACGTGGTGTTCGGCGACGACATGCCGGGGGTTCCCGTCACCGTGGCCTGGGGCACCCGCGACCGGCTGCTGCCGCCCCGGCAGGGGGTCCGTGCCAAGCGGACGCTCCCCCGCGCGCGGCTCGTGCGGCTGCCCGGCTGCGGTCATGTGCCCATGAACGACGACCCGGCCCTGGTCGCCCGCGTCCTGCTCGACGGGAGCCGCTGATCGGGCGGAGGGGGTGACGGCTCGGCCGTGGGGATCCGGTCGTGGGGGGCTTGCTGGTCCCGGCCGTGGGGGGAGGTCGGCCGTGGAGCCCTCTGTCGTGGGGATCGCGGTCGTGGGGATCGCGGCTTTGAGGGACCCGACCTCGGGGACCCAGGGGATTCAGGGGATCAGGTGGCCTCGGCGGTCGCGGTCTCTGTCTCGGGCCTCGCCGCCTCGGGCCTCGCCGTCCCGGTCGTCTCCGTCTCGGGCGTCGCCGTGCCGGTGGTCCTGTCCGGGCGGCCAAGGGGGTCGGTTCCCGGGCGGTCCGGCTCGTTCCGGTGGCCGACCGGGCCCGCCCCGGACCCGGCGGGCCCGTCACGGTGGCCGGGCGAGGCGGGCCCGGTCCTGTTCCGGCGGCCGATGAGTCCGGTGCCGACGGCGGCACCCGCTCCCACCAGAAGGCTGCCCGCCGCCTGCGGGAGGCCGAAGGAGCCGCCGCCGACCAGGGCGGCGCTGAGGGCGGCGGCGATCGGGATCGCCCCCGTGAAGAGGGTGGCCCGCTCCATGCCGACGCGCTGGACCCCCATGTAGAAGAGGACGAAACCGACCACGGTGGCCAGGACCGCCTGCCACAGCAGGGCTCCGGTCTCCACCCCCGTCGGCACCCGGACGAACCCGGAGCCGTCGACGACCAGTCCGACGAGTGCCGCCTCGACGGCGCCCACCCCGCAGACGGCGGCGGTGAGCAGCTTGGGGCCGAGCAGCCTGAGCACCGGGACGGCCAGCACGGTGAACCCGACCTCGCCGACGAGCGCCGCGACCGACCAGCCGATCCCGGCCAGGTCGGTGCGCCCCCAGCCCTGCACGGTGAAGGCTCCCGCGGCGACGAGCAGCGCTCCGTACAGGACGACGGGGGCGGGCCTGCGGCCTTCGGCGAGCGGGACGAGGACGGCGACGACGACCGGGGCGCAGCCGACGAGGACACCGGGCACGGCGGGTTCGGCGGTCCGTTCGGCGGCGAGGACCGCCAGGTTGAAGCCGATCATGCCGACGGCGGCGAGGGCGGCGAGGCGGCCCCAGTGACGGGCGGTCAGGGTGCGCAGCGGGGCGAGCCCGCCCCGGCCGAGCAGCGGGAGCAGGAGCAGACAGGCGGCGCCGTAGCGCAGTGCCTGGCCACCGGCGTACGGGTAGGCGCCGAGAAGGCTGTTGGCGGTGAAGGAGGCGCCGACGAGGGCATAGGCGAGGGTCACCAGGAGGACCCCGCGCAGGGCGTTCGCGTTCATGCCTCCGACGCTAGGAAGCGGAGTGGTCCGGTTGAAGGTCCACTTCCGTCGCGCCATCGGGGACCACTTCGCGGGGGCATGAGCCCGAGGGGGCGCGGGTCCCGGGGGCACGCCTCCAAGGGCGCGAGTTCCCTTGGGCACGGGTCCCTTGGGCACGGGTCCCTTGGGCACGGGTCTCCGGGGTCGGGTCCGTGCCGGGTCCGTCGGCACCGCCGGTCCCGCCCTCCGGCGCCTTGCCCCGTTTCGGCCAGTGCGCGGCGGTTTCGCGCCGGTCAGGTCGAATGGGGCTTCTCGGGGTGTTCGCCGAGTGCTGTCCTGAAGGGGCCGCGTCCCGTCGGGGCGCGCATCCGCACGCCAGAAACAGGGGGTCTTCAGCGGTGGCTTCTCTGAACTACGAAATCCTCACCGACCCGGTTCCGCTCCAGGTGCCGGAGGCGGGCGAGGAGGTCCGGGGGACGGTCCACATTGTCGTCTCCAACCCGACCTTCAACGACGTGATCTGGCACTCCGTCAAGATACGGGTGCCCGTCGGGCAGGGGGCCGGCGATCTGACGGCCGATCCGAAGGCGATCAAGGTTCGGGTCGGGCAGAACACCGCGACGAGGCCGGGCGAGGACCCGGCCGTCGACTGGGACCTCGACGCCGGGGTCCTCACCGTGACCGCCAAGGCCAACACGTACTTCCAGGAGGCCGGGGCCCTGGCCCTGGTGCTCGACGGGTTCCCGGTCTCCGACAAGCCGGGGCTCGTCCTGCTGCACGTGACCGAGCGGGCCGCGAGCGGCGTCTACGTGCAGAAGTACCCCGTCACGCTGAGCCTGCTCAAGCAGGAGGCGAGGGTGCCGCGCAACTTCCGCCCGAAGCAGTCCCTGGTGGCCTCGGGCCAGGACGTCGTCCTGCGGTGGGACGGACCGGACACCTTCACGTACGCGGTCCAGGGTCCGGACGGTTCCCTGGAGACCGTCACGTCGGCGAAGGGACCGGACGGCTGGGAGTGGTCGCCGAAGCCCGGCCAGGAACCCCGGCGGGACGCCACGTACACCCTGCTGGCCAGGGCGCCCGGCTCGCAGCGGCCGGGGTACTACCTGACCACCGGTGTCCATCTGCGCAGTCCCGAGTTCGAGACCGTGACCGCGAGGGACGGGTTGCGCGCCCCGTGGGTCGAGGGCACCTCGGACAAGGGCCGGGTCGTGTTCACCTCCGGGGGCGTCCGGGTCCTCGACGACGCCCAGGCGCTCGGCACGGTCTCCGCCGCGACCGTGGACGCCGAGACCGTGGCCGCGACGTCGGTGCGCGGGCGGGACAGCGGTGCCGGGTGGATCAGGTTCCCGTCCGACGGGATCACGGTCGGCCACGGCGGCGGGGGCGACCTGGGGACCGTCACGGCGGACAAGGTCCGGGTGAACGGTGTCAACACGACATGGGTGGGGGACGTCGACGGCGGCAAGGGGTGGATCGAGTTCCCGCAGTCCGGGGTCAGCGTCCGCAAGGACGGGCGGAAGGAGTGGGGCCTGGTCTCCGCCGACAAGGCGGATCTGAACGGCGTCAACACCAAGTGGGTGCAGGGGCCCACGGCCGCCGACGGATGGATCGAGTTCCCCGCCGCCGGGCTCAACGTGTTCCAGGGCGCCGGAAGCCGTCAGTGGGGAACCGTCGCGGCCGACACGGCGGATCTCAACGACCTGGTCACCCATCGGGCCCGCGTCAAGGAACGGCTCACCCTCCAGGGCGGGCTGACCGTCGACGGCGTACTGGAGACACAGGACGGTCCCCCGAGGCTGATCGTGCACGGGCGCCTGGACGCGGAGGGGGCCGTGCACGCCGCCCAGCGGATCGACGCCGCCTCCGACCTCGTCGTCCGGGGGAACGCGCGCGTCGACGGGAAGACCGACGCCAACGGACACCTGTCCGTCCGCAACGGCACGTCCTGGATCCTGCACACCAACGACGAGCTGATCGCGGTCCAGGCGAATCTCCGCGTCCACGGCGCCTTCCGCGCCGACAGCTGACCGCGCGCCGACGCTCCGGTCGTTCCGCCGCGCCCCCGGGCCGGGCGGAACGACCCCGGCGGGGGGCCAGCCGGGGGCGGTCGGCCGGGGGCGGTCGGCCGGGGGCGGTCGGCCGGGGCCGGGGAGTGGTCCGCCGGGCGGAATACTCTGTTGTCATGAGTGAGAGAGGGATGCAGGAGCTGGCACTGCTGTTGCTGACCGCGCTGGCGAACGCGCCCCGGCACGGTTACGCCATCGCCCAGGAGGTCAGGGCGATCACCGACGGCCGGGTGGTGCCCCGTACGGGGGCGCTCTACGGGGCGCTCGACAGGCTCCTCGACGAGGGGCTGATCACGGTGGAGCGGGAGGAAGTGGTGAGCGGCCGGGCGCGCCGCACCTTCGCGCTGACCGCCGTCGGCCGGGAGCGGCTGGCGGCCGAGGCGGACCGGCTGGCCGCGACGGCGCGGGAGGTCCGGCGGCGGCTCGCGGCGGGCGGTGCGGCGGCCCCGGCGTGACCGGCCGGATCCTCCGCCTCTATCCGGCCGGTTACCGGTCCGCGTACGGCGAGGAGATCGCCGAGGTGCACCGGGAGATGACCACGGGTCTGCCCCGCGCGGCCCGGCTGCGCGCCGACGCCGATCTGGCCGGACACGCCCTGCGGGTGCGGCTGCGGCTCGACTCGGCGTCCCCCGGCGGGCGCTTCTTCGCGCTGGCCGCCCCGTTCGCGCTCGCGGTCGCCGCGGTGTCCGACGGTCTGGCCCTCACCCGCTGGTACGCGGGGCTCGTCCGCTCCCCGGCGCCCGCGTGGCTCCAGCTGGTCCACACCGACGCCCTCTGGGGGCTGCACCAGTTGTTCGCGGCCCTGGTGTGCCTCGGCGCGGTCGTCGCCCTGTCCGGCCGGTGGGTGCCGGGGGTGACCGTGGCCGCGTGCGGGCTGCTGGGGGAAGCGGTGCAGGGGACCCTCGCCCCGGAGGTGACCGACGGGTCGCCGTTCGCTCCCGCCATGGCGCTGCTGACCCTCGCCTCGGTACTGGCCTGCCCGGCGGACCGGCGGCCCGGCGGGGAGCTGTCGGCGGTCGCCGGGACGGTCGCGGCGGTGGGGTGGTTCCCCGTCGTCGCCCTGGAGACCGGGGCGTTCGGCGTGACCACGGACTACGGCGCCTGGCCGGTGCTGGTGCTGGCCGCCGCCGCGGCCACGGTCGCCCTGCGCCGACGGTCCTCGGGGGTACGGGAGACCGGGGCGGCGGCCGTGGCCGCGCTGCCCCTGGTCACCGGCGCCTCCGTCTGGGCCCCCGACGACCCGTGGCCGTTCGTCGGCCTGCTCCTGGTCCTGCCGCTGGCGGGTGCGCTGACGGCGGGGGTGCGGGCGGCACGGCGACGACGGTGAGCCCGCCCCTCCCCCGTTCGTCCGTTCGTCCGTTCGTCCGTTTCGTTCCGGCCAACCGGGATCGAGCCGCCTTCCCTTCCACGGGGAGGCGGTTCCGTCGTTCGGGGGGGGGCGCTGGGCAGGCGCCGGGGCGGGGTGGGGGAGACCGGGGCGCCGAGAGGACGGGACTCCCCGAGGCCGGGGTCCGGCGCCCGCCGGACCTCATTGCCATAGTCCGTTGAACTGAATAGTCTACTCAACGTACCGTCGCCGCGCGCCGTACGCGTCCGGGCCGTGCCCACCTCCGGCGCGCCCGCGGCCGACCCGGGCCGGGCCCTCCGGCCCGTATCCGTGGCTCCGAACTCCGCACAGAGAGACCGTCGTCGTGCCGTTCACGCTCTCCCACCCCGCCGCCGTCCTGCCCCTGCTGCGGCATCCGTTCGTCGCCCCGGCCCTGGTCGCCGGAGCCATGGCCCCCGACGTCCCGTACTTCCTGCGGGCCGTCGGCATCTACTCGGACAGCGCGCAGGACGCCTACGAGCCGCTCCTCAACGCCACCAACACCCACTCCCCCGGCTGGGGACTGGCCGTCGACCTGCTCTTCGCCCTCTGCCTGATGGCCGCCCACCGGCTGCTCCGCAGACCCGTCGCGGCCCTGCTCCCCTTCGGCATCGGCCCGGCCGGGCCCGTACCGGAGTCCCGCCCGCGCACTCCCGTCCGGTACGGCCTCTGGCTGCTCCTGTCCGCCTTCCTCGGCATCGCCTCCCACCTGCTGTGGGACTCCTTCACCCACGCCGACGGATTCCTCGTCACCCATGTGGAGGCGCTGCGCCACCCGGCCGTCGGAGGCCTGACGGTCGCCCGGCTGCTCCAGTACGTGAGCACCGCCGGGGGCCTGCTGGCCATCGGCGCGCACCTGTGGCGCCGCCGGGAGCCGCGCCCCGGGAAGGGCACCGCGCCCCGGCCACGCCCCGGTGCGCGGTGGGGCGTGGCCGCCGTCCTCGCCGGGACGGCGCTGCTGGGCGGAGCCGTACAGGCCCGCGCCGACTTCCCCCTGTACCGCTACGAGACCGTGGCGGACCTCGACCGCCCGGTCGTCCGCGTCTTCGACGACGGCTCGACCGACACCAGTTACCCCACCCGGACGGTGGAGGCTCCCTGGGGCAGGGTCGCCGAGGGGGTGCTGACCGGCGCGGCCAAGACGGCGGGCGCCGCGTTCGCCGTCGCCCTGCTGGTCTACTCCGCCGGATGGCACGCCCGGCGCTCCCTCCGGCGGAACGGCTGACACCGGACCGGCATCATGGAGCCCGGCGTCGGAGGACGGCGACCGGGACGGGGCGACGGCCCCCGGGGCGAAAGGGTTCCGGGGGAACGGCGGGAGGGCCGGAGGAGATGACGAGCCAGGGGAAGGCCGCCTGGGAACTGCTGCTGCCCGCCGTCGAGGCACCGGCCCGGCGGCGCGGCAGGGCCCTCCAGGAGGCGCTGCGCGAAGCCGTCCGCTCCGGACGGCTCACGGCCGGGACCCGGCTGCCGTCGACCCGCGCGCTCGCCGCCGACCTCGGCGTCTCCCGGGGCCTCGTCACCGAGGCGTACGAACAGCTCACCGCCGAGGGGTACTTGCGCAGCGGCCGGGGCGCGGGCACCTGGGTGGGCGAGGCGGCGAGGAGCCCCGCCCTGCGGTCCGGCGGACCCGGTACGTCCCCGGCCCCAGACGCGCGTCATGACCGGGGCACGCCCACGGGAGGGTCCGCGCCGGGGCGCGGTCCCGGCGGGTCCGGGGCCGGGGCCGGGCACGCCGGGACCCAGGCCGGACACGCCGTGCCCGGAGCGGATCCGGGGGCCGGGTCCGCCGGGGCCGGGTCCGCCGGGGCCGGGTCCGCCGGGGCCGGGTCCGGGGTGCGGGTGGGACCGGGAGCCGGGGCGCGAGTCGGGCCGGAGGCCGGGGTGCGGGTAGGACCGGGGGTAGGGGTACAGGTCGGGCCGGGAGCCGGAGTGCGGGTGGACTTCCGGCCCGGTACCCCCGACCTCTCGCTCTTCCCCCGCGCCGCCTGGTCGGCGGCGCACCGGGCCGTCCTGTCCCGGCTGCCCCACCCGGCACTCGGCTACCCGGACCCGCGCGGGCTGCCCGAACTGCGGGAGGTCCTGGCCGGGATGCTGACCAGACGGCGGGGCGTCGTCGCCGATCCGGAGCGGCTCGTGGTCTGTTCGGGCGTGGCGCAGGCGTCGACGCTGCTCGGGTTCGTCCTGCGGGCCCGGGGCCTGGACGCGGTCGGCATCGAGGACCCGGGCAGTCCCGAGCACGGCCGTCTGTTCGCCTCGACGGGCCTGGACACGGTGTGGCTTCCGCTGGACGAGGAGGGGCTGCGGCCCGGGGCGCTCTCCGCGTCCGGCGTACGGGCGGTGGTCGTGACGCCTTCCCACCAGTTCCCGTCCGGGATCAGCTGGTCGGCGGAGCGCCGGGCGGAACTGCTCGACTGGGCGCGGGCCGTGGACGGATACGTCATGGAGGACGACTACGACGGCGACTTCCGGTACGACCGGGCCCCGGTCGGCGCGCTCCAGGGGCTCGATCCGGAGCGGGTGGTGTACGCGGGATCGGTCAGCAAGTCGCTCGCGCCCGGTCTGCGGCTGGGCTGGACGCTGGTGCCGGAGGCGCTGCTCGACGAGGTCGTCGAACGCAAGCGGACGATGGACCTCGGCAATCCGGTGCTCGACCAGGCGGTGCTCGCGGAGTTCGTGGCGCGCGGCGGGTACGACCGGCAGCTTCGCCGCTGCCAACGGGCCTACCGGGAGCGGCGGGACGCGCTGCTCGCCGCCCTCGCGGAGCATCTGCCGGGGACCCGGGTGAGCGGGATCGCGGCCGGGCTGCACGTCATCGCGCGCGTACCGGGGCGGTTCGGCCCGCCGGAACGGTTCCTGGCACGGGCGTCGGCGGCCGGGGTGGCGCTGCGGGCCCTGGAGGAACACGGCACCGCCCGCCCCCTGGACGGGGACGTGCGCCTGGTCGTCGGGTACGCCCATCTGACGCCGTCGGCGCTGACGGCGGGCGTCCGTCTGCTGGCGGAGGCGGTCGGGGCGGCTCGGGAGGGATGAACCAGGGCCGGGCAGGTCAGAGGCGGGACCGGTCCAGGACGGGAGCGGTCCAGGACGGTCCCGAGGGCGGGGCCGTCCTGTTCGCGAAGGTGCTCCAGCCGGGGCGCGTCGGCCGGTAACTCCTGGTCGGGGGCGGTGCGGTGGCAGGAGCGGGGCCGTTGTCAGTGCCTCGCCCTACCGTCGTAGACATGACGCGATCCGTACAGGCACTCGCCTACGTCCGCCCGTCCGCGCTGGAGTCCACGGGCTCCGGCCGGCTGCTCGGTCTGGAGACGGCGGGGGGCCTCACGCCCCGGGGTGCCGAGGCCCATCCCCGCTTCTTCTCCGGCTTCCTGGCCGCGCCGCAGGTCGCCGCCCGTGGTCTGCTCGCCGTCGCCGACGTGGCGGCGGCCCGCTACCACCAGCGGATACGGCCCGGGTCGCTGGACCCGGTGGTGACGGGGAACGGGGACCGGCTGCGGTTCGAGTCCTTCTCCGGCTGCGGCGGGGTGTACGCGCGCCTGGACATCCTCGAAGAGGGCCTCGGGGGTACGGAGACGGGGCACGGCACGACGAACGTCGACGTGAACGACCCGCTGCGGGAGGCGCTGTCCCGGATGACCGGGGACGATCCGATGCATCTGCGGGTCGGCCCCGAGGAACTGGCGGTGACCACGCTGACGGGGGCGGTCGTGGAGAAGAAGGTCCCGCTGCCGGACCGCTGGCTGCGGGGCTTCGCCGAGGCACAGGTCGCCTCGGCCCGGTTCGACCTGCGGGCCGGACTCTCCGGCGCGGAGGCGGTGCGGTTCCTCCGGTCGCTGCCGCGCGGCCAGGCCCGGGGGCGGGGTCCGCTGTGGGTGACCCGGTCCGGCCGGACCCTGCGTCCGACGACCCGGCCGGGGGCGGACGCGGTGTGCCTGCCGGGGCCGGACCGGCTGGTCGCCCTGGAGCGGGTGCTGCGGCACGCGACGGGCCTGCGGGTGTACGGGCCGGTGCCGGACGGCACCCTGGCGACGTCCAGCGCCTGGGAGGTGACCCTGCCGGGGATGCGGCTGACGCTGACGCTCTCGCCCGACCCGGCACGGGGGTTCTCCGGCGAGGGAGGGGTCCTGGAGGCCCTCGCCACCGAGGAGGCGGCGCGGGACGCCGAGCTGGTCTCGGTCCTCCTCGCCTGGGAGCCCAGGATCGACCCGGCCGAACTGGCGGCGCGGGCCGGACTCGACATCGGCCGGGTGCGCGCCGCCCTGGTCCGGCTCGGCACGGCCGGGCGGGTCGGGTACGACGTGGCGGACGCGGCCTACTTCCACCGGGAGCTGCCGTACGACGCGGACCGCGCCGAGCGGCACAATCCGCGTCTGGTGGGCGCCCGGAGGCTGGTCGCCGAGGGCGCGGTGGAGCTGGACGGCCCGCTGGCCACGGTGGTCTCGGGCGAGCGGCGCTACCGGGTGCGGGAGTCCGGCGGGGTGCTCAGCTGCACCTGCCCGTGGTGGGCGGACCACCAGGGCAGACGGGGTCCGTGCAAGCACGCGCTCGCGGTACGGATGGTCCGCCGGGGCGCGACGGCCGCCGCCACCGGACCCGTGGCGGCACCGGTCGGCGGCCGGGGCGACGGTGACCGTGATGACTGATCCGGCCGGGGCGACTGGGGCGGCTGGGTCCACTTCGGTGAAAGGGACGGCTGGGGCGATGGGGACCTCTGGGGCGATGGGGACCTCTGGTGCAATCAGGACGGCTGGGGCGATCGGGGTGGGGAACGACATGACGGGTGACGGGGCGGACAGGGTGGACGGGGTGGACAGGACGGTGACCGTGGACGGCGACATCGTGGCGGACGCGGAGGGCACGGGCGGAACGGCGGCGGCCGGGACGGCGGCGGTCGGGACGGCGGCGGTCGGGGCGCTGATCGAGGCGGTGCGCGCGGGCCGGGCCAAGGAGGTTCCGGCGCTCCTCGCACCGCTGGACGCGGCGGCGCGCAGGGCCGCGCTGACCCGGCTGAAGGCGCTGCGCTCCGAGGTCCGTTCCTGGGAGTGGCGGCGGTGGAACGAGGCCTCCCGCATCCGGCGGGCCCTCCATGTCGCCGGGGCGGGCTGCCACCCGGGGGCGGCAGCCGCCGCGACCTGGCTCGGCGCGCGCGATCTGCTGAACTGGCGTCAGGAAGACGGCTTCCTGGTCATGAAGGTGATGGAGGGGCGGGACGCGGAGTGGCTGGCGGACGTGGCGGGACGGCTCGCCGCGCGTCCGGCCGTCGCCGAGAGCTGCTACGGCCTGATCCACGCCCTGGTGGAGCGTTCCGGGTGCGCGGTGCCCGCGACCGACGGCTATGTCCTCGGCTGGGCGCGGGACATCACCGGCCCGCGGCTCCTGGAGCGGCTCCGGGCGGACCCGCACACACCGGTCCTCGTGGCGCACGCGCTGGCGATGGCGGAGACCCCCGAGCCGCTGGCCTGGTCGGGCGGGCCGGACGATCCGGCGCACTGGCCGACCGCGCTCTCCGTGCTCGTCGCGGAGGGCGTGCTCGACCGGGCCCGGGTCGTGGACCTTTCGGTGTCCCGGCTGCTGCGCGGCGGGCGCCCCCGGAACCTGCGGTGCGCGACGGAGGTGCTGCGGGTCGTGGCGCCGGACGCGGCCGAGCGGCGGGAGCGGGTCGCGGACTGGGTCGCCATGGCCTCCGACGGCCCCGGGCCGGTCGCGGGGTACGCGCAGGAGGTGCTGGCCGGGCTCGCCGCCGAGGGGGCGCTGTCGGCCGGGGTGCTGGCCGAGATGACGGCCGGGGTGCTGTTCCGCACCGAGAAGAAGCTCGTCCGGTTCCAGCTGACCTTGGTGGGGAAGGCGCTGGCACGGGAGCCGGACGCGGCGGGCGAGCTGCTTCCGGCGCTCGCGGAGGCGTTCGGGCACGAGGACACCGTGATCCAGGAGCGGGCACTGAAGCTGACGGCCCGCCATCTGAGCGCGGTGGACCCGTCCGTGCGGTCCGAGCTGGCCGAGCGGGCGGGGCTGCTGAGCCCGGTGCACCGGGAGACGGCCGTCGCCCTGTTCGGGGAGGTCTCCGACGAGGGGGCGGGGGGTCCGTACGAGGAGATCCTG
Source organism: Streptomyces sp. NPDC059247 (assembly GCF_042754005.1). Lineage (NCBI taxonomy): Bacteria > Bacillati > Actinomycetota > Actinomycetes > Kitasatosporales > Streptomycetaceae > Streptomyces > Streptomyces sp. NPDC059247. Next base: position 254,262 of record NZ_JBHYZW010000008.1, read on the forward strand.
CCGCCGGTTCCGGCGCCCGAGCCGGTGGCCGCGCCGCCCTCGACGGTCGAGGAGCTGGTGGAGGAACTGCTCGTGAAGGAGCTCGGCCGGGACGCGGAGCGGTTCGAGCGGGCGCTGGACGGTCTGGTGCGGCTCGCGCACCGGGACAGGGCGGCGGTCGGGGAAGCGGTGCGGGAGGCGTTCCCGACGGGGCCGTGGGAGTACGAGCACTACTTCGCCCACGCGACGCATGACGTGCGGGTGGTGCTGGCGGGGCTGCTCGGCATGGTGCCGGAGTCCCTGATCGCCAAGGGCCGGGCGGCGCGGCGGCAGAAGTCGGACTGCTTCCACCAAGCGTTGACCGGGGTGACGGAGGCGCGGCTCTGGGAGGCGGCCGAGCTGGTCGGCACGGACGCGCTGCCGTTCCTCCTCGCCTCGCCGACGCTCGCTTCCGGGCAGGTCGATCCCCTGGTGCTGGTGGAGCGGCTGCGGGAGTACCGGGACGCGGGTGTGGAGCCCGCCCCGGCGGACTTCGCGCAGGCGCTGCTGCGGGTCGGGCGGACCGGCGCTCCGGCCGCGCGGGCGGCCGAGGAGGCGGCGGCGCTCCGTACGGCGGCGGGGGCGCGGCTCGCCACCTGGCTGGGGACGGCGGAGCCGGTGGGCGCGCGGGTGCGGTTCTTCCGCCGGGACGGCGACCGGAGCTCGAACAAGTACTGGCTGATCGACCGGCTCGTGGTGGAGGTTCCCGAGCGCCCGGTCGTCCGGGAGGAGTTCCCTCCGGCGTTCCGGTGGCTGGGCGGTGAGCTGCACGCGACCCCGCGCCGCTGCCACCACTGGATCGCGGACCGTACGCACTGGACCGGGGTGTTGCCGGTGGACCGTGAGACCCTCGCCGCCGCCGTGCTGCCGAGTCTGGCCGTCGGCATGGAGTCGGACCAGACGGGGGCCACGGAGCCGCTGACGGCGCTGGCGGAGGCGGACGGGCCGGTGGGCCGGGCGGCCTCGCTCGCCCTGGCGCTGGGTCTCGGCTGTCTGGACGCGGACGACCGGCTGAGGGCGGTGGACGCGCTCCTCGTCCTGGCGGCGCGGGGCGATCTGGACGCGGGGGCGCTGGGGACGGAGTTGTCGTGGCTGGTCACGGAGGGTTCGGTGAAGCCGAACCGGCTGGCGGACGCGCTGCGGACGGCGGCGGCGACGGGAGCGTACGGGACGGTGTGGGCGGTGCTCTCCACGGTCCTGCCGGAGTTGCTGGGCGCGGTGCGACCGGTGCGGGGGCTCGGTGAGGTGCTCGCGGTCGCGGCGGACTGCGTGGAGCGGTGCGGGGCGGGCGGGGAGGTGGCCGGGCTGGAGGCGGTCGCCTCGGGGCGGGGCGCGTCGCAGTTCGTCGTGCAGGCCAGACGGCTGCTGGGCGCGCTCCGACAGGGGGCCGATCAGACCCCGCCAAGAACGGTCTGAATCGGCCTTTATCCTGCTAGAGCAGCGCTTAACCCGTCAGTCACAGAGCGTTCGTGATCGCGCAACACCACTGGGTCACAGTGAGGTCATGACCGATGTGACGTCCTCGAAGAGCACCCGCCGCCCGCACCACTGGCGGCACGACCTGATCGAGCTGGCCGCCATGTTCACCGCCGTGGTGGTGGCCGACACGATCGCCAAGACCATCGCCAAGGGCCCCGACGGCCGCTACCTCCTGGTGTTCTCGGCGATCGCGCTGGTCGCCACCGCCGCGTTCCACACCTGGTGGGCGCGGCGGCACGGGCACACGAGTCACGCCCCTCCCGCAGGTCATCCCGGCGGACGCTCCCGCACCGGCCCGTCCACGCACCCGGCGGACGGCTCCGCCGGGGCGCCGGAGGCCACGGCCGGGTCCGGGGAGTCCACCGGGACCGTGCTGTGGCGGATGCGGACGACCGTCGCCGACGCGCCGGGCAGCCTGGCCGCGCTGTGCACGGCCCTCGCCGGGCTGCGCGTGGACATCCTGACCCTCCAGACGCATCCGCTGGCCGACGGCACGGTCGACGAGTTCCTGCTGCGCGCCCCCGCCGACCTCTCCGCCCGGACCCTCGCCCGGGAGACGGCGGAGGCCGGCGGCCGGGACACCTGGACCGAGCGGGCCGACGCCCACGACCTGGTCGACACCCCGACCCGGGTCCTGGAGCTGGCGACCCGTACCGCGCTCGACGCCGCCGAACTGCCGCTGGCGCTGCGGCGGCTCCTCGGCCGCTGCACCCTCCACTCGGTGCCCGCCGTCTCGCTGACCGGCCGTTCCACCGGCGAACCCGTCCCGGTGGAAGGGGTCCTGGAGGAGACGGTGATGCGGCTGCGCGACCCGCACGGCGGCACGCTCGTCGTGGAGCGGCCCCATCTGCCCTTCACCCCGACCGAGTTCGCCCGCGCCCGGGCCCTCGTGGAGCTCGACGCCCGGCTCGGCCCCCGCGTCCCGCACGGCCGGGACGTCCTGACCCTCCCCGAGGGCAACGAGATCACCGTCCGCCGGGCCGACCGGCGCGACCTCCCGGCCGCGCGCGCCATGCACGACCGCTGCTCGGCCGACACACTCGCCCAGCGCTACCACGGCCCGGTCGGCGACGCCGACCGCTATCTCGACCACCTGCTCAGCCCCCGCTTCGGCCGCACCCTCGCCGCGCAGACCGCCTCCGGCCGCCTCGTCGCCCTCGGGCACCTGCTGTGGGACGGCGACGAGACGGAGGTGGCGCTCCTGGTGGAGGACGACTGGCAGCGGCGCGGCGTCGGCGCCGAGCTCCTCGGCCGTCTGGTGGCGATGGCGGAGGAGGCCGGCTGCGCGAGCGTCTACGCCGTCACCCGGGCGTCCAACACCGGGATGGTGGCCGCGATGCGCGCCCTCGGTCTGCCCCTGGACTACCAGATCGAGGAGGGCACGCTGGTGATCACCGCCCGGCTGACCCCGAAGCCGTCAGCCCGGCCGAGGCGGGAACAGCGTCCGGAAGGGGCCCGGCGGGCGGAGCGCTGAGCGCCCGGCTCAGGTCGCGCCACAGGTCGTCGACGTCCTCGAGACCGACCGACATCCGGAGCAGCCGGTCGCTGACGCCCGCCGAGCGCCGGTCCCCCTCGGCCACGATCCGGTGGCTGATGGAGGCCGGGTGCTGGATGAGGGTGTCGACGCTGCCGAGGCTGACCGCCGGGGTGATCAGCCGGACGCCGGAGATCACGTCGTACGGGTCCCCGTACACCTCGAAGGCGATCATCGCGCCGCCGATGCGGGGGTAGTGGACCCGTTCGACCCGGGGATCGGTGGTGAGCCGCCGTACCAGCTCCGCCGCCGTCGCGGACGCCGCCCGGACCCGTACCGGCAGGGTCGACAGACCGCGCAGCAGCAGGTACCCGGCGAGCGGGTGCAGCACCCCGCCGGTGGCGAAGCGGACCTGGCGCAGGGTCCGGGCGAACTCCTCGTCGCAGGCGACGACCCCGCCCATGACGTCGCCGTGCCCGCCGAGGTACTTGGTGGCGCTGTGCAGCACGATCCGGGCGCCCCGTTCGACCGGGCGCTGGAGCACCGGGGTGGCGAAGGTGTTGTCGACGAGCAGGGGCACGGAGCCGCAGGAGTGCGCGAGGGCGCGCAGGTCGGCCTCGGCGAGGGTCGGGTTGGCGGGCGACTCGACCATGACGAGGCCGGTGTCGGGCCGGATCGCCGCCGCGATGCCCGCCGGGTCGGTCCAGGTCACTTCGGTGCCGAGCAGTCCGGCGTCGAGGAGGTGGTCGCTGCATCCGTAGAGGGGCCGGACCGCGACGACGTGCCGCAGGCCCCGGCTCGCGCGGGCGAGCAGCACGGCGGTGAGGGCGGCCATGCCGCTGGCGAAGGCGACGGCCGCCTCCGCTCCCTCCAGCCGGGCGAGGGCCTCCTCGAAGCGGGCGACGGTGGGGTTGTCGAGCCGGGCGTAGACGGGCGGTCCGTCGAGCCGGGCGCCGGTGGTGGCGAACTCGTCGATCCGGGCGGCCTCCGCCCGTGCGTCGTACGAGGGGTAGGTGGTGGACAGATCGAGCGGCGGTGCGTGCACCCCGAGCCGGGCGAGGTCTTCCCGTCCGGCGTGCACGGCTTCGGTGGCGAGGGCCCTCGGGGTGGCCGAGGTGCCGTAGTCCATGGCGTCCATGGCGAGACTGTGAACGAATACCGGAAAGTAGTGGATAAGTCCCGTGCTACGTTCGACAGATGGCCGATTCTGTCGTACTGGACACGGTTGATCTGCACATTCTTCGCCTCCTGCAGAACGACGCCCGGACCACCTATCGCGAGCTCGCCGCAGAGGTCGGGGTGGCTCCTTCGACCTGCCTGGACCGCGTCGCCCGGTTGCGGCGCACGGGTGTGGTGCTCGGGCATCAGCTACGACTGGATCCGGCCAAACTCGGCCGGGGGCTTGAGGCGCTGCTGCTCGTCCAGGTCCGCCCCCACCGGCGGGAACTGATCGCTCCGTTCGTCGACCGGATCCGGGCGCTGCCGGAGTCCCGTGCCCTGTTCCATCTGACGGGACCCGACGACTACCTGGTGCACGTGGCCGTGGCGGACCCTTCCGACCTGCAGCGACTCGTGCTCGACGAATTCACCTCGCGCCGGGAGGTGGCGCGCGTGGAGACCCGGCTGATATTCCAGCAGTGGGAGTGCGGGCCGCTCCTGCCGCCTTCTCCGGCCCCTTCCATGTCAGCCGACTGAGCCCGGACGAGGGTGACGCGGGCCCGAGGAAGGCGTCAGGATGGCCCCCATGCCAGAGACTTCCCCCCACCCGCTGCCCCGCCAGGTCGCCGACAACCACGTCGACGCACTCATCGCCCTCGACCCGATCACCGGTACGTATCTGGGAGTCGCCGAGAGCGCCGGGCAGTTGCCCGACTTCTCCCCCGCCGGTCAGCGCGCGGTGGCCGACCTCGCCCGGCGCACCCTCACCCGGCTCGACGTGGCGGAGCGCGCGCCGGGCGCGGACAGCGAGGCGGAGCGCCGCTGTGCCCGGCTGCTGCGGGAGCGTCTGACGGCGGAGCTCGCCGTGCACGAGGCCGAGGAGAATCTCTGCGCGGTCAGCAACATGCGGTCCCCGGCGCACAGCGTGCGGATCGTCTTCACGGTGATGGCGACGGAGACCGAGGCGGACTGGACGGCGGTCGCCTCCCGGCTGCGGGCGGTTCCCGCCGCCCTGGAGGGGTACCGCGCCTCGCTCGCCCTCGGTCTGGAACGGAAGCTGCTCGGCGGTCCCCGGCCGACGGCCACGTTCATCGGCCAGCTCACCGAGTGGGCGGGCGCGGAATCCGGGGCGCCGGGCTGGTTCGAGGAGTTCGCCGCCGGTGGCCCCGACGCGCTCTCCGACGACCTGCGCGCGGAGCTGACGAAGGCGGGCCGGGGCGCCACCGAGGCGGTGCTCGCGCTGCGGGACTGGATGCGGGACGTGTACGCCCCGGCCGTGGCCGGGGCCCCGGACACGGTGGGCCGTGAGCGGTACCAGCGCTGGACCCGCTACTTCAACGGCACCGATCTGGACCTCGACCAGGCATACGCGTACGGCTGGACCGAGTACCACCGGCTGCTCGGGGAGATGCGGGCCGAGGCCGAGCGCATCCTGCCGGGGGCCGGTCCCTGGGAGGCGCTGGCCCATCTCGACGAGCACGGCACGCACATCGAGGGCGTGGAGGAGGTGCGGGTCTGGCTCCAGGAGCTGATGGACGAGGCGGTCGAGGCGCTCGACGGCACCCACTTCGAACTGGCCGACCGGGTGCGGCGGGTGGAGTCGCGGATCGCCCCGCCGGGCGGTGCGGCGGCCCCGTACTACACCGGGCCCTCGGAGGACTTCACCCGGCCGGGCCGGACCTGGCTGCCGGTGGACGGCACCACCCGCTTCCCCGTGTACGACCTGGTGTCGACCTGGTACCACGAGGGGGTGCCGGGCCATCACCTCCAGATCGCGCAGTGGGTGCACGTCGCCGACCGCCTCTCCCGCTACCAGGCGACGATCGGCAAGGTCAGCGCCAACATGGAGGGCTGGGCGCTCTACGCGGAGCGGCTGATGGACGAGCTGGGCTTCCTGCCCGACGCGGAGCGGCGGCTCGGCTACCTCGACGGCCAGATGATGCGTGCCTGCCGGGTGATCGTGGACATCGGGATGCACCTGGGCCTGGAGATCCCGGCGGACTCGCCGTTCCATCCGGGCGAGCGGTGGACCCCGGAGCTGGCCCAGGAGTTCTTCCAGCGGCACAGCAGCCGTCCGGCGTCGTTCGTGGAGAGCGAGATGACCCGCTATCTGTCGATGCCGGGGCAGGCAATCGGCTACAAGCTGGGCGAGCGGGCCTGGCTGCTCGGGCGGGCCAACGCGCGGGCGGCGCACGGCGAGGCGTTCGACGCGAAGGCCTGGCACATGGCGGCGCTCTCGCAGGGGCCGCTGGGTCTCGACGACCTGGTCGAGGAGCTCTCCCGGCTCTGAGGCGCGGACCGAGGGATTCCCCGGTGATCGACTTGATCGGCCGGGGAATCCCCTGCTATCCCTGCCTCGTGAGCACCGCATACGTTCCCGACGCCACCGACTGGCGCATCCTCGAAGCCCTCCAGTCCGAGGGCCGCGCCACCTTCGCCGAACTCGCCCGTACGGTGGCGATGTCACCGTCGGCGGTGACCGAGCGGGTCCGGCGCCTGGAGGAGACCGGGGTGATCACCGGGTACACGGCGGTCGTCGACCAGGAGCGGCTCGGGCTCTCCGTCCTGGCCTTCGTACGGCTCCGCTACCCGAACGGCAACTACAAGCCGTTCCACGATCTGCTCGACACGACGCCGGAGGTCCTGGAGGCGCACCACGTCACCGGTGACGACTGTTTCGTGCTCAAGGTCACCGCGCGCTCGATGCGGCACCTGGAGGAGATCACCGGGAAGATCGGCGCGCTCGGCTCGGTGACGACCAGCGTCGTCTACTCCTCACCGCTGGCCCGGCGTCCGATCGGCCGCTGACGGCGGCCCGGTCCCGGGCGGGCGGGGCCCGGTGGGACACCGTCCGACGGTGCCGGGCCCGGCGGACCGTGCCCGCGGGCGGGGTCAGCCGCCGAGGGCCTCGCCGCCGGTCCGCAGCCTCACCGCGGAGCCCTTCCTGGTCTTGACCAGCTCCAGCTGTGCCGGAACGCGGCGGCGCAGATCGGCGACATGGCTGACGATGCCGACGCTGCGGTCCCGCTCGCGCAGTGAGTCGAGGACGTCGAGGACCTCGTCGAGGGTCTGTTCGTCGAGGCTTCCGAAGCCCTCGTCGATGAAGAGGGTGTCGAGCCGGACCCCGCCCGCCTCGTCGCTGACGACGTCCGCGAGGCCGAGCGCGAGGGCCAGCGAGGCGAAGAAGGTCTCGCCGCCGGAGAGGGTCGCGGTGTCGCGTTCGTTGCCGGTCCAGGCGTCGACGACGTGCAGGCCGAGTCCGGCCCTGCGGCCACCGGAGCGGGCGTCGGAGTGGACGAGGACGTAACGGCCCGCGGACATCCGCTGGAGGCGGGCGCTGGCGGCGGCGGCGACCTGTTCGAGGCGGGCGGCCAGGACGTACGACTCCAGGCGCATCCGGCGTTCGTTCTCGGCGGAGGTGCCCGCGGTGAGGGCGGCGAGCCGGGCGACCCGGTCGTACTCCTCGCGCAGCGGCCCCAGACGGCGGACCTCGGTCATGGCCTGCCGGGAGAGGGTGGCGAGTCCGGTGGACCGGTCGCGGGCGGCGGTCAGTACGGAGGAGGCGTCGCGGAGCGCGCGCCCGGCGGCGGTGTCGGCGGCGGCGGCGCCCGCCGGGTCGGCCGGGGGGAGCTCGGCGGCGGCCGAGGCGCCGGGCTCGGCGAGGCGGTCCTCGACGACGACCGCCTCGGCCCGCCAGGCGTCCACGCGGTGCTGGTGGTCCCGGCGTTCGGCGTCGGGCAGCAGCGCGGCGGCGGCCTCGGCCGGGGTGGTGAAGCCCGCCCGGTAGGCGGCGTCCGCGAGGCCCCCGTCGGCCTCCTTGAGCCGCTCGGCGGCGAGTTCGGCGGCGCGGACGGTCCCGGTGGCGTCGACGAGGAGGGCGATGCGCCGCTCCAGGAGGGCGGCGTGTTCCGCGACCCGGGCGAACGCGCCCCGGCCCAGGGCGATCTCCTCCTCCAGGGCGGTGGCCTCGGCGTCCAGGGTCTCGCGCCGCGAGGTCCGCGCGGCCACCCGGCGCTCGGCCTCCCGCTGCGCCGAGGCCCGGCCCTCGTGCTCCCGCTCGGCCCCCGCCAGTGCCTCCCGCGCGCTGTGGGTCCGGGCGGCGAGCGCGTGTGCCTCGCGGTGACGGTGGATCAGTTCCTCTACCTCGGCGGCGAGTCCGGCGACCGAGGGGCCGTCGGCCGGGTCGGTGGTGGAGCCCGCCGCGCCGGGCGGGCCGTCCGCGAGGGCCTCCGCGCGGGCGGCGGACCAGGACTCGCGGACGACGGCGCGTTCGTTCTCGGCGGCGGTACGGAGTTCGTCGGCGCGGGTGTAGGCCGCGTAGGCGGCTTCCTCGGTGGCGCGGTCGACATGGTCGGCGGTGGTGCGGGCGGGCGCGGGATGCGCGGCGGAGCCGCACACCTGGCAGGGCTCGCCGGGGGCGAGGGTGACCGCGAGTTCGGCGGCGATGCCCTCCAGACGGCGGGACTTGACGTCGAGCCAGTTCTCGTGGGCGGTGTTGCGGTGTTCGCGGGCGTCCGCGAGACGGGCCCCGGCCGCTTCGGCGTCCTCGGCGAGGGCGTCGCGGCGGCGGGCGGCGGCGAGTCTGCGGCGGGCGGGTTCCAGGCGCCCGGCGAGGTGCTCGGCGCGGGCGGCGGCGTCCCGCGCCTCCTCGACGTGTCCGGTGAGCGCGGCGCGCCGCGCCTCCCAGTCGGCGAGCCAGTCGGCCGCGTCACGGAGGACGGCTTCGTCGGCGCGGGCCTCCCGGGTGAGGACGGCGCGTTCCTCGGCGATCACGGCGGCCCGGTGCTCGGCGCGGCGGGCCGCCGCGAGCCCGCCGAGTTCCCCGCGCAGCCGGTGTTCGAGGGCGGTGAGCTGTTCGGCCCCGGCGTCGGCGAGGTCGGGCGGCAGGAGGGAGCGGGAGCGGGTACGAGCGGTGCGGGCGGCGGTGTGGGCGCGTTCGGCGTCCTGGCGCAGGGCGAGCGCGGGGGCCACCCGGTCCGCCTTGACGGCCCGGTCGAGGGCGGTCTGGAGCCGGTCGCGCTCCGGGGCGTGCGCGGCGAGGCTCTCCTTGCGCCGGAGTGCGTCGGCGTGCCGTTCCTGGCGGTGGGCGAGGTCGTTCTGGGCGTCGAGCGCGGTGCGGGCCGCGCTCTGCCGGGCCTCGGCGGCGTCGAGCCGTACGCGGGCGATGTCGAGGGTCTCGCGGGCCTCGGTGCGGGCGACGGCGGCCCAGGTGAGGACGGCGGCGGCGAGTCCCGGTTCGCCGGGCCTCGCGTCCACGGGGGTGCGGGCGACGTCGAGGCCGCCGGCCGCCTGGCCCATGCGGTGGGTGAGGGCGAGGAGGCGTTCGTCGCCCTCCTCGACCTGTCGCTGGGCGCGGCGGCGCAGTTCGGCGAGGCGTTCCTCGACGGCGGCGAAGCGGCGGGTGTCGAAGAGACGGCCGAGGAGTCTGCCGCGGGCCTCGGCGTCGGCGCGCAGGAACCGCGCGAAGTCGCCCTGGGGCAGCAGGACGACCTGGCAGAACTGCTCGCGGCTCATGCCGACGAGCTGGGTGATCTCCTCGCCGGTCTCCTGGTGGGAGCGGCTGAGGCCCTGCCATTCGCGCGTGGCGGGGTCGTACTCGCGCAGCCAGGTCTGGGCCTTCTCGGTGGTGAAGCCGCCGCCGCGCTTCTTGGGGCGCTGCTGGGCGGGGCGCCGGGTGATCTCCAGGCGCCGGTCGCCCACGGTCAGTTCGAGGACGACCTCGGTGGTGGTGCCGACGGGCGCGTGGTCGCTGCGCAGGGAGGCGCCGGGGGTCTGGCGGGCGCCGGGCACGCTGCCGTACAGGGCGAAGCAGACCGCGTCGAGGACGGAGGTCTTGCCCGCGCCGGTCGGTCCGTGGAGGAGGAAGAGACCGGCGGACGACAGCGCGTCGAAGTCGACGGTCTGTCTGGCGCCGAAGGGGCCGAACGCGGCGATCTCCAGACGGTGCAGTCTCACCGGTCCCCCTCGCGCTCGGCCGTGTCGGTCCGTACGTCGTCGAAGGCGCCGTACAGGACCGTCCGCTCGGCGCCGTCGAGGGCGGCGCCGACGCGCACATGGGCCACGAAGTCCTCCGCGATCTGCTGGTCGGTGCGGTCCCTGAGGCGGGCGCCGTAGGAGGTGGCGGGGTCGTCGGCGGTGCGCTCGGGGTCGAAGACGAGGTGCAGGGCGTGCGGGAAGCGCTCGGTGAGCCGGGCCATGGGTTCGGCGGGGCGGACGGGGTCGGTGAGGGTCGCTTCGACCCAGGACGTCTCGTGGCGGGTGAGCGCGGGGTCGTCGAGGAGCGCGTCGAGGCGTCCCCTGATCCGGGCGAGGGCGCGCGGGACGGGGCAGTCGAGGCGTACGGCGGAGGTGATCGCGCCCCCGGCGGCTCCGGGGGCGCCCCCGGAGCCTTCGGAGCCGCCGGGGGCGGGCGCGGAGCCTTCGGGGGCGGGCCCGACGGAGGGGCCGAGGTCCACCAGCCACATGGTCTTGCGGTGGTCGGCCTCGGAGAAGGAGTAGGCGAGCGGGGAGCCGGAGTAGCGGACGTTCGGCGTGACGGTCTGGCTGCCGTGCAGGTGCCCGAGGGCGACGTAGTCGACGCCGTCGAAGATTCCGGCGGGGACGGCGGCGACGCCGCCGACGGTGATGTCCCGTTCGCTGTCGCTGGGCTCGCCGCCCGCGACGAAGGCGTGGGCGAGGACGACGGAGCGGGTCCCGGCGGGCCGGGTCGCGAGGTCGGCGCGGACCCGGTCCATCGCGGCGGCGAGGACGGCCTCGTGTCCGGCCCTCTCCGCGCCGAGCCGTTCCCTGACGAGGGCGGGTTCGAGGTAGGGCAGGCCGTAGAGGGCCACGTCGCCGTGTCCGTCGGCCAGGACGACGGGGGTGCCGACGGCCGCCGGATCGGTGCGCAGATGGATCCCGGCCCTGCCCATGAGTCCGGCGCCGACGCCGAGGCGGCGGGCCGAGTCGTGGTTGCCGGAGATCATGACGGTGGGCACCCCGGCCTCGGCGAGGCGGTGCAGGGCGGTGTCGAAGAGTTCGACGGCGGGCAGCGGGGGGACGGCCCGGTCGTAGACGTCCCCGGCGACGAGGACGGCGTCCACCCGGTGCTCGTGGACGGTGGCCACGAGGTGATCGAGGAACGCGGCCTGGGCTTCGAGGAGGCCGACGCGGTGGAAGGACCGGCCGAGGTGCCAGTCGGAGGTGTGCAGGAGCCTCACGGTGCCGTCCCACCCCGCATGTGTGCCGCTCCTCGCCGCCGGTTCCCGTCGTGTGTGCCCTCCACGCTATCCCGCCGGGGGGTGTGACCGGGGCCTCATGCCCGGGGTGACCGTGGGCCGTGGGCGTGGCCGTGGGGTGGGGACGGACCCCGGTCCGGTGCCGATGCCGGTCCCGATCCCGGTCCCGGCACGGTGCCGGTCCCGACCGGTGTCCGTCCCTGGGTCCGGCCGGACCTCGGTCCCGGCCCGACCCGGGCCGGTGTCGACCCGGGCCGGTGTCGGCCCGGCCGCTGTCGGTACCGGCCCCGATCCGGGCCGGTCTCCGGACACCGCCCGGCCCCAGCCATCCGGCTCTCCGACCAGCTCTACGACCCCCTCGAACGGCTCCGGCGACGGGGCACGCGGCCCCGGGCGGTGCCGTCACGCGTCGCCGTACGCCTCGCCGCCGAGTTCGCACGACGCCGTGCCCGCCGTGGCGTCCGCGAGCCAGGCGCGGAAGGCGGGGACGTCCGCGTCCGGGAGGCCGATCTCGATCGTGACGGCGTCGGCGTACCGCACGTCCCGGACGGCCCGGCCGGTCGCCCGCAGGTCGTTCTCCAGCTTGCCCGCCCGCTGGTGGTCGACGGTGACGGTGACGAGCCGGAAGCGCTGCCGGGTCACCGTGCCGAGCGTGTCGATGGCCTCGCCGACCACTCCGCCGTAGGCGCGGATGAGCCCGCCCGCGCCGAGCTTCACCCCGCCGTAGTAGCGGGTGACGACAGCAGCGACGTACCGCATGTCCCGGCGCAGCAGCATCTGGAGCATGGGCACCCCCGCCGTGCCGCCGGGTTCGCCGTCGTCGCTGGCCTTCTGGACGGAGGCGTCGGCGCCGAGGACGTACGCGTAGCAGTTGTGGGTGGCGGTCGGGTGCTCCTTGCGGACGCGCGCGACGAACTCCTGCGCCTCCCGCTCGTCGGCGACGGGCGCGAGCGCGCAGAGGAAGCGCGAGCGGTTGATCTCGGTCTCGTGGACGCCCTCGCGGGCCGGGGTGCGGTACTGCTCCTGCATCCGGCCAGCCTACGTTCCCGCCGGGGCCGGGCCGCCCGGCGGGAATCAGGGCCCGGGGCGGCTCGTTGTCGGGGAGGAAGGCGGCCGTCAGGACGGGCCGCGCCGAGGAGAGGCAGTACGAGCGATGAGCGGCGACACGACGACCACCACCGGACCGGCCGGGTACTCCGCGTCGGAGGCGGTGCGCAGGATCCTCACGTCCACCGGGGACACCTGGGCGGTGGTGGGGCTCTCCTCCAACACGGCGCGCGCGGCGTACGGGGTCGCGGGCGTCCTCCAGCGCTTCGGGAAGCGGATCGTCCCGGTCCACCCCAAGGCGGAGACCGTCCACGGCGAGCGGGGGTACGCCTCGCTGGCGGACATCCCGTTCCCGGTGGACGTCGTGGACGTGTTCGTGAACGGCGATCTGGCGGGCGCGGTCGCGGACGAGGCGGTCGGGATCGGCGCGAAGGCGGTCTGGTTCCAGCTGGACGTGATCGACGAGGCGGCGTTCGCACGCACCCGCGCGGCGGGCCTCGACATGGTGATGAACCGCTGCCCGGCGATCGAGATCCCCCGCCTGGGCTAACGGCACCCGTCAGGGGCCAGTGACGCCGTCGACGGCCGGGGAGCCGGGCGTCCCGGGGCTCCGCAGCCCGCCGCAGGCGGACGGCCCGAGGTGGAAGAGGACACGGTGTCCCGAAGGCGCGCCGGGGCGCCCGTAGACGCGAAGAGCCCTCTGTCCATGCCGGGTAGCGGCTGATGACGAGGGCCGGGCCCGGGGCCGTACCTCGGTGTCGGCCCGGGGCAGTACTCCGATGTCCGCTCGGGGCCGGGCCCGGGCGCCGCGCGTCTCGGTGCCGGGACCGGAGGTTCTGGCGGTCGCCCGGTCCGCGCTCCCGCCACCGGCGCTCCGGTCTCAGCCGAGCGGGACGCCCAGGCCCTCCAGGACGGTCACGCCCGGAAGTTGGGCGAACGCCTTGCCCGGCAGGATGAGTTTGCCGCGCCTGCGCCCGCTGCCTACGAGGACCCAGTCGGTGTCGACGACGGCGGCGTCCACGAGGAGCGGCCAGTCCCCGGGGAGGCCGATGGGGGTGATGCCCCCGTACTCCATGCCGGTCTCGCCGGTCGCGGTGTCCATCGGGGCGAAGGACGCCTTGCGGGCGCCGAGGTGCTTGCGGACGGCCCCGTTGACGTCGACCCGGGCGGCGGACTTCACGACGCAGGCGGCCAGTGTGGTCGTGTCGCCCCTGCGGCCCGCGACGACCACGCAGTTGGCGGAGGCGTCGAGCAGTCCGGGCCCGTGGTGCTCGACGAAGACGGCCGTGTCGGCGATGGCCGGGTCGGTGTCCACGTACAGCAGCCGCTCGACGGGGACGGGGCCCGTCCAGGCGCGGACGGCGGCTGCGACGGGTCCGGTGAGCAGGTCGAGACGCTCGGCGGCGGGGGTGGCGTCTTCGAAGGCTCCGATGGGTGCGCGCATGGGCACACGCTAACAACCGGCGCCCCGCGCGGGACCGTTCGTCCCCCCGTACGTACGGGCCTCTCGGTCGGCGGATCGTCTCCGCGTACGGACCGTCTCAGCGTACGGGCGGGATGGAGACCGCCATGGTCATCTCCACCGGCACGGTCCCGTCGTTGCGGTACGCGTGTGCCGTGTTGGCCTCGAAGACGGCCGAGGTGCCCGTGGGCAGGGTGTGCTCCGCGCCGTCCACGACCAGGGTGAGGACGCCGGAGGTCACGCTGAGCAGTTCGACCGTGCCGTCGGGATGCGGGTCGGAGGCGCTGCCGTCGCCGGGCATGAGGGTCCAGGACCACAGTTCCAGGGGACCCCGGGCCTCGGTGCCGACGAGGAGGGTGGTCTGGCTGCCGGTGGAGGTGGACCACATGCGCACGGCCCGCTCCGGCGGGACGAGCCGGACCTGGGGGCCCCGCTCGTGGTCGAGCAGGGTCGTGATCGAGACACCGAGGGCGTCGGCCAGTTTGACGGTGGTGCCGACGCTGGGGTTCGTCCGGGCCTGCTCGATCTGGATGATCATGCCTCGGCTGACGCCCGCCCGAGCGGCGAGGGCGTCCAGGGTGAGCGCCCGCTCCTTGCGCCAGCGCTTCAGGTTCCGGGCTAGCGACTGCGTGAGCTGGTCGAGGTCCGACACGTTCCGTCCCATGTCCTGGATGAAAGAGTCCAATGGAGTGAACTACGGTGGGATGTACCGCATGGTTCACCGCACTGTACTGCCCGTACGGGTCCCAGGGCCCGCGCGGTCCGTGCGGTGCGCGTCCGCGAGGGCGCGGCAGGCCGTCCGGCCCTGGTCACCGGCTCCCTGGAGGAGCGGACGCTCCGGGCGCGTGGCCGGGCCACGGCCCGCCCGGTCTCCACCCCCGGGAGCGGCCCCGGAATCGCGGCCGGAGATACGGCGGAGACCGTCTCCGGAGCCGTACCCGGGACCCTGGAGTCGCCTACGGGCCCCGGGGCGTCTCCGGCCCCGGGGCGTCTCCGGAAAGCGCGCCCCAAGCCGCGTCCGAGGCCCCCCGTCACCCGGTCACTCCGTCGTCACCCCGACTCCCCCGCCTCCTCCCCGTCCGCGGCGGTCAGCGCGTCGGCGATCATCCGGGTGGCGAAGGCGCGGTCGCCGGTGACCCGGTTGATCAGCTCCGCGAGCAGGAAGGCGGTGGCCTCCAGGGAGTTCATCTCCTCCGGCGTCCACTCCCCGTACTGGCGGCGCCACAGGCTGGGGCTCAGACCGGTGCCCGCCGCGACGACGAGGCCCGCCATGGTGGGGACGGTCTCGGGGCGGATGCTCCGGGGCATCATCCGCATCGTGGTCACCAGATTGGGGACCACGTACTCGATGACGTCCTGGTCGTGCTGTTCGCAGGCGCTCCGCAGCCACTTCATGAACATGAAGATGAGCGTGCACGCCCCGTCCAGCAGGTCCTGGGCGCCCGTGGGGCCGAGGGACCGGATGAACTGCCCGTCGAGGCGCCGCTGTTCGTCCGCGTCCATGACCTGGCCGTCATAGACGGCCTTGAGCCGGGAGTCGATCACCAGGAGCGCGGCGCTCACGTCCCCGGCGGGTGCGTAGCGGGGGTCGCAGGACGATGGCACAGGAGTCCTCCTCACGCGGGCCGCGACGGGCGGCGCGGCACGATTGCACGGTAGTCCGCCGATCGGACCGGTTCGGGGGATTCCACGGGGAAGACCCCCAGGGGTGAACCGGGCCCGCGCGACGACGGAAGTCCCCTACGGAACCGGCCGCTTGACGCGCTGTGCGGGAGATCACACCGCCGACGGGGTCGGCGCTCCCTACGATGCGTGAGGCGTACAGCTACCCCCGTACCCCCTCTGTCGGCGCACCCACCCGGCCGCCCGCCCCACCCCGCTCCGTCTGCCCGCCCCGCTCCGTCCCGTCCCGCTTCAGGAGGCCCGATCCCGTGACCACAGGCGCCCTCGCCCCCGCGAGCTACTACGAGCGGACCGGTGAGCACCACTTCAAGCCCACGGCCCACGCGGGCGGCGCGTGGAGCACCGACGAGCAGCACTTCAGCCCGCTCTCTGGGCTCGTCGCGCACGCCGTGGAGCAGCACCTCGCGGCCCGGCCCGCCGCCGCGCACGGCCCGCTGGTCCTGTCCCGGATCAGCTACGACATCCTCGGCAGGATCGCCCTCGACGAGTGCGCGGTCACCGTGGAGACCGTCCGCCCCGGGCGGACCATCGAACTCCTCGAAGCGACCGTCACCATCGGCGGGCGCGCGGTCGTGCGCGCCCGTGCCTGGCTGCTCGCCGCCCAGGACACCTCGGCCGTCGCCGACAGCCCCGTCGAGCCGCTGCCCGCCCCCGAGGAGCTCGACCGGTGGGCGATGGGAGCCGCGTGGAACGGCGGGTACGTCTCCTCGATCGAGGTGCGCCGGACGCCCACGGTCCGCAGGGGGCGCGCCACGGCGTGGCTGTCCACGCCCCTCACCCTGGTCGCGGGCGAGGAGACCGGCCCGCTCGCCTCGTACGTGACGCTGGTGGACACCGCGAACGGGATCGCCGTGCAGCAGGACCCCGGTGCCTGGATGTTCCCCAACCTCGATCTGACGATCCATCTGCACCGGCAGCCGAGGGGCCGCTGGACCGGCCTCGACACGACGGTGGTCTTCGGGCCGTCGGGGCAGGGGCTCACCAGCAGTGTCCTGCACGACGTCCACGGGCCCGTGGGCCGCGCGGAGCAGATCCTCACCGTCCGTCCGCAGCCCGGGGGGTGAGCCTCCAGGCGGTGCCGGGGATTCCCGGCCCGGTCACTCCGGTGCCTCGTACCGGCCGCCGGGCCACTGGGCGGACATGGTGTGCTCGACGTCCTTCCTGCCCTGCCGGGCCCGGACTCCGTCGCGGGCCGGTGGCGCGTGACGGCCGCGTACCCCACGAGCACCTGGTCGTCGAAGTCCTCCGAGCCCGGCCGGGGCTCAGCCGGTCCGCTGGACCTCCCACGCGGCGAGCGCGGCGAGCTGCTCCGGGGTCACGTGTTCCGGGATCGGTACCGGGGCCGGGGTGCGGAGCGGGGGCTGCCAGCCCTTCTCGGGGTCCCAGCCGCGCACGATCCGGGCCGGGGCACCGGCGACCACCGAGTGGTCGGGCACCTCTCCCCGTACGACCGCGCCCGCCGCGACGACCACGTTCCGGCCGAGCCGGGCGCCGGGCAGGACCACCGCGCCGGTGCCGAGCCAGCAGCCGGGCCCGATGGAGACGGGTGCGGAGCGGGGCCACTGGCGGCCGACCGGCTCGTCCGGGTCGTCGTAGCTGTGGTTGGTGGAGGTGATGTAGACGTACGGACCGCAGTAGGTGTCCGAGCCGATGGTCACCTTCGCGTCGGCGATGACATGGCTGCCCCGGCCGAGGACGACCCCGTCGCCGAGGGTCAGGACCGTGTCCTCCCCGAGGTCGAGGTCCGGCAGCATCCCGGCGGTCAGCGTGACCTGTTCGGCGATGATGCAGCACTCGCCGATCTCGATCCACCGCTCGCCGAAGACGGTGCCCTGCGGGAAGGCGAGCCGGGTGCCCGCGCCGAGGCGTCGGAAGCGGAGCCTGCCGGGGTGCTCGGCGGTGACCGATCCCGTCTCCCGCACCCAGCGCCAGCCGCCCTGCACGGCACGGGCGAGAACCCGGCGCCGCCAGGCGGACAGGGAGGAGAACGTGTTTCGGTTCCTGGGCACCCGGCCACCGTAGTCGGCGGTGTCGTGCCTGTTCAGTGCGGTGCGCTGTGATGTCCGTCATGAGCACGGCATAGGCTGCCGCCGGGGGCACCCCCGGGCTCGGCACGACCGCTGACGATCAGGAGCGAACCATGACAGAGGCGTTGATCAAGGGTGTGGGCGGCAAGGAGCCGCGGATCGACCCGACCGCCTTCACCGCGCCGACGTCCGTGGTCCTCGGCGAGGTGACCCTCGGTGCGCGGGCCAGCGTCTGGTACCACGCGGTGCTCCGGGCGGACTGCGGGGCCATCGAGATCGGCGAGGACTCCAACGTGCAGGACAACTGCACGGTGCACGTCGATCCCGGCTTCCCCGTCTCGATCGGCGCCCGCGTGACCGTCGGCCACAACGCGACCGTGCACGGCTGCGTCATCGAGGACGACGTCCTCGTCGGCATGGGCGCGACCGTCCTCAACGGCGCGCGGATCGGCGCCGGTTCGCTGGTCGCCGCGCAGGCGCTCGTCCCGCAGGGCATGGAGGTCCCGCCGGGCTCGCTGGTCGCGGGCGTTCCGGCGAAGGTCCGCCGCCCGCTGACCGAGGAGGAGCGGGCGGGCATCCGGCTGAACGCCGAGATGTACCTGCACCTCGCCAAGGGCCACGCGGAGGCCTTCGAGGACTGAGCCAGCCGTCGGATCCCCCCGGGGGTACGGGACCGGGCTCCGCCGTCGGATCCCCGTGGGTACGGGACCGGGTCCGGGTCCGGGTCCACGGGGGAGGGGGCGGGGCCTGTCGACAGGCCCCGCCCCCTCCCCCGTACGCACGGGGCTCAGTCGGCCGCCGCGACCGGCTCCGGGGACCCGGACCGCTCCGCCGCCGCCTTCTTGGCGCGGTTCTTGACGATCAGCAGCGAGGCGGCGCCGATCAGCAGGGCGAGGACGAGACCGAGCCAGGAGAAGCGCTTGAGCCAGGCCTCCGCGACGATGCCGACGGAGTAGATGACGGCCGTGGTGCCGCCCGCCCACAGGATGCCGCCGAGGACGTTGGCGACGAGGAACTTCCAGTACGGCATGTGCAGCACGCCCGCCAGCGGCCCGGCGAAGATGCGGAGGAGGGCGATGAAGCGGCCGAAGAAGACGGCCCACATGCCCCATTTCCGGAAGGAGTTCTCGGCCAGGCCGATGTTGGCCTCGCTGAAGTGCCTGGGGAACTTCCTCTCCAGCCTGGCTAGCAGCGGACGGCCGCCCTTGCGGCCGATCGCGTAACCGATCGAGTCACCGATGATCGCCCCGGCGACGGCGCAGGCGCCGAGCACGTACGGGTTGATGTCGCCGTGCTGCGAGGCGAGGAGCGCCGAGCTGACGAGGACGATCTCACCGGGCAGCGGGATGCCCAGGCTCTCCAGCCCGATCACCACCCCCACCAGGACGTAGACGGCGATCGCGGGGATCGTCTCCAGCCACTCCTGGACGTGCACGCGGCTTCCTCCCGTTTCGACTGCCCGGCCGCGCCCGGCCCGTGGTCGGGGCCGGGCCGCCGTCGTGCCCCGGCCGGGCACGACCGGGGCACTCTACCGGTCGGGGCGACCTCGCCGGGCCGCCGCCCACCGGGAACGCGCACCGCCCCCGCACCCCCGGGGAGGGGTACGGGGGCGGCGCGGGACACGCCCCGCCGTCCCGGCGCCACCGGGCGGCGGGCGCGGGACGTCAGGAGTTCGGGCGGAGCGTCCAGACGACCGTCATCTCGCCGGTCACGGCGCCGTCCTCACGGGTGATGTCGATCCGCACCGGGAACTCGGGGCGCTCTCCGGCGTCGAGTTCGGCGATCACCTCGGCGGCGGGGCGGCCGAGGGTGGCGGTGGCGGTGACGACGCCCATGGCCAGCTTCTTGTAGCCGATCTCGGCGCGGACGGCGAGCGGGACCGCGCGGCCGAGCTGGGCGCCGAAGGCGGCGAGCACGACGGCGCCGCTGGCGGACTCGGCCAGGGTGAACATCGCTCCGGCGTGCGGTCCGCCGACGTGGTTGTGGTAGGCGGGCTGGTCCGGCAGGCGGACGACGGCGCGCTCGGCGGTGGTCTCCAGGAACTCCAGGTTCAGGGTCCCGGCCATGGGAACCGTGGCGGCGAGCATCTCGCCCACGGACATCTGGTCTGCGCTCATGGACCCTGATGTTACCCACCGGTAGTAGCCTTGGCCATCCCTTCGCACCCCTGGGTGAGAAGGGGCTCCGCGCGCGCGTGCCCGGGGCGGGCGTGGTCCGGTCGCCCCCGCACCTCTATGGTTACTGGCCATGTGGCCAGGACAGCAGCCGCCCGGGGGCGAGCAGAACCCGCAGGACCCGAACCAGAACCCCTATCAGCAGCCGGGGTACCAGCAGCCGAACCCGTATCAGCAGCCGCCCGGCCAGCCGGGTCACCCGCAGCCGTCGGCCCAGCCCGGCTATCCGCAGCCGCCCACGCAGCCCGGATACCCGCAACAGGGGTACGGGCAGCAGGGGTACGGGCAGCAGCCCGGGTACGGACAGCAGAACCCGTACCAGCAGCCGACCATGCCGCAGCAGCAGTACGGGGCGCCCGCGCCCGGCGGACCCGGCGGACCCGGGGGCACTCCCGGCGGCGGGAAGAAGAAGACCACCCTCGTGGCGATCGTGGCCGCGACCGCCGTGGTGGTCGCGGCGGGCGCCACCGCCTTCTTCGTCCTCGGCAAGGAGGACGGCGAGAAGCCCGTGGCCGACGACCGGAAGCCGTCCGTGACGGCTTCCGCCCCGACGGACCCCAGCGCACCCCCGACCCTCGCCAACCCGCGCGACGGCGCCGCCCAGCAGCCGACCGTCCCGGGCTGGAAGGTCGTCTACAACCCGAAGTACGGCACCCTCTTCGACGTACCGCCGGAGTGGGAGGTGCAGAAGCCCGGTTCGCTGACCTTCTTCGACGACGAGAAGAAGAACGACGGCAGCCCGCTCGTCACCATGTCGAGCCCCACCCGCCTCAAGAGCCAGTGGTGCACCTACGACGTCGACAAGAACGGCAGGGACGAGAGCTGGAGCCTGAGCACCGCGGGCACCAAGGGCGGCCAGGGCGCCAAGAACACCGACGCCGCCTCCCGCAGCGAGGCGGGCACCTGGGTCTGGGGCGGCTACGCGCAGCACATGCCGCAGAGCACCATCCAGATCACCAAGCCCGTGCCGTACACCACCGCGTCGGGCCTCACCGGCAGCCTGGCCACCGCCAAGGCGCCGAACGTCAAGAAGCGCAACAAGTGCGAGACGGACGGCAAGTCGTACGCCTTCACCTTCAAGAACGCGCAGGGCGACTTCTCGACCTGGGTCCTCTACGGCGCCGCCGGTGTCGCCGACGAGCTGCCGGACACCGTCATCCGGAAGATCCTCTCGACGGTCCGGCTCGCCCCGTCGTCCTGAGCCCGCACCACCCTCCGGCGCCCCTCGGGCCGTCCGGGGCCCGGGTCTCCTGAGGCTCGGGCCCTCCGATCACGGCACCGGGCCCGGTGCGCGGTCCGTCCGCGCACCGGGTCCCGCCCGTCCCACGCGCACCGGCCGCACCGACCGCCCCAACCGTGTCCGCCTGCCGGAGCCGCCCTCCCGGATATCGGTTTGACGTCGGAGGGCGCCGACCGGAATGGTCCCCGGGGTGAGCACCCTCCCCGACGCCTCCCCCGGTCGCCTCCCCGAGTGGGCCGGCCGCAACTACGTCCTCCTCACCGCCGCCACCGTCGTGACCAATCTCGGCACACACGGCGCGCTGATCGCCACGACCTGGGCGGTGTTCGAGTCCGGCGGCGACGCGGGGGACGCCGGACTGGTGGCGATGGCGCGCTTCCTGCCCCTCGTCCTCTTCCTGCTGATCGGCGGCGCGGTCGCCGACCGGGTGCCCCGGCACCGGGTGATGGTCGCCGCCAACGTCCTCAACTGCGTCTCCCAGGCCGTCTTCGCCGCCCTCGTGCTCACCGGCGAGGCGCAGATCTGGCAGATGATGGTGCTCACCGGGCTGTGCGGCACCGGGCAGGCGTTCTTCAACCCGGCGGCCGAGGGGATGCTGCTGTCCACCGTCACCGGGGAGCAGGCGAGCCGGGCCTTCGCCGTCTACCGGATGGCCATGCACGGCGCCGCCATCGGCGGTGCCGCGCTCGGCGGCGCCCTCGTCGCCTTCGTCGGACCGGGCTGGGTCCTCGTCATCGACGCGGTCGCGTTCGCGCTGGCGGGCGGACTGCGGGCCTTCCTCGACGTGAGCGGCATCCCGGACCGGGCGCCCGGCGGCGGTCTCTTCGCAGATCTGCGGGACGGCTGGCAGGAGTTCGTCGGCCGCCCCTGGCTGTGGTCGATCGTCGCCCAGTTCTCCGTGGTGGTGGGCCTGATCGGGGCGGTCGAGGCGGTCTTCGGACCGATGGTCGCCCGGGACGAGCTCGGCGGCGCGCGCCCCTGGGGCATCGCGCTCGCCGCCTACGGCGCGGGGACCGTGGCCGGTGCCGTCCTGATGACCCGGTGGAAACCGCGCCGGATGCTGTTCGTCGGGACGCTCTGCGTCTTCCCGATCGCACTGCCCTCGGCCGCGCTCGCCGTACCCCTGGACGTGGTGGGGCTCATCGCGGCGATGTTCGTCAGCGGTGTGGCGATCGAGGTGTTCGGCGTGTCGTGGATGACGACGATGCACCAGGAGATCCCCGAGGAGAAGCTGTCCCGGGTCTCGGCGTACGACTGGTTCGGCTCGACGGCCCTGCTGCCGCTGACGACCGCGCTCGCGGGCCCGGCGGAGAGCGCGTTCGGCCGGAGCGAGGCGCTGTGGGGCGCGGCGGCGCTGATGACGCTCGTCACCGCGCTCGTCCTGCTGGTGCCCGACGTGCGGAACATGACCCGGCGCCCGCACTCCGGGAAGACCGACGGGACGCCGCCGGTCCCGGAGACGGCGCTCTCCGGGACCGTCGCGGGGGCCGCCGGATCACCCGATGCCGAAGGCGCCCTCCGGCGGAACGGGTGAGGGTACGGCCCCGGCGTCGAGGACCGGTTCCGCGTCCCCGGTGAACCGGCGGACCTTCTCCCCGTGCTCCACGCGCGCGGGGAAGGCGTCCGCCGCCGCCCGCCGCGCGAGGCGGGCGGTGTCGAGTTCACGGGCGGAGGCGACGAGGACCGCGTTGCCGAAGCGGCGCCCGCGCAGCACGGCGGGTTCGGCGACCAGCGCCAGTTCCGGGAAGACGGTGGCGAAGGTGGCCAGCTGGGAGCGGAGGAAGGCGAAGGGCGCCCCGTCGGCCAGATTGGCCGCGTAGACGCCACCGGGCCGCAGGACGCGCCGCACCTCGCGCGCGTACTCCACGGAGGTGAGGTGGGCGGGCACCCGCGAGCCGCCGAAGACGTCGCCGACGATCAGATCGGCCGAGGCGGCGGGGGCGGCCTCCAGCCAGCGCCGGGCGTCCGCGCCGTGCACCGCGATCCCGGAGCCCTCGGGCAGCGGCAGGTGCTCGGCGACCAGGGCGAGCAGCCCGAGGTCGGCCTCCACGACGTCCTGGCGCGAGCCGGGCCGGGTGACGTGGACGTACCGGGGCAGGGACAGCGCCCCGCCGCCCAGGTGCAGGACGTCCAGCGGGGCGCCCTCCTCGGCGGCGCCGTCGACGACGTGCGCGAGCCTGCGCGCGTACTCGAACTCCAGGTGCGCCGGGTCGTCGAGGTCCACGTACGACTGGGGAGCGCCGTCGACCGTCAGAAGCCAGGCCCGCTCCCGGTCCACGTCGGGCATGAGGCGCGCGGTGCCCTGGTCGGTCTCGCGCAGGACGGGAAGGTGCTCGTTCACGCCCTCATTCTGCCGGGACCCGGGCGCGGCTCCGCCGGGGGAGGTCCCGCGGGGCTCGCGGGCCGGTTCAGAGGTGCTTGGTCGCTTCCCGTACCGAGAGCGGGGAGAGTGCGCCCCCGTGGGCGGCGACGAAGGCGCGGACCTCCGCCGGGGACGTCTTGGCGTACTCGCGCAGGCTCCAGCCGATGGCCTTGCGGAGGAAGAAGTCGGTGTCGGGGGCGCGCCGCAGGCAGTACGCGAAGAGGCGGTCGGCGTCGGTGTCCGCCGTGAAGCGGAGCTGGTGGAGGAGGGCCGTCCGGGCCACCCAGAGGTCCTCGTCGCCGATCCACTCGTCCATGCGGGCGGCGAGCGCGGGATCGGCGGCGACGAGCCCGCCGACGACATGGGCGGCGAGGTGGTCGACCGTGTCCCACCAGGAGACGGTGGTGACGAGACGCCGGGCGACGGGCAGGAAGCCGGAGGAGCAGCGCCGGACGTGACGGCGCAGGTAGTCCACGGCGAAGTAGTGGTACTCGCGCTCGGGCAGGGCGAAGCAGCGCAGGGCGACGGCGGCGCAGTCCCGCTCGTCGGGGCGGGGCGTGCCGTCGAGGACGGTACGGGAGAGGGCACGGCGCTCGGGCGTCCGCAGCCCGAGGAAGGGGGCGACGCCCTTCATGTACGCGGTCATCTCCTGCGCCCGGAAGGGGTTCCCGGCGGCGGGATAGACACGGGTGAGCCGCGCGAGGAGGACATCGGCGAGGGCGCTGTCGGGCACGGACCCGGCGTCGCCGACGGAAGGGGCGGGGGCGGACGCGCCACCGGAGACGGCGCGAAGCGGCTCGGCGGAGCCGCCCGTGACGGTACGCGGCTCGGCGCGGCCCGGGGCCGTACGGACGGAGGCCGCACGGCCCGCGTTCGCACGGCCCGGAGTGGCTTCTTCCGGCTCGGCGCGGTCCGGAGGCGTACGGTCCGACTCCGCGCGGTCCGGAGACGTACGGTCCTGCTCCGCGCGGTCCGGAGGCGTGCGGTCCGGGATCGTACGGACGCGGGTCGCCCGGTCCGGGGCTGTACGGGCCAGGGTCGCGCGGTCCGGCTCAGCACGGCTCCGGGTCGCCCGGTCCGGGACCGTACCGGCCCGGGGCGTGCGCTTCGGAGTCGTACGGCCCCGAGTCGCCCCGGCGGTCTCCCGGTCCGGCTCCTGCCCTGAGCCGTCCGGGGGCGTACGGTCCGGCCCGGAGTCGTCCGGGGTCGTACGGTCCGGCCCGTGGCCGTCCGGGATCGTGCCGTCCCGGTCCGCACGAGCCGCGCCCGCCCGGCCGGGTTCCGGGCCGCCCGTGGGACCGGTTTCCGGCCGTGCGGTGCCGCTCATGGGGTCTCCCTGCCCTGCGTGCGCCGGGACCGGACCCGGGCGGACATGACGCGCATTACGGCGATCATACGGAGGCGTCCGTTACTCTCCCCGAATGCTCGCTCCCGCACCCCGGCCGCCGGGCTCCCTCGCCCTCCGCTGCTCCCGGGTCCTGCTCTCGCCCCGCGCGCGGCTCTCGCTGCTCGCCCTGCTGCTGCTCTCGGCGGGTTCCCTCGTGCTGCTCTACGAGCCGCAGCGGCTGCTCTCCTCGGGCTGGCGACCCCGGGCGGACGGGGCGGGCGCGGTACTGCTGTTCGCCCTCGCGTACGGGGCGTGCACGGCGGCGTTCGTGCCGAGGCCGGTCCTCAATCTGGCGGCGGGCGCGCTGTTCGGGTCGGCCTTCGGTCTGACGGCGGCGGTCGCGGGGACGGTGCTGGGCGCCGGGATCTCCTTCACGCTCGGCCGGGTCCTGGGGCAGGACGCGCTGCGGCCGTTGCTGCGGGGCCGCTGGCTGACGGCGGCGGACGGGCAGCTGAGCAGGCACGGGTTCCGTTCGATGCTGGCGATCCGGCTGTTCCCGGGGGTGCCCTTCGCGGCGGCGAACTACTGCGCGGCGATCTCGCGGATGGGGTACGCACCGTTCCTCCTGGCGACGGCGCTGGGCACGGTGCCGAACACGGCGGCGTACGTGGTGGCGGGCGCCCAGGCCGATTCGCCGGGGTCCCCCGCGTTCCTCTTCTCGGCGGGTTTCATCGTCGTCTCGGGCCTCGCCGCCGCGGTGCTGGCCTGGCGCAAGCGGCACCGGCTGCGGGGCACCGGCCCGGCGCCGGTACCGGACGTGGCACCGGAACCGGTGGGCGGCGCGGCGCGCTGACCCCGGGCGGGCCAGGAGAGTACGGGGCCGTCCGTGACGGTCCCGGCGTCTCAGCCCGTACGGCGCCACCGTTCGTCGACGACGACCGAGCGGAGGCGCCAGCCGTCCGGGGTGCGGCGGGCACCGAAGGCGTAGCGCCCGCCGCAGACGAAGTCCTCACCGGAGGCGAAGCGCATCGGATTGACGTAGGCGGCGTCGACGTCGGCGAGGTCGCCGGTCTCCGGGAAACCGCCGGGTGTCCGGAAAGTGACCCTGCGGTTCACGATGAGGTGCTGGCGTACGGGGAACAGCGGCATGGTCGCGGCCAGCCACTCCGCGGCCTCGGCGGCGGAGCCCTCGATCCCGCCGGAACCCCGGTAGTCGGCGCGGCCGTCGGAGGTGAAAAGGGCCTGGTAGGCGGGCCAGTCACCGTCGTCCACGGCCGTCGCGTAGCCGGTGACGAGATCGTCGAGGGCGAGCCGGTCCATCACGGCGGAGAGGTCCACGCGCTGTGTCATCGCCTCAGTGTCCGTCAGCGCCCGCCGGTGGCCAAGGGGCGTGCACGACACGGCCCCGGCCCCTCCGGGAGCCCGTCGCCCCGTCCCGCGCGCGCCACGGCGAAGGGCGGCCGGTTGCCGGGGAACCGGGGCTGGATGGGGTAGGAGAGGAGACGACATCCGTACGCGTCCGAAGGGAGCCATCGTGTCCGCTGAACTCAGCGACAGGCTCAAGGAACTGCTCGACAGCCCCGTCTTCGTCACCATCGCCACCATCCAGCCCGACGGAAGCCCCCAGGTGTCCCCGGTGTGGGTGAAGCGCGACGGTGACGACGTGCTGATCTCGACGACCGTGGGGCGGCGCAAGGAGAAGAACCTGCGCCGTGATCCCCGGGTCACCGTGCTGCTCCAGCCGTTCGACTCCCCGTACGAGTACGCCGAGATCCGCGGCACCGCCGAGCTGGGCACCGAGGGCGGTCAGGAGCTGATCGACGAGCTCTCGTTGAAGTACGTCGGCAAGGAGTACCGCGAGTTCAACCCGGACGCGGCCGGTGACGCCCCGCGCGTGGTCGTCCGCATCACCCCGCGGAAGGTCGTCGGGCGGCTCTGAGCCCGCCGGAACCGTGCCCGGTGCCCCGCGTCCCTGACGGACCGCGGGGCACCGGGCACTCCTGTGCGGCCCCGGGTCAGCCCCTGGGGTCGGTGAGGTAGCCGTCGATCACCCGCATCGCCTCCACCGTGGAGCCCCTGCGGTAGAGCCAGTGGCCCACGACGTCCATGGTGAACAGGGTCGCCTTCGGGAACGAGCGTGCCATGCGGCGCGCTCCGGGCAGCGGGGTCGCGAGGTCGAGGGTCGCGTTGACCACGAGGACGGGCGGAAGGGGGCCCGCCGCCTGGGCCGGACGGGGCTTGGGCGGCATCGTCCAGCCCTGGCAGCCGAGGACGGTGTCCAGCGACTGGGAGTTGTAGCGGACGTGCGGGGCGGCCTTGGCGACCCGCTTGAGGATGGCCCGGTACTCGGCGTGGTCGCGGATCCGGAAGTCGTAGTCCCGGCACAGCGCGATCCGCGAGGCGATGTCCCTGCCGGAGGGCAGCCAGAAGACCTCGCCCCTGCCGGAGTGCAGGGCGGCCAGTTGCTTCGTCGTCTCCTCCCGACTGCCCTTGCCGACGGCGAAGGTCAGGAAGTCGGTGAGCTGGTCGGCGTCGATCTTGGTCCGCGTCGGGCCGTTCGGGCCCGGATCGCGGAGTTCGCCCGCGTCGGCGCGGGCGAACAGCCCGTCGGTGACGGCGAGGACGTCCTTGCCCTTGAGCGCGCAGGACGCGTCCTTCTCGCACCAGGCCGCGAGCCGCCTGAGGGCGGTGTCGACGGTGACGGCGCCGTCGGTGAGGTAGCGCTCGACGTTCGACCGGTCCGGGTCCATGGCGCTGTCGAGCGCCAGGGCGCGGAGCCTGCCGGGGAACAGCCGGGCGTACCGCTCGCCGAGGAAGGTGCCGTAGGAGTGGCCGATGAAGCTGATCCGGCTCTCGCCGAGGGCGGCGCGGATCGCGTCCATGTCACGGGCCACGGTCTCCCCGTCCATGTGGGCGGCGAGCGGCCCCGTCCGCCGCAGACAGCTCTCCGCCAGTTGCCCGTTGAGGGCGCGCATCCGTGCGAACTCGGCGGCGTCGCGGGGGCGGGCGGGGATCGATCCGATGAGGCTCTCGTCGCAGTCGGCGCTCTGGCTGCGGCCGACGCCACGGGGGTCGAAGCCGACCATGTCGAAGCGCTGGAGCATGTCGGGGGTGTAGCCGCTGATCGGGTCGTCGGCGTACAGGGCGTCGTCGGCGCCGGGCGCGCCGGGTCCGCCCGGGTTCGACATCAGGACGCCGATCCGGCGCGCGGGGTCGGTGGCCCGGTGGCGGGCGACGAAGATGCCGACCTCGGGGCCGTCCGGCTTCGACCAGTCCACCGGCACCCGCACCGTGCCGCACTCGGCGCGCGGGCTGGGCTCGGGGTAGGGCGGCTCGGCCTGACAGGGGCCCCAGGCGATCGGCGGTACGGAGGCGGCGGCGCCGGTCGGCTCCTGGGCGACGGCCGTACCGGGGGCGGCCAGGGAGGCCGCGACGAAGGAGGCGGCGGACAGGACGAGGAGGAGACGTGCCGAGAGGGCCCGTCGTCCGGAGGAACGGGGCGGCGCCGACGCGCGGTCGGGGCGCGGGCTGGGATGTGGGCTCGTGTTCACACGGGGACTTTCCCGGTCCCGTATGACGGTGTCTCCATGGGCACGTGGTGGGAACGTAACAAGGGCTCGGCCCCTCGCGGATGCCCGCCCGGGGCTTCGGGGCTTCAGGGCTTCGGGCGAAAGCGACCGGGCCACCGGGGCACCCCGAGCCCCGGCCACCGCCCCCGCACCCGGGCGCCCCGGTGGCTGCCCCGCCCCCCGTGGCCCTCCGCCGTCCCCTCGGCGGACTCGCCCGGCCGTGCCTTCCGGCGGCGCACGCGCGGAGGGCCCGCACGGCCTCTGCCGTACGGGCCCCTCCGTAGTGCTCCGTGGTGCTTCCGCCGCGCCTCCGCGCGGGCCGGTCAGCCCGCCGACTCGCCCGCGTGGGGGCTCAGGACGTCCGTGCCGACCAGGATCAGGATCAGGATGCCGAGCAGGATCCGGTAGATCACGAACGGCATGAAGGACTTCGTGGTGATGAACTTCATGAACCACGAGATCACCGCGTATCCGACGACGAAGGCGACGATCGTGGCGAAGATCGTCGGCCCCCAGGAGACGTGGCCCTCGCCCGCGTCCTTCAGCTCGTAGGCGCCCGAGGCGAGGACGGCGGGGATCGCGAGGAGGAAGGAGTAGCGCGCGGCCGACTCGCGGGTGTAGCCCATGAGCAGACCGCCGGAGATGGTCGCACCCGAGCGGGAGACGCCGGGGATCAGGGCCATCGCCTGGCAGAAGCCGTAGATGAGGCCGTCCCGTACGCCGAGGTCCTTGAGCGTCTTGCGCTCGCGGACCACCCGGTGGCGTCCGCCTGCCTCGTCGCGGGCGGCCAGCCGGTCCGCGACGCCGAGCACGACACCCATGACGATCAGGGTGGTGGCGATCAGCCGCAGATCACGGAAGGGCCCCTCGATCTGGTCCTTCAGCGTGATGCCGAGGACGCCGATCGGGATCGAGCCGACGATCACCAGCCAGCCCATCTGGGCGTCGTGGTCGGAGCGCATCGCCTTGTCCGTGAGGGAGCGGAACCAGGCCGAGACGATCCGGGCGATGTCCTTGCGGAAGTAGATCAGCACCGCGGTCTCCGTGCCGATCTGGGTGATCGCCGTGAAGGCCGCCCCCGGGTCGTGCCAGCCGGCGAACGCGGCGGTCAGACGGAGGTGCGCGCTGGAGGAGATGGGAAGGAACTCCGTCAGCCCCTGGACGAGCCCGAGGATGAACGATTCGAACCAACTCATGGGGCTAGGGCCGTCCCGTTATGTACGTATGTGGTCAGAAGGTCGAGCGCAGCGTACTCCCCCGAAGTGACGGGCAGGTTGTTCAGACCGGTCGAGGGTGCGTCGGGCCGGTCACGGTCCAGCCAGGGGCCCGGACGCGGGCCCTGAGCGAGTCGCTGTCGGCCTCGTCGCCGCAGTGCGCGCACACCACCCGGGGGCTGAGGACCTCGCCGCACCGGTGCTCCAGGACGACCGGGCGGTCGTCCGCGTTGAGGTGGCGGTCGCCCCAGGCCATCAGGGTCATCAGGACCGGCTGGAGCTCCTCGCCCGCCCGGGTCGCCCGGTACTCGAAGCGCGGGGGGTGCTCGCTGTACGGGACCTTCTCCAGGATTCCCGCCTCGACCAGGCGCTTGAGGCGGGAGGTGAGAATGTCACGGGGGGCGCCGGTGTTGCGGGCGATCCGGTCGAAGCGGTGCACGCCGAGGGAGACCTCGCGGAGCACGAGCAGCGAGTACTTCTCGCCGACGAGCGCGAGGGTGTCGGCGATGGAACAGGGGCGGGGCGCGGCCTTCATGAGGTCAGGGTAGGACAGCCCGGGGCAGTGGGTCCGGAAATCCAATCGACTGGCCGGAGAGGGTTTGAAAGTCAAACCCACTGGGTTACGTTACTGACGAGTGTCGGTCCATTTCTCCAACCCAGGAGCCCCGTCATGCGCGACGCCGTCATCGTCGAAGCCGTCCGGACCCCGATCGGCAGGGGCAAGGCGGGCGGAGCCCTGTCCGGCGTCCACCCCGTCGCCCTCCTCTCCCACACCCTGCGTGCCCTGATCGAACGCTCCGGCATCGACCCCGCCCTCGTCGACGACGTGATCGGCGGCACCGTCGACCAGGTCGGCGAGCAGGCCATGAACACCACCCGCTACGCCTGGCTCGGGGCCGGGTTCCCCGAATCCGTGCCCGCCACCACCGTCGACCGCCAGTGCGGCTCCTCCCAGCAGGCCGTCCACTTCGCCGCGCAGGGAGTCCTCTCGGGGGCGTACGACATCGCCGTGGCCTGCGGGGTCGAGTCGATGAGCCGCGTCCCGATGTGGTCCAACGTGCCGCCCGGCGCCGACCCCTTCGGCCCCGGTGTCGCCGAGCGCTACCCCGGGGGCCTCGTCCCGCAGGGCATCAGCGCCGAACTGATCGCCGCCGAGTGGTCCCTCGGACGGGAGGCCATGGACGCCTTCGCCGCCGCCTCGCACACCAGGGCGGCCCGCGCCTGGGCGGACGGACTCTTCGACGCCGAGGTCGTCCCGTACGGGGACGTCCGCCACGACGAGTCCGTCCGCCCCACGACCACCCCCGAGATCCTCGCCGGGCTCCGCCCCGCCTTCGAGGACCCCGGCTTCGCCGCCCGCTTCCCCCGGATCGAATGGTCCGTGACCGCAGGGAACAGCAGCCCGGTCAACGACGGCGCCTCGGCCGTGCTCGTGATGGCCGCCGACACCGCGCGGAGTCTCGGCCTGCGCCCTCTCGCCCGGCTGCACTCCTTCGCCGTCACCGGCTCCGACCCGCTGCTCATGCTCAGCGGGGTCATCCCCGCCACCGAGAAGGTCCTGCGCCGCTCGGGCCTCTCGCTCGACGACATCGACCTCTTCGAGATCAACGAGGCCTTCGCCAGCGTCGTCCTCGCCTGGCGGAAGGAGACCGGCGCCGACCCCGACAGGATCAATGTGCACGGCGGCGCCATCGCCCTCGGCCACCCCCTGGGCGCCAGCGGCACCCGGCTCACCACCACCCTGGTGCACGCCCTGCGGGCCAGGGGCGCCCGCTACGGACTCCAGGCGATGTGCGAGGCGGGCGGCCTGGCCAACGCGATGATCGTCGAGGCGCTCTGACCCGTACGGCCGCCCGACCCGTACGGCCGCCGGGTCCTCGAGTGCCGGGTCCGCGCGGTCACCGAAGCCCCCGCCGGAAGGCCCTGCCGCACAGGCCTGACGGATGGGCCCGGCAGACGGGCCCGGCAGACGGGCCTGTGAGACAGCTCCGACAGGACTGTCCTGCCCGCGGACCACGTCGGCCGACCGCGCACCGGAACCGGGACCCGTGTCAGGGGGCTCGGCGCCTCGCCGGCCACCCGCCCCGCTCAGGACGCCTGGGTCAGCGCCTCGCGGACGACCCGCTCGCACAGTTCGTGCGTGGCCAGCGCGTCCCGCGCGCTCAGCACCCGGCCCTCGCGCACCGCGTCGAGGAAGCCGAGCACCGCCTGCTCGATACCGCGCTGCCGGGCCACCGGCACCCAGTCTCCGCGCCGCCGCAGGGTCGGCTGGCCCTTGTGGTCGACCACCTCGGACAGATTGAACACCTGACGCTTGGTGTCCTGCCCCGAGACCTCCAGGATCTCCTCCGTGGAGCCGTTCATCCGGTTCATCATGCCGATGGCGGTGAAGCCGTCGCCGGAGAGCTGGAGCACCACGTGGTGCATGAGCCCCTCCCGGACCCTGGCCCGCACGTCGACGTGCTCGATGTCGCCGGGCAGCAGGAACCGCAGGGTGTCGACGACATGGATGAAGTCGTCGAGCACGAACGTGCGCGGGTCCTCGGGCAGCCCCACCCGGTTCTTCTGGAGGAGGATCAGCTCGCGCGGGTGCTCGACGCACTGCGCGTAGCCCGGCGCGAGGCGCCGGTTGAACCCGACCGCCAGGGAGACCGACCGCTTCTCGGCCAGTTCCACGATCCGCTCGGAGTCCGCGTACTCGTACGAGAGGGGCTTGTCGACGTACGTCGGCACGCCCGCTTCGATCAGCCGTTCCGCGATCTCCGCGTGGGCGGCGGTCGGCGCGTGCACGAAAGCCGCGTCGAGCCCGGCGGAGAGCAGCGAGCCGAGGTCGCGGTGGCGCTGCCCGGCGGGCAGGCGCAGGGTGTCGGCGACCCGGTCGAGGGTCTCGGCGGTACGGGTCTGGAGGTGGAGCTCGACGCCCGGGAGGCTGCCGATCACGGGAAGGTACGCCTTCTGCGCGATGTCACCGAGTCCGATGCAGCCAACCTTCACGTGGTCTCCCTCGTCGTGTCCACCGGCCCAGCTCACAGGGGCCGTTCCCGCTGGTCAGCTTACGCGGACCGGTTCGCGGGCGAACGGCGGCGGTCCGACGGAAAGCGGTGGCGCGGCCGGGAGGCTTGGGGCACGATGCCGCGCATGACCATCGAAAGCACGGCCTCCGTCCCCCGCGTCGACCCCGGCACCACCACGGGAGAGCGCGAGGCGCTGGAACAGTGGCTCGACTTCCACCGCGCGACCCTCGCGATGAAGTGCGAGGGGCTCACCGACGCCCAGTTGCGCACCCTTTCCGCCCCTCCGTCCGACCTCAACCTCCTGGGGCTCGTCCGTCACATGGCGGAGGTGGAGCGCGGCTGGTTCCGCTCGATCCTCGCCGGTGAGGAGGTCCGGTACATCTACTCCACGGAGGAGGACCGCGACGGGGACATCCACGTCTCGGACGAGGACACCTACGAGGAGGCCCACGCCACCTGGCAGGCGGAGATCGCCCGCGCGCGGAGCATCGCCGCCGCCCATGAGCTGGACGATCTGGGCATCGGCACGCACCGCGGCGGGAAGACCTTCAACCTGCGCTGGATCTACCTCCACATGATCGAGGAGTACGCCCGCCACAACGGCCACGCGGACCTCATCCGTGAGCGCGTGGACGGCACGACCGGCGACTGACCGGGGCCCGGCCGGGTCCTGGACCATCCAGGCCAGATCCGCGATCCCGCCCGTCCGAAGTCCGCCCGGTCCGGGCCCGTCCTGGCCCGAAGCCCGGCCGCGCCGAAGCCCAGCCCGGTCCGAAGTCCGACCGACCGAGGTCCGCCCGGCCCGACCCGACCCGAAGTCCGGCCGGTCCGGGGTTCGCCCGGCTCCGGCACCAGGCCCGGCCAGCACCCCAGGCCGGCCGGGGCACTGGCCGACCCCTGCCCCGGCCGGGGCCGGCCCCCGGTCGCGCCGACAGCGCCCGCGCACGGTCAGGCCCGGTCCGACCCGGTCAAGTCCGCCGTCCTCCGGCCTCACCCGTGCGGGGCATTCCCCGCCGGTAGGGGCGCGGGGACCGTCGTCGGCCCAGCAGAGTGACGCGGGTGCATGGAACCCGAACCACAGCGAAGATCCTGGTCGGGGCGGCCGTGGCCGCCCTCGCGGGGTGCGTGTC
Source organism: Streptomyces sp. NPDC059247 (assembly GCF_042754005.1). Classification (NCBI taxonomy): domain Bacteria; kingdom Bacillati; phylum Actinomycetota; class Actinomycetes; order Kitasatosporales; family Streptomycetaceae; genus Streptomyces; species Streptomyces sp. NPDC059247. Next base: position 287,857 of record NZ_JBHYZW010000008.1, read on the forward strand.
GGTGGACGCCCCGTCGGCCCCGCCCTCCCCCGCGCCCGCCACGGACTCCCTCCGCCCTGCCCAGGCGGTGGCGCCGCAGATCGTCGAGGGCCCGGCCCGCGAGGCGCTCGAAGCGGCGCTCCCCGCTCCCCCGCCGTCCACCGCTCCCCGCTCCGCGCCCCCGGCCGAACCGCACCGCCGGGCGCTCCCGCCCCGGCCGGAGGCGGCGCGCCCGGAGGCCGTACCCCCACGTCGTGAGCGGACCCGCCCGGCGGCCCGGCCGTCGCTCCCCGGACCGCCCGTACTGACGGGCCTGCCGAGGAAGCCCCCGGTGTCCCGGGCGGACGTGTGCGCGCTGGGCGAGCGGTACGGGGGCTGGCGGCCCGGCAGTGACACGTCGAGGATCTGCCACGGTGTGTACGGCCGCTGACCTCCCCGTCATCGCCCCCTGAGCCGCAGCTCCAGCCGTTCGATCGCCGCCCGCACCCCGTTGCCGTAGCCGTCGTCGTCCAGGTGGTCCGAGGCGACACGGGCCCGGTCGAGGTGGACCCGGGCGGCGTCGGGCTGCTGGAGCTTGACGTAGTCGGCGGCCAGGTTGAGGTGGAGGGAGGGGTACAGGGCCCGGAGCGCGGCGGCCGAGTCATGGGCGACGACCCGCTCCTCGACGAGGCTCCCCGCCGCGCTCAGGGCCCGCAGGTCCCAGGCCAGCTCCGTGTCGGGGTCGTCCTGGGCGTCGGCCATGTAGTGGGCGAGGGTGCAGCGGTGGAGCGGATCCCCCTCGGGGCCGATCTCCTGCCACAGCAGACCGAAGCGGTTGCGGGCCTCCTCGCGGTCGCCGCCGTGGAGCAGCATCATGGCCTGCCCGATCCTGGTCATGACGCCGTCGTCCGACACCTGCTGCTGCTCGGTCACCGCGACCTCCACCGCTTCGCCCACTGGGAGGCCGACGCTAGCCGCCCCCGCCCCGGATCGGGCCGAGGCTCAGCCGAGGTCCGGGACGCGCCAGTCGATCGGCTCGTGTCCCTGGGCCGCGACGGCCGCGTCGATCTGGGTGAAGGGCCGCGAACCGAAGAACTTCTTCGCCGACAGCGGCGAGGGGTGGGCGCCCTTCACCACCACGTGCCGCTCCTCGTCGATGAGCGGCAGCTTCTTCTGCGCGTAGTTGCCCCAGAGGACGAAGACGGCCGGGTCGGGACGCGAGGCGACGGCGGTGATGACCGCGTCGGTGAACTTCTCCCAGCCCTTGCCCTTGTGCGAGTTCGCCTCGCCGGAACGGACCGTCAGGACCGCGTTGAGCAGGAGGACGCCCTGCTCGGCCCACGGCATCAGATAGCCGTTGTCGGGGACGGGGTGGCCGAGCTCGGCCTGCATCTCCTTGTAGATGTTCCGCAGGGAGGGCGGGGTCTTCACCCCGGGCCGTACGGAGAAGCAGAGCCCGTGGCCCTGCCCCTCGCCGTGGTAGGGGTCCTGACCGAGGATCAGGACCTTGACCTTGTCGTACGGGGTGGCGTCGAGGGCGGCGAAGACCTCGTCCTTCGGCGGGAAGACCGGTCCTGCGGCGCGCTCCTCCTCGACGAACTCGGTGAGCTGGGCGAAGTAGGGCTTCTGCAGTTCCTCGCCGAGGACACCCCGCCAGGACTCGGGCAGCATGTTGGTATCGGTCACGGTCGACAACCTCCGGTGGACGTTCCTGTCTACGCCGCAGAACCTACCGGGGGCCACTGACAACGGCCCCCGGCGGTCCGTTCTCCTACCAGCTGGCCCGGCGGTTCAGCTCCCAGAGCTGCATGACCGTCTGCGGGTCGAGGGCGCGCTCGCCGCCGCCGATGTCGTCACGTGCCGCGATGTAGAGCTTGCCCTGCCACAGCGGCAGCAGCCGGACGTCCTGGACCATGATCTCCTGGGCCTCCACGAACTCGTTCGTGACGGTCCCCCGGTCGCTCTCGCGGCGGGACTTGGGGATGAGTTCGTTGGTGATCCGGGGGCTGATGTACGGGGTGCCGAGGACGTTCTCCTTGCCGAGGAACGGCGCGACGAAGTTGTCCGGGTCCGGGAAGTCGGGGAACCAGCCGCGGCCGAAGACCGGGTACTCGCCCTTCTGGTATCCGGCCTGGAACGCCGTCCAGGGCTTGCCGCGCAGGGTGATCCTGAAGAGGCCGGACTCCTCCAGCTGGCGCTTCAGCTCGGCGAACTCGGCGGCGGTCGAGGAGCCGTACCGGTCCGTCGTGTACCAGAAGGTCAGCTCGACGGGATCGGTGATGCCCGCGTCACGCAGGATCTTCTTGGCCTTCTTGGCGTTCGGCGCGCCGTAGCGGTCGAAGAACTTGGTGGTGTGAGCGGCGATGCCCTTGGGCACCATGGAGTACAGGGGTTCGGCGGTGCCCTGGTAGACCTTGTTCACCAGTTCGTCGCGGTCGACGAGCTGGGCGACGGCCCGGCGGACGGGCAGCTTCGCGGCGGTGGGGTCCTGGGTGTTGAAGACGAGGTAGCGGATGTCCGCGCCCGTCGACTCCACGATCTGGAGGCCCTTGTTCTCCGGCTTGTCGTCCTGGAGGGAGACGACCTCCTCGGCGGTGAGACCGCGGTAGGTGGCGTCGATCTCCTTCTTGCGGAGGGCGGTGACCATCGCTTCGGAATGGTCGAAGTACCGGATGGTCACGCCGCCGTTCTTGCGGTCGGCGAAACCCTTGTAGGTGGGGTTCTTCGTCAGCTGCGCCGTCTTGCGCTCGGCGTACGAGTCGAGGACGTACGGTCCCGAGCCCACGACCTTGCCGTCCTTGCGGAGCCGGTCGGCCGGGTACTCGGCCGGGTCGACGAGGGACATCGCCGGGGTGGCGAGGATGAACGGGAAGGTCGCGTCCGGCTTGTTGAGCCGGAAGACGACGGTCCGGTCGCCGACCGTCTCGATCTTGCCGAGCGAGCCGAGCATCCCGTTGGGGCCGCCCTTGGAGTCGATCGTGCGGATGCGCTCGATCGAGTACTGCACGGCCTTGGCGTCCAGCTTGTGCCCGTTCGAGAACGTGAGGCCCTCGATGAGCTTGCATTCGAAGACCCGGCTGGAGGTGTCGGTGAACTTGCAGTCGGCGGCGTCCGACTGTGGAGTCGTACTGCCTGTCGGGAAACTCACCAGGGTCTGGAAGACGTTCCGGAAGAGTTCCCAGGAATTGTCCCAGGCGGCGGCCGGGTCAAGCGTGGAGGGAGAACTCGTCGTACCGATGACGATTCTCTGATCCCCAGGGGATTCACTGTCCGAGAAGACACCGCATCCGGTCACCAGGGATATGGACACAAGGGCTGCAGCGGCCTGCAGACTGGTCCGGTTGAACACGTGCACGCTCCTCGTTCAGCCAGGGGTCGGCCGACGATACCGCAGCACCCCGCCAGGTCAATCGTCCGGTCTGACGGGGCACTTGAGGCATTCGACCCTCAACCGGGCCCAATCCGGACACTCATTCCGGAAAGTGTCCGGATATCGGTCACCCGACTCCGGCGTTCAGGAAAATCCCGCCGTCGACGACGAGCGTCTGCCCGGTGATCCACTCCGACTGCGCCGAGGTGAGGAAGGCTGCCGCGCCGCCGATGTCCTCGGGCTCGCCGAGGCGGCCGAGCGGATAGGCCGCCGCCGCCTCCGCCTCCCGGCCCTCGTAGAGCGCCTGCGCGAATTTCGTCTTGACCACGGCCGGGGCAATGGCATTGACGCGTACGAGCGGCGCGAATTCATGCGCCAGCTGAAGGGTCAGATTCACCATCGCGGCCTTGCTCATTCCGTACGCGCCGATGAAGGGCGAGGCGGAGACACCGGCGATCGAGGCGATGTTCACGATCGCGCCGCCGTGCTCCTTCTGCCAGGCGTGCCAGCTCCGCTGGGCGAAGCCGAGCGCGGAGACCACGTTCGTCTCGAAGACCTTGCGGGCCACGCCGAGGTCCAGATCGGCGAGGGGGCCGAAGACCGGGTTCGTACCGGCGTTGTTCACGAGGAAGTCGAGGCGGCCGAAGCCGTCCATCGCCGCCTCGACGGCGACGGCCTGGTGAGCCTCGTCGTGGGCCTTGCCGGGGACGCCGATCGCCCGGTCGGCGCCGAGGCGCTCGACGGCCGCCTTGAGGGCCTCCTCGCCCCGTCCGGTGATGACGACCCGGTCGCCCCGGGCGACGAGCGCCTCGGCGACGCCGTACCCGATGCCCCGACTCGCGCCGGTGACGAGGGCCACCTTGCCGGAGAGCTCCGGGCGTTCCTGTGCGGTCATGACCTGCTCCTCGCTTCCGGACGTCAGTTGAGCGGGCCGCCGGCCACGTACATGACCTGACCGGAGACGAAGCCCGCGTCGTCGCCGGTGAAGAAGGCGATGGCGTTCGCCACGTCCTCGGGGCGGCCGACGCGCTGCACCGGGATCATGGACGCGGCGGCGGCCTGGAAGTCCTCGAAGCCCATGCCGACGCGCTCGGCGGTCTGGGCGGTCATCTCGGTGACGATGAAGCCGGGCGCGACGGCGTTGGCGGTGACGCCGAACTTGCCGAGCTCCTTGGCGAGCGTCTTGGTGAGGCCCTGCAGACCGGCCTTCACGGCCGAGTAGTTGGCCTGGCCCCGGTTGCCGAGGGCCGACGAGGAGGAGAGCGACACGATCCGGCCGAAGCCCGCGTCCACCATGTGCTTCTGGCAGGCCTTCGCCATCAGGAAGGCGCCCTTGAGGTGCACGTTCATGACGAGGTCCCAGTCCGACTCGGACATCTTGAAGAGCAGGTTGTCGCGGAGCACGCCCGCGTTGTTGACGAGGATCGTCGGCGCGCCGAGCTCCTCGGCGACCCGTGCGACGGCGGCCTCGACCTGGGCCGCGTCGGACACGTCGCAGCCGACCGCGAGGGCGGTCCCACCGGCCGCGGTGATCTTCTCGACGGTGTCTCCGCAGGCCGCCTCGTCGAGGTCGAGCACGGCGACGGCGCGGCCCTCGGCCGCCAGACGGATCGCGGTGGCGGCGCCGATGCCCCGGGCGGCACCCGTGACGACGGCTACGCGCTGCTCGGTGGTGGACATGCTTGGTTCTCCTCGCCCTTGGAACGTCCCTGGTCGCGGCCCGAACCGGTCGCCCGCTCCTGCGTCCCGCACATGAGCGACCGCTTAGTATCGTCCGCAGGACGAGACGCTAGAAGCCCCGGCACCCGGTGTCAACGGCCCACCGGGTGCACCTGGTCACTCCCCGTTCCGGGCGGACGCGGTCAGCGCACCAGGATGCCCATGAGCCGTTCCACCTCGGCCTCGGGGTCGGCCGTCAGACCGGTGTGTACGGGGCCCGGCTGGACGACCGTGGAGCGCGGCGCGATCAGCCAGCGGAAGCGCCGTCCGGCGTCGTCCCCTGCCGCCTGGCCCGCGTCGTCGCCGCCCAGGCAGACCCCTTCGACGGCCCGCAGCGCGGCCAGGACACCGGTGACGTCGGCCGTCGGGTCCAGGACCGAGAGCTTCGCCTCGTCCAGGTGCGTACGGGCGGCCACGAAGGACCGGGCACGGCAGTAGACGACCACTCCCGCGTTGAAGCACTCGCCGCGCTCGACCCGCGGCACCACGCGCAGCAGCGCGTACTCGAAGACATCGCGGTCGGTCACGGGGTGCTGTCCTTCTCGGTGGGGTGCGGCCGGGGCGCGAGACGCTCGGCGAGCCAGCCGGGCGGTCGCTGCGGCCGGTTCTCCCTGCGCGGGCCGAGGGTGATCCGCTCGTGGATGCTCGCGGCGCGCGGCAGGAGCGCCTCCACGTACGCGGCGCGCAGTGCGTCGGTGCTCGTGAAGCCGGGCTCGTCGACGAGCCACTCGTCGGGCACGTCGGCGGCGACCTCGTCCAGGAGCGCGCGGGTGACCAGCGGCGCCAGTTCGGCGGCGGCGGTGGCGACGTCCGGCGCGAACGGGGCGAGCGCGTGGTCGGAGGCGTCGTACGGCTTGGCGGCGGACGCCTGGGCGCCGGGCCAGTTGTGGTGCCAGATCATGGTGGCGCCGTGGTCGATCAGCCACAGGTCGCCGTGCCAGACGAGCATGTTCGGGTTGCGCCAGGACCGGTCGACGTTGTTGACGACCGCGTCGAACCAGACGACCCGGCCCGCCTCCGCCGGGTCCACCTCGTACGCCAGCGGGTCGAAGCCCAGCGAGCCGGGCAGGAAGTCCATCCCCAGGTTGAGCCCGCCGCTCGCCTTGAGCAGCTCCTGCACCTCCTGGTCGGGCTCGGAGAGTCCGATGACCGGGTCGAGCTGGAGACCGACCAGCCGGGGCACCCGCAGCCCGAGCTTCCGGGCGAGCTGCCCGCAGATCACCTCGGCGACCAGGGTCTTGCGGCCCTGCCCGGCGCCGGTGAACTTCATGACGTACGTACCGAGGTCGTCGGCCTCGACGATCCCGGGGAGCGAGCCACCTTCACGCAGGGGCGTGACATAACGGGTCGCTACGACCTCTTCCAACACTTTCCCAGGCCACCCATCTCTTGAGCCCTACAGTCCACGGACGGCTCCTCCAGGGCGTGAAGACGGAAATCACCGGTCGGCGGCGCTACGGAGAATCCGGGGAGTTCCGGCCGACAGGCCGGTCACCCCTGCTCGCCCAGCAGACCGTCGACGATGCCGCACCCCTCACAACCGGCCTCCAGCATGAAGTGAGCATAGTAACCGAGGGTGATCGTCGACGCGGAGTGTCCGAGCCGCCGAGCCAGGGTCACAACGGACTCTCCGGCTTCCGGCATGATCGAGGCGTAGGTGTGCCGAAGCTCATGAAAACCGTCCTTCGGGGCCGCCGCCCACTGCCAGGGTTTCGCTCCCTCGGCGCGCGGCGGGATGACGTCGGCCTTGGCCAAGGCCGACGTCCAGGTGTAGGTGTTCCAAGCGTTCACCGCGACGGCGTCGCCGAAGCACGTGGTGAGCAGCAGGGAACTCCCTCCCCTCCAGCTTCCCCCACGGCAGCTCTACCGCTACCGGCGGAAACGCCTATGGCGCTTCAATGGCGCATGTCTGGTTCTGAGGGGGCCGGATCACGGCAACGTGATCCGGCTACCCGACTCCAGCCCGACCTCGACCCGGCAAGGTCAAGGACCTGGCCACCCTCTCGTTCGTCGAGGGCAAGGCGAACGCCGCCCCGCTCGGGCCGCCCGGGGTCGGCAAGACGCACATCGCCGTCGCTCTCGCGGTCGCGGCCTGCCGGGCCGGCTACTCGATCCACTTCACCAGCCTCGACGACATGGTCCGCAACCTCAAAACCGCCGAATCCGCTTCAGATGGCTCAAGCGCTTCGTCGCACGAGAGGTCAACCGCCACCTCACCAGCGCATTCAGCGGCACGCCCGGACCGTCTCCTCCAGCTTGACGATCTGTAGAAGCCTCGGCGTCAAGCCCTCAGGCAGTCGTGCACACCACGAAGGCCCGGATGCCCTCCTGCACGGTATTGGTGTTCCGGACGGTCACCTGCCAGCCCGTAGTGCCCCCGAACGAGGCGATGATGAAGGACCGCCCGGTGTCGGCGCCGGCGACGAGGCCGACGTTGACGCCTCCACCGCCGGTGCTGACCGTGCCCGCGGGACAGGTCACGGTTGCGTTGCCGATCTGCCCCGCGGGCACCGTCACCAAATCACCGAAGGTGCGCTGAAACGAGGCTGCGGCCTTCAAGGCGGCCCGGTCCCCGGGCGACGGTGCGCCGGAGCCGGTGTTCTGGGCGACCGCCGCTCCCGCCCCGGCGGTGAGCAGCGCGGCGGCTGTCAGGGCGGCGACCTTGATGCGTCTCATGTCGATCTCCCTCTGTCCGTGTGTCAGATGGGTCCGGCATCCCCCCTCTCCCGCGGGTCATCCGCGATGTCACTCGTTCGCCGCACGCAGGAACGATCCCCCCTCCGCCGATGGAGGGAGGGCCCGGAACGGCTCACCCGCGTGCTCGCCGCCCTGCGGGAGGCCGGTATCACGGCCCGCGAGGACTTCACCCGCTGCCGCAGCTGCGGCCGGTCCGAGATCGGCGGCGACGGACGAGCCCACCCGATTCGGTACGGCGCCTCATGGTGGGCGGCGGTGGTCAGCCGACAGAGCAGAACGTGGCGCAGGAGCGGCCAGTGCGGGCGGAGGCGAAGTCGGATCGGCGGCCGGGCGGCCTTGGCGGGGCCCGTCTTTCCGGGGGTAGGCGGCAGGACGTACAGGGCGCGCACGTTCGCACCGGGCACCTGCTCGTTGGCCACCGCGATCAGCTTCGGCGCGCTCCAGCGCACCTTCGTGCCGTACACCGGAGCGTCGGGTGACGTCGAGGCGGCCTGTGTCCGGGTAGAACTTCACCGCCTGGACGGGCGGTCCATCCCCACGCGTGCGGGGAGCAGCTCAGCGCGGTCAGGGAGACGGTCCGTCCCGGGGGCGGGGTGAAAACCGTCCGGGTGGAGAGCGGCGGGGTGTTCAGGGACTCCTAGCGGTGGTTTGTTGACTGCGGGTCAGCTCAGGGCTATGTAGGAAGAAGGGAAGCGTCACCTCGCCGCTGGGGGCTGTGATGACCGCTCGTGTGCCGTGTCCGCCCGCTCCGGGCCCGCTGGAAGCCTACGCCGCCCGTTTCGATGACATCTTCACCAATCTGGCCCAGCGGCGTGGCTTCCGCGAGTACCTCGCTGGGCTGCTGCTGCCCCGGGACCGCAACAAGACGCTGACCTGCCTGGCGGGTACGGAACCGGTGGTCGGCGCCCAGCATCCCGCGGTGCAGCGGCTGCAGTTCTTCCTCTCGGAGTCGCGGTGGGATCCGGAGAAGGTCAACGCGCGGCGCGTCGAGCTATTGCTGGCTGATCCGGCCGTGGCGCCGCATACGGGCGGGGTGCTGGTGGTCGATGACTCCGGGGACCGCAAGGCCGGCAGCGCGACCGCACACGTGGGCAAGCAGTACATCGGGTCGCTCGGCAAGGTCGACCGCGGCGTGGTCACCGTGACGACCTGCTGGGCCGACGAGCGGCTCCACCACCCGCTGCACGCGGTGCCGTACACCCCAGCCCACCACTTTCCGACAGGCAAGAAGGACCCCGGGTTCCGCAGCAAACTGCAGATCGCCGGTGAACTGACCCGCAAGGCCGAGCAGGCCGGAGTGCCGTTCCGGGCGGTGGCGGCCGATGCCGCCTATGGCGACCACCACAGCTTCCTGCGGGACCTGGGCGAGGCCGGACTGCCGTTCGTGGTCGCGGTCAAACCCAGCCACGGCTCCTGGTCCTACGGCAAGGACACTTACACACCGCGCCTTGCCGCACAGGCCCTGACCTGGACCGATCCCGAACACCCCGGCGACTGGACCCCCGTCGAACGCAGGTTCCGCGACGGGCACACCAGCACCTGGTGGGCCGCCGAGGCATCGCTGGGATTCTGGGGACCGGACGGCAACGTCCGCCTGGTCGTGACCACCACCGATCCGCAGAGTCTGCCTTCGCAGTCGACCTGGTACCTGGCCACCGACCTGCCCCGTCCCGGCAGCCGACGCGCCGCCACCAGCCCACAGCCCCCGGCCGACCTGGCCGAAGTCGTAAGGCTCTACGGACTTCGCCACTGGATCGAACAGAGCTACAAGCAGGTCAAGGACGAACTCGGGTGGGCCGACTTCCAGGTCCGCTCTGACACCGCCATCCGCCGTCACCAGACCCTGGTCACCTGCGCCTTCTCCTTTTGCTGGAACACCTGGTTCACCCCACCGCCGGCCTCCGCCCGGGCACCGGAACCGGCACCGCTCCCAAAGAGGGGGCCCTCCCGGACCCCACCAGCCCCGCACGGCCTGCTGGCCCCAGGCGATCCGAGCCGTCCGTGGCTGGCTGACGCCCTGGCACACGCTGCAACGCTACTGGTCCGCCTGGACCACCAAGCCCCCACCCGAGGAACTGAAAGCCCTGCTCAACACCCTCGCCCGCGGACACCCGCTTGATCTCTACCACCCGGTTTAACAAACCACCGCTAGGCGGTGACTGTCGTCCGGGCCGGAGCCGACACGGAGGCCGACGATGCCTCGGGCCGCTTGCCGGTCCCTTCGTCGGTGGGCGGGCCGTGATCCTTCGACGCCCACACCCCCACCGTGATGCCGACGCCCAGCAGGGCGGACGCACAGACCCCGGCTAGGACTTGTCTGACAAAGGATCTTGGGTAGGTTCGCGGAGCCAGAGGATGAGTGCGGCGAGGTGGACTCCTGCCTTGTAACGGGCGGCGAGTTTGTCGAAGCGGGTGGCGATCGCGCGGAACTG
>NZ_JBHYZW010000009.1:0-279118 GCF_042754005.1 Streptomyces sp. NPDC059247
ACCACCCCACCCCGCAAACCACTATCGCGGCTTGTAGGGTGCGAGTTGTTTTTTTTATATCGCCCCGCGGCCCGCCCCCCCCCGGAGACGAACTCCCCGGGGGCGGGCCTTCCGCATGTGCGCGGCGCGGGCCGGAGGCCTCCCCTGAGGGAGGGCCTCCCGCACGGGTCAGCTCAGACCGAAGGCCGAGGGTTCGGTCTCCATCAGGGTGTGGTTGACGACCACGTGGTGGCCGCCGGAGGTGACGAGGAGTTCCGGGTAGATGGAGACCACCGCCTTCGGGTCCTCCGGGTCGCGCACCCGGCCCGGTCTGCCGGTGCCGGGGTCGAGCAGGACGACCCGCGCGTCGCTGTGGCTCTCCAGGACCGCCACGCGGCCGTCGGAGTGGGCCGTCAGCGCGGCCGTCTGCTGTTCGGAGGCGTACTCCCAGATCCTCCGGCCGTCCTTGAGGGAGTAGGCGGCGACCCGGTCGGGCACGAGTTCGCCGCGCTCGACCAGGGTGATCAGCCGCCCGTCACGGACGACGGGCTCGGCCGTGCGGCCGTCGCCCACGCCGCCGGGGGCGGAGAGCAGGCCCTCCGGCCTGGAGAGCGGGACGGTCACCGTCGGCGCGCCGGTGTCGTCGAAGCCGAGGAACGCGTGGGTGCCGCGCTTGTCCTCCTCGTCGACCGCGAGGACGACCGGGGAGACGGAGACCACGGACGCCTCGGCACCGGACTCGACGGGCAGCTCCCTGAGCCACTTCCGCGCGCCGGTGGGGGTGTCCAGGGCGACGAGCCTGGCGGCCTTGCCGCACTGCTCCACGACGAGGGTGCGGGTGGCGTCGGCGTCCACGGCGAGCACCGCACAGCCCGGGTCGAGCACCCGCCGCCAGCGCTGTTCGCCGGTCGTGGCGGACCGGCCGCGCACGGCGCCGTCCTCGGCGGTGACGGCGGTCCCGCCGCCGACCGCGATGCCCCGCTCGGTGAGGCCCTCACCGGTGAGGCCGGTGCGCCACAGGACCTTGCCGTCGGAGGCGCGGACGGCGAGGAGGGTCGCGCAGGGCTTGTCGTGGCGGCCGTACGCGATGAGGCCGATGCCCTGTTCGATGCCGGGAGACATTCCACAGAGGGCCTCACGGGCGGGCGCGGAAACGCTCCAGCGTACGGCCCCGTCGGCGGCGCCGTACGCGAAGAGCCCGTCGAGCCTGCCCTGTGCGACCGTGTCGCCGAAGGCCCAGGCGCCCACACCCGTGTCGTACTTCACTCCGACGGCGGGGACGGACCAGGCCAGCCGGGACTTCTCCCGGGCCGGTGGAGCGGACGCCTCGGGCGTCCGGTCCCCTTCGGCCCTGCCACCGCCGCCCTCGTCGTCGTCCATCGTCGAGATCCCCCAGGACCCGGCGGCCACGACAGCGAGCAGCCAGGCGACTCCCGCCGCCACCACGGAGGTCCGGCCGGAGACCGGCTTGCCGGAAGGCACCTTGTCGGGCTTGACGAGCCCGGGGGCGTCCCGCGGTGCCGTACGGTTCCCCCGCCCGGCGGCCAGAGCCGTCGCTCCCAGCGCCGCCAGGACCAGGGCACAGACCAGTGCCGCCCAGCCCTTCGGCCAGGCTCCGGCGAGGACCCCGGCCCCCAGGAAGACGGCGGCGGCGCCGAACGCGGCGCCCGCCAGCAGAACGGCGGCCGTCACCGGCGCCGAACGGTCTTGCGTCATCTTTCTCCCACCCGGCGCGCCCCCTGCCCGCCCGAGCGGAATCTACCGCTGTCAGACGACCTGGTGCAGCCAGCGGACGGGGGCGCCCTCGCCCGCGTACCGGAAGGGTTCGAGTTCGTCGTCCCAGGGCTTGCCGAGGAGCTTGGCGACCTCGTCCTCCAGTCGGGTCTCGCCCTGCGCGGAGCGCGCGAGGGCGGCCCTCAGCCGGTCCTCGGGGACCAGGATGTCGCCGTGCGGGCCGGTGACCGCGTGGAAGATCCCCAGGTCGGGGGTGGCGCTGTAGCGCTCGCCCTCGGCGGTGGCGCAGGGTTCCGCGGTCACCTCGAAGCGGAGCATCTGCCAGCCGCGCAGCGCGGAGGCCAGCTCGGAGGCGGTGCCGGTGCGGCCCTTCCAGGAGAACTCGGCTCTCCAGGTGCCGGGGGACGCCGGCTGGCGGATCCAGTCGAGCTGGACCCTCGCACCGAGGACACCCGCGACCGCCCATTCGACGTGTGGGCACAGCGCGCGCGGTGCGGAGTGTACGTACAGGACTCCACGTGTCGTCACCGGGACCTCCAGTGTGGGACGAGGGTCGCCTTTCCCCAGCGGCCTCAGTAAACAGCATCAGGAGCAGAACATCGCAAACCGTCAAAAAGGGGACAGCATGTGACGTGATGTAATTTACCGGAGCCGGTCGGCAAAGGTGCCTCTGGTTCGACGGGGGAAAAGCTACCGTGCCGCACCGTCATCGGTGTGACGTACGGTCGGTCCGGGGGCGGGTGCACACGAAGCTTTCACCCGCCAGGACGTCGAGGGAGGGGCCAGGGATGCGCGGCCGACGCCGATTCCGCACCACCGTCGCCGCCGCGACGGCGGCACTGCTGAGCGCGGGGGTGCTCTCCGGCTGCACCGCGGGGGAACCGTCGCCGGTGCGGTCCGCCACGAGACCCGCGCCGAGCCCGACGCCGCCGTGGGACGTCTCCCCGTCGTCCGTGGCCGCCGTCGGGGACTCCATGACCCGCGCCTTCGACGCCTGCGCGGTCCTGGCGGACTGCCCCGAGGTGTCGTGGGCGACCGGCACGGACGCCGCCGTGAACAGCCTCGCGCTGCGGCTCCTCGGCCCGGAGAAGGTGACCGCCCGCAGCTGGAACCTGGCCAGGACGGGCGCCCGGATGGCGGAGCTGCCGGAGCAGATGGCGGGGGCGGCGGCCCGGCGGCCGGAGCTCGTGACGGTGATGATGGGCGCCAACGACGCCTGCCGTCCCACCCCGGACCTGATGACCCCGGTCGAGGAGTTCCGGGCGTCCTTCGAGACGGCGCTGTTCCGGCTCCGGAAGGGCGCGCCGAAGGCACAGGTGTACGTGGCGAGCGTGCCGGACCTCAAGCGCCTGTGGTCCACCGGGCGGGTCAGTCCGGTGGGACGGCAGGTGTGGAAGCTGGGGATCTGCGGCGCGATGCTGGCGGACGCGGAGGACCTGGGACCTGCGGCGGAGCGGCGGCGGGCGGCGGTGCGGGACCGGGTGGTGGCGTACAACCGGGTGCTCAAGGAGGTGTGCGCCGGGGACGTGCGCTGCCGGTACGACGGCGGGGCGGTCTTCGGTTTCCGCTTCGACGGCGGGCAGCTGAGCCCGTGGGACTGGTTCCACCCGAGCAAGGACGGCCAGGCACGGCTCGCGGAGCTGGCGTACCGGCGGATCACCGCGGCGTGAGGGGCCCTGGGGAGCCCTCGTACCGGCGGCTCACCCACCGCGTGAGGGGCCCCGGGGCGGCTGTCAGGTGCCGCCCCGGGGCCGTCCGGGGGTGCCTCGGGAGGCCGGACCTTCCGGGGCTGGGGCCGGTAGGCCGGGGCCCGGGGGCGGGCCTCCGGCGGCGACCGGGAGGTCAGACCTCCAGGGTGGTGCTCAGGCGCGCGTCCGCGAGGGAGTGCGCGGCGACGACCTCGTAGGTGCCGGGGACGAGCGTCCAGTCGTTCTTCTCCTCGTCCCAGATCTCGAAGGCGCGGCGGGGCAGCGCGATCTCGGCCTCGACGGTCTCGCCGGGGCCCGCCTCGACGCTCGCGAATCCGGCGAGCCAGCGGGCCGGGCGCTCCACCGGGTCGTCGGCGGGGGCCAGGTAGAGCTGGACGGTCTCGCGGCCCGCCCGGCCGCCGGTGTTGGTGAGGCGGACGGTCGCGGTGCCGGGGCCGGTGCTCAGCTCCTCGTACGACCAGGTGGTGTAGCCGAGGCCGTGGCCGAAGGCGTACGCGGGGACGGCCGGGCCCCGGTCCCAGGCCCGGTATCCGATGAACAGGCCCTCCTCGTAGGCGAGTTGGCCCTCGACGGGGGTGACGTCGGTGACCGGGGCGTCGGCGAGGGTGCCGGGCCAGGTGGTGGGGAGGCGACCGCCGGGCTCCTCGGCGCCGGTGAGGACGTCGGCGAGGGCGGCGCCGCCCTCCTGTCCGGGGAACCAGCTGAGGAGGACCGCGGCCACGTCCTCGCGCCAGGGCAGGGCGACCGGGGAGCCCGCGTTGACCACGACGACGGTGTTCGGGTTGACGGCGGCGACCGCCCGTACCAGCTCGTCCTGACGTCCGGGGAGGGCGAGGTCCTCGCGGTCGAAGCCCTCGGACTCGACCCGTTCGGTGGTGGCCACGACCACGACGGCGGTGTCGGCGGTGCGGGCCGCCTCGACGGCCTCGGTGATCAGTTCGTCGGGGTCACGGCGGGGCCCGAGGTGGACGAAGGAGAACATGACGGCCGGGAGCGGGGCCGCGAACTCCTTGTCCAGGGTGTGCAGCAGGGAGACCTCGACGGTCTCGCCCCCGGTGAGCGTGACCCTGGCGCGCTCGACAGGGGAGCCGAAGAACGCCTCGAAGGGGTCGGTCTCGGGGCCCATCGTCTGGACGCCGTCGAAGACGGTGGTGCCCGCGACGGCGAGGGTGAAGGCGCCGAGCCCCCGGGTGCCGAAGGAGTGCTCCCCGGACTCGCGCGGGGTGAAGGTGCCGACGACCTCGATGGAGGCGAGGTTCTCGTGACTGACGCCCGCCGGGAGGTCGTCGCCGATCCACTGGACCTGCCCGTTGGGCAGGGAGCCCTCACCGAGGAGCCGTCCGGCGGCGTCGCGGCAGCGGGCGCGGAGGGTGAAGCCCTGGTCGGCGGGGGCGAGTTCGCCACTGGGGTCGGCGCCGACCGTGTAGGAGAGGCTCCCGGCGGGCAGGGCGGCGGTGAGGCCGTCGAGCGGGGAGACGACGTGCTCGGGGAAGACCTGCGCGGAGCCGCCGCCGAGGACCCGGGCGTCGCGGGCGGCGGCGCCGGAGAGGGCGACGGTTCCCGCCCGCAGGGGCAGGGCCGCGTTCTCGTTGCGGACCAGGACGAAGCCCCGGCGGGCGATCTCGCGGGCGAGGGCGTCGCCGTCGAGGGCTGCGGGGGGTTCGGCGACGACCGGCGGGGCGCCTTCGAGGGCGCCGACGCGGGCGGCGAGCCGCAGGACGTTGCGGACGGCGGTGTCCACGGCGGACTCCCCGACCTCTCCGGCGCGCACGGCGGCGGCGAGGGCCTCGCCGTAGACGGTGACGGGGCCGGGCATGGCGACGTCGAGACCGCCCAGGATGTCGCCGGTGGTGGAGCGGGCGGCCATCCAGTCGGAGACGTTGAAGCCGTCGAAGCCCCATTCGCCGCGCAGCACCTCGTTGACCAGGTGGTGGTGCTCGGTCATCGTCACGCCGTTGACCTGGTTGTAGGCGGTCATGATGCCCCAGGGGCGGGCGTTCCTGACGATGGCCTCGAAGGGCGCGAGGTAGAGCTCGCGGAGCGGGCGCGGGGCGATCCGGTTGTCGACGGTGAAGCGGTCGGTCTCGGCGTCGTTGGCGACGAAGTGCTTGACGGTGGTGCCGACGCCGCCGTCCTGGACGCCCTGGACGTAGCCGGTGCCGATGGCGCCGGTGAGCAGCGGGTCCTCGCTGTAGGCCTCGAAGTGACGGCCGCCGAGGGGCGTGCGGTGCAGGTTGACCGTGGGCGCGAGGAGGACGTGGACGCCCTTGCGGCGGGCCTCCTGGGCGAGGAGGCGGCCGGCCCGGCGGGCGAGGGCAGGGTCCCAGGTGGCGGCGAGCGCGGTCGGGGAGGGCAGGGCGACGGACGGGTCGTCGGCGGTCCAGCGGACGCCCCGGACACCGATGGGGCCGTCGGACATGACCAGCGACGCCAGGCCGATCTCCGGGAGGGCGGGCAGGGACCACATGTCCTGGCCGCCGAGCAGCCGCGCCTTGGTGTCCAGGTCGAGCCGGGCGAGCGCCGCTTCGACGGCCGCCTCGCGCACGGCGTCCTCGTCGCGCACGGCGTCCTCGTTGTTCACGATGCCCTCGCGCCCGGCGTCCTCGTTCACGTCCGTCACGTCCGTTACCTCCGCGTTGAAGTGCTGGTGGGGCCATCATGGACCCGCTTATCTGTAAACCGGTAGGTAACGTGACCTTTTCGTTATTTTCATGATGGCGTACGGTCCAGGGAGACGAGGACCTGCGGAAAGGGGCCGGGCCGATGGCACGGGCGAGGAGCGAGGAGCGCCGGGCGGAGATCCTGCGCGCCGCCCTGGAGGTGATCGCCGAGCGCGGCTACCGGGGCGCCGCCCTCGGCGCGGTCGCCGAGCGCGTCGGCCTGACCCAGCAGGGGCTGCTGCACTACTTCCCCACCAAGGAGTCGCTGCTCGTCGCCGTCCTGGAGGAACGCGACCGCTGGGACACCAGCGGTGGCCGCGACCGCGAGAACTGGCGGCTCGACCTGCTGGACTCCCTCGTCGAGTACAACGCGATGCGGCCCGGGATCGTGCAGACCTTCTCCGCGCTGCTCGGCGAGAGCGTCACGGACGGGCACCCGGCCCGGGAGTTCTTCACCGAGCGGTACGCGCAGGTGCGGGAGAACATGGCGCAGGTGCTGCGCCTGGAGTTCGGCGACCGGCTGCCGGGCGGCCTCACCCCGGAGCGGGCGGCACCGCTCCTCACCGCGGTGATGGACGGCCTCCAGTACCAGTGGCTCCTGGACCCCTCGGCGGTCGACATGCCGGGCGCCTTCCGGGACTTCCTGGCGCTGCTCGGCGGGGACGGGACGACGGAGGACGCCCCGGGACGGCCGGGGGCGGACCGGGCGGGATGAGCCTCCGCCTTCGGGCCGGGCACGGGACGAGGGAGGCCCCGGCTCCCCTCGCGGGGCCGGGCGGGACGAGCCTCACCCTTCGGGCCGGGCACGGAGCGAGGGAGGCCCCGGCTCTCCTCCCGGGGCCGGGCGGGACGAGGGAGGCCCCGGCTTCCGTCACGGGGCCGGGCGGGATGATGGGGGCATGATCATCGCCGCCACCCAGTTCGCCCCGGTCGCGGGGGACCTCGACGCCAATGTCCGGACCGTCGCCGACCTGGTGCGGGCCGCCGGGGCCGAGGGCGCCCGCGTGGTCGTCTTCGCCGAGCTCTGCCTCACCGGCTACGAGCCCTCCCTGATCCGGGACTCCCCCGCCCTGGTCCTCACCGAGGACGACCCCCGGCTCGAACCCGTACGGGACGCCTGCCGCGCGGTGTCGGCGGCGGCCGTCGTCAACGGGCCGGTGCGGACGGACGACGGACGCCCTGCGGTCACCTCGCTGGTGATCGGCCCGGACGGCTCGCTCCTCACCCGCTACGACAAGCGGCACCTGTACGGGATCGAGCGGGAGGTGTTCGCGCCCGGCGCCACCGACGGGCGGTTCACCCTCGACGGGCTCCGGTTCGCCACCGCCACCTGCTACGACAACCGCTTCCCCGACCTGGCCGAACGGGCCGCCGCCGACGGCTGCACGGCCTATCTGGCCAGCTCGGTGCTCGGCGCCGGAAACGACTCGTTCGAGACGGTCTATCCCGTACGGGCCCGGGACTTCGGCCTGTACGTGGTGCTGGGCAACGTCCTCGGCGCCAACGAGGACGGTACCGGCTGCGGCCGGGCCGGGGCCTGGGGCCCGGACGGCGCCCGCCTCGCGGACGCGGGCGGCACGGAACCGGGCTTCGTGCTGACGGAGATCGGCTGAGGCCCCACCGGACGGTCCGGGGAGGGCCCGGCACGGTGTCCGGACGTGGAGGAGCCCGGCGTGGACGTGGAGGAGCCGGGCCGCCGTGGGACATACGGCGGCCCGGCTCCATGGGAAGACATCACGGAACCCCCGGTCCGCGGTGCCTCCCCGCCCCCTTGAGGGGCGGTCTTCCGGGGGGCGTCCCCTGGGGGACGTTCCCTACGGGGCCGTCAGGCCCAGCGTGTAGGCGCCCGAGCCGCTGTACGCGTGGACCACGTACCGGTAGTAGCCCGCGGTGCCGTAGTAGCTGGTGTTCTCGTCGGCGGTCTCCGTGCCGCCCACCGCCACGTCCACCCAGCTCGCGCCGTTCCACTTCTGCAGGTACAGGTCGAAGTCGGCACCGGCCGGGCCGCGCAGGCAGCCCACGTGGGTGCCCGGGGCCGCCGCGTAGTAGTACGAGCCGTCCGGCTGCGCCTGGGCCTGACCGGAGGCCAGGGTGCCCTGGTAGGTCTTCTGGGTGTTGCCGCAGCCCGTGGGCGGGTTCGTCGAACCGACCGACAGCTGGTAGGTGACGGTGTGGGTGGCGGAGCCCGTACCGGTCACGGTGATCGGGTACGTGCCGTTGGCCGTGCCCGCCGCGACCTGCACGGTCATCGTCGACGAGGAGCCCGAGGTCACCGAGGAGGGGCTGAAGGAGACCGTGACCCCGCTCGGGGCGCCGCTCGCGGAGAGCTGGACGGTCTGCGCGCTGCCGCCGGTGGTGCTGGTGTTCACCGTGGAGGTGACCGAGGCACCGGCCTGGACCGAGCCCGAGGAGGGGTTCAGGGCGAGCGAGAAGTCCGGGGTGCTGGTGCCGCCGCAGTCGGTCTCACCGGACTGGGCCGGGACGCCGATCGCGTTCCAGGCGGTCCTCACCGCGATGCACTCGGCGCTGCCGTAGGTGTTCTTGGCGCTCGTCAGGGTCGCCTTGCGGGCGGCCAGGTGGTTCCAGGAGGACGTCTTCATGAGCAGGGCGCCCATGAAGATCTTGCCCGCCTTCTGGATGCCGATGCCGGTCACCGAGGACGGACCGCCGGAACATATGGGGCTGTTGGGCTTGCCGCCGCCCGGGCTGGAACCCTCGGCGAGCAGGTAGAACCAGTGGTTCTGCGGACCGGCCGCCGCGTGCACCTCGGTGCCCGAGCTCAACTGGGTGTAACAGTTGGGGTCGTTGTTCGCGAGGGACGGGTTGTACATGTACCGGATGGGCTTGTTGTCGCCGAGGAAGTTCAGCTTCTCGCCGACCGTGTAGTCCGGGGTGTCGTTCGGGTTGTTGGCGTAGTGCTCGGTGAGCGCGCCGAAGATGTCGCCCGTCGACTCGTTCATCCCGCCGTTCTCGTTGGACGAGCCCGCGCTGCCCGGCGTCCGGTCGAAGATCTCGTGGCCGTACTCGTGCGCCACGACGTCGATGCCGGTGAGCTGCATGGTGCCGTTCTGGTTACGGCCGTACGTGGTCTTCGTACCGTCGTAGTACGCGTTGACCTCGCTCAGACCGGCGCGCGCCGGGACCATTCCGCCCTGGCCGTTCTGGCCGTTGTAGCCGAACCACTCCTTGAGCATGGAGTGTTCCTTCTGCGCCGCGTACATGATGTCGACGCAGGCGGTCACGAGGTCGTTGGCGCCGCTGTTGCCCCACGGCGAGGAGCCCGTGTACGCGCTGCCGTTCTGGCCGCCGCACTTGAAGGAGCCCCGGGTGGTGTCCGTCATGGAGCCCGCGGCGGTGTCGATGGTGACGTTGCCGTTGTGGTAGCCGCGCCCGTCGGCGTGCAGGATCTTGTCGGTCGACCGGGCGACGGCCCCGGTGTTCGCGTCCACATAGGTGTCGAGGGCGCTCGGCGCGTTCTTCGCGGTGCGGCCGACGACCCGGGTGTGCCAGGTCAGCACGGCCTTGCCGCCCTTGAGCAGCACGGTCAGCTCGGGGGCGTCCGCGCTCTCCACGGACGCCAGCTGCGCGCGGGCCGTGGCCAGGGCGGCGGCGGAGGTCACCTTCGCCCGGGTGGAGAGCCGGAGGGCGGGCGCCGGGGCGCCGGTGACCTCGCGGACCTTCCCCGTGCTGTCCGAGACGACGACCGCGTCACCGCCGACGACCGGGAGGCCCCGGTAGGTGCGCTCGTAGGAGGCGTAGTACAGGCCGTTCGCCCACGGGGTGACGGACGTGCGGACGAGCTCCTCGTCGGCACCGTGCCGCAGCTCGTCGAGACCGCTCTCCGCGGCGTCGTCGGCGGCGGCGAGAGCCAGGGACTTGCCGTGGCCCGGGGGCACGGGCTGTGCCTGCGGGGCCGCGACGGCCGGAGCGACGAAGGCCGTCGCGAGGCTCGCCGAGAGCGCGAGGGCGGCCACGGCCGCCGTCAGTCTGGTGGGGTGCACGTCTGCTCCGATCGGGGGGTGGATCGTGGTGGGGGAGACGGTTCGTCGCGCCGAGTATGGGCGTGGACATGGCTAGTTCGGGACATCTCACGCGGCATAAGACGCGGGTTATGGTGCGCCCGCACGGCCCTGCGTACGCTGCTGAAATGCAGCTGGAGTTGAGGCATCTTGAGGCCGTCTGCCGGATAGCGGAGGCGGGCAGTCTGGGCCGGGCCGCCGGGCGGCTCGGGGTGTCGCAGCCCGCGCTCTCCGCGCAGCTCCGCCGCATCGAACGCGTCGCGGGCGGGGAGCTGTTCCTGCGCGGCAGGCACGGGGTGGAGCCCACCCCGCTGGGCGAGTTCGTCCTGTCGAAGGCCCGGCTGGTGCTCGGCGAGATGGACGCGCTCGCCGCCGGGGCGCGGGCCGCCGCCCCGGGCACCCCGCTGCGCCTCGGCTGCATCCTGCTCGTCCTCGTCGACGGGCTGCTCGGACAGCTGGAGCGGGTGATGGCCGGGCAGGACATCTCGGTGACCGTGGAGCACTCGGCGACGACACTGACCCGGCAACTGGGCGCGGGACGGTACGACGCCGTGCTGTACGGGGAGGTCAACGACCACGAGGTGACCCTGCCGGAGGGCACCACCGCGCGGACCGTGATCGCCAAGGAGCCGTTCTGCGTACGGCTGTCGGTGGCGCACCCGCTGGCGGCCAGGGAGCGGATCGCCCTCGCCGAGCTGGCCGGGGAGGACTGGATGACGCTGGTGGAGGACGACGACGGCGGTCCCGAGGCGCTGGTCGCCGCGTGTGCCCGGGTCGGGTTCGCCCCGGCGCTGCGGCACCGGGTGCCCGACCGGAAGATGCACTACGACCTGATCGCCTCGGGGCGGGCGGTCTCCCTGAGCCAGCCGACCGCCCCGCAGGCCCAGGGCACGGTGCTGCGACCGCTGGAGGGCGATCCGATCATGGGCCGTATCCGGCTGGCCTGGAACAGGGCCGCGGTGTCCGCCCGGCACGCGGAACTGCTGTACCGGGCGGCGGTCGCCGGCTATCTGGCGAACGTCGACAACAACGCGTTCTACCGGACGTGGTGGGACGCCCGCCCGGAACTGCACCCGGTAATGGAGGTCTGAGCGGGGGGGGCGGTACGGGTTCGAGTCCGGTACGGGTTCGAGTCCGGTACGGGCCTGGTCGGGTCCGGTACGGCCCCGGTCAGGTCAGGTCCGGTACTGCCCGGCCCCGGTCCGGGCGGGGTCCGGGCGGGGTCCGGTTCAGTCCGGTACGGCCCCGGTCCGGGCGAGGTCCCGTCGGGCGAGGGCGGAGCCGCCGGGACGGCGGGCCGAGCGGTGACGGCTGGGTGTCCGTACCCGGCCCGGTCCGGTACGGGCCCGGACGCGCACGGTGCGGGCGGGCCCGGGGGCCCGTCGGGCGGGCCGGGACCGGTTCGGGTCCGGTACGGGCCCGGCCCCGGTCCGGGCGGGGTTCCGTCAGGTGCGGGCGGGGCCGTCGACGGCGGGCCGGGTGGTGGCGGCCGGGTGGCCGTCGACGGCACGGTTCCGGTCGTCGTCCCCGTCGCCGGAGGTCTCCCCGCACAGGTCACGGGCCATCAGGGTGGCTCCGGCGACGGCGCCCGGCATCAGGAAGACGGCGACGAAGGGCACCAGGAAGGCGAGGGTCAGCGGAACGCCGAAGCCGAGGACGGCCGCCCGGCGCCCCCGGAGCAGCCGCAGCCGCTCCTTCAGCTCGACGCCTCTGCGCTGGAGCGCGACGGCCGCCAGCTCCTCGGTGAGGAAGAAACCAGAGACGCAGAAACCGATCACGGGCACGACGGTCTGGCCGACGACCGGGATGAACCCGCAGGCGAAGAGGAGGAGGCCGTAGAACGCCACCCTCAGCAGGACGCGCAGGCTGTCGCGGGCCGAGATCCACAGATCGCGCCAGAGCGGCAGCCCGGACTCGGGGACCTCGCCGCCCTCGCTCCGGTCGACCTCCTCGGAGAGCGACTCGTAGAACGGCTGGCCGACCAGGAGCGTGACGGCGGTGAAGGTGATGACCGCGAGGAACAGACCGAAGACGAAGACGAGGGCGGTCAGGGTGCCCCGGAAGATCCCGATCCAGGGCGAGGTCCAGTCGTCGGCGAACGGGGTGACCCAGGCGACCAGGTCGTCGGCGCCGTAACCGAGCCCGACGAGCGCCCCCGCGTACAGCACCAGGGTCACGAGTCCGGGCAGCAGCCCGAACCCCAGCCAACGTCCGTGCTGCCCGACCCACTTCTGGCCCCGCAACAGATATCTGAAACCCACCCCGAGATCACGCATGGAGGTCACTGTAGCGGTGGGACCCGAAGGCCCCCGAAGCCGTCCGACCAGCGGCCCGGGGACGGACGCCCGGCCCCGGCGAGACCACCCACGGGCCCCTGGAACCCCGGACCCGGCGAGGGCCGGAGCGAGGCCCGGCACTTCGACGCGGCGGACGACACGGTGTCCGGCCGTCCGGCCATCCGCCCGTCCGGCTGTCCCGTACGGGTCCGGGCGCCGGGACCTCGTCGGCCGGACCGTGCCGGGCCCGCGTCCGGACGCGGCGGAAGAGCCGCGCCCGCCCTGGCCCCGGCGGGAGGTCCGGGCACTCCCCCGGACGCGGCGAGGGCCGCACCCCGGGTGAGGTGCGGCCCTCGCCGGTACCGCGCGTCCGGAGCCGGACGACCGGCTCGGTTCAGACGGCGGGCTCGGTTCAGACGGCCAGCTCGACCGTGATGTTGCCCCGGGTCGCCTTGGAGTACGGGCAGACCTGGTGGGCCTTCTCGATCAGGTCCCTGGCGGTGTCCGCGTCCACGTTCGGGATGCGGGCCGAGATCCTGACGATGATGCCGAAGCCCTCGTCGTTCTTGCCGATGCCGACCTCGGCGGTGACCGTCGAGCCGGAGATGTCGGCCTTCTCGTTGCGGGCGACGACGCCGAGCGCGCCCTGGAAGCAGGCGCTGTAGCCCGCCGCGAAGAGCTGCTCGGGGTTGGTCCCCTCGCCGGAACCGCCCATGGCCTTGGGCGGGTTCACGACGACGTCGATCTTGCCGTCGTCGGTGGAGACCCGGCCGTCCCGGCCGCCCTCGGCGGTGGCGACGGCGGTGTAGAGGACCTCGGAGTGCTGGATCGGCATGACTGGTACTTCCTTCATGGTTCGCCGCGACTCGCGCCCACGATCGCGGCGGCTGAGGGAAGACTAACGCGCCAGCGAGACGATCATCTTTCCGGTGTTGTCCCCGCGCAGCAGTCCGAGGAAGGCGTCCACACCCTGCTCGATGCCCTCGGCGAAGGTCTCGCGGTGCTTGAGCTCGCCCGAGGCGAGCCAGCCGCCGACCTCCTGGACGAACTGCTTCTGGAGGCCGTAGTGGTCGCCGACGAGGATGCCCTGGAGCCGCAGCCGCTTGCCGATGATCATCGCCATGTTGCGCGGACCGGGCACCGGCTCGGTGTCGTTGTACTGGGCGATCATGCCGCAGAGGGTGGCGCGGCCGTGCACGTTGAGCGAGGAGATCGCGGCTTCGAGATGGTCACCGCCGACGTTGTCGAAGTAGACGTCGATGCCGTCCGGGGCGGCGGCGCGGAGCTGCTCGTCGACCGGGCCGTCCTTGTAGTTGAAGGCGGCGTCGAAGCCGAGCTCCTCCACGAGGAACTTCACCTTCTCGTCGGAGCCCGCCGAGCCGATGACCCGGGAGGCGCCCTTGATCCGCGCCATCTGGCCGACCTGGCTGCCGACCGCCCCGGCGGCGCCGGAGACGAAGACCGCGTCGCCCTCCTTGAAGGAGGCGACGTCGAAGAGGCCCGCGTAGGCCGTGAGACCGGTCATGCCGAGGACACCGAGGTACGCGGAGAGGGGGGCCAGCTCGGGATCGACCTTGGTGGCCTGCTGCGCGGGCACGTCCGCGTACTCCCGCCAGCCGAGGCCGTGCAGGACGTGGTCGCCGACCGCGAACCCCTCGGCGGCGGAGGCGACGACCACGCCGACGGCGCCGCCGTCCATGGGGCGGTCGAGCTGGAACGGCGGGATGTACGACTTGGTGTCGTTCATCCGGCCGCGCATGTACGGGTCGACGGAGAAGTGCAGGTTGCGCACGAGGACACGGCCCTCGGCGGGCTCGGCGACCGGTACCTCGCGCAGGGCGAAGTCCGCGGGGACGGGCCAGCCGTGGGGACGGGCGACGAGGTGCCACTCACGGCTGGACGCGGGAAGAACGGACATGAGCACGGCCTCCGGGGAGAAGCTTCGGGAAGCTTCGGATCAGAAAAGCTTCATTGACTGAAACAATCATGCGCCTGGATATTTCATGTTGTCAAGTATCTGGGTAGACTGGTGCCCATGGCCACCTCACGCACGGACCCACTGACCCTCGAAGTCGTCGAGCTGATCGGCACGGTCGTCGCGCGCTACTACGAGGAGTACGAGCAGGCGGCTGCGGAGCACGCGCTGACCGGCGCGCAGGCGCGGGTCCTCGGCCTGCTCTCGCTCGACCCGCTGCCGATGCGGCGCATCGCCCAGAAGCTGAAGTGCGAGCCGTCCAACATCACCGGGATAGTGGACCGCCTGGAGGCCCGGGGGCTGGTGGAGCGCCACCCGGACCCGGCCGACCGCCGCGTGAAACTGGCCGTCCCCACGGAAGAGGGCCGCGCCACGGCCCACCACCTCCGCGACTCCCTCAACTTCGCCCGCGAACCCCTCGGCGAACTGACGGAGATCGAACGAGCACTACTGAGGGACCTGCTGAGGCGGATGCTGGGAGAGGGCGGGACGTAGAGAAGGGAGCGCCCACCCGGGTGAAGCTCGCGACAACGTCACCCAAGAAACGCGACCACTTCAGTGACCACTCCGATGAAGCCGAGAACCGCCATCACCGAACCCACCAGCCGAATGGTACGAGGGGTAGCCATGCCACCACCCCCGGGCATTACGCCGGAAACGAATCGATAGAACGTTTCGGCACATCCCTTGAGATCGATGGCCAATGAAATTCCGATCAAAAAGAAGAGGAGAAAGAATAGCGCGGAATAAAAATCACCTCCTCCTGAATTAGATCCACCAATCGCCAACGCAAGGGACCCACGCATGTCAACCACCCAACTGCCGGTGCGAGGAGCATCACCCCTCGCACCGGCACTCAATTTCCGGAATTGAATGTTCTTTCAGAGTCGGATCAGCCTATGGTGAAGAGCCTACCCACCTTGGTTCCGTAGCTTGAGGTGAGCCCGAACTCGGCGCCTACTCCTGTACCAATACCCAAGCTTGTGGTACCGACGGCTTCCCCTCGACCGTTCCGGGTATTAATGGCCCTCTCATGCGCCGCGGAGACCGCGACCCCATAGGCCAGTGTGCCCGTTGCTCCCCAACCGTCTCCCCGCAGGTTCTCGAAGTCGGTGGCGTTACTCCCCATCATGCTGAGTGTGGTGTTGCCGCCGAAAGACGGAGCCTCGGGCCCCTTGCTCAAGCTCAGCCCCACGTCCCTCTTCCCATCCATGCGGGAAGTCGACACGATGCAGCCGCTAACCGAGACGCCCACTCCGAGTCCCACAGACCCGCTCACGCACAGCCCAGTCGTGTCCGGGTTGACGAACGGGTCCACCACCTTGTGCACCTTGTCCCCGATCTCGCTTTTGATCTTGCCCCAACGGCTCTCGCTCGCTCGCCGCTGCGCCTCGGCTTTGGCTCGGCGTTCCGCCGCTCTCTTCGCTGCCTGGGCCTTCGCCGCCGCTGCCTTCTTCTCGTCGTAGTGGAAGACCTTGTAGTTCGCGGTGTCCGCGCGGTACGACTTGTACCGCTTTCGGGATTCCGGGTCCTTGCGGGGGGTCTGGTGCCAGATCCAGTTGCCGCTCTTGTAGGTGTAGCCGACCGACATGCCTCGGTCGTCGCCCCAGCGGGTGTCGTTGTACGAGGCTCCGCCCGCCGGGCCGTCGGGGCGCAGGCCCGTCGGGTCGGCCTTGGTCAGCGGGTTGTTGTGGCCGTAGGCGTAGGCGTTCATCTGGGCCGGGTCGCCGAAGTCGATGACCGGGTCGACCGAGAGGAAGCGGCCGGTCGTCGGGTCGTACTCACGGGCACCGAGGTGCGTGAGACCCGTCGGGTCGTTCGTGCCGCCGACGAAGCCCCGGGGTCCGAAGGTCCCCGCCTGGGCCGTGCGCAGTCCGCCGAAGGGGAGCTGCTTGCGGTAGGTCACCGCGAGAGTGGCGGCGTCGATGGCGGTCAGTGCCGTGCCCTGGTGGTCGCTGACCAGGTAGGAGACGGTCGTTCCGGTGCGGACCGCGACCGTCTCTCCGCCGTGGGTGTAGTAGCGGGTGGCGGTCGTCGTCCCGCCTTCCGTCCTCTTGAGTTCGTCACCGTTCGGCAGCGTCAGCACCGTGCTCTTGTCGGCGTTCTTGGTGACGAGCCGGCCGCCGTCGGCGCCGTACAGGTAGGAGGTGGTCGCGCCTCCCTCGGTGAGGGTGGCGAGGTGGCCCTCGGCGTCCCAGGTCAGGTCCTGGACCTTGGTGCCGATGGTCCGGTTGGTGGTGTTGCCGGTGGCGTCGTAGGCGAAGGTGCTGACCCGTCCGTTGTCCGGGCCGCCGGTGACGGTGGCCTGCTGGACGGCGTGCGGGCGGTCGGCCTTCTCCGCCGGGTGGGTGTAGTCGGTCGTGGCCCCGGCGAGCTTGTCGCTCTGCTGGGTCCTGTTGCCGAGCTTGTCGTAGCCGTAGGTGAGCCAGTACGCGTCGGAACCGCCGACGCCGGTGGCGGACGGCGCCGTCGCGCAGTCGGTGGTCGCCGTCCACGCCTCGGTCAGCCGCCCGAGGCCGTCGTTGGTGAAGCACTGCCGGTCGGTGGCCGCGGTGGCGCCCTGGCCGGTGGTGCTGGTGACACCGGTGACATTGCCCGCCGGGTCGTAGGCGTACAGGGACCGGTCGACCCGCTGCGGGGCGAGGAACCTGTCCGTGGTCCGCTCGATCAGACGCCCGGTGTGATCGTCGTACGCCTGGGTCCGGAAGACCTTCTTGTCGAGGTCCTGTCCGAACTCGGTGCCGACGGGACGCCCGTAGACGTCGTACTGGACGTTGGCGACGAGGAGGACTCCGGCACGGGTGGTCCGGTAGGGCTGGTCGTCACTGTTGTAGTTGGTGACGACCCGCTCGGAGGGGATGTCGCCGACGGCCGGGTGGAGCGTCCAGTCGAGCGCCCCGGTCTGACTGTTGTAGCCGTGTGTCCAGGTGTAGGTGTCGGTCGGGGCGGTCCCCGTCCCGGGCACGGTGAGACTGGTGGACGTCGGCTGGTAGCGGTCGTTGTACCCGCCGGTCGCGGTGGTGTACTGGTCGCCGCCGTCGAAGCGGGTGCTGCTGGTGAGCTGCCCCTTGGCGACGGTGTCGTAGGCCCACTTGGAGAGCGTGGTCGTGCCGTTCTTGACCTCGGTCTTCCGGCCGAGCTTGTCGTAGACGGTCGTCAGGGTGACGTCCCTGGCGTCCTTGCCGGTGACGACCTGGCCGTTGGCGTCGTACGTCAGGACGGTCAGGCCCTTGTCGGGGTCGTCGACCTCGGTCTTCTGGCCCCGGTTGTCATAGGTGTAGCTCCAGCTGTTGCCCGACGGGTCGGTGACCGAAGTGGGCTCGTCGAACTTGCCGTAGGCGTAGTCCGTCGTCTGGGGCTGGGTCTGCCCGGCCCCGGCGTACTGGATGAGCTGGGTCGTCCGGCCGTTGGCGTCCGTCACCTTGGTGGTGGCGGTGCCGCCCTTCGGCGGGAGGACGGTGACGCGGTCGCCTTCGTAGACCGTCCTGGTCCGCCACTTCTCCTCGCCCCGGAACATCGAGACGGCTTCGGTGACGCGGCCCAGACCGTCGTAGGTGTTCTCGGTGACGTTGTCGACCTGGTGCTCCTGCTTGGCCGTGTACAGGGTCGCCGACGGGGCGACCTCTCCGTAGTACGGCGCGAAGCTCTTGTCGACCCAGCCCCGGGAGTCGTAGCGGGTCTCCGTCAGGATCGTGTGCTGGGTGCCGCCGGCGGGGGCCTGCGACTGGCGCTCGCGCAGCAGACCGTCGTACAGGGCGTACGTGGTCCGGTAGGTGCCGTCCTGCTTGAGGGTCCTGGTGGTGACGGCGTTGGGCTGGGTGGTGGAGATCCGGTACTCGTACTGCGCCGAGGGCACGGTCTCGTGGCCGGTCTTGGACCAGCCAGGCTGCCACATCTGGATCACACGGCCGAGGCCGTCGTGGACCGCGTCGGTGCGCTTGCCGTTGGCGTCGACGGACGCGACGGCCACTCCGCGCACCGGGTCGTAGGTCGTGGTCGAGGCGTGACTGAGGGCGTTCGTCACCTTCATCGAGGTGGGAATGCCCGTGTCCGGGGTGTAGGCGGTCGTGGTGGTGTTCCCGAGCGCGTCGGTGTCGGTGAGTTCACGGCCGTGCTGGTCGTAGGTGTGCTTCGCCGTGGTGAGGTACCCGGTGCCCGCCGCGTCCTGCTCGTCGATGCGGGTGACGTCGCCCTTGGTCGGCGCCGTGGTGAGCGAGGCGGCACCGTCGTAGTAGCGGCGCTCGACCGAGATCAGGTCGGCGGGCAGCTTCGGAGTCGTGCCGCAGGGCTTGGCGACGGTCCTGACCTCCGAGGGCAGCCCGAGGAGGGCGCCGGGGGCGTAGGTCGTCGTGGTGCACTCCTCGTCGCCCGGCTTCGCCGTGTCGCCGAGCCGGGACTCGGTGAGGACGTGGCCGTCGGCGTCGAAGGTCCGCTTCGTCTCGGTGGCGCGCCAGCCCTGGCCGACGGCGGTGCGGGTCTTCTCCTGCTCGCCCCCCGTGACGTACGCCTTGCGGGCGGGCAGTCCTTCGCCGCGCGTCTCCGTCGCGGTCGGCGCGGAGACCGAGGGGATGAAGCTGCTGGTCGCCTCCAGACGTCCGCCGTCGCCGTTGAACGTGGCCTCCTCGCGGGTCATGCCCGCGAACGCCTCGTGGTCGGTCGCCGGGATTCCCTCGCTGTCCTTCACCACGGCTCCGGGGATGCCCCGGAAGTAGCGGTACTCCTTCAGCGTGCGCGGAACGGGATAGGCGCCGGTCCGCACCTGGACCAGGCCGAAGCCCTTGCGGTCGCTGTAGGTGAGGTGCTGGGCCTTGGTGAACTCGTCGTCCTTGGCCTTCGTCCAGGCCATGCCCTCGGGGTAGGTGTACTCGGTCCGCTTGGCGGGCTGCCCGCCGGTGTTGTCGTTCTCGACGATCAGGTTGACCGCGTAGGCGTGGAACCAGTCGAGGTAGGGCTCGTAGTTGGCGGCCGGGGCGTCCGGCGGGGACCACTTGACCGGGTAGCAGCGCCGGGTGTTCGACGCCGGGGACGGAACGCTCGTGGCGGAGCAGTCCTGCGGCGTGTAGCCGATGCCGATGGTGCCGCCGGACTCCGTGTTGACGGCGGCGATCCGGTAACGCCACATGCCGGGCAGCGGGTCCGGCTCACCCCCCGTGGTGGCACCTACGACGCGGTTCGGGAGAGAGATCCCGCTGAAGCCGACCTGGGGCATGGTGACGGCACCCGTGCCCGTGTGGCCGGTACGCCTGATCGACTTGAGCCAGAGCGGGGCGGCGCCGCCTCCCGGTGAGGGGAAGTTCGCGTCCAGGGCCCAGCTGTCGACGGGCTTCCAGGCACTGGCGGACCAGACGTGGGTGGCGATGGTGGTGAGCTTCAGACGCGTCCAGAAGGACGGCGAGTAGCGGTTCTTGCACTCGGTCCCGGTGGCGCAGTACTGGTCGAAGGGCACGTCCGGCCAGTTCTTCGCGTTGGTCGCGTCGAAGGTGGCGCAGCCGGTGACACAGCGTTCGGAGTAGGTGAACTCCACCTTCGCGGACGGCTGGCCGTAGGGGTTGGTGTCGCGCAGCCCGTACTCGATGCGCTTCAGGTAGCCGCTGCGGTCGTACGGGGTGGACGTGGAGGCGCCGGTGTTCGGATCGACGTTGCGGCCGTAGGAGTTGGCTTCCTCGCCCCAGTAGTACGTCATGGCGTCGCCGTGCGGGTCGACGACGTGGTCGAGGTTCCAGCGCCATGCCTGCTGGCACCAGGCGTCCTTGAACGTCGCGTTGTAGCAGGGCTCGCCGGTGTGGTTGCCGAAGACGGGCACGGTCCAGGTGGAGCGGGTCTCCGTCTTGCCGGTCACCCAGGTGTCCAGCCGGTTGGCGCCGAAGTAGTACCGGGTGCCGTCCGGGGTCGTCACCTTCCAGTACTCGCCGTTGTCGTCACCGTTGTTGTCGCCGTAGTTGTCGGCGGAGGTACTGACGGCCTTGACGATCTTGGTGCCGTCGTCGGCCTCCAGGGTCCACGCCCCGGTGGCGGTGTCGCGGACGAGCTGGTTGGTACGGCCGCCGAGGTTGAGGACCGCGTTGTCCTTCTTCCAGCACAGGTCGCCGACCTTGGCGGTGGTGTTGTTGCTCCCCGCCTTGTCGTCGGTGCAGGGGATGTACTGGCGCTCGATGTAGCCGGGCTCCATCGACCAGCCGTCGCCGATGCCGCCCGGCTGGTTGTTCGTCGCGGCCGTCCGGCCGTCGAGGGACTGCGATCCGTAGGACAGCTTGAGCTGGGGGCTGACATCGCCGGGAACGTCCGGGACATCGATGTCATAGTTCCAGGAGAAGCCGCCGTTGGCGCCGCCCGCCGACCATGAGGCGGAGGGGGCGAGGGAGGTGGCCCTGAAGTCACCGGCCGAACCGGCGGCCGCGGCGGTGGCCGCGAGGACGGTGGCCCGGCCCGCCGTGGCGGACAACTTCAGCGGCGCGGTGAGGGTTCCCGCCTCGGTGTCGTTGGCCGTCGGCAGTTCCGTGCCGATGCCGCAGCCCTCCGCCGCGGGGGTGGTCAGCGCACACTCGGGCAGCGCCCGCAGCCGCAGCCGGGAGGCCCAGTCACCGCCGTACGCGTCGCGGAAGGCGTCGTAGTCCAGCTCGACGCGCACCTCGCCCGTCGAGCTCTGGAGGGGCCGCACGGAGAGCACGACCCCGTCGACGCCCAGGCGCTCGGCCGCGCCCCGGCCGAGCATGTTCACGCGCGTGCGGTCGGCGGCCTTCGCGTTCCGCTTCCACACGCGGACGCCCGGGACGCCCTCGTCGACGAGCGGTGACACCGCTCCGGCCGTTCTCGCCGACAGCGCGACGGCGGACGACCCTGCGAGGGACAGGTCCGCCGACGC
Source organism: Streptomyces sp. NPDC059247 (assembly GCF_042754005.1). NCBI lineage: Bacteria > Bacillati > Actinomycetota > Actinomycetes > Kitasatosporales > Streptomycetaceae > Streptomyces > Streptomyces sp. NPDC059247. The sequence continues at coordinate 21,215 of NZ_JBHYZW010000009.1, forward strand.
TTCGGCGGGCCAGGTCGCGCGGGGCGCACGTCGCTCCGGCGCGGCCGAGGCCCGCTGCCGGTCGGCCAGCCGATTCGGAGCGACCGGCTCGACCTCCACCGGTTCGAGCCGCTTCGGAGCACCCGGCCTCCACTCGTCGACTGCCGCAGCCACGGGTCCCCCCAGCAGACCGACGGAGAGGAACCCCGCGGTCAACACCGAGACCGTTTTTATCCTTTTTCTACCTATGAGAGCCCTGCTCCCCTTGAGTGCACTCACGTGCGTTTTCTCCCCACCCCTATGGACATATGAGTCGCATAAACATCACGAACCGACGAAATCTAACAGCCGAGGTTTACTTTCTGGCCAAGTAGCTTGAAATCGCCCATGAATCAGTCAGGTCCCCATCGATATAGGGTCGAAAATGGGTCAAAGTGAAAGAAAAAACCAGGTTGATCTTCGAGAATGGAGACTGAATCAAGCCAACGGATAGTCGACTCAGATACAAAACTGCATGTTGACCAAAAACGATCTACTGTGCAGATCGACCGAATCCTGGGAGGGGACCACATGAGGAATCGGACCATCAGAAAGAGATCCGGAAGATCCGCCACCGCCGTCGTGGCCGTCGTCGCCGCCGCCGCGCTCGGCACCACGCTCATGCCTCAAGCGTCAGCTTCGAGCCCGGCCGGGGGGCCGGGGTCAGACGCGGCGACAGTCGCTGAAAGAACCGCCTCACCTGCACCGACACCCGACGAGGAGGCCAGCAGGAAGGCCAAGGAGACCGGACGGCCCGTCGAGGTGCTGGCCGACCGCACCGAGACGTCGCAGCTCTTCGCCAACCCGTCGGGCAGCTTCACGCGCGAGCAGTACGCGCTACCGCGCTGGACCCGGCAGGACAACAAGCTCGTTCCCATCGACACGGAACTGTCCTCCACCCCGGAGGGGCGGATCGCCCCGAAGGCCACCACCGTCGGCCTCTCGTTCTCCGGAGGCGGTTCCGGACCTGCCGTGAGCATCCTTCGCGATGGCCGAAAGCTTTCGCTCACTTGGCCGAATGAACTGCCGAAGCCCCGGACGGACGGCGACACCGCCACCTACCCCGAGGTGCTGCCCGGGGTCGACCTCGTGCTGCGCGCGGGCGACAACGGGTTCGGTCAGCTCCTGGTCGTCAAGACGCCCGAGGCCGCCGCGAATCCGGCGCTCGAGAGCGTCCGGTTCGCCATGGCCACGGACGGACTCAGAGTCTCCGCCGACACCCACGGCAACCTGACCGCCGTCGACCCGGCGGGCCAGGAGGTCTTCGTCGCCCCCACTCCCCGCATGTGGGACAGTTCCGCCCCGGCAGCAGCCGCCAGGTCGTTCTCCACCGCCGGAACACCGGCGCCCCCGACCGACGCCTTCGAACCCGGCCCAGGTGCCAAGGCCGCCGACCTGGGTGTCTCCCTCGACAAGGGCTCGCTCACCCTGGCCCCCGACCAGCCGCTGCTCACCGGCCGGAACACCACCTACCCGGTGTTCATCGACCCGACCTTCGCGGCCCCCGGGGCCCGCGAGGCATGGGCCCTGGCCTACAAGGCCACGCCCGGCACGGCGTACTTCAACGGCGCAGGGTGGCGGAACCCGAACGGGAGCACGGGCACCAGCGAGGCCCGTGTGGGGTACGAGAACATCACCGACGGTCTGGGCCGCTCCTTCTTCCGCATGGACTCCAACAACCTCTGGAACACCCGGAAGAAGATCAAGACCTCGACCTTCAGGATCAAGAACACCTGGTCCTGGTCCTGCGAGAACAGGCCGGTCGAACTCTGGCTCACCGGGGGAATCTCCACATCAACGACCTGGAACAGCCAGAACAACAGCACCATGTGGGCCCGGAAGCTGGACCAGCGGAACGAGTCCCTCGGCTGGGGCTCGGGCTGCCCGGCGGGCAACCTCGCCTTCGACGTCACCTCCGCCGCGACCGAGGCGGCGACGAAGAAGTGGAACAACATCACCCTCGGGCTACGGGCCACCAGTGAGACCGACGTCTACGGGTGGAAGAAGTTCGACGTGGGGACGGCGGCGCTCTCCACGGAGTACAACACGTACCCGAACGCGCCGACGAACCTGGGGAGTTCTCCGGACACCAGCACCGACGCCTGCACTTCGGGGATGGGCGTCTGGGGCATTCCGACGATCGGCTACACCGACCTCACCCTCTCGGGCACCTTCTCCGACCCGGACAAGGGGTTGGTCAAGGCGCGGTTCGGCCTCTGGCCCACCGGGTACGGCGGTCCCACCAATGAGGTCAACCAGGTGGTCGACGTCCCCTCGGGCAAGGGGGCGAAGCTGCCGATTCTCAAGGAGACCCTGAAGAAGCTCCTCGACGACGTGGGCAAGAACGGCTCGGGCAGCTTCTCCTGGCACGCACGGGCGGAGGACGGCGAACTCGTCAGCGCCTGGAGCCCCACCTGCATTTTCAAGTTCGACTCCAGCAAGCCCAGTACACCGCCGTCTGTGAAATCCGAGCTTTTCCCCGACGGCACGGAGGGCTGGCCCGAGACCACCGGGATGGCTCGCTCCGAAGGCAAGTTCCGTATGCAGAACCAGGCGGCCGAGTCGGTGTCGAGGTTCGAGTACTGGACCGACTGGGACCCCACTGTCCGCACCAGGCCAGCCGGCGGCGGGGCCATCTCCGACATCAGCCTCACTCCCCCCAGCGCAGGCAGGCACACCCTGAGCGTCCGCGCCGTGGACGCGGGCGGCAACATCTCGGACACCACGCGCTACACGTTCTACGCCAACGGAACCGGTGTTCCCGACAAGCTGGGTGACCTCAACGGGGACGGGATCGCCGACTTCTACGGCGTGCGCGCCGACGGCGAGCTGTGGTTCTACGGCGGTAGCGGCGTGGGAACGGTGGCACCCGCCGTCGTGGCGTCCGACGAGGACTTCAGCGGTGCCGCCATCACCCGGCGGGGCGACTGGACCCAGGACGGGTACGAGGACCTCCTCTCGCTCGACGCCGGAAGCGACGGGAAGACGCTGACGGTCCGCCCCAACAACGGCTTCGGTCACGCCTGCTCCGCACGTGACGAGCAGGCCGACGGCGCCTCCAAGTCCTGCCAGTACGACAAGATCGAACTCAAGGTGTTCGACAACGACAACAACAACCACTGGGCCAACGCCTCGGAGATCCTCGCCGTCGGCGACGTGGACGGGCCACTGGACACGAACGGCGACGGCACGGTCGATGTACCGGGACACCCGGACCTCCTGGTCAAGGAGGGCAACCTGCTCTGGCTGTACTTCGGGGCGGCCAACCACTACCTGGACAACCGGGCTCCCGTCCTCGTCGGTACCGGCGGCTGGGCCAACTACACCCTGGCGGCCCCGGGCGACCACGACAAGAACGGCCGCGTCGACCTGTTCGCCCGGAACAACGCCACGGGCGAACTCCGCTTCTACCCGGGCAGCGGGCCGAACGGTGAGGGTCTCGGGACCGGTTCCACGTCCTCCGTCATCGGTACCGGCTGGACCCCGGCCAACCGGCCGCTGTTCACGGCGGTGCCCGACGCCAACGGCGACGGCACCCCGGACATCTGGTCCACGACGGGCGACGGCACCCTGCACTTCTACCCGAACTCGCTGGGTTCGGGTCGCATGGTGGGCACGGGCGGCTGGAGCGGTTTCCAGGACCTGAGCTGATTCGACAGCCCCTGTCCGCAGAAGGGCAGCGGAGACCCGTAGCAGTCCCTGAACACCTATGACGGCAGGGGTCCCCGGCATCCGTGGATGCCGGGGACCTCTGCTGTTCCCTTGCCCGCACCACCACAGGAAAGGGGTGCGGGTCGGGGTGGGGGCGGTGTCGGCGGGGGCGCGGGCTCCTCAGGCTCCGGGGATGCCGGGGAGCGCTCCGGAGGGGCCGTCGTCGCCGACGTTCCCTCGGAGCACTCAGCGGCGGACGGCTCGCTCCGTCCCCGGACCCGGGCCCCCGTGCGCGGCCGGACGGCGCGGCGGCCCGACGGCGTCCAGTTCGTAGACGTGCTCGCAGTCGGGCCGTGTCGGCTCCGCCGTGCCCGGGAGGTCCGCCGGGGCGGCGGGGCGGACCGGGCCGTCCCGGGGCCGGGTATGTGGGGTTTCTCGTGGCGCAGTTGCTCGGCCGGGGGCCCGCGCGCGGTACGGGCGCGGGGGTCGTCGAGGTGGTGTCGGTACGGGTGGCAGTGGTCCATGGGGCCGCGGGCCATGTCGGGCCGTACGCCCGAAGGGAGGAAGCGGCGTGCGGATTCTGTGAGGAAATCGCAGGTCGGCGGCGGTGCGTCGTGATTCTCTCGCTTCGGTGCCCCTCGCCCCCGACGCCCCGGGCGGCTCATCCCAGCGCGCGCCGCGCGCCGGACCGCCGGACGATGCCAACAAGGACCGCGCATCACCTCGCCCGTGCCAGCACCGCACTCCGGAGGAACCGTCGTGACCGTCAGCCTTGAGCAGCTGCGTCGTTGCCATGTCGCCGTCGACCTGGGTGCCGCCCGCACCCGGGTCTTCGTCAAGGGCGTCGGACTCGTCGTCGACGAGCCGAGCGTCGCCGCCGTCAACACCCGTACCGGAGCGCTCATCGCCGTCGGCGCGCTCGCCGAGAAGATGACCGGCCGCACCCCCGACTACATCCGGGTCGTCCGCCCGGTCTCCGGCGGCACGGTCGTCGACATCGAGATGGCGCAGCGGATGCTCCGCCACCTCCTCGGCGAGAAGCTCCGCCGTCAGCTGCGCCGCAAGCCCCGGCTGCGGGCCGCCGCCTGCACCCCGCACGACAGCGACCCGCTGGCGCAGCGCGCCGCCGTCGAGACCCTCGTCGGGCTCGGGGCGCGCCGGGTGGAGCTGGTGGACACGCTGATCGCGGCGGCGGTGGGCTGCGGGCTGCCGGTCGAGCAGCCGACCGCCACCATGATCCTGGTGTGCGGGGCGGCGACGACGCAGGTCGCGGTCCTCTCGCTCGGCGCGATCGTGACGGCGGAGCGGATGCCGGTCGGCGGTGACGCCATCGACCACGCGATCATCCAGCACCTGCGCCACCACCACGAGCTGATGCTGCCCAGCCAGTCGGTACGGCCGCTCCAGCTGGCCCTCAGCGGCAACGGACTGACCCCGCAGGGCCCGGCGTGGACCGAGATCCACGGGCGGGACGTCGCCACGGGCCTGGCCCGGTCGGTGACGGTCGACACCGCCGCCGTGCGGGAGGCCATCCACACCCCGCTGACGGCGGTCCTCGACGGCATCGGGAAGGTGCTGCGGGACTGCCCGCCTGACCTGGTGGCCGATCTCGCGGACCGGGGGATCATGATGGTCGGCGGCAGCGCCCTGCTGCCGGGGCTCGACCAGATGCTGCGCGAGGCGACCGGGATGCCGGTGCACATCGCCGAACGGCCGGACGTGTGCGCGGTCCTGGGACTCGGCGCGATGCTGGAGGGCAAGGTCCAGCCGATGATCCTCGACCCGCTGGCGGAGCGCGACCCGCTGGCCGACGACGACTGAACTCCCGGCGCGGGCCCGCCCGTCGGGCCGCCCGCGGCCTCCCCCGGAGCCTCCCAGCCCCCCCTCCCGGGCCCTCCCGAGCCTCCCGGACACTCCAGGCGAAAGCTCACCATCCGCACGACAATGGGATCATGACGATCACGGACGAGGACACGGACGCGGACGCGCCCCCGGAGGGGGACACCGGCACGTCGACGGCGACGCCAGTGCCGACGCCGACGCCGACGGAAGAGCCCACGGCCGCCGAGGCCGGTCCGGCTGCCCCGCCCGCACCCGGAGGAACCACGGACACGGCACGCGACACGGCGTCGGCCACCGCGCCACGAGACGCCGCGCCCGGAGCAGCCGCGCCCAGGGAATCCGTACCCGGAGCGCCCCGGGAAGCCGTACCCGGAGTCCCCCGGGACGGCGTCGCCGACGCCGGCTCCTCCCGTCTGCCCGCGCTGCTCGAAGCCGTCCTCGGCGTCGGCACGGACCTCGAACTGCGCACCACGCTCCAGCACCTCGTGGACTCCGCCACCGAGCTGACCGGGGCCCGTTACGGCGCCCTCGGGGTGGTCGACCCGGAGGGCCCCCGGCTGACCGGACTCTTCACCTCCGGCATGACCGACGAGCAGCGGAGCCGTATCGGCCGCCTCCCCGACGGTCGCACCGGGCTCCTCGGCGCCCTGGTCCGGGACCCCCGGCCGCTGCGCCTGGACGATCTGACGGCCGACCCCCGCTCCTCCGGCGTCCCCGAGGGGCACCCGGAGATGCGGTCCTTCCTCGGCGTCCCGGTCCGGGTGCACAGCGAGGTCTTCGGGAACCTGTACCTCACCGAGAAGCGGAACGGCGGCTTCACCGAGGAGGACCTCGCGCTGCTGCGGGTCCTGGCCTCGCAGGCGGGCATCGCCATCGGCAACGCGCGCCTGTACGAGACGGCCCGGCAGCGGGAACGCTGGATCGAGGGCGCCGCTGCGGTGACCACGGCCCTGCTGACCGGCCAGTCCGCCGAGAACGCGCTGACGGCCGTCGCCGAACAGGCCCGTGTCCTGTCCGGCGCCTCCGCCGGGGTGGTCCTCCAGCCCACCCCCGAGGGCGGTATGGAGATCGTGGCCGCGTCCACCACGGACGACCCGGGCGACCTGGTCGGCACCACCATCGAGCCCGGTTCGCCCGTCCTGGTCCAACTCCTGGGCGGGGAGCCCGTCTTCATCGAGGACTCGGCGACCGATCCCCGGATGACCACCCGCGTACGGTCCCGGTTCGGCCCGTCGATGATGCTGCCGCTGCGGAGCGGCGGGCGGCTCATCGGCACCCTCGCCCTCCCCCGGCGGCGCGGCGGACCGCCCTACTCGGCGGTGGAGCGGCTGCTCGCCTCGCAGTTCGCCTCGCAGGCGGCGCTCGCCCTGGTCCTCGCGGGGGCGCGGCAGGACCGGGAGCGGCTCGCGGTGTTCGAGGACCGGGACCGGATCGCGCGCGACCTGCACGATCTGGTGGTGCAGCGGCTGTTCGCCACCGAGATGATGCTGGAGTCGACCCGGCGGCGGGCGGCCGGTTCCGCCGAGGACGACGCGCTCCTCGGGCGGGCGGTGGACGAACTGGACTCGACGATCCAGGAGGTCCGTACGACCATCTTCGCGCTCCAGCAGCCGCCCGCCGACGCGCCGACGTCCTTCCGGGGGAAGGTGCTGCGGGAGACCGGCGGGGCCTCCGCCCTGCTCGGGTTCCAGCCTTCGGTGCACTTCTCCGGCGCCGTGGACACCCTCGTCGGGGAGGCGGACGCGGGAGAGATCCTGGCGGCGCTGCGCGGGGCGCTCGCCTCGGCGCACCGGCGGCCCGGGGTCGGCGCGATCACGGTCGAGGTCTCGGTGGGCGCGGGGGGCGCGGTGGGCGCCCGGCTGCGGGTCACGGACGACGGCGCACCGCCGACGACGGTGGCCTGGCCGTAGGCCGTAGCGGCGCTCTCGCCCGCCGGGCGCGACCCCGCCACCCGCCGCAAGCCCGCCGCCGGAGGTCCGTCGCTGGAGGCCCGCCGCCGGAAGCCCGCCGCTGGAGGCAGCGACACCGGAGGCCCGTCGCCGGAGGCAGCGGCGCCGAGGACCCGTGCCGTCCGTGCTCACCCCTACGGAGCAGCCCCGCGCGCCCCGGCCCCTCCCCCGGCCTTGACTGGACGCGTGGACACCGACACCGCGCCGCCGACCGCCGCGGCCTACCGCAATCTGGTGATGGCCACCGTCGGCTTCGCGCTGACCTTCTGGGCGTGGGACCTGATCGCGCCGCTGGCGAGCTGGTACGGCGACCGGCTCGCGCTCAGCTCCTTCGAGCAGTCGCTGCTCGTGGCGGTGCCCGTCCTCGTCGGCTCGCTCGGCCGGGTCCCGGCGGGCGCGCTGACCGACCGGTACGGCGCCAAGGTGATGTTCCCGCTGGTGTCGGCGCTGACGATCGTGCCCGTGCTGCTGTTGATCGTGGTCAAGGACAGCTACGGCCTGATGCTGGTCGTCGGCTTCCTCCTGGGGCTCGGCGGCACCACGTTCGCCATCGGCGTTCCGCTGGTCAACTCCTGGTTCCCGCCCGCCAAGCGGGGGCTGGCGCTCGGGGTGTTCGGCATGGGCATGGGCGGTGTGGCGCTCTCCGGCTACTTCACGCCCAGGATCGCGAAGCACGGCGAGAACCTGCCGTTCGTGGTGGTGGCGGTCGCGCTCGCGGTGTACGCCGTGCTCGCCGCGTTCCTCATCACGGACCGGCCCGGCCGGCCGGTGCCCACCGCGTCCCTGGCGAGCAGGCTCGGCGCGGCCGGGCGGCTGCGGGTGACGTGGGAGCTGTCGGCGCTGTACGCGATCGGCTTCGGCGGGATCGTCGCCTTCGGCGTCTACCTGCCGACGTACCTGAAGACCTGGTACGAGCTGGACCCGACGGACGCGGGCACCAAGGCCGCCGGGTTCGCGCTGGTCACCGTGGTCTTCCGGCCGATCGGCGGCTGGCTCTCGGACCGGGTCCACCCGGCGCTCGTGACGGCCGCCGCGCTCGGCACGGTCGCGCTGCTCGCCATCGTCCAGGCCTTCGACCCGCCGCTGGACCCGGGCGGCACGGTCGCCCTGCTCGTCATGGCGGCCGGTCTCGGCACCGCGAGCGGTTCCGTCTTCGCCCTGGTCTCCCAGGTCACCCCGCAGGCCAAGGTCGGCTCGGTGACGGGCATCGTGGGCGCGATGGGCGGGCTGGGCGGCTTCCTGCCGCCCCTGGTGATGGGCGCGATCTACAGCGCCAAGGGCTCGTACTCGATCGGCTTCATGCTCCTGTCCGACCTGGCGCTCGCGGGCTGCGTGTACGCGTACGGGCGGATGCGCGGGATCCGCCCGGAGGGCGAGGAGCGGCCACCCGCGCCGAAGACACCGGCGGGCACACCGAGCGGGGCCGGGTAGCCCCGGGTAGACGCCCACCGTGCCCCTGTCGCCCCAGCCACCTCTGCCACCCCAGCCACCCCAGTCATCCCAGCCGCCCCGACCGCCCCGTCGAACGGCGGCCCGCCCCGCCCGCCCCGCCCGCTCCGCGACCCGCCTCCCGGCAGAATGCCTTCCGGCGACCTTCGCCCTCGACGAACCGAGGAGTACGAGCGGTGAGTGCGTTCTTCCCTGCCCTGACGGCCGGAGCCGATCCCGGCCGGATCGCCGTGCGCTGCGGCGCGGACACCCTGACGTACGGGGACCTCGCGCGGGCCGCCAGGGCCCTGGCGGACCGGATCGCGGGAGCGGACCGGGTCGCGGTCTGGGCGACCCCCGGGGCGCACACCGTGGTCGCCGTGGTCGCGGCCCTGCTCGCGGGCGTGCCCGCCGTACCGCTCAATCCGCGCACCGGTGAGCGGGAGCTGGCGCACGTCCTCGGGGACAGCGCGCCCTCCGCCGTACTGGCCGGGCCCGACGACGTCCTGCCCGCCGGGCTCGACGGGGTCCCCCGGACCGATGTGGACCTCACGTCCGCCGGTGCCGGGTCCGGTCCCGTTCCGCTGCCCGACGGGCCGGACGATCCCGAGGCCCCCGCCCTCGTCGTCTACACCTCGGGCACCACCGGCCCCCCGAAGGGCGTGCTGCTGTCCCGCCGGGCCGTCGCCGCGTCCCTCGACGCCCTCGCCGGGGCCTGGTCCTGGACGGCCGACGACGTCCTCGTGCACGCGCTGCCGCTGTTCCACGTCCACGGTCTCGTCCTCGGGGTGCTCGGTCCGCTGCGGCGCGGCGGTGAGCTGCGGCACCTGGGCGCGTTCTCCGTCGAGGGCGTGACCCGGGAACTGGGCGCCGGGGGCGGCACGATGCTGTTCGGCGTACCGACCATGTACCACCGGCTCGCGGACGCGCTCGCCGGGGACCCGGCGCTGACCGGGGCGCTGGCGGGGGCCCGGCTGCTGGTGTCCGGGTCGGCGGCGCTGCCGGTCCACGACCACGAGCGGATCACGGCGGCGACGGGCCGGACCGTCGTGGAGCGGTACGGGATGACGGAGACGCTGATGAACACCAGCGTCCTGCCGGGCGGCGGGCCGCGCCCGGGGACGGTCGGGGTGCCGCTCGCGGGCGTGGGGCTGCGGCTCGTCGACGACGACGGGTCGGTGCTCGGGGCGTACGACGGGGAGACCGTCGGCGAGGTGCAGGTGCGCGGCCCGAACCTGTTCTCCGGGTACCTCGGGCGGCCGGAGGCGACGGCGGCGGCCTTCGACGGCGACTGGTTCCGCACCGGCGACATGGCGGTACGGGACCCGGACGGCGCGGTGCGGCTGGTGGGCCGGAGGGCGACCGACCTGATCAAGAGCGGCGGCTACAAGATCGGGGCGGGGGAGATCGAGAACGCGCTGCTCGACCACCCCGGGGTCCTGGAGGCCGCCGTCACCGGCGAGCCCGACCCGGACCTGGGCGAGCGGATCGTGGCCTGGGTGGTTCCGGTGGACCCCGGGAACCCGCCGACGGACGCGGAACTCGCCGCCCATGTGGCGGAGGCGCTGGCCCCGCACAAGCGGCCCCGGGTGGTGCGCCACCTCGACGCGCTCCCCCGCAACGACATGGGCAAGATCCTCAAGAAGGCGCTTCCCGGGGCGGGTTGAGCCCGCCACGCCCCCCGGACCACCGCCCGCCGCCCGCCGCCCGCCTTCCGCTCCTCGCCGGAGAGGTCCGGGCCCCTCCGGAGAGGTCCGGGCCCCTCCGGCACGACGGAGGGGCCCGGACCCGGTGAGCGGCGGACGTGCGCGGTGCGCGGGGGCGCTACCTCACGCCGACCGCGCGGATCAGTTCCTGCTTCACCGAGCCGCCCCGGTCGTCGCGGGCCCCGGCCCGCAGCGAGACGGAGGCGGCGCCGGACGGTACGCGCAGTTCGCCGTTCCAGGCGGCGCCGTGCCGGGACTTCTCGAGGGTGACCTTCCGCCAGGTCGTGCCCTCGTCGTAGGAGACCTCCAGGGTGCCGGTGGCGATGGCGCCGGTGCCGGTGGCGCCCTCCACGTACTCGGCGAAGATCCCGACGGGGAGGGTCCGTCCGGCGCGGACGTCCCCGTTCAGGTCGGTGTCGACGTCGAAGCCGAGGTTGAGCATCGGCAGCCGGGTGGTGCGGCCCTGCGGGGTCTCGGCGGACCGGAAGGTCCATTCACCGCGGCCCTGGGTGGCGAGCCGCCAGCGCTCCGGGTCGAGCTTGGTGTCGGTGACCACCTTGTACGTGGCCTCTCCTGCGGGCGCGTCCCACGCGTAGGCGCCGGAGCTCATCCTGCGGTCGACGCGGACGCCGTCGACGTACACCTCGGTGTACTGGCTCATGGTGTCGTCGCCCCACACGTCGCCGAAGCCGGTGTGGTCGGTGCCGGAGTCGCCCCAGCCGGGGGTGTTGAACCGCAGGTCGTTGCCGGTGCGCTCCTGGCCCCAGCCGAGGCCGGTGCCCAGCCAGGGGTGCCAGACGGGGCCGAACCAGTCGAGGTCCACCCGGCTGCCGCCCCGGTAGGACGGGGTGCCGCCGCGCTGTTCGAGGGAGTCGCCGAGGTCGACGGACTCGTGCCAGCGCTGGCCGGTGCCGGTGGAGACGTACTCGGTGCGGCGGGCCGGGAAGGAGACGTACTCCTTGAATCCGAAGCCGATCGGGAAGGCGTCGGTGATCGAGTAGCGGAACTCGCCGCCCAGTTCCTTCCGCTTGGTCGGCATGTGGAACGTGGAGTCGACGGTGGCCAGTTCGTCACGGCCGGGCCGGAAGACGAGGTCCTTCCCGATGGCGCCGGGGTGCCCCTCGGAGAGGTCGTAGGTGTACGGGGTGAAGCGGGTGCCGGTGAGTTCGACGCGCTTTCCCCGGGCCGCCGCCTCGGCGAGCCGCCGGGCGTCGGCGGCGGCGACGGTGGCGACGGACAGCGGGCGCTCCTGGTAGCCGTCGGTGCCGAACCACCTCATGAGGCGGCCGGGCCGGTCGTCGGTGACGAACAGGGCCCTGGCGCCCGCGTCCTGCGCGGTCTGGGCGAGCCGTACCGGGTCGGCGCCGCCGGTGAGGCGGACGAGGACGGCCTTGCCGGTGACGTTCCTGCCGGTGTACTCGGCGGGGGTGCCGGTGCCCGCGTCGACGAGTCCGAGGCGGTGGTCGCCTTCGAGGAGGGCGGTTCCGGCCTGCGGGGTGGTGTCGGAGAGCCGGGCGCCGTCGACGCCCGTCTCCAGGAGCGGCTTGCCGAGGCGCCAGACGGTCCGGTACTCGAAGGTGCCGGTGGCGGGCCTGCGGGTGGGCGCGGCGAAGACCGAGTCGTAGGTGGCCGGGACCTGGACGGCTCCGCCGTACGCGGCGCCGTTCGCCTTCCGGTCGAACTCCATGAGGAGCTGCCGGGTCTCGGTGCGGCGGCCGACCTCGGCGCGGATCTCGCGCAGCCCCCGCCCGTCGAGGGTGATCTCGCGATCGCGGTCGAGGCTGATCTCCGGGTCGGTGAGGAAGCCGAGGCCGAGGGAGTCCGCGCCGTGGGAGCCGCGTACGTCGAGGAAGGTGTCGACGGCGTACGTGCCGGGCTTGAGCCTCAGTTTCAGGGTGCCGGACCCGTCGACCTGGGCGGGGAAGGGGTCGACGCCCTCGGTGAGCTGCTGGACGGTGAGGGAGGCGGCGGCGGGGGCGCCGTCGCGGTCCTTCACGTGGACGGTCAGGGTGTGGCGCTCCTCCTCCTTGACGAGGCCGAGGGCCGTGTGCGCGACCGGTGTGCCGTCCGCGGCGGCGGTGATCCGGCCGGTCGACCGGCCGACCGGTGCCTTCGTCCCGTCACCGGTGACGGTGGTGCTCGCGGTGCCCCCGGCGGGGACGGTGAGGGTGGTGTCGGCGAGGGTGGCGGTCCCGGCGGGCATTCCCTCCACGGCGAGGTCCAGCCGGACGGCGCTGTCACCGGAGTTGGCGTAGGTGACGGTCCGGGTGACCGGCTCGTTCCGCTCGTACGGCCAGGAGACGAAGCCGAGGTCGGCGGAGCCGGTCGCGGTGAGCCGCGCGGAGATCGCGGCGGGCACGTCGACGCGTCCGGCGCCGAGCGCGTACGGGGAGGCGTCGAGGGTCTTCGAGGAGGACATCAGCGCGTCCTTGAGGCGGGCGCCGGTCCAGTCGGGGTGCCGCTCGGCGAGCAGGGCGGCGACGCCCGCGATGTGCGGGGTGGCCATCGACGTCCCGCTCATGGCGGTGTAGAGGCCGTCGCCGGGGGCGAGCTGGGAGCGGGCCGCGAGGATGCCGACGCCGGGCGCCGACAGATCGGGCTTGAGGGCCTGGTCGCCGTAGCGGGGGCCCTGGCTGGTGAAGTACGCGGCCTCGTCGGCGGAGTCGACGGCGCCGACGGTCAGCGCGGAGTCGGCGGCGCCCGGCGAGCCGATGGAGCCGGGCGCGCCGGAGTTCCCCGCGGCGATCACGAAGAGGGCGCCGGTCTCGGCGCTGAGGGTGTTGACGGCCCGGGCCATCGGGTCGGTGCCGTCGCTGGGCTCCCGGGAGCCGAGGCTCATCGAGACGATCTTCGCGTCGATGTCCTTCGCGGCCCACTCCATGCCCGCGATGATCTGGGACTCCGAGCCGGAGCCCTCGTCGCTGAGGACCTTGCCGACGGCGAGGACGGCGCCGGGGGCGACGCCCTTCTCCTTGCCGTCGGAGGCGGCGCCGCTGCCGCCGACGGTGGACGTGACGTGGGTGCCGTGCCCGTCGCGGTCGGCGACCTCCTGGCCCTCGATGAAGGACCGCGACTCGGCGACCCGGCCGGCCAGGTCGGGGTGGGTGAGGTCGGCGCCGGTGTCGAGGACGGCGACCTTGACGCCCTTGCCGGTGAGCCCTGCCTCCCAGGCCCTCGGGGTGCCGATCTGGGCGTTGGAGTCGGCCATGGCGGCCTCGACCCGGCCGTCCAGCCACACCTTGCCGGGGGCGGCGGCGGTCCGGGCCGCCCCGGTGGCGGTGAAGGCGTCCCAGAAGGCGGCGGGGTCGGTGACGGTGACGGCGGCGCCGCCGACGCTGGGCAGCGGGCGGACGGTCTCGGTGCCGCGCGGGGCGGCGGCGCGGGCGCCCCTGCCGTAGGTGACGATCAGCGGCAGATCGCCCGTCACGCCCTGCTCGACGAGACCGGTCACGTCGAAGAGGCGCGGGTCGAGCGCTCCGGAGGCCAGGTAGGGGCGGGCCTCGTCGGGGACGACGGTGACCCGGCCGTCCGTGATCCGGCTGCGTATCGCGCCGGTGGCGCCCTCGGCCCGGTCGACGGTGACGGTCCGCCGCCCGTCGCCGAGTTCGGTGAGGGTGACGCGGTCGCCGGTGACGAGGGTGACGGTGGCGCTGCTCGCCGCCGCCCTCTTGAAGGTGTCCGGTACGGAGGGGGCGGTGGTCCCGGCGGCGGCGGTCTGCCCGGCCGAGAGCATCACGAGGGAGACGCCCGCGGCGAGCAGGGCGGCCCTGCCTCTGCCGAAGGGTGTGGACCTCGACGTCATCGTTCGAACTCCTCGCGGACCCGGGGTCGGGGGTGTTTCCGGGTGCCGCGAGGAGTCTTGGCCAGCGGGGCGGGAGTTGACGCCTGTCGCCCCTGGCGGTTATGTGCCGTGGCGGTCAACCGCCAGACGGGGAAGGGCGGTTCGGGCCGTACGGGGGTTTTCGGGGCCGCACGGGACCGTCCGGGACCATACGGCCGCCGAGCCGGACGCCCCAGGCACGGCCTGCCCGCCTGCCCACCCACCTGCCCGCCCGCCTGCCGGGTGCCTCACGGGGCCGGGTGCCTCACGGGGCTGGGGCCGGGGCCGGGCACGCCGCGACCGGTCCCGCCGTCACGGAGTCGGGTCGAGCGCGTCGTACCGCCGGAAGCCGCGCGCGTACAGGGAGAGGGCCCCGACCGCGAGGACGCAGGCGATCCCGCCGCCCGTGATCGCCACGGCGGGCGAGGTCAGACCGGCGACGGAGCCCGCGAGGAAGTCCCCGAGCCGGGGCCCTCCCGCGACGACCACGATGAACACGCCCTGGAGTCTGCCGCGCATCTCGTCCGGCGCCGCGACCTGCATCATCGTGTTCCGGAAGATCATCGAGACGGTGTCGGAGTAGCCCGCGACGGCGAGGAACAGCAGCCCCAGCCACAGGTTCCGGGTGAGCCCGAAGACGGCGATGGCGGCGCCCCAGCAGGCGACGGCGATCAGGATCGCCTGCCCGTGGTGGCGGACGCGGCCCTGCCAGCCGGAGAGGACCCCGCCGAGCAGCGCGCCGAACGCGGGCGCGGCCACGAGGAGTCCGGCGGTCCTGGCGTCCCCGCCGTACCAGAGGACGGCGATGGCCGGGAACAGGGCGCGGGGGTGGGCGAGGATCATCGCGCAGAAGTCGGAGAAGAACGTCATGCGCAGATTGGGGCGGGTGGCGAGGAAGCGCAGCCCGTCGAGGACGGAGGCCCGTCGCCCGCCGGTCCGTTCGGGGAGCATCGACGGCAGCCGCCACATCGCGTACAGGCTCGCGGTGAAGGCGACCGCGTCGATGAGGTACGCGGTCTGGTACCCGGCGAGGCCGACGATCAGGCCGCCGAGGCTGGGCCCGACGAGGGTGCCGAAGGTGGTGACCATCGAGTTCAGGGCGTTGGCGGCGCGCAGCTGCTCGGGCGGCAGCAGCCGGGGGATCATCGAGGAGCGGGCGGGTGCGTTGAGCGCGGCGCAGACCGCCTGGAGGGCGACGATCCCGTACAGGAAGCCGACGTGGTGGAATCCGGCGAGCGCGGCGGCGGCGAGCGCGACCGACAGGACGGCGGAGCCGCAGGCGCTGGAGAGGCCGAGCTTGCGGCGGTCGACGGTGTCGGCGACCGCCCCGCCGTACAGCCCGAAGACGACGAGCGGGACCAGCGAGAACAGACCGACGAGCCCGACGGAGAAGGTCGAGCGGGTGATGTCGTAGACCTGGAGGGAGACGGCGAGCGTCGTCATCCCCTGGCCGACCCAGGAGGCGGCGCTGCCGAACCAGAGCCTGCGGAAGTCGGGCGAGGTCCGCAGCGGGGTGAGGTCGGCGAAGAGCCTGCGGCGGCCGGGGTCCACGGGTTCCGGGACGGGCCCCTCCGGCCGGGAGCCGGGTCCCGGGGGCGGCTGGGTGGCGGTCACGCGATGTCGTACCGCAGCTCGGGGCGGTCCCAGTGGACGTGTCCGGTGGGTCGTACCGTTCCGGTGCGGACGGCTCCGGTGCGCAGGTAGAACTCCTCGGCGGGCGGGTGCGCGACGACCCGTACGGTACGGAGTCCGGCGGCCCTGGCCCGGTCGGTCATGTGCTCCATGAGGAGCCGTCCGACGCCGAGGCCCTGGACGCCGTCGGCGACGAACGCGAGGTCCAGCTCGGCGTCCTCGACGAGCAGCGCGTAGAACCCGACGACCCGGCCGTCCGCGTCGGTGGCGACGAAGACGTGGTGGTGCTCGATGTAGGTGCCGCCGACCTGGTACCCCTCGACCATCGAGGCGTAGTCTCCGCGATAGGCGCCGGAGGTCCGGACGAGCCGGGTGAGCCTCGGCGCGTCCTCGGCGGTGGCGCGCCGGACAGTGAACTCGGACATGGGGCGAGTATAGGGGCGTTCTGGGATTTTGATCCTTACGTTTTGATGAACGCGGGGCCCTGACCTGCCGCTGTACGGCCACCGGCCCCCGCTGTACGGGCCTGGCGCCGATGCCCCGGCTACCCGGCGGACCGCCCCTCCGGCTCCCGCTCCCGTCCGGGCTTCCCCGTTCTGGCGGTGAGCAGCATCCGCTGGGGGCCCGGGGAGAGCACGATGCGCGGGACCGGGCGGGGCGGGCGGGCGGAGACCGGGGTCAGCCGCCAGCGGGCGGCGACGGCGGCGAGCGCGAGGGTGGCCTCGGCCGTGCCGAAGGCGTCGCCGACGCATTTGGTGGCGCCGAGCCCGAACGGCAGGAAGGCCTCGCGCGGGACCTCGCCCGCGCTCCACCGGTCCGGGTCGAAGCGCGCCGGGTCACGGTGCAGATCGGGCCGCCGGTGGACCAGGTACAGACAGCACAGGACCGTTCCACCGGCCGGGACGGCGACTCCGGGAGCGAGTTCCACCGGGCGGACGGCGGTCCGGGCGACGGCCCAGGCGGGCGGGTAGAGCCGCAGCACCTCGCGGACGACGTCACCGGCGTACGGCAGCCGGGGCAGATCGGCCCCGGTGGGCGGACGGCCGCCGAGCACCGCGTCGGCCTCCGCGCGCAGCCGGGCGCGGGGCCCGGGGTGGTCCGCGAGGAGCCGCAGTCCCCAGGCGACGACCGAGGAGGTGGTCTCCGCACCGGCCAGGACCAAGGTGGCGGCCTGGTCGCCGAGTTCGCCGTCCGAGAGCGGCCGTCCCCGGTCGTCGCGGGCGGCGAGGAGCAGCGAGAGGGCGTCGTCGCGGTCGGTCCCGGCCGCCCGGTGGGCGGTGACGAGGGCGCCGACCCCCGCCCGCCAGACGGCGAGGGCGCGGCGGTAGCGGCGGCGGGCCGGGGAGGGCACCAGGTCGACGGCGGGGGCGACGACCCGGGTGTAGACACCGCGCAGCAGGACGTCGAGGGCGGCGCGCAGTTCCTCGGCGGCGGCGGGGGCGAGACCGGCGGAGAACAGGGCGCGCAGGGCGACGGCGGTGGTGAGCCGGAACGCCTCCTCGGTGACGTCCACGACCGCGCCGGACCGCCAGCGGTCGGTGAGGGCCCGGATCTCGGCGGTCATGACGGCGGTGTGGCGGTCCATGAACCGGCGGTGGAAGGCGGGTTGGAGGGTCCTGCGCTGCCAGAGGTGTTCGGCGTGGGGGCAGGTGGCGAGTCCGTTGCCGAGGACGGCGCGGACCTTGTCGTAGAGGACGCCGTCCCGGTCGAAGCCCCGGTGGTCGGTGAGGACCCGGCGGACGAGCGCGGGTTCGCTGACGACATGGACGGTACGGGGGCCCATGCGGACCCGGACGACGTCCCCGTGCGCGGGGAGCGAGCCGAGGAAGTCCAGGGGGCGGGTGACGAGGTACGGGAGGTGCCCGAGGAGCGGCCAGGCGCCGGGGGCGAGGGGCCCTTCGCCCCCCGAACACCCTTTCCCCTCAAGCCTCTTGGAGCTCACCGGATGCCCCCGGCTCCCCCTGCGGACACCGGGGCGCCGAAGCCCCGGGAAGGGTCTGGAGATCGCACGGGACGCTACGATACGTCATCATGCGATTGCGAAGTGTGACGGTCGGTGTGTCGGGGGGTACGCCGACGGGCCCGGCCGGTGACACGCGGGGCCGTGGCCACGGGGGCGTGGCCGACCCCTTGCGCGGCGGTACGCCGAGCGGTGGCCCCGGCATACCGCCGCTCGGCGTAGGGCCCGGCGGAACCCATGGCGCGATGCCGCCTGGCGGTACGTCCGGCGGAACCCATGGCGTGCTGCCTGGCGGTACGTCCGACGCCCTGTCCGGTCGCGGGCCCGGCGGGACCCACGACGGCGAGTCCTGCGGCCCGCCCGGCGGAACCCGTGGCGTGCTACCTGGCGGAACCCGTGGTGTGCTGCCTGGCGGTACGCCCGACATCCCGTCCGGTCGCAGGTCCGGCGGGACCCGCGACGGCAGATCCGGCCGTACGCACGGCGGACCCCACAGCGTGACGCCCGGCGGTACGTCCGGCACCGTGTCCGCCGACGCGCCTCCCGGTTTCCCCGGTGGTGGTGCCGTGGTGGCCCGGGGTGTCTCCGGAGGGCCTCCGGACCGTCCGTCGTCGCGGCCGACCCCCGCCCTGGGGCGGTTCACCGGATTCCGCCGGGGCGGACGGGACGCGGCACCGGCCACGGAGCCCCGCCGGACGCGCGGGGCGCCGGACCCGGGGGGCGGCCGGTTCGCCGAGCGCCCCCACCGGGCCCGGCGACCGGCCGACGCCGGGAGGACGGCCGCCGGGGGCGTCCCGGTGTACGGCACCGGCCCTCGCCCCGCGCGTCCCCGCCCGCGCGTGCGTGCGCGGACGTGAACGCGCACGCCCACGAGTGGATCGACTACGTGGACCCCGGGGACCGGGTCGTCGCCCAGGGCCGCAGGACCGCCCAGCCGCCCGGACTGCTCCGCCGGTACGCGGCCACCGTCTGCACCGACCGCGCGGGCCGGGTCCTCCTCTACCGCCGGATGCCCACGGCCGAGGCCTACCCGGACCACTACGACGTACTGGTCGGCGGGGCGGTGCGGACCGGCGAGGGATACCGGGCGGCGGCCCTGCGGGAGTTGCGGGAGGAGCTGGGCTGGGAGCCGGTGGACGGTCTCGCCGAGGCGTACCGGGTGCGCGTGGACGACCCGCACGGCGCCTGCTTCCTGACGGTCCACCGCTGGGTGGCCGACCGGCCGCCCCGGCCCGCCCCGGACGAGGTCGCCTGGTGCGGTTTCGTCGCCCCCCTCACGATCGCCACGGGCGGCTACGCGCCCCTGGTCCCGGCCGGAGCGGACGCGGTGAGACGCCTCTTCCCCCTCTGACCCGCCCCCTCACCCCGTACGGGCGAAACGCCCGCGAACCACACCGGCCACCGCAGACCGCAGACCGCAGACCGGCCACGGCACCGCACCGCATCCCCGCACCCCCGCACCCCGCGAAGAACACCCCCACGAAGAACACCCGCACATGAAGGACACCCGCACATGACGCACTGCGCGCCACCCTTGGCGGGGGCACCCCTCGCCGTCCCCGGGACCCGGTCGGGGACGGTGGCCGCGGACGGCCGCCTCGACCGCGCGCGGGCCCGGCTCGCCGGACGCCTGATGGCGGCGGCGGGAGCCGACGGGCTGCTCCACGCCCCCTGCGACAGCCGCCTCCTGGAATCGGCGCTCGCGCTGCGGCTGCTCACCGTGACCGGCACCGACCCGGACGCCCAGGAGCGCCTGACCCGTCGGCTCAAGACCGCCCTGGACGAGGGCGCGCCGGACCCGCTGCAGGAGGCGGCGGCCCGCGCGGCGATGGGCGAGTACGTGGACGGGCCGGCCGCGCTGACCCGGCTGCTCGGCGGTTTCGACCACTTCACGGCCGGGCGCAAGCGTCTGATGTTCCAGATCGTCCTGGCCGAGCTGGGAGCGCACCCCTTCCCTCGGCTCCCCTCCCCCGGCCGGGCCTTCGACGCGCGCGGTCAGCAGCACTGGCTGATCACGGAGATGGCCGCGCTGAAGGTCCTCCACGCCTTCGGCACCGGTTCGCCCCGGCTCGTCACCGAGGACGACTGGCGGGCGCTCGCCCCCTCCGCGCTGCCGGGCCCTCCCCCGTACGGCAACCATCTCGCCCGGATGCTCGCGCTGCTCGCGCTGCGGCACCGGTCCCGGTACGCGGCGGCGGTACGGGCGCGGGCGCGGGACCTGTGGAGGGAGCTGCGCGCGGACGGCGGGCTGCCGTTCATCACCGGCATGGACGTCTTCGCGACGGCGACCGGCGGGCTCGCCCTGGCCGGGGCGGGAGCGCCCGCGCCCACCCTCCGGGCCCTGGCGTCCGCACTGACGAGCCATCAGAACCATGACGGGGGCTGGGGGTTCGAGCGGGGCGTCACCCAGAGCGACGTGGACGACACCTCGTACTGCGTGGAGTTCCTGCGAGCGACGGCCCCGGAGCGGTGCGGCGCGGAGGTGGTGGCGGGCGAGCGGTACCTGCTGGCGCGGCACGGCGGGGACGGCGGCTTCCCCACCTTCGAGCCGGGCACCGCGTCGGAGGTGGCGATGACGGCGGCGGCGGTGAACGCGCTGGCTCCCGAACCCGCGTACCGGCGGGTGGTGGCGGACGCGGTCCGGTTCATCACGGACCGCCAGGAGGCAGCCGGGCCCTTCGAGCGGAGCTGGAGCCTCAACGAGAGCAACGCCCTGTTCCGCGCGGTCCTCGCGTACGACTCCTTCCTGGCCGCCGCGCCGGGCCACCCGGCGCTCGCCGGGGTCGCGCGGGCCCGGACGCGGGCGGTGGCGCGGCTCGTGGACACCCAGAACGCCGACGGCGGCTGGGGGCACGTGCCGAGCGACCCGAGCGACCCGATCAGCACCGCGTACGCGCTGATCGGGGTCGCCAGGACACCCGCACTGCCGTCGGCGGTGGGTGCGACGGAACGGGCGGTGCGCCACCTCCTGGACCGGCAGCTCCCCGACGGCGGGTTCGTCTCGCGTCCCGACCAGGCCGGTCCGAGGCCCCTGGCGTATCACGTGCCGCTGCTCACGGACGTCTGCGTACTGCTCGGCCTGAACCACGCGCGCGCGTCCGTCGCACCGGCCGGTCCACGACGGTGGGCCGGTCAGCCGCCCGAGGCGCAGGGGGCGGGGCCGTCCGGGGCGGAGTGATCGGAGCGGTCCAGCCGGGCGGTCAGCTCGTCGAGGCGGTCGCGCAGGTCACGGACCTCTTCGAGGCGCAGACCGGTGGCCGCCGCGATGCGGCGGGGGACGCCGAGGGCCCGCTCCTTGAGGGCGGCGCCCTCTGCGGTGGGGCGGACGGTGACGGACCGCTCGTCCTCGGGGCTGCGGCGGCGCTCGACGTGTCCGGCCGCCTCCAGCCGCTTGAGCAGCGGCGACAGGGTGCCGGAGTCGAGGCGGAGGCGTTCGCCGATGCCCTTCACGGGCAGTTCGCCGTGCTCCCAGAGCACCAGCATGACGAGGTACTGGGGGTAGGTGAGCCCGAGGTCCTTGAGGGCGTCGCGGTAGACGCCGTTGAAGGCGCGGGTGGCCGCGTGCAGCGCGAAGCAGATCTGGTGGTCGAGCCGGAGGAAGTCCTCGTCCGGGACCGTGGCGGGCGTCTCCATGCCGCCAGGATACGCGAGACCCTTCACCCACGATTGAGTTGTGCACAATTGAATTGTGCGCTATCAATAGAGGGCGGGCACGACAGAGGGCCACCGCGACCGAGGTCACCGCGCGGGCGGGCCACCGCACCGGAGGGTCACCGCTTTCCGGACCTCCCGGACCTCACGGACCTCACGGACCTCACGAATCTCCCGAACCTTCCGGACCTCCCGAGGACAGGACGAGAACCATGGACGCCATCTACACCGCCGTCGCCACCGCCAACGGCCGCGAGGGCCGCGCCGTCAGCTCCGACGGCCACATCGACCTCGCCCTCGCCCACCCGCGGGCGCTCGGGGGCGACGGCCGGGGCACCAACCCCGAGCAGCTCTTCGCCGCCGGATACGCGGCCTGTTTCGCCAGCGCCATGCAGCTGATCGCCCGCCAGGAGAAGATCGACGTCACCGACGCCTCGATCACCGCGGAGGTCACGATCGGCAAGGACCCCGCCGACGGCGGCTTCGGCCTCGCCGTCGTGATGCGCGCCGAGTTCCCCGAGCACCTCCAGGGCGAGGCGGGCCGCGCCCTCCTGGAGAAGACCCACGCCTTCTGCCCGTACTCGAAGGCGACCCGGGGCAACATCGCGGTCGAGCTCGTCGTCGAGTAACCCTCCCCGCAGCCGCCCCCGTTCGTACGAGAGCCCCGACGCGCCCCCGCGCGCCGGGGCTCTCCGGGGACCGGAGGCCACGGAGGCCCCGAGAAGGGACGAGACGCGAGGGGCGGGAGGGAGCAGGAGAGGCGGGAGGGGCGGGCGCACGAGGGGTTCGTCCGCCGTACGCCGGGCAGTCATGGGACGGCCGCCGGGCAGTGGCCCACGGGCGCTGTCCTTGGGGCGCCCGCCGGGCAGACGCCCGGCCGTCCCGCGCGCACCCGCCCCGTACCCGTACCCCCTCCGGAGGAGTCCCCCCATGGCCGCACTCGACCGTCGCCGCTTCCTCCAGCTCGCGGGCGGAACGGCCGCGTTCACCCTCCTGTCGGAGAGCATCGCGCGGGCCGCCGCGATCCCGGCGCAGGGCTCCACCGGCACGATCCAGGACGTCGAGCACATCGTCGTCCTGATGCAGGAGAACCGTTCCTTCGATCACTACTTCGGCGCGCTGAAGGGCGTGCGCGGCTTCGGCGACCCCCGGCCGGTGACCCTGCCGAGCGGGAACCCGGTGTGGCACCAGTCCGACGGCAAGAAGGTCACCCTCCCCTTCCGCCCCCCGAGCGACCGCCTCGGCATGGAGTTCCTCCAGGGCCTCAACCACGACTGGGCGGGCGGCCAGAAGGCCTTCAACAAGGGCCGCTACGACCAGTGGATACCCGCCAAGACCCCGGCCACGATGGCGTACCTCACCCGCGAGGACATCCCCTTCCACTACGCCCTCGCCGACGCGTTCACGATCTGCGACGCCTACCACTGCTCGTTCATCGGCTCGACCGACCCGAACCGCTACTACCTGTGGAGCGGTCACACCGGCAACGACGGGACGGGCGGCGGCCCGGTCCTCGACAACGCCGAGGCGGGCTACGGCTGGAAGACCTACCCCGAGCGCCTGGAGGCGGCCGGGATCTCCTGGAAGGTCTACCAGGACATCGGCGACGGCCTGGACGCGGCCGGTTCCTGGGGCTGGATCGACGACGCCCACCGGGGCAACTACGGCGACAACTCGCTCCTCTACTTCACCAGTTACCGCGACGCCCGGCCCGGCGACCCGCTGTACGAGAAGGCCCGCACCGGCACGAACGCCAAGGCGGGCGAGGGCCTCTTCGACCGGCTGCGGGCCGACGTCCAGGGCGGAAAGCTGCCCCAGGTCTCCTGGATGGCCGCCCCCGAGGCCTTCTCCGAACACGCCAACTGGCCCTCGAACTACGGCGCCTGGTACATCGCACAGGTCCTGGACGCGCTCACCTCCGACCCGGACGTGTGGGCCCGTACCGCCCTGTTCCTCACCTACGACGAGAACGACGGCTTCTTCGACCACGTCGTCCCGCCCTACGTCCCCGGCTCCGCCGCCCAGGGCCTGTCCACCGTGGCGACCGGGCTCGACCACTTCCCCGGGAAAACCGGCCGCGTCGCCGGACCGTACGGCCTCGGCCCGCGCGTCCCGATGATCGTCGTCTCCCCCTGGTCCACCGGCGGTTACACCTGCTCCGAGACCTTCGACCACACCTCGGTCATCCGCTTCGTCGAGCAGCGCTTCGGTGTCCGCGAGCCCCAGATCTCGCCCTGGCGGCGGACCGTCTGCGGCGATCTGACCTCGGCGTTCGACTTCACGCGCACGGACACCTCGGCCGCCGTGCTGCCGCCGACCGCCGGTTACCGCCCGCCGGACGGGAACCGGCACCCCGACTTCCCCGCCACCGCCCCCGCGACCGGGTCCATGCCCCGGCAGGAGCCCGGCGCCAAGCGGACCCGCCCCCTGAAGTACGCGCCGTACGCCGACGGCGCCGCCGACACCACGGCGGGCACCTACCGCCTCACCTTCTCCGGCGGCCCCTCGGCGGGCGCGCAGTTCCACGTGACCTCGGCGAACCGCACGGACGCCCCCTGGACGTACACGACGGAGGCGGGCCGGACGATCACGGACACCTGGAACACCACGTACTCCAAGGGCCTCACCGACCTCACGGTCCACGGCCCCAACGGCTTCCTCCGCCGCTTCCGCTCCCCCGGGAGGACGGCGGTCCCCGAGGTCACCGCCCGCCACGACGCCACCACCGGCGACCTCGGCCTGACCTTCACCCACACGGGCCCGGCCACGACCGTGACCGTCACCCACGCCTACGCGAACGACCGGTGGACCCTGCGGATCCCCCAGGGCGGGACGGTCACCCACACCGTCCCGCTGGCCTCCTCGTCCCGCTGGTACGACGTGACCGTCACGTCCCCGGCGGCCCCGGACTACCTCCGTCGCCTCGCGGGCCACGTGGAGACGGGCGCGCCGGGCACGACGGACCCGGGAATCCTCACGTACTGAGGGCCGGGCCCCACGAGACGTACTGAGGGCCCGGCCCTACGAGACGGGCTGAGGGCCCGGCGCTACGAGCGGTCCATCATCAGCATCTGCTCCTCCGTGTGGTGCCCGCCCTCGGCGGGCGGGAGGGCGTCGAGCCGGGCGAGCAGTCCGGGGTCCAGCCGGACCCCGGTGGCCGCCGTGTTCTCCTCGACGCGGGCGGCCCTGCGGCTGCCGGGGATGGGCACGACGTCCTCCCCCCGGGCGAGCAGCCAGGCGAGGGCCACCTGCGCCGGGGTGGCACCGGCCTCGGCGGCGACGGCCGCGATCTCGTCGGCGATCCGCAGGTTCCGGGGGAGGTTCTCCGCGGTGAAGCGCGGATTGTCCGCCCGGAGGTCGGAGGCGTCGAAGCTCCCGGCGGAGCGGACCGCGCCGGTGAGGAAGCCGTGGCCGAGCGGCGAGTACGCCACGAACCCGATGCCCAGTTCCCTCAGGACCGGCAGCACGGCCTCCTCCGGGTCCCGGGTCCACAGGGAGTACTCGGACTGGACCGCGGCGACCGGGTGGACGGCGTGCGCGCGGCGGATCGTGGCGGGCCCTGCCTCGGAGAGGCCGATGTGGCGGACCTTGCCCTCGGCGACGAGGTCGGCGAGGGCCCCGACCGTCTCCTCGATCGGGACGCCGGGATCGACGCGGTGCTGGTAGCAGAGGTCGAGGTGGTCGGTCCCGAGCCGCCGCAGCGAACCCTCCACGGCCGCGCGGACGTTCGCCGCACCGCTGTCGAGCCTTCCCGGGCCGCCGCCCGCGTGGGAGACCAGGCCGAACTTCGTGGCGAGCACCACCTGGTCGCGCCGGCCTCGGACCGCCCGGCCGACGAGCAGTTCGTTGGTGTAGGGCCCGTAGATCTCGGCGGTGTCGAGGAAGGTCACCCCGAGGTCGAGGGCCCGGTGCAGGGCGCGGACGGATGCCGCGTCGTCGGTGCCGGATCCCGTGTAGCCGAAGGACATGCCCATGGTCCCCAGGCCGATCCTGGAGACCTTCAGGCCCCCTATGCTCGTGTGCTTCACCGGGCCGCCTCCTTGGGGCGCGAGGGTGGATGGGACCGCCGGGGCACCGGCCCCTCCGGCCGGAGGGGGCCGGTGCGGAGGGGCGGTGCCCCGGCGGCGGCGGGGGGCGTCAGACCTCGTACTCGACGCCGACGCCGCCGAAGTGGAGCCGGCCCTGGACGAGGACCCGGTCGCCCCGGTCGTCGTATCCGGTGAGGAGACCCGACTCCATCAGCCGGACGACGATCTGGGTGCTCAGCTCCTGCCTGCCGACGGCGCCGAGGCGCTTGACGAGGGTCTTGTAGCCGAACTCCTCCTCGGCGAGGTCCTGGAAGACCTGCCGGGCCTCCTCGTCCATCGGGTACTGGGCCATGTCGGTCCCGTCCCCGTTGGCCAGGACCTCCCGCTGCTCCAGCCGGAAGCCGAGCGGCTCGACCCGGTAGTGCGGCTTGAGGACGGCCTTGCCGCCGGTCCACCGGAAGCGGCTGATGCTGTTCAGCTGCTTGGTGAGGTCGCTGATCCAGCGGACCCGCGCCGGGTTCAGCTCGCTCTCGCTGAACTCGTCGCTGAGTTCGGGGCGCTGGTGGCGGCCGATGGAGATCATCGTGGACGCCCGGTCCCGGAAGGACGTCACCGTGCCGCCGGAGTCCTCGGGGCCGTTGCCCACCAGGCTCTCGAACCACGTCCTGCGGGTCAGCCGGTCGTCGTCGGACTCGGTGATGCGGCGCTTGCGCCAGAACTCCGAGTCGGGCTCGGTGAAGGAGGCGAAGGTGTAGAAGGAGGCGAGGAACTGGTGGTACTGCTCGTACGCCTCGCGGTAGGTGCGGTTGTACCAGGCGTGCACCGCGTCCCGCTCCTCCCCGTGGTGGGTGATGCGGTCGATGGCGGCGGCGGCGGAGACGGCCGACTGCGAGGCCAGGTGCACGCCCTGCGAGAACAGCGGGTCGGTGAAGCAGGCGGCGTCACCGCAGAGGAAGAAGCGGTCGGCGGAGAACACCTCGGTGTCGTAGGACCAGTCCTGGACGATCCGCACCTCGTCGACCTGCTCCGCGCCGTCGAGGATCTTCATGGCCTTGGCGCACTTCGCGAGCGTGGCCGAGTAGAAGGCGTCGGCGCCCTGTTCGCGCACCTCGGCGGACTTCGAGCGGTCCACGACGAGTCCGACGCTGTACAGGTCGCCCTTGAGCGGGATCATCCAGACCCAGCCGTCCTCGAAGGTGATCGAGTACGTGGTGCCCTTCAGGTCCCCCTCGAAGGGGTCCTTCAGCTTGAAGTACGACCAGACCGCGAAGTTCCGGTAGAACTCGTCGTACTGGCGCACGCCGAGCTTGCGGGTGAGGGGACCTCCCGAGCCACCGGCGTCGATGACGAAGTCGCTCTCGACGACGACGCTCTCGCCGCCCTGCCGCACCGTCAGGACCACCCGGTCCGGGTCGGACAGGTCCACGTCGGTGACGGGGGTCTCCTCGTGCACGGTCACGCCCCGGCTGCGGGCCTCGTCGAGGAGGAGCTTGTCGAACTGGCCGCGGTTGACCTGGACGGCGTGGTCGAAGACCCAGGGCGTGACCTTGGGGGCGGCGAAGGAGAAGGTCCAGGGTGCCTGGTCCTGGCCCCAGAGGAAGGTCGCCGAGGGCTTCTTGACGTAGTTCTGCGCGTCGATCCGCTCCTGGAGACCGAGCCGGTTGAGGATCGACATCGTGCCGGGCAGCAGCGACTCACCGATGCGGTACCGGGGGAAGGCGGACCGCTCGTAGATCGTGACGTCGTGGCCGAGCTTGTGCAGGGTGAGGCCCGCGACACTGCCGGCCGGCCCTCCACCGATGATCGCCACCTTCGATCGTGCCATCACGTACTCCTTGGGACGGGGACGGGCTGACGGGACTCCGGGCCGGGGCGGCACGGAGCCGGTTGGGAACGGGGCGCCGCCGGACGGGACCGGCGCGCGGGTGCGGACGGGGGGAGGACGCGGACGGGGAGGGTGTTCACTCTCCGTCGGCGCTCGGCCGGGACCGCAGCTTCTTCATGCGGTCCGACATCCCGATCGTGTCGACCACATTGATCTTCGAGGGCATCTTGAACGGTTCGACCCGGCCGGAGAGGAACTCCGTCACGTGCCTGCGGAGCTCCGCACGGGTGAGCGGGCCCCGGGGTTTGACGTCCACGCAGACGGACTGGCCGGTGATCGCGTTCGGGCTGCCGTACACGACGCAGTCCTCCACGAGGGGACTGCCCATGAGGACCGACTCGAGTTCGAGCGGGAGGAGCTTCTCGCCGCCGACGTTGATGATCTCCTTGGCGCGTCCCTTGATCCGGAGGTAGCCGTCGGCCGCCTCCTCGACCAGGTCGCCGGTCCTGAACCAGCGGTCCTCGGTCAGCGAGTCGTCGTCGTAGTTCAGATAGCCGAGGAACTGCGTCCGGCTCCTGAGCTGGAGTTCGCCGTCGACGACCCGGTGCTCCACCCCGGCGCCGGAGATCTTGAAGTACGTGCTGCTCGACGACTCGCTGGTCGTGGTGGCGATGCCGGTCTCGCTGGTCCCGAAGGTCTGGAGGAGCCTCACCCCGGGGAAGGTCCGGTGGACCCGTCGGAGCAGTTCGTCGGACATCGGCTCGGTGCCGTACGTGATCAGCCGCAGGCTGCTGAGGTCGTACGTGCGGTGGTAGCCGCCGACCATCATCAGGTTGAGGTAGGTCGGGCTGGTGGGCAGGACGAGGATCCGGTGGCGTTCGATCAGGGCGCAGATCTCGTCCGGGGTGCGCTGCCGGGGAAGGACCGCGGTCCCGCCGACGAGGAGGGTGCTGAGCAGCGAGTTGATGCCCCCGATGTGGTCGAACATCAGCACCATGAGGATGTTGAGGGCGTTCTCCCGGCGGCGGGGCCGCTTCTCCAGCTTCTGGTCGACGAGGACGTCCAGGTTGTGGAGGATGACCTTCGGCGCGCCGGTGCTGCCGCTGCTGAGCAGGACGAGTCCCGCCGCTCCCGGGTCGCCGAGCCTGTCGTGCACGGTCCCGGGCCCTTCGGCGGTGTCCGGGCCGGTGGTGGCCGCCGGTTCCGCGAGGTCCTGGATCTCGACGCCGCTCTCGGTCGTCCTGACCAGGTGTCCCGGACGGCAGTGCTCGACGAGGGTGTCGAGGGTCGTGCCGGTGAGCGTCACCACCGGCACGACGACGTTCCTGCCCAGGTGGAGCGCGAACAGGGTCGCCACGGAGTCCAGCGAGTAGTCGCCGTGGACGACGACGGTCTCCCGGGGCCTCACCCCGTGCAGCGCCAGCCGCTCCCTGAGGGCGCGGATCCGCTTCAGGAGCTGCGCGTACGTGACGGCGGTCCCGTGGTCGAACAGCGCCGTGCGTGTGCCGAAGTCCTCGAACCTCCGCACCAGTTCGTCACGCATTCAGTGCACACCCCCAAGGTAGAGCGTCTCGCCGGTGATGAACTCCGACTGCCGGCCGATCAGGAATTCCACCGGCCCCACGATGTCGGCCGTCGTGCACTGCCTGGATATCGCCTGGCGCTCGATCAGCACATCGATCTTGGACCGGGGGACCGTTCTCGTGAGGACGGTGTGGACGGGCGGAAGCCCTATTCCGTTCACCCTGATCCCGAACGCGGACAGCTCCTTGCTCATCACCCGTACGAGCTGTTCGACCGCGCTTTTGCTTGCTGAATAGGCGAGCTGTCCTTCGAGGGCCCAGGGAACGGCGACCGTGGAGACGTTCAGGATCGCGGAACTCTGCTCCGTCGATTTCCGTAACAGTTTGACGGCCTCTCGGCAGCAGTTGAGGACCGCGAAGAAATTGATGTCGAAAATCTTCCGGGAGGTCTCGTCGGGCATCGTCATGAAATGGTTCATCGTCGACGTCCCCGCGTTGTTGACCAGCGCGTCGAGCCTGCCCTGCTCCCGCCGCACCCGCCGGAACATCTCCCTCGTCGCGCCGGGGTCCGCGAGGTCCGCCTCGTGGTGCCGGTACCGGGGGTGCTCGATGGTCGCGGGTCTTCTGCTGCACCCGACGACCTCGTGTCCGGCCTCCAGGAAGTGCTCCGCGAGGGCCTTGCCTATGCCGGTCCTGGTACCGGTGATCATGAGGATCATCAGAGTGATGACCTGCGCTAACCGTGTACGCCGGCGAGTTCGAGCTCCTCCTCGACGAAGCCGATCAGCCTGCGGACGCTGCTGAACGGGCTCACCCGGCGGGACACCGCCTTCTCCGACGTGAGCGAGACGTCCGCGCCGAACTCGTCCTCGATGTTCTCCTCCACCAGCGAGAGGAAGGCCACCAGGTACATCGACTCGAAGACACCGGAATCACCGTACAGACACAAGTCGAGCACATGATCGGTGGGAATCTTCTCCTCACGTGTCAGATTGATCTCGTCGAGCGCCGCCACGACGACCTTCTGGATTCGATCCGTCACTTTCAGACCTCCGCCCAGCATTGAAGAAAGAGCCGATCCGGTCGGCAGCCGGTCGGCACTCCGACCCGACGCCTGGATTTTTATGTCATAGGCCCTTGGTCGGCGCAAGGCCGTTCAGACCTGCCGGACCACGGTGAGTCCTGCGAATCCCCCTCACCTCTGAGGGTGTTCAACTGTCCCGCTCATTCAGTTGCACACCGCGAAGGACTGCACACCCTTGCGGGTGGCGGTGGATGTCCACAGACTTCACCAACGCCGGTCCCGGAAAGGGCCGAGCCCGCAAAGGGAAGAGATGGAAGGGATGGGCCATGCGTGACCACACGGACGAGAAATCCGGCGCGGCCAGGCACGACGAAGGGCACGTCCGGATCGGCGGGCTGCCGGCCTTCGACCCGGACGACCCCGCCGAGAACGCGGTCATCGACCGGCTCGTCGGAAACTGGCACCGACGCGCGGCCGTGAAGCGCGAGGAACCCGACGTCTACGCCCTGTTCGACCCCGAGCGCCCGGACTTCCGGGACGACATGGTCCCCTTCCGGGCCCACCCGGTCTGGGAGCGCCTCTCCGACGAGGCCCGGTCGCGCCTGCTGAGCTGGGGCTGGGTGGCCTACAACCGGAACACGGTGCTGATCGAGCAGCGGATCGCCAACCCGGCGTTCGAGCTGGTCATCGGCGGCGCGTACCCCGGTCTCGGCGGCCAGCAGCTGGAACTCGCCGTCGCGCAGGCCATGGTGGACGAGCAGTACCACACGCTCATGCACATCAACGGCAGCGCGGTGACCCGCCGGATGCGCCGGAGCGACTTCTCCGACCGCGTGCTGCCGGACTCCCACATCACCCTGGTCCACCAGGAGCACCTGGACCGCTGCGAGGAGCCGTGGCAGCGGAACCTCACCACGCTGGGCTTCGCGACGGTCGCCGAGATCTCCATCAACGCCTACCTCGACCTGCTCGCCGACGACCAGCGGATCCAGATCGTCAACTCCACCACGGTGAAGCTGCACAACCGCGACGAGTACTGCCACGCCTCCATCTCCGGGGAGATGATGAAGCAGGTGTACGAGGCCCTCCCGGCCGACCGCCGCCGCTTCCTCCTGGAGAAGGTCGTGGCCGGTCTGGAGGCGTTCGTCGCACCCGACTTCGCCACCTGGGAGACGATCGCCGCGTTCGAGGGCGTCCCCGGCTGGGAGAAGGCCGCCGCCGAGGTGCGCGAGGCCCAGGGCGGCACCCATCTCGTGCAGGACCACTCGGGGATCCACACCCTCCTGACGGAGATGGACGTCCTCGGCGAGGTCGAGTTCGGCTGGGGAACGACGGTGACCCCGTGACCTCCGGCTCCTCCGGCACCACCGTCCGCGCAGGTCTGCGCCCCGGCGCGGTCGCCGTCCGCGACATCTACGGATTCCTCGCCGACCTCGGCATGGACTGCGACGTCAACCCGTGCACGGCCTTCGCCGGGACCGTGGACCCCGGGCGGATCTCGGACGCCGCGGGCTGGCGGGAGTTCGTCGCCCGGCTCGGTCTCACCCGGGCGCTGTCGGACCTGGTCGAGGTGGCGGAGGAGGACGTGGCCGTCACCCTCGAAGCGGGGCCGGGGCCGGTCGGGGGCGCCCCCGACGACCTGGCCGACCTGGCCGACCTGGTCACCGCCCACCACAACAGCCGTCCCCTGGCGCTCGACGAGGCGGTGCACCTCGCGTACTGGCCGCGGGCGAACGGCGAGTACGTCGTCTTCGTGAAGTTCAGCCATCTGATCGTCGACCTGATCGACGTGGTGGACCTGCTCCAGCGCATCAGGGCGTATCTGCGCGGCCAGGCCCCGCAGGCCAGGACCGGCTCCCGCTACCGTCACCACGAGCGGACCACGAAGCAGTACGCGGCCCTGCCCGCGGCCGACCCCGAGGAGGTCACCCGGGCCCTCGGCGAGCTGCCCACGCCGGGCCGCAAGGGCATCCCGACGATCTCCGCGTCGGTGGAGGAGTGGCTCCCGCTCCGTGAGGGCGTCACCTTCGACGAACTGCTCAGCGCCGTCACCGCCGCCCTGCTGCCCACCCTCGGCGGCGGAATGGTCCTGCAGTACCCCTACTCCCGCTGGGAGTTCGCGACCAAGGGCGGCTACTACGTCGAGATCAAGCCGCTCGTCGTACCGGCCGGGCCCGCCACGGCGTACACCCCGGAGCACTTCGCGGAGACCCGGCAGGCGCAGGAGTCCCTCGGCCGGTTCACCATGTCCGACCTCGGCACCTTCGCCAAGGCGTTCGCCAGTGGCCGGATGCCCCGGATCGTCGTGTCCGACACCACGTTCATGCGTCCGGAGCCGGACCTGTGGCGCTGGGTCCCGGTCCGCAGCGCGCGCGTCTTCGAGGACCTCAAGTTCCTCGCCGACCGGTCGTGGCCGGGCCCGCCGCTGTTGCGTATGCAGTACAAGCGCGGCTTCCTCACCCCGGAGACCGCGGCCGACATCCTCCACCGACTCGACCAGCGAATGGGAGCACGTGGTGAAACTGCCGGATCTGCTGACTGACCTCTTCCGGCGCCATGGTGGACGGACCGCGCTGCGGACCGCCGGGCGGAGCTGGACGTACGAGGAACTCGACCGGGTCACGGGCGCGCTCGCCGACCGGATCGACCGCGAGTGCCCCGCGGGCCGCCGGGTCCTGGTCGCCGGGGAACACACCGCGGAAGCCGTCGTCTGGGCCCTCGCCGTGATGCGCAGCCACGCCGTCCACACGCCGATGAACCCCGGCCTGCCCGCCGACCGGTTCGAGGAGTTCGCCCGGGTCTCGGACGCGGCGCTCCTCGTCTGCTTCGACCGCGAGGCGCTGGTGCGGGCGGAGAAGGCCGGTGTCCCGGCCCTGCACGCCGGTGACGTGGGCTGGCCCACCGGTCCCGGGCCGGTGGACGACCCCGCCGGACCGGCCGGGGAGGGCCGCTCCCGCGTCGCGTACTCCATCTTCACCTCGGGCTCGACGGGCGACCCCAAGCTGGTCGACGTCGGACACGGCGGTCTGCTCAACCTGTGCCGGTCCCTGCGGCGGCTGCTCGACATCACACCGGACGACGAGGTCCTGCACTTCGCGTCGCTGTCGTTCGACGCCTCCATCAGCGAGATCCTCGGCACCCTGTACGCCGGGGCGACGCTGGTCGTCCCGGTCCGGGACCAGGCCTCGTGGCTGGGGTCCGTCTCACGGCACCTCGCCGCCCACGGCTGCGACCTGGCCATGCTGTCGCCGTCGGTCTACGCGCGGCTCGACGAGGAAGCCCGTCGGCGCATCCGGAAGGTGGAGTTCTGCGGCGAGGCCCTCGGCGAGAACGAGTACCACAAGGCGGCCCGGTACAGCCGGGTGTTCAACGCGTACGGCCCGACCGAGGCCACCGTCTGCTTCTCCCTGGCCGAACTGACCGAGTTCACACCGAGCATCGGCACTCCCGTCGACGGCTTCCGCGCCCTGGTCCGCGACCCTGACACGGGCGCCCTCGGCACCACGGGCACCGGTGAACTCGTCGTCGTGGGCGACGGGGTGGCGCTGGGCTACGCGGGCGGGAGTCCCGACGAGAACAAGGTGTTCGAAACGGTGGACGGTTCCCCCGCCTACGCCACCGGGGACGTCGTGGTCCTCGCCGACGACGGCCACCTCGTGTACGTCGGGCGGACGGACGAGCAGGTCAAGCGCCTCGGACACCGGGTGAACCTCGCCCATGTCGAGTCCACGCTCGCCCACCGTCTGGACCGGGAGGTGACGCTGGTCCGGCAGGGCGCCACGATCCTGCTGGTCACGGCCGTGGGCGGCGACGTCACCGAGGAGTCGCTGATGGGCCGGATCAGGACCCTGGTCCCCGTCTGGGAGGTGCCCGACCGGGTCGTGCTGGTCGACGCGCTCCCGCTGACCTCCGGCGGCAAGCCGGACCGCCGGGCCCTGCGGGAGCGGCTCGCGTCCCCCGTGGCCGCCGCTGACGGGGACACGGCGGAGCTGCGGAGGGTGCTCGACGTCGTGACCGCCGTCCTGGGCCAGGAGATCGGCCCGGACACCTCGATCTTCGACGCGGGCGGCAGCTCCCTCGCCATGATCCAGATCCAGGTCAAACTCTCCGAGACGTACGGCGAGGAGGCCGTCGAGGCCGCGTTCGCCGCGATGGACTACGACTTCGCTCCGGCCGCCTTCCTGCGCCATCTGCGCGGCGAGGCCGCCGCCCCGGCGGAGTCCGCCGTCGAGACACTGCTGCGCCGGGTGGTGTCCGAACGCGACGCCCTGCGCGCCGAGCTTCCGGCGCTTCTGCACGACACCCGGCACGAGCCGGCGCCGTGGGCCGGGGACAGCGGCCGGATCGTGCTCCTCACCGGCGCGTCCGGCTTCATCGGGGGGCACGTCCTCGACCGGCTGCTCTCCGTCGGCCGTCCCGTCCTGGTCGTCAGCACCGGCTCCCCCGACGGGGTCCTCGCCGGGCACCGCACCCGGTTCGGGCGGGAGGCGGCCGACTACGCCGGGGTGCGGGGGATCACCTACGAGGAGCTGGCCCGGTGGGTGGACCGGCGGCGCGGCCCCGTCCTCGACGCGGTGGTGCACTGCGGCTACCAGGTCAACCACCTGCTGCCGCTCGACAGCCAGATGGGCGGCAGCGTGCGCAACACGGCGCTGGTCGTCCGGGCCGCCGCGGCGCTGGGGGCCCGCTCCTTCGCCTTCCTCTCGGCCGCTTCGGCCGGGACGGAATTCCTCCCCCTGTCGGCCGGGACCCTCACCTCGGTGGGCGACCCCTACTCGCGGTCGAAGCTGATCAGCGAGGAGTACATCGACACCCTGACCGCCCTGGGGTGCGCGGTCTCCCACTACCGGCCCGGCCTGGTCTACGGACACCGGCCCGAGGACCACGACCACCTCAAGGACGACTGGTTCACGGCCCTGATCGAGACCGCGCGCCGGATCGGTACGATGCCCCGGCTCAGCGGCCACGTGCCGGTCTGCGACGTCGGCGCGCTGGCCGGGACCCTGCTCAGGGGTCTGGACACGGCCCCGGGCAGGGACGCCGGATCCTCGGTCGTGGTCCACCGCACGTACGCGCTGGACGAACTGCTGTCCCACACCGGGCTCACCGAATCGGACGTCCTGGAGCCCGCGGAGTGGTTCGAGCGGGTGCGGAGCGCCGGAGAGGTCCCGGCGCCGCTGCTCGCCGCCATGCAGGCGGCGCTGAGCGGGCCGGGCTGGCCCTCCGCCCGTCACGAGGTCGACCACGACATCCTCGGCCTGCTCCTCGGCTCCGTGCGGGCGCCCCGCGCCGGGGACGGCGCGGAGAGCGCCGTGGGGGCCGGGAACCACGTCGTCCACCCGTCGTCGTCGCGCTAGCGGGAACGGAGCCCTTGCCGACATGCGCTACTCGCTGCGTCAGGACGTCGCCGTCGAGCCGGTCATCGCCGGCTGGTACGGCTGGTCGTACCTGCTGCCGCCCCAGACCCTCGCCCGCTTCGTCCACAACCGGTTCACCCGCATCGTCGAGAGCTACCTCGACGCCCCCCAGGTCCACGCGGCGGCCGTCCGGCAGCGCCGGATGCACGGCGGCCCCTGGATCCACGCCCACGAACACCGCGAGGCCATCGAGACCTGGTACCGGGACACCGCTCCCCGGCGGGCGCTCCTCGATGAACTCTTCGAGGCGATCCGGCAGTTGGAGGAGGACATCCTGCCCGGCCGGAACGGCGAGTGCCTCGATCCCGTCTACCAGGAGCTGCCCCGGGCGCTCGCCGGACGGGTGGAGGTGTTCTACGGCAGGGACAACCGCACCGCCGACTACCGTTTCATCGAACCCCTCATGTACGCGTCGGAGTACTACGACACCTCGTGGCAGCAGGTGCGCTTCCGTCCCGTCACGGAGGACGCGCGCGAGTTCGCCCTCACGACGCCGATGCTGGAGTACGGCCCGGAGCAGTTGCTGGTGGATGTCCCCCTGGACTCCCCGCTGCTCGACGAGGTGTTCCGGGGCGGTCTGACGGGAGCCGCGCTCGACGCCCTCGCGGCGTCGTTCGGCCTGGAGGGCGAGCGGGCCGCCCGGTTCGCCTCGTACTTCGAGCCCGACCCGCGCCCCGCCACGGAACCGGAGCCCCCCGCGGATCACGACGTCCTCGAATACGTGGGCCACGCCTGCGTGTTCGCCCGCCACCGGGGGACGACCTTCCTGGTGGACCCGGCCCTGAGCTACACCGGCTATCCCGGCGGGGCGGAGAACCGGTTCACCTTCGCCGATCTGCCGGAGCGCATCGACCACCTCCTCATCACCCACAACCACCAGGACCACATGCTGTTCGAGACCCTGATCCGGATCCGGCACCGGGTCGGCAGGGTCCTGGTCCCCCGGTCCACCAACGCCAGCCTGGTGGACCCCGGGCTCGGCGGCATCCTGCGCCGGCTGGGCTTCACCGACGTCGTCGAGGTCGACGACCTGGAGACCCTGTCCTGCGGCCCGGCCGAGGTCGTCGCCCTGCCGTTCCTGGGGGAACACGGCGACCTGCGGATCCGCAGCAAGACGGGCTGGCTGCTGCGGTTCGGGGAGCGGTCGATCCTGTTCGCCGCCGACTCCACGAACATCTCGCCGTCGATGTACGCCAAGGTGGCGGAGGTGATCGGCCCGGTCGACACCGTCTTCATCGGCATGGAGAGCACCGGCGCGGCGGCCAGCTGGATCTACGGCCCCCTCTACGGGGAGCCGCTGGACCGCCGGAACGACCAGAGCCGACGGCTCAACGGCTCCGACTTCCCGCAGGCCCGGCAGATCGTCGACGTGCTGGAGCCCGACACGGTCTACGTGTACGCGATGGGCCTCGAACCCTGGATGGGCATCGTGATGGCCATCGACTACGACGAGAGCCATCCCGCCATCGTGGACAGCGACCTCCTGATCCGGCACGTCCAGGACAAGGGCGGGACCGCCGAGCGGCTGCACCTGCGCGGGACGCTGCCCCTCTGAGCCCGCCGGGGCCGTGGGCGCGGGCCCGGTCCCGCCCCGCGCCCACGGCCCCCGCACCCGCACCCGGCGTCCGACGTCCGACGTCCGGCCATGCCCGTCCCCGTCCCCGCCCCCGTCCCCCGGCGTTCCCTGCTCCCCCGGCCCGTCGGCCCCGCGCCCCTCGGCGAGCCCTTCGAGACAAGGTGCCCCACCATGCGCACGCTCCTCATCGACAACTACGACTCGTTCACCTACAACCTGTTCCAGTACATCGGCGAGGCCACCGGCCGGTCCCCCGTCGTCGTGACCCACGACGCCGACTGGTCGCGGCTGCGCCTCGACGACTTCGACGCGATCGTCGTGTCGCCGGGGCCCGGCAGGCCGGACCGGGCGAAGGACTTCGGAATCAGCCGCCGGGCCATCGCCGACAGCGGTCTGCCCGTCCTCGGCGTCTGCCTCGGCCACCAGGGCATCGCCCAGCTCTTCGGCGGAACCGTCTCCCTCGCCCCTGAGCCGATGCACGGCCGGGCCTCCGAGGTGCGCCACACCGGCGAAGGCGTCTTCAAGGGCATCCCCTCGCCGTTCACCGCCGTGCGGTACCACTCCCTGGCGGCCACCGACCTCCCCGCCGAGCTGGAGCCCCTCGCCTGGAGCGACGACGGCGTCGTCATGGGGCTGCGGCACCGCGAGAAGCCCCTGTGGGGCGTCCAGTTCCATCCGGAGTCGATCGGCAGCGACTTCGGCCGGGAGATCATCGCCAACTTCCGCGACCTCGCCCTCGCCCACCACCGGGCGCACCGGGACCGGGCGGCCTCCCCGTACGAGATCCGGGTGTGCCGCGTCGGCGTGCTGCCGGACGCCGAGGAGGTGCGCCGGGCCTGCCTGTCCGGTGACGACACGTCGTTCTGGCTGGACAGCAGCGCCGTCCTCGAAGGCGCGTCGCGCTTCTCCTTCCTCGGCGACGGCCGGGGCCCGCTCGCCGAGTACGTCACCTACCAGGTCACCGAGGGCGTCGTCTCCGTGCGCGGCTCCGACGGCCGGACGACGCGGGTCCGGCAGCCCTTCTTCACGTACCTGGAGGAGCAGCTCGCCCGTCGGCGCGTTCCCGCCGTCCCCGGGCTGCCCTTCGACTTCCACCTGGGCTACGTCGGATACCTCGGCTACGAGCTGAAGGCCGAGACGAGCGGCGAACCCGCGCACCGCTCCCCGCATCCCGACGCCGCGCTGCTCTTCGCGGACCGGGTGATCGCGCTCGACCACCAGGACGGCTGCTGCTACCTGCTGGCGCTCGACCGGCGCGGGCAGGACGACGGAGCCGGGGCCTGGCTGCGGAAGACCGCCGAGATCCTCACCGGTCTGGCCGCCCACGCCCCGCGGGACCGGACCCCCGTCATGAGCTTCGGCGCCCCCGAGGCGGCGGCGTGCTTCGGCGCCTCGGCCCGGGCCCGCCACGACAAGGACGCGTACCTCAAGCGCATCGACGAGTGCCTGGAGGAGATCCGCAACGGCGAGTCGTACGAGATCTGCCTGACCAACATGGTCACGGCGCCGACGGACGCGGCGGCCCTGCCGCTCTACTCCGCGCTGCGCGCGATCAGTCCGGTCCCCTACGGCGCCCTGCTCGAATTCCCGGAACTCTCGGTGCTCAGCGCCTCGCCGGAACGGTTCCTCACGATCGGCGCGGACGGTGGCGTCGAGTCCAAGCCCATCAAGGGCACCCGTCCCCGGGGCGCCACGGCCGAGGAGGACGAGCTGCTCCGGGCCGACCTGGCCGGCCGGGAGAAGGACCGGGCCGAGAACCTGATGATCGTCGACCTGGTCCGCAACGACCTCAACAGCGTCTGCGCGATCGGCTCCGTCCACGTGCCCCGGCTCTTCGAGGTGGAGACCTTCGCCCCCGTGCACCAGTTGGTGTCCACGATCCGGGGGACGCTGCGGCCCGACACGAGCACCGCCGCCTGTGTGCGTGCCGCCTTCCCCGGCGGTTCCATGACCGGCGCGCCCAAGAAGCGCACCATGGAGATCATCGACAGGCTGGAGGAGGGCCCCCGGGGCGTCTACTCCGGCGCCCTCGGCTGGTTCTCGCTGAGCGGCGCCGCCGACCTGAGCATCGTCATCCGCACCATCGTGCTGACCACGGGCCGGGCCGAGTTCGGGGTCGGCGGGGCGATCGTGTCCCTCTCCGACCAGGAGGAGGAGTTCACCGAGACCGTGGTGAAGGCCCGTGCGATGGTCTCCGCCCTCGACGGCGTCGCCGTGGCGGGCGCGCGGTGAGCGGCTTCGCGCGGAACGGCTTCGCGCGGAGCGTCGTCGTCGGCGGGAGCGGAGCGGTGGGCGGCATGTTCACCGGGCTGCTGCGGGAGGCGGGCGGCCGGACGCTCGTCGTGGACGTCGTACCGCCGCCGGAGGAGCGGGGCCCCTGTCTGGTGGCCGACGCCACGGCGCCGGGGCCCGAGCTGGCGGCGGCCCTCGGCCGCGCGGACCTCGTGCTGCTCGCCGTCCACGAGGCGGTGGCCCTCGAGGCCGTGGCGCCGGTGACCCGGCTCATGCGTCCGGGCGCGCTGCTCGCGGACACGCTCTCCGTCAGGGCGGGCATGGCCGCGGAGCTCGCCACCCACGCCCCCGGGGTCGAACACGTCGGCCTCAACCCGATGTTCGCCCCGGCGGCGGGCATGGCGGGACGGCCCGTGGCGGCCGTGGTCACGCGCGACGGGCCCGGTGTGTTGGCGCTGCTGCGGCTCGTCGAGCGCGGCGGCGGCAGGCCCGTACGGCTCTCGGCGGAGGAGCACGACCGGACGACCGCGGCCACCCAGGCCCTGACGCACGCGGTGGTCCTCTCCTTCGGGCTCGCCCTCACCCGGCTGGGCGTGGACGTCCGGGCGCTGGCGGCGACCGCCCCGCCGCCGCACCGGGTCCTGCTCGCCCTGCTGGCCCGGATCCTCGGCGGCACCCCCGAGGTGTACGGGGAGATCCAGTGGTCCAACCCCGGTGCGGCGCCCGCGCGGCGGGCGCTCGCCGACGCGCTGCGCTCCCTCGGCCCCCTCCTCGGCGACGGCGACGGTCCCGGCGGGGCGGCCGAGGGACTGGACGGCGTCTTCGAGGAGCTGCGGCGCTTCATGGGGCCGGAGCTGGCGGCCGAACAGGACCACTGCCGGGAGCTGTTCCGCGTCCTCCACCGCACCGACGACGAAAGCGAGAAGGACCGATGACCGAACAGGACGAGCTGTACCGGCTGCGCGGGGAGCTGGACACCCTCGACGGGACGCTCCTGGACACGCTGCGCCGCCGCATCGACTGCGGCGTCCGCATCGCGCGGTACAAGTCCCGGCACGGCGTGCCGATGATGCAGCCCGGCAGGGTCAGCCTGGTCAAGGAGAGGGCCGCCCGCTACGCGGCGGACCACGGCCTCGACGAGACGTTCCTGGTGAACCTGTACGACGCGATCATCACGGAGATGTGCCGCGTCGAGGACCTGGTGATGGACCGGGAGAGCCCGATGTCCGAGGAGCGGCGCTGAGACCGTCCCGCCGGACCCCTGTGCGCGAAACCCACGACAGCCCCTTCCCGTGGGGGCGGAGGAGATCACGATGCACGCGACCATGACGCTCGCGTCCCTGACCGGACGGACGGCGGCGCAACAGCCCTACTGGCCGGACCCGGACGCCCTCGGCGCGGTGGAACGGGAGCTGGCCGGGCTCCCCGTCCTCACCACCGAGAACGAGACCGTCGACCTGATGAGCGGGATGGACCTGGTCGGCCGGGGCTCGGCGCTCCTCGTCCAGGGCGGCGACTGCGCCGAACGCTTCCACGAGGCCGTTCCGGAACTGGTCCGGCAGAAGGTGGACAACCTCCAGGGGCTGGCCGCGATCATGCGGGCGGGCAGCGGGCTGCCCGCGGTGACGATCGGGCGCATCGCCGGCCAGTACGGGAAGCCCCGCTCCTCGCCGTTCGAGACGGAGGACTCGGGCTCGGGGCGCCAGATGCCCAGCTACTGCGGCGACGCCGTGAACGAGCCCGAGTTCGAGACGGCGGGCAGGACCCCGGAACCCCGCCGGCTGCTCACCGCGTACACGTGCGCGCGTCTCGTCCTCGACGAGATCCGGCACTCCTGGCCGGGGCGGCCCGTCCTGGAACGGGTCTACACCTCCCATGAGTTGCTCCTGCTGCCCTATGAACGGCCGCTGGTGCGGAGGGGCGCGCACGGCGTCTACAGCGGTTCCGCCCACTTCGGGTGGATCGGTGAGCGGACCCGTCGGGAGGACGGCGCCCACGTCGCCCTCGCCCAGGCCGTGCACAACCCGGTCGGCGTCAAACTGGGGCCGACGGCCTCACCGGAGGAGGCGGTCGCCCTGAGCCGGTCGCTGAACCCGGAGGGTGTGCCGGGGCGGCTGACGTTCATCGTGCGCTTCGGCGCGAAGGACGTGGACCGGCTCCTGCCGCCGGTCGTCGAGGCGGTCGCCCGGCACGGCGCGCCGGTCGTCTGGCTCTGCGACCCCATGCACGGCAACGGGCTGAAACTGGCGGGTCACAAGACCCGGCTCATCGAACCGATGCGGGCCGAGGTCACGTCCTTCGCCCGGGCGCTGCGGGCGCACGGGCAGTGGCCCGGGGGCCTCCATCTGGAACTGACCCCCGA
Organism: Streptomyces sp. NPDC059247; assembly: GCF_042754005.1. Lineage (NCBI taxonomy): Bacteria > Bacillati > Actinomycetota > Actinomycetes > Kitasatosporales > Streptomycetaceae > Streptomyces > Streptomyces sp. NPDC059247. Next base: position 62,859 of record NZ_JBHYZW010000009.1, read on the forward strand.
TCCGGTCACCGAGTGCGTGTCGGAGCGGGACGAGCCGCCCCGGTTCACGGACTACCGGTCCACGTGCGACCCGCGGCTGAATCCCGAGCAGTCGGCCGAGATGGTCTCCCATTTCCTCTCCCTGCTCTGATCCCCGCTCTGATCTCCGCTCGGACGCGGGCGTCCCGCGCGTCGTGGTGTCCGGCCGGTCGCCCGCCCTCCGGGGAGGGCGGGCGACCGGACACGGGGAGCGGCGGTCAGGAACGGGCCTCCACGGGGCGCCCGGACGGCAGGTCCTCCACGGCGCCGGTGCCGGTCTTGCCGCCGGTGAGGCCGGTGACCCGGGCGACGCCCGCCAGGATCAGGGCGACGGCGACGAGCACGGCGCTGACCACCAGCGGCGAGCGGTAGCCGAGCTGGGTGCTCAGGGCGAGGCCGCCCAGGGCGGGCCCGACGGCGGCGCCCACGTTCAGCGCGGCGGTGGCGAAGCCGCCGCCCAGGGTGGGGGCTTCGGACGCGGTGTAGAGGGCCTGCGCGATCAGGGTGGAGCCCACGCAGAAAGAGAGCGCGCCCTGGAGGAAGACGAAGACCAGCGCCACGACCGGGTTGCCCGCCGTGAGGGCGAAGAGCAGCCAGCCCGCCAGCAGCGCCGTACCTCCGACCGCCAGTACCTGGCCGGGACGCGTGTCCGCCAGCCGGCCACCGATGTTGACCCCGACGAAGGACCCGACGCCGAACAGCGCGAGCGCCGCGGGCACCCACCCGGAACCGAGGTCCGTGACGTTGGTGATGACGGGAGTGAGGTACGTGAACGAGCAGAACGTCGCTCCGTTGACCAGCGCCCCGAGCACGAGGATGACGATCAGCCGGGGCCTGCGCAGCGCGCCCAGCTCGTGGCGGACGCTGGGGGCCGCGGGATCGACGGGCGCCGACGGCACGGACCGCAGCACCGCGAAGACCGCGGGGGCGGAGATGATCGCGACGCCCCAGAAGGCAGAGCGCCAGCCCCACGCCTCGCTCAGTACGGCACCGAGGGGGACGCCCGCGATACAGGCGAGGGTGACTCCGCTCAGGAGGACCGAGGTCGCCCGGCCCTTGGCCTGGGGTCCGACCATGCTCGCGGCGGTCGCGAGGCCGACGGCGAGGAAACCGGCGTTGGCCAGGGCGGCGATCACCCGTGTGACGAAGAGGACTTCGAAGCTGTGGGTGAGCGCGCCCACGACATGGGCGAGGAGGAAGGTGATCAGGAAGGCGAGCAGGGCCCGGCGGCGCGGCCACCGGAGGCTCAGCATCGCCACCAGCGGCGCGCCGACGACCATGCCGACGGCGAAGGCCGACGTCAGCGAGCCGATGGCCTGGAGGGAGACGCCGAAGTCGGCGGCCATGTCCTCCACCAGCCCGGACAGCATGAATTCCGACGTTCCCTGGGCGAATACGGCCAGCCCGAGAACGTAGATGGCGAATGGCATGAAAAAGCTCCAACTACATCGCAGAAAGGGGAGACGCGACGCATGGACAGAAGGTCATGCGGTCGCGTGGGAGCCGTCCCGGAGATGACTCAGGACGTGTTCCCGCGACGCGGTTGATCCGTGGCAGACGCACGACACGCTGCTCGACCGGAAGGCCGGGGAGGAGCAGGGTCGCCGGAGGTTACGCGATCAGCCACCGGATCACCGGTGGCTCGATTCTTTCTGCCTCGGGGCTCGACATACCTCTCAACATAGCAACGCCCGGATCGCCGTGTCTAACGCCTTGCGAAGCCCCGGCGCCCCCGGCATTTCCGCCGTTCCCGACCGCGTACGGCACCGCCGTCCCGGATCGGACGATCCGCGGGAATCCCCAGAATTCCGCAGAACTCCGTAGAACTCCGCAGAACCAAGGAGCGTTCATGAGCACCCACCAAACAGCCATGATCATGGTCGGTCTGGCGTTGATCCTCACCCTCGCCCATGTGCTGGGGCGCCTCGCGCGACGGTGCGGCCAGCCGGCCGTCGTGGGCGAGATCCTCGCCGGCATCCTGCTCGGTCCGACGCTGTTCCACGGCGCGCTCTCGGACGCGGTCTTCCCCTCGGACGTGCGGCCGATGCTCAGCACGCTCGGCAACCTCGGCGTCGCGCTCTTCATGTTCCTCGTCGGTCTCGAACTCGACCGGCGGCTGCTGCGCGGGACCGGGCGCGCCGCGGCGGGGGTGTCCGTGGGGTCGATCCTCTGCTCGTTCGGGCTCGGCACCCTGCTGGCGGTCTGGCTGTGGAACGACCACGCGAGCGGCGACCGGCTCGCCTTCGTGCTGTTCATCGGCGCGGCCATGTCCATCACCGCCTTCCCGGTCCTGGCCCGCATCCTCACCGACCGGGGCATCCAGCAGACCCGGGTAGGGGCGCTGGCGATGGCGAGCGCGGCCGTGGGCGACGTGATCGCCTGGCTGCTCCTCGCGGCCGTCCTGACCTTCACCGGGAGCCAGAACTCCTGGCAGGTGCTGCTGGTCGTGCCGTACGCCCTGGTCATGATCGTGGTGGTGCGCCCGCTGCTCGGCAGGTTCCTGGCCGCCCGGGAGCCCCGGGGGGCGGACGACGGCGAGCGGCACGCCGCGCCGCTGGGCGTGCTGGCGGTGCTGCTGCTCGTGTCCGGCGCCCTGAGCGAGTGGTTCGGGCTGCACTTCATCTTCGGCGCGTTCCTCGCCGGGGCGATCGTCCCGCGCCACGGCACGGAGCGGCTGCGCGCGGCGGTCGTCGTCCGCTTCGAGTCGATCACCTGGATGCTGTTGCCCGCGTACTTCACCGTGGCGGGTCTGAAGGTGGACCTGAGCACGGTGGACGGGGACGCGATCGGTCAGTTGGGCCTGATCCTGCTGGTGGCGGTCGTCGGCAAGTTCGGGGGCGCCTACCTCGGAGCGCGGGCCGCCGGTCAGCCCGGACGGTCGGCGACGACGCTGGGCGTCCTGATGAACACCCGCGGCCTCACCGAACTCATCATCCTCGGCGTGGGACTGCAGGCGGGGCTGCTCGACGCGGACCTGTACTCGCTCATGGTGGTCATGGCCCTCGTCACCACCGCCATGACGGCGCCGCTGCTGCGCTGGGCCTACCCGCGCCAGATGGTCGACGCGGACCTGCGGGAGCTGGCCGCGGAGTGGGAGGCGACGGTCCGGCACACCGAGCGCTCCGGGCGCGGTGACCGGCGGCCCTCGGAGGCGAAGCACTGATGTCCACGCTGCTGACCGGGCTGGTTCCCGAAGCGGTCCTGACCGCCGAGGAGTTCGGTGACATCCCGGACGCCTGGATCTTCCCGGAGGAAGCGGCCGTGCTGAGCCGGGCGGTGGACCGCAGGCGCCGGGAGTTCGCCACCGTACGGCACTGCGCGCGGCTGGCCCTGACCGACCTGGGGCGTCCGGCGGGGCCGATGGTCCCCGGGGAGAGGGGGGCACCGGTCTGGCCGGAGGGCGTGGTGGGCTCGATGACCCACTGCGACGGCTACCGCGCCGCCGCCGTGTCGCGGAGGATCGACGTGGCGGCCCTGGGCATCGACGCCGAACCGCACGCGCCGCTGCCGCCGGGCCTCCTCCGCCGGATCGCCTCGCCGTCCGAGCGGGACCGGCTGAGTGCGCTGCGCCACGCCCGGCCCTCGCTCCACTGGGAGCGGGTGTTCTTCAGCGCGAAGGAGTCCGTGTACAAGGCGTGGTTCCCGCTGACCGGGTCCTGGCTCGACTTCCGGGAGGCGGAGCTGGTCCTCGACCCGTACCGGCAGACCTTCCGCGCCCGTCTCCTGCGGACCGGTCACGACCACGAGGGGCGGGTGCTCCACACGCTCCGGGGGCGGTGGCGGGTCGGTCGCGGGCTCGTCGTCACCGCCGTCGTCCACCGTTCCCCGGCGCTCGTCCCGGTGGGCTCGGGCGCCGCCGGGGGAGCCTCCGGCTCCCCCGCGCGACGGGCGTCAACCGGTCAGGGAGTCCTCGACACACCGTAACTCCCGGGCCATCCCCTTGAGGTCGTCGGCGCAGGCGGACAGGATGTCGGCCACCGCCTCCCTTCCGTGCAGGGGGATGGTGGGGGCGAGGCGCTTCCATTCCTCGGTCGTCCGCAGCTGGGTGTGCAGCCGGTGCAGGACGAGCCGTCCGCTCTCGCTCAGCCTCAGCGAGGGATCGTTGCGCAGGCCGTCGAAGAGGGTGATGCGGCGGGCGAGGTCGTGGGCGGCGGCGCGCCCGGCACGGTGCTCGTCCGACGCGGGCGACGCGGTGGCGGCGGCCGGGTCCGCGGGGTCGTCGGACCGACGGCTGTCCGGCACCGCGGGGCGCCCCTGGGCCAGCCGGTGGCGCACGTCCCGGGCCGTCCCCACGGAGATCCCGGCCCGTCGGGCGATCTCGCGCAGGGAGGTGGCCGGGTTCTCCTCGATCACCTCGGCGGCCACCCGGCGTCCCTCCGCCGCCGTGGCCGGACGGATCCGGCCGTCCCGGCCGACGCGCGCGTCCGGCCGCGCGTCCGGGTCGGCGATGCTCCGGCGCAGCGCGCCCACTCCGGTGGCGTTCCAGCCGGTCCTCTCGGCGATGCTGCGGTCGGACCAGTGCGGGTGGGTCCGGATGATCCGCAGCGCGGCCTGCTTCCGCTCGTCGACCGAGAGCGGGAGTCCGTGCCGGGTGTTGGACTCCACGGCGAGCAGGAAGGCCGCGTGCTCGTCCCCGTCGAACCAGCGCGCGCCGATGGTGCGCCGGTTGCGCAGCTCCGCGGCCCGCACCCGGTGCATACCGTCGACGACGCGCAGGGTCGCCCGGTGCACCAGGATCGGGGGGAACTCCGCCTCGCTCTCCGCGAGGGCCCGTACGTGTGCCTGGTCGATCGTGAAGCGCGGCGAGTCCGCCGGTTGCAGGGTGCGTATGTCGATGTCGAAGGTGGACGTCTGCCGTTGATCCGACAGTGCGGACATCAATGCCTCCAGGAATGCACGTCATCCATGACGGAAAGGGTGGGACGGACCGCCGCCGCGAGCAGGGCGGAGCGCCGTGCGGGCGCACGGGCGGCGGGAGAGGGGGGGACCGCCGCGGCGGGGCGCGCGGGGATCACGGGTGGGGGGATGGGGGCGGGGAAAAGGGGGACGGGGGCGGGCACGGTGGGGAGACCGTGCGGGCGGAGCGCGTACGGGGCCGGTGCGAGGTGGGGTGCGCGAGGTGGGGGTGCGGACCTTCGCGGAGCGCGGAGGGGTCAACCACCGTGCCGGGGAAGGCCGTTTCTCGTCATGACACGGCGCCCGGCGGGAAGCCCGGCCTTCGGCGGCCCGCGCCTGGCCCGTTCACCCGTCGGTCCTGCGTGTCACGCGGCTGCACCATGCGATCGCGGTCCTTTCGGAGGGAGGGACGACGCCTCGCCCGGCGCCGAACGTAGCCGAAATGTGACGCTAAGCCAGCGGATGAAGAGCGTCAACACGTCCGCTGACGAGGACAGCCCTGTCCGTCTCCGCGCCTGTCCTGGATCACTCTTGTCCGCTCAGGAAAACAGGGATACACATGGGCTGTGTCTTCGGGAGGGGAGGGGCCGCATGGGCGAGGACCCTGGACGCCACGACGGAGTGCGTCCGTTGCTGCGGAAGTTCGACCAGCGGCTCGTCGAACTGATCCGCGCCGTCTACCCCGACGAGCAGCAGCGGCCGGGGTACGCCCGCCTCGCCCGGGAGATCAGCGCCGCGACCGGCGGCTCCATCTCCGGGACGTACCTGTGGGAACTCGCCTCGGGCAAGAAGCGCAACATCACGCTCGAACAGCTCGACGTCCTGGCCCAGTTCTTCGGAGTGCCCCCCGAGTACTTCCTCAACGAAGAGGTGTCCCAGCGGGTGAAGGCCCAGCTGGAACTCGCCACCGCCCTGCGGGACGCCAAGGTGCGCAGCCTGGCGATGCGGGCCTCGGGCCTCTCGCCCGCGAGTCTCGACTCCCTCCTCACCATCGTGAACGAGACGAGGAAGACGCAGAACCTCCCCGAGGTCGACCGCCAGGCACCGGGCGAGGACGCCGGAACGGACGGAGAGACGAGGGCCACGTGACGGGGCACCTCTTCGAAACCGACGCCAAGGAGCGGTAGCCGTTGCTCACCCCCACCCTGCACCGACGCTGTCGGAAGATCGCCGAGCGGGTCCGGCTCCCCCAGCCGTTCTCCATCCCCACCTTCCGCGAACACGTCGCGGAACAGCGCGGACGCCCCCTGCACCTCCACCCGTTACCCCGCGACGCGTCGCGGGCGGGCGCCTGCGGCCTCTGGCTCGCGACGACCACGGACGACCACATCTTCTACGAGCGGCACACCTCCGCGCTCCACCAGGAGCACATCGTGCTGCACGAGTTCGGCCACATGCTCTTCGAGCACGGTCCGCAGGCGGAGGAGACGGACGACGGCGACGCCCTGCGCAGCACCTTCCTGCCGGACCTCGACCCGCACATGGTGGGCCGCATCCTCGGCCGCACCAACTACTCCACCCGTCAGGAACGCGAGGCGGAACTGCTCGCCAGCATGTTGCGCACCGGGGCGGACCAGCCGCACCGGCACGCGCCACAGGGTCCGCTCGCCAGTCTGAGCGCGGCCATCGGGGTGGAGGACTCCGGGTGCTGAGCGCGCACCTGACCGCGATCGGCACCTGGCTCGCGTACCCCGGCTGTCTCTGCCTCTGCCTCGCCGCGCTCCTGCGCGCGGCGGCGTCCCTGCGCTCCCCGGAACAGCGCGGGCTGTGGCTGGCCGTGGCCACGGCGGGCCTGGCGATGACGCTCGACCTTCCGGCCGTCACCGGATCGGCGCGGCTCCTCGGCGCCGACCACACGGTCGACCTGGTGAGGAACCTGACCGGAGTGGTGTCGGCGGGCGCCGTGCTGTTCTTCGTGTCGGCCCCCAGCAGGAGCCGTCGGCTCCGTACCGGCCTGTGCGCCGCCGTCGGCGCGGTCCTGATCGTCCTGACGGTCCTCGACCTCTCCGCCCCGGCGCACACCGCCCACTCGGTGACCGCCGCCGGGGGGCCGACGCCGTCCTCCGCGTACTGGCTGACGCTCATCTCCACCCATGTGGTGTCCAATTCCGTGTGCGTGGTGGTCTGCTGCTGGTACGCCCTGCGCACCGACGACCGTCCTCTGGCCACCGCCCTGTGGCTGTTCGCCTCGGGCACCGCGCTCGCCGCGCTCTTCTGGATCGGCCGACTGCTCCTCCTCTCGTCCGACGTGCCGTGGGTACTGCCGTACCTCCCGCTCCTGATCAACCTGCACGCCCTCCTGCGAGCGGCGGCCATCCTCGCGCCCACCGCCCTCGCCCTCGCCAGGACCCTGGCCGACGCCCGTACCGTGTGGCGTCTCTGGCCCCTCTGGCGCGAGCTGGTGGGCGCCGTCCCCCATGTCGTCCTGACCCGGCGCGGGACGAGGCTCCTCGAACTCCTCTGGCCCCCGGTCCCGCGCGGACTGCTCGCCTACCGCAAGCTCATCGAGATCCGGGACGCGATGCTGGAGCTCGACCACTACGTGCCACCGGGGCTCCCCGTCCTGGCGCGCGAGCGCGTCCGGCCGCTGGGACTCCCCCCGGTCCAGGCGGACGCGATGGCCCTGGCCTGCGTGATGAAGGAGGCCCGCCGGGCGAAGCTCGCGGGCCGCCCTCGCTACGACTCCCCAGGAGAATCGTTTCCCTGTGACAAATCACCCGAGCCCCTCACTCTCCAGGAGCACGCGACGGCCCTGACGGCCGAGAAGACCCACCTGATCGCCCTGGCCCGCGCCTACACCTCGGCACCCGCCTTCTCGTTCCCCGCCCCCGGACGCGCGCCCGGCACGGGGACGACCGCCACAAGCGGCGGAAGCGGCGGAAGCGGCGGAAGCGGCGGGGCGGACGGGAACACCGGCGCCACCGGCACGGCCAAGACCGACAACCGACGCCACGACACCCACCCACCCCTCCGCACACCCGCCTGACCGGCGACCGAGCCCGCCGCCGCACGAACCTTCGACGCGGTGTCCGCGTGTCGAACACCACCCCGGGACAGCGAGGACCGGAGGTCCCGGCGAGGCGACCCGCGCCGCGGGCGCCGACCACCAGCCTCCGCTACGGCCCGGCGCCCGTGCCGGGCCCGCGCGAGTTCGCCGTCCGCGCGGGAGCCGTCCCCGCACGGCCGGACCGTCCGGCCCCGACGCCGAAGGGCCCGGTCACGGCGCGGGCGCGAACCAGGCGGACGGCTCGTCCTTCTCCACGATCGCGATGATCTCCCGCATCCGCTCGCTCATCGGCGGCAGGGCGTCCAGGGGGAACCAGCCGACCTCCGCCGACTCGTCGTCGCGGACCCGGGGCTCCTGCCCAGGGTCCGCCGGGCGGCAGGCGAACACGACCTCGAAGTACTGGGCCCGGTCTCCGTTGCCGTGCCGTACCGGCGGCGAGTGCGTCACCGCCGCGACCCGCTCCACCACCACCCGCACCCCGGTCTCCTCCTCCGCCTCCCGGGCCACCGCGACGGCCGGATGCTCACCGGGTTCCACGATCCCGCTCAGCGGTGTCCAGGGCCCGTCGGCGGACCGGCGCTGGAGCAGCACCCGCCGGTGCTCGTCACGGACGACCGCGACCACCCCCGGCAACCAGAGCAGGCAGTCGGAGCCGACCGTTTTCCGGAGATCCGAGACGAAATCAGGAATCATGCGCTCACCCTAGGGGGAGGCCCTGAGTACCGGCGGGGGTTCCGTGCTCCTGACGCCCGACAGGCGGCGTGCTCTCCGGACGCCCCTTCCCGGCGGCGCCGGGGCCGCCACGTCCCCGGCGGGGGCCCCTCGACCGCCCCGGCACCCTGGGGACACCCATGCACCCGGTCTCGCGGATCAGACCGAAGCCGTCCGGCTCACGAGGCGGTCGAGGTGCTCGTCGAGCAGGGACTCCGCGTCCGGCACGGAGGAGGTCAGGGCCACCATCGCCGTCACGATCACGGCACACAACTCCCTGTCGACGCCGGTCCAGCCGCGAGAGAGCGGCCTTCGCGCCGGTGGGCGCCCCTCGCACCGCGCAGGACCTCGGACTCCTCACCGACCTCTTCGGTGACCTTGAGGATGCGCCAGATCCGTACGCCCCCGAGCTCCGGCCCCGGACCCGTCCGAGAAGAACGACGACCACGAGCACGGCGCCGACCCGCCCGACGCCCCGCCGGACCTCGCCGGGTCGGGCGACGGCGGGCCCGCGAGGCCGCCCCTTCCCGGTACGACGCCGACGGCGCTCCCCGGCGGTCGGCCCTTCCGCCGAGCACCCGGCCGTCCGAGCACCCGCCCACGTCCGAGGGAACACCCGGCACACCCCGCCGGTGGCCGATCGCCGACTCGTCTTCCGTTCTGCACGAGGAGTAAGCAGGTGGACCGCACCGCATGGCTCGAACTCCCATCCGAGGCCCGTCGCGCCGTCGAGGCCTGCACCGGCCCCGTCGAGCACGCCGAGACGGCAGAGACCGGCGTCATGGCCCGCCTCGCCTGCACCCTCCACACCGCCACCGGGCCCGTCTTCGTCAAAGGCACCCGCAGCGACGAGCCCACGGCGTGGATGTACGACTACGAAGCACGCGTGACCCGCGTCGCACCCCTCGCCCCCTGCGTGCTCTGGCAGGTTGACGCCGGCGGGTGGCTGCTCACCGGGTACGAGTACCTCGTCGGCCCGCACCCGGACCTCAGCCCCGGCTCACCCGACCTCGGCCCCTTCCTCGACGCGCTCAGCACCATGTCCGAGACACCGTGGCCCGAGCAGGTCCGCAAGAAGCCCCTGCACATCCGCTGGTCCGGGTTCTTCCCTGCCGACCGCTCCCCCGATCTCGAAGGCCGGGCTCTCGTCCACTCCGACGTGTCGCCGCTGAACATGCTTGTCACCGGAGACGGCATCCGCGTACTGGACTGGGCTCTTGCCTGCCCCGGCCCTGCGTGGGCTGACGCAGCGTTCGCCGTCCCGCGGTTCATTCACGCCGGCCACACCGCGGAGCAGGCCGAAGCCCTCGCCCAGGCAGTGCCCGCCTACAGCAACGCCGAGCCCTCGGCCGTCGCCACCTTCGCAGCCACCCTGCGCGGTGTCTGGGAGAGCCGCGCCGCCAGCGACCCGGCGCCGCACCGCGCCCCCCTGATCGCTGCCGCCCGAGCCTGGACCATGCATCGCAACAGTCAGCACATGCACAGCCCTTAGTACCGAATCCGAGTGCGATCGTCCTACGGGGTTCCTATCTTGGCCGTATGGATGCCACCAGCCCTGAGCCCCGCCTGTTCGCGAACCGATGGCCCGAAGGAATCGGGCCGGACGGTCAGCCCATCCACCGGGAACGCTGCGCCTGTTTCAACCAGTACAAGGTGCAACCACGTGCCCGGGTCGGCTTCCACGGAGAGCAGCAGGACACGTCTTCGGCGGGTTGGCTGCGCCTTCTCGCGCTCGTCGAAGAGGCGGCTGCGGACGGCCGGGAGGAGTTCAACCCGCTCGTCGAGCTCAGCCCGCAAGAGCGGCGTGACGTCATCACTCTGCCCGCGAGCATCGCCCGACTGACCGAGGTCAAGCATCTGAGGCTCTACGGCAGCAATCTCGTGCGCATTCCGCCGGAGATCGGCGCGATGACGAATCTGGAGGAGTTCAGCCCGTACACGTCCCACCGGCTGCACTGGTTCCCTTACGAGATCACCCGGTGCTCGAAGCTGGCGAGGAGCACGGTCAGCACCCGCTCGCTGTTCGGCAACTCCAAGTACCGCCCGCCCTTCCCCCGGTTGCGGACGACAAGCGAGGTCCAGTCCGGCGGCCACCTCTCCGCACTGGACCCGAAGCAGTGGGGCACGACAGCAATCAGCACGTGCGGTGTCTGTGACGGGCCGGTGGAGGGACGAGAACTTCACCAGCGGTGGATCTCGCTCGTGGTCGCCACCGACGTCCTGCCGTTGCTCGTCCATGCCTGCTCGACCGCCTGCGTCGCCGCGCTGCCGCCCGGCGCCGCCAAGCACGCTCCTCTGCCTCACTCGGGCGGATGGGAAGCCGCCCAGCCGTCGGCTGACTGAGCCTGACGTCCGCCCTCACAAAGCACAGCTCCACCGATCGGCGGGGCTGTGCTCGCAGGGCGCACTCTGTCGGCTACGCATCGAGCTGCGCCGCTTCTCGATCGGCGAAGCGGGCAGCGATGGCGCTGCGCAGCCAGCGCCCCGCCGGGCCTCGGCGGGTCTCGCCGGGTCGGGCGACGGCGGGTGCGCGAGGCCGTCCCTTCCCGGTACGGCGCCGACGGCGCTCCCCGGTGGTCGGCCCTTCCGCCGGGCAACTGGCTGTCCGAGCACCCGGCCACCTCCGGGGGAACACCCGGCACACCCCGCCGGTGGCCGATCACCGACCCGGCTTCGCCGCCGCCGCCCGCGTACCGGCCCAGAGGGCTGCCCGCACGGCCCCCGCCCAGGACAAAGCCCGCATCAGCCAGCGCCCCGGGCCCTGGTGGGGCCTCGCTCCGCGCCGTCCGGATCACTCGACGGGGCGCCTTTCCCCTCGGGCGCAGGCGGAGCGATGCGCGGGAGGGTGCGAGACGGTCTCCGCGCGCCCCTCACGCGCCCCCTTGATCGTCACCCTTGCTCGGACAGTCGTTCGACCAGCCGGGGCGGTCCCGGCCTCCGGGGAGGCCCTGGCGGCGGCGCGGTCCCGCCCGGAGATCCGGGCGGTCATCGGGCGAGCCGATGATCCCGAAGACAGCGAAAAGGCCCCCTCCGCGGAGGGGGCCTCGCCGTTGCCGCTGGTCAAACGGGTGAACCTACGGCGTGTCATGTGGGGCGGGTGGGACTCGAACCCACGGCCGACGGATTATGAGTCCGCTGCTCTAACCGGCTGAGCTACCGCCCCCGACGGTGACGCGCGTACAAGTGTGCGCGCCGTCTGCCGCAGCATAGCCGCTCATACGATCTCCTGCTCCGGAAGATCGGCTCTGCTGACCATGAAGACCCCGGGGCGGTCCTCGCGGTTCCCGCAGACGCGAAAAAGGACCCCGAAGGGTCCTCTTCCGTTCCGCTCCCCCGGCTGGACTCGAACCAGCAACCCTCCGGTTAACAGCCGAATGCTCTGCCAATTGAGCTACAGGGGATCGCGCTCCCCCGACTGGACTCGAACCAGTAACCTGCCGGTTAACAGCCGGCTGCTCTGCCAATTGAGCTACAGGGGATTGCTGCGTCGCAGCGATCGTACCCAGTCCGGCTGAACCGGGAGGGCGCTCGCTCGCTGCGAGACATACATTAGCGCAAGCAGGGGGGTGCTCCGCCAATCGGTATCGCCGCGGGCACCGGGGACACATCAGTGAAGCTCAGGGAAGGATGGTGGCCGTGCGGTACAAGCTGACGTTCGTCGCGGGACTCGCCCTCGGTTACGTGATCGGCACGCGGGCCGGGCGCGAACGGTACGAGCAGTTGAAGAAGTCCGTGCGGGACTTCACACAGAACCCGGCGGTGCGCAACGCCGCCGAGTCCGCCGCCCAGACCGGCCGCCAGGCCGCGGGCAAGGCGGCGCACGTCGTCGGCGACAAGGTCGGCGACCGGCTGCCGTCCTCCGTGACCGTCCGCATCCAGGCACTGCGCGAGCGGAGCGCGGGCAACGGAAGGGTCGAGGACGACGACTGGGGCACCAGCAACACCTGAACCGTCCCGCGTGCGGCAGAATCGGGTGCATGGGGATAGTCGCCGGACTCGACAGCTCAGCGGAGTTCACACGCATCGTCGTCTGTGACGCGGACACGGGTGCCGTACTGCGGCAGGGATACGCCTCTCATCCGGGCGAACCCAAGGCCGTCGACGTCGACCCGCAGACCTGGCTGCTCTCGCTCGGGGAGGCCGCCACCGGCGGGCTCCTCGAAGGCGTGGAGGCCATCGGCGTCTCCGCGCAGCAGCACGGGCTCGTACCGCTCGACGCGCAGGGCGGCCTCGTCCGGCCCGCGCTCGTGCGCAACGACAAGCGGGCCCAGGTCGCCGCCGCCGACCTCGTCGACTCGCTGGGCGGACGCCAGGCCTGGGCCGAGGCCGTCGGCTCCGTGCCCGCCTCCGGGCAGGCCGTCGCCAAGCTCCGCTGGCTCGCCCGCACCGAACCCGAGCAGGCCCGCCGGATCGCGATGGTCCTCCAGCCGCACGACTGGCTGGTCTGGCAGCTCCTCGGCAGGCCCGCCCGCCGCACCACCGACCGGGGCGCCGCCTCCGCCACCGGCTACTGGTCGGCCCGCACCGGCACCTGGCGCCCCGACCTCGTCGAGCTGGCGCTCGGGCACCGGGCCGCGCTGCCCGAGGTCCTCGGCCCCTCCGCCGCGGCCGGCACCACGCCCGAGGGCCTCCTCATCTCCGCGGGCACCGGCGAGACCATGGCCGCCGCCCTCGGGCTCGGGCTCGGACCGGGCGACGCGGTCGTCTCGCTCGGCGCCTCCGGCTCCGTGATGGCCGTCCACCACGAGGCCCTCGCCGACCCCAGCGGCATGATCACCTCCTTCGCCGACGCCACCGGTATGCACCTGCCGGTCGTCCACACCTCGAACGCGGTACGGGCGCTGCGCGGCACCGCCGAGATGCTGGACCTCGCCTCCCTGGAGGAGCTGTCCGCGCTCGCCCTGAAGTCCACCCCGGGCGCCTCGGGGCTCGTCCTGCTGCCCTATCTGGAGGGCGAGCGGACCCCGGACCTGCCCGGGACCGCGGGCACCCTCAGCGGCCTCCGGCGGGCCTCGATGAAGCCCGAGCACCTGGCCAGGGCCGCGTTCGAGGGGATGCTCTGCTCGCTCGCCGACGCCATGGACGTGCTGCGCTCGCGGGGCGTCGAGGTGCGGCGGGTCTTCCTGCTCGGCGCCGCCGCCTCGCTCCACGCGGTGCAGGCCGTCGCGCCCGCCCTGTTCGGGGCGCAGGTCGTCGTCCCCCAGCCGGCCGACTACGCGGCGCTCGGTGCCGCCCGGCAGGCCGCCTGGGCCCTCGGGGTCGCCCGGGGCACCCTGTCCCCGTCCGCTCCCCCGGCCTGGCAGGGCGCCGCCACCCAGGTGCTCGAACCCGGCGAGGAGCTGGCGGTCGGCCGGGCGGTGCGCCAGCAGTACGCGGCGACCCGGGACCAGATCCACCCGGGCGCCTTCGGTCCTTCGAGGCCGGGCGCCTCCGGTTCGTAAAGGTTCGTCAAGGTTCCTACAAGTCTTTGCCAGGGCCGCGCCCGCACCCCGAAACGGAGTCGTAACGCCCCGGGGGTGCGGGCGATAGTAGGAGCCGTGCTCATAAGACTTCTCCGAACCCACCTCCGGCCCTATCGAAAACCGATCGCGCTGCTCGTACTGCTGCAGTTCCTGCAGACCTGCGCGAGCCTCTACCTCCCCACCCTGAACGCGGACATCATCGACAACGGCGTCGTCTCCGGCGACTCCGGCTACATCCTGCGGTTCGGCGCCCTGATGATCGGCGTCTCCGTGGTCCAGGTCGTCTGCAACATCGGAGCCGTGTACTACGGCGCACGGACCGCCGCCGCCCTGGGCCGGGACGTGCGCGGCGCGGTCTTCGACCGGGTGCAGTCGTTCTCGGCGCGGGAGCTGGGCCACTTCGGCGCTCCCTCGCTGATCACCCGTACGACCAATGACGTGCAGCAGATCCAGATGCTGGTCCTGATGGCGTTCACCCTGATGGTCTCCGCGCCCATCATGTGCGTCGGCGGCGTCGTGATGGCGCTCGGGCAGGACGTGCCGCTGTCGGGCGTGCTGCTCGCGGTGGTGCCGGTGCTCGGGATCTCCGTGTCGCTGATCGTGCGGCGGATGCGTCCGCTGTTCCGGACCATGCAGACGCGTCTCGACACGGTGAACCGGGTGCTGCGCGAGCAGATCACCGGCAACCGGGTGATCCGCGCGTTCGTGAAGGACGGGTACGAGGCGGACCGGTTCCGCGGCGCCAACGCCGAGCTGACCGACGTGTCGATGGCGACCGGCCGGCTGATGGCGCTGATGTTCCCGACGGTGATGACCGTCGTGAACATCTCCAGCGTGGCCGTCGTCTGGTTCGGGGCGCACCGCATCGACAGCGGCGGGATGCAGATCGGCGCGCTGACCGCGTTCCTCGCCTATCTGATGCAGATCGTGATGGCGGTCATGATGGCCACCTTCATGTTCATGATGGTGCCGCGCGCGGAGGTCTGCGCGGAGCGCGTCGAGGAGGTCCTGTCCACCGAGTCCAGCGTGGTGCCCCCGGCGGAGCCGGTGACCGCGCTCGACCGGCGCGGCCATCTGGAGGTGCGGGGAGCGGACTTCCGTTACCCCGGTGCGGAGGAGTCCGTCCTCAAGGACGTCGAGCTGGTCGCGCGGCCCGGTGAGACCACCGCGATCATCGGCTCCACCGGCAGCGGCAAGTCGACCCTCCTCGGTCTCGTCCCCCGGCTCTTCGACGCCACCGGCGGCCAGGTCCTGGTCGACGGCGTCGACGTGCGCACCCTCGACCCCGCGCTGATGGCGAGGACCGTCGGGCTGGTCCCGCAGAAGCCCTACCTCTTCTCGGGCACGGTCGCCACGAACCTGCGCTACGGCAAGCCCGACGCCACCGACGAGGAACTGTGGCACGCCCTCGGCGTCGCCCAGGCGGCCGACTTCGTACGGAAGCTGGAGCACGGTCTGGACGCCCCGATCGCCCAGGGCGGCACCAATGTCTCCGGCGGGCAGCGCCAGCGCCTCGCCATCGCGCGGACCCTGGTGCAGCGGCCGGAGATCTATCTGTTCGACGACTCGTTCTCGGCGCTGGACTACGAGACGGACGCCCTGCTGCGGGCGGCGCTGTCGGCGGAGACCGCCGACTCGACCGTGGTGATCGTCGCCCAGCGGGTCTCCACCATCCGTGACGCCGACCGGATCGTCGTCCTCGACGAGGGCCGGGTCGTCGGCACCGGGCGGCACCGGGAGCTGATGGCGGACAACGAGACGTACCGGGAGATCGTGCTCTCCCAGCTCACCGAGGCGGAGGCAGCCTGATGGCCGGTCCTGGCGGACGCATGATGGCCGGTGGCGGCCCCGACCAGCGGTCGATGGACTTCAAGGGCTCGGGCAAGCGGCTGCTGCGGCAGCTGGCGCCCGAGCGCGGCGCGCTCTGGGTGATGCTGATCGCCGGTGTGCTGTCGGTGGCGGCCTCGGTGGTCGGTCCGAAGATCCTCGGCAAGGCGACCGACCTCGTCTTCGCGGGCGTGATCGGACGACAGTTCGAGAGCGGTACGAAGACGGAGGCGGTCGAGCGGCTGCGGGCCTCGGGCGACTCCGGCATGGCGGACATGCTGTCCGGGGTGGACTTCACCCCGGGGCGGGGGATCGACTTCCCGTCCGTCGGCACGGTGCTGCTCGTGGTCCTCGGCGTGTACGTGGCGGCGGGCCTGCTGATGCTGGTCTCCACCCGCATGTCGATCAAGGTGATCAACCGGACGGTCTACCGGATGCGGGAGGACGTCCAGGCGAAGCTGTCGCGGCTCCCCCTTTCGTACTTCGACAAGGCGCAGCGCGGTGAGGTGCTGTCCCGGGCGACCAACGACATCGACAACATCTCGCAGACGCTCCAGCAGTCGATGGGCCAGCTGGTCAACTCGCTGCTGACCATCGTCGGCGTGCTCGCGATGATGTTCTGGATCTCGCCGCTGCTCGCCCTGGTGGCGCTGGTGACGGTGCCGGTGTCGGTGTTCGTCGCGGCGAAGATCGGCAAGCGTTCGCAGCCGCACTTCGTGCAGCAGTGGAAGTCCACGGGCACGCTCAACGCGCACGTGGAGGAGATGTACAGCGGGCACACGCTGGTGAAGGTCTTCGGGCGGCAGGAGGAGTCCGCGAAGGACTTCCGCGAGCAGAACGAGGCACTGTACGAGGCGGGGTTCAAGGCCCAGTTCAACAGCGGTGTGATGCAGCCGGTGATGTTCTTCGTCTCGAACCTCAACTACGTCCTGGTGGCCGTGGTCGGCGGTCTGCGGGTGGCGAGCGGCACGCTCTCCATCGGTGACGTGCAGGCCTTCATCCAGTACTCGCGCCAGTTCTCGATGCCGCTGACGCAGGTCGCCTCGATGGCGAACCTGGTGCAGTCGGGCGTCGCCTCGGCCGAGCGGATCTTCGAGCTGCTCGACGCCGAGGAGCAGGAGCCCGACGCGCCGATGAGCGAGAACCCGGTGGACCTCAAGGGCAAGGTGGCCCTGGAGGGGGTCTCCTTCCGCTACGAGGCCGACAAGCCGCTCATCGAGGACCTGTCGCTGAGCGTGGAGCCGGGCCAGACGGTCGCGATCGTCGGTCCGACGGGTGCGGGCAAGACGACCCTGGTGAACCTGCTGATGCGGTTCTACGAGGTGACGGGCGGCCGGATCACCCTCGACGGGGTGGACATCGCGAGGATGACCCGGGAGCGGCTGCGGTCCGGGATCGGCATGGTCCTCCAGGACACCTGGCTGTTCGGCGGGACCATCGCGGAGAACATCGCGTACGGCGCGACGCGCGAGGTGACCCGGGCGGAGATCGAGGAGGCGGCGCGGGCGGCGCACGCCGACCGGTTCGTCCGCACCCTGCCCGAGGGGTACGACACGGTCATCGACGACGAGGGCTCGGGCGTCAGCGCGGGCGAGAAGCAGCTGATCACCATCGCGCGGGCGTTCCTGTCCGATCCGGTGATCCTGGTGCTCGACGAGGCGACGAGCTCGGTGGACACCCGGACCGAGGTCCTGATCCAGAAGGCGATGGCGCGCCTCGCGCACGGGCGGACCTCGTTCGTGATCGCGCACCGGCTCTCCACGATCCGGGACGCGGACGTGATCCTGGTGATGGAGAACGGCTCGATCGTGGAGCAGGGCACCCATGAGGAGCTGCTGACGTCCGGCGGGGCGTACGCCCGGCTGTACGCGGCGCAGTTCGCGCAGGCGGTGGCGGAGGTCGACTGAGCCGCGGTCTCCGTGCGGCGGGGGCCGGACCGCGGCGGCGGTCCGGCCCCCGCCGTGCGTCCGCCGTCGGCCCGTTCAGTCCAGGTAGCCGCGCAGCTGGTCCGCGTAGGCGTGGTCGCGGAGCTTGCCGAGGGTCTTGGACTCGATCTGCCGGATGCGTTCCCGGGTGACGCCGAAGATGCGGCCTATCTCCTCCAGGGTGCGGGGCCTGCCGTCGTCCAGGCCGTAGCGGAGCTGGACGACCTTCCGTTCGCGTTCGCCGAGGGTGGAGAGGACGTCCTCCAGATGGCGGCGGAGCAGCAGGAACGCGGCCGACTCCACCGGGGAGGTGGCGTCGCCGTCCTCGATGAGGTCGCCGAGGGCCACGTCGTCCTCCTCGCCGACGGGGGCGTGCAGGGAGACGGGTTCCTGGGCGAGCCGCAGCACCTCGCCGACCCGTTCGGGCGGCAGGTCGAGCTGGGCGGCGACCTCCTCTGCGGTGGGCTCGTAGCCGCGTTCCTGGAGCATCCGGCGCTGGACGCGGATCACCCGGTTGATGAGTTCGACGACGTGCACGGGAACGCGGATGGTCCGTGCCTGGTCGGCCAGGGCGCGGGACATCGCCTGGCGGATCCACCAGGTGGCGTACGTGGAGAACTTGTAGCCCCGGGCGTAGTCGAACTTCTCGACGGCGCGGATGAGGCCGAGGTTGCCCTCCTGGACGAGGTCCAGCATGGTCAGGCCCCGGCCCACGTACCGTTTGGCGACGGAGACGACGAGGCGCAGGTTGGCCTCGATGAGCTTGCGTTTGGCGATCCGGCCGAGGACGACGATCCGGTCGAGGTCGCCCGCGAGCCGTGAGTCGAGGTCGGGGGTCCCGGTGAGCTTCTCCTCGGCGAACAGACCGGCCTCGACGCGGCGGGCGAGATCGACCTCCTCCTCGGCGGTGAGCAGCGGGATGCGTCCGATCTCGCGGAGGTACTGGCGGAACAGGTCCGAGGAGGGTCCGTTGCTCCCGGGGTCGGCGCGGCGGCGCGGGGGCGGCGGCGCGGCTTCCTCCTCCGCGTCCTCGCCGGGTTCGGCCGGTTCCTGCGACACGGTCTGGGTCTGCACGGCGGGCGACCTCCAGGGAGGGGCGGAACGGCTCCGTCACCCAGTGTGGGGTACGACACATCGCCGCCACGAGGGGCGTGCGGTGACTTTTTGCCAGTGGTGCGTGACGGAACGTGCGTCAGAGGGCGGCGGCGCCGTGCGTCTTGAGGGCCGTCTTGTACTGCTGGAGGACGAAGAGCTCCTGCTGCGCGGTCGCCTGCTGTTCCTGAGGCGCCCCGCCCAGCCGCTTCAGGGCGGAGTTCAGCTGATCGACGCGGCGGTCGACGGCGCGGAGCCGGACGGCGACGAGCTGCTCGGCGGCGTAGACCTCGTCGGCCGCCTTGGCGGCGAAGATGGCCTCCACCGCGAGCTCCGTGACGAGGGAGCGGACCGTGTCGTCGGGCGCGGCCCCACGGACGGCGTCGAGGTAGTCGGCGGGCGCGCCGTCGGCGCCTCCGGCGGCCTGCACGCACTGCCGGACGGCCGCGTACGGCGGTGCGGTGAACTCGTCGGCGCCGTACGCGTCGAAGTAGGGCGAGACCAGCTCGGGACGCTGGAGGGCCAGCTTGAGGAGCTCCCGCTCGGTGCGGTGGGCGGGGCTGCGCAGGTTGAGCGCGGGTCCGGAGGGCGCCGTGGGTGCCTGGACCTGCGGCATCTCGCGGCGGGTCGTGTCGGTGGCCGGTCCGCGTCCGCCGCGGTCGCGCTGCCACTGGGAGATCCGGCTCACCCGCTGGACGACGAACCGCTCGTCCATGATGCCGAGCATTCCGGCGAGCTTCACCGCCACGCCGTGGCGCACGGCCAGGTTCTTGAGTTTGGCGACGATCGGGGCGGCCTCGTCCAGGGCCGCGGCCTGTCCTCCGGCGGTGTCGAGGTCGTAGCGCTTCACGATCTGCCGGAGGGCGAAGTCGAACAGCGGGGTACGGGGCTCCGCCAGCTCCGCGACGGCCTCGTCGCCCTTGGCGAGCCGCAGGTCGCAGGGGTCCATGCCGTCGGGGGCGATGGCGATGTACGTCTCGGCGGCGAACTTCTGGTCGTCCTCGAAGGCGCGCAGGGCGGCCTTCTGTCCGGCGGCGTCGCCGTCGAAGGTGAAGATGACGCGGGCCGAGCCGTTGTCCATGAGGAGCCTGCGGAGGATCTTGATGTGGTCGCCGCCGAAGGCGGTGCCGCAGGTGGCGATGGCGGTGGTGACCCCGGCGAGGTGGCAGGCCATGACGTCGGTGTAGCCCTCGACGACGACGGCGCGGCTGGCCTTGGCGATGTCCTTCTTCGCCAGGTCGATGCCGTAGAGCACCTGGGACTTCTTGTAGACCGGGGTCTCGGGGGTGTTGAGGTACTTGGGGCCGTTGTCGTCGTCGCGGAGCTTGCGGGCGCCGAAGCCGACGATCTCGCCGCCGACGTCCCTGATCGGCCACATGAGGCGGCCCCGGAAGCGGTCGATGGGACCGCGTCGGCCGTCCTGGGAGATCCCGGAGAGAAGCAGTTCCTTGTCGGTGAAGCCCTTGCCCCGCAGGAAGCGGGTGAGGTGGTCCCAGCCGGCCGGGGAGTAGCCGACGCCGAAGTGCGCCGCCGCGGCCTGGTCGAAGCCCCGTTCGGCGAGGAACTTGCGGCCGATCTCGGCCTCGGGCGAGTCGAGTTGGTCGATGTAGAACTGGGCGGCGGCCTTGTGCGCCTCGATCAGGCGGATGCGCTCGCCGCGCTGGTGGCCGGGGTTGTAGCCGCCCTCCTCGTACCGCAGGGTGATGCCCGCCTTGGCGGCGAGGCGCTCGACCGTCTCCGAGAAGGAGAGGTGGTCGATCTTCATCACGAACGCGATGGTGTCGCCGCCCTCCTGGCAGCCGAAGCAGTGGAAGAGTCCCTTGCCGGGGCTGACCTGGAAGGAGGGCGACTTCTCGTCGTGGAAGGGGCAGAGGCCCTTGAGGTTCCCGCCGCCCGCGTTGCGGAGCTGGAGGTACTCGGACACGACGGCGTCGATCGGGACCGCGTCCCGTACCGCCTTCACGTCGTCATCGTTGATCCTGCCTGCCACGCACAGAGTCTACCTACCGGACGAGGTCCTCCAGGGGGACGGAGGCGTCGGCGAGGGCTTCGGCGTCCACGCGCGTGCGGGAGCGGATGAGCCGCTGGATCGGCTCTGTGACGTCCCACACGTTCACGTTCATCCCGGCGAGGACCCGGCCCTCCTTGAGCCAGAAGGCGATGAACTCGCGCTTGCCGGTGTCGCCCCGGACGACGACCTGGTCGTACGAGCCGGGGGGCGCCCAGCCGGAGTACTCCATGCCCAGGTCGTACTGGTCGGTGAAGAAGTAGGGGACGCGGTCGTAGGAGACCTGCTGCCCCAGCATGGCGCGGGCGGCGACGGGCCCGCCGTTGAGGGCGTTGGCCCAGTGCTCGACGCGGAGCCGGGTGTGCAGCAGCGGGTGGTGGGCGGCGGCCACGTCCCCGGCGGCGAACACGTCGGGGTCGGAGGTGCGCAGCGACTCGTCGACGGCGATGCCGCCGCCGTCGGCCCGGTCGACGAGGGCGAGCCCGGCGTTCTCGGCGAGGGCGGTCCTGGGGGCGGCGCCGATCGCGGCGAGCACGGCGTGCGCCGGGTGCTCCTCGCCGTCGTCGGTGCGGACGGCGAGGACCATGCCGTCCTGGCCGACGATCTCGGTGAGCCGGGCGCCGAAGTGGAAGCGGACGCCCCGGTCGGTGTGCAGATCGGCGAAGAGCTGGCCCAGCTCGGGCCCGAGGACCCGGTGCAGCGGGGTGGGGTCGGACTCGACGACGGTGACCTCGGCGCCGTAGCCGCGGGCGGCGGCGGCGACCTCCAGGCCGATCCAGCCCGCTCCGGCGATCACCAGGTGTCCGTTGTCCCGGCCGAGGCCCGCGAGGACCTGCCGGAGCCGGTCGGCGTGGGCGAGCCTGCGCAGGTGGTGGACGCCCGCCAGCTCGGTGCCGGGGACGTCGAGGCGGCGCGGTTCGGAGCCGGTGGCGAGGAGCAGCTTGTCGTAGCGGATGACGGTGCCGTCGCCGAGCCGTACGGTGCGGGCCTCGCGGTCGACGGCGGTGACGGGCTGCCCGAGGTGCAGCTCGATGTCGTTGCGGGCGTACCAGGCGGCCTCGTGCACGAAGACCGTGTCGCGTTCCTTGGCGCCGGTGAGATAGCCCTTGGAGAGCGGCGGGCGTTCGTAGGGGTGCTCGCGTTCGTCGCCGATGAGGATCACCCGGCCGTTGAACCCCTCGGCGCGCAGGGTCTCCGCCGCTCTGGCCCCCGCCAGGCCCCCGCCGACGATGACAAAGGTCTGATCTGCGTCGACCACGTCTTTCCTCCTCTTTGCGACCGGTTCCAACCTACGCCCCCGGGCGGGCGTCGGGCCGTACCGCCCCGGGGCGCGCATGTGAGCGTCCCGCACCGGGGGTGGCAGCGGAAGAGGGCCGACCGGGGGCGCGTTCCGCCGAACGGCCCTGGCCCGGGAGGCGCGGTTCAGCCGTGGTGCGGGCGGATCCTGGTGTGGAGGGCGCGGGCGGAGGCGTCGGTGAGGGAGGCGATCTGGTCGATGATCACCCGCTTGCGGGCCCGGTCGTCGCGCGCCGCGTCGAAGAGGGACCGGAACTGCGGTTCGAGGCCGTCGGGGGCGCGGGCGACCAGGGCTTCGGCCAGTTCGGCGACGACGATCCGCTGGTCGGCGCGGAGCGCCTCCTGTTCGGCGCGCTGCATGACGTACCGGTCGGCGACCGCCTTGAGGACGGCGCACTCGTTGCGCGCGGCGCGGGGGACGACCAGTTCGGCGCCGTACCGGGTGAGCGGCCCGGTCCCGTACTCCTCCCGGGTGGCGGTCTCGGCGGCGAGGCAGAAGCGGCCGATGAGCTGGCTGGTGGCGTCCTTCAGCCGCGCCTGGGCGACGGCGGAGCCGTCGTAGCCGTGCGGCCACCACTCCTGGTCCATGAGCCGGTCGAGGGCCTCGGCCAGTTCCCCCGGGTCGGTGTCCTCCGGTACGTAGCGGCCGATGGCGACGGCCCAGATGTCGGCCCGCTCGGGCTCGGCGAGGAGGAGGTTGGGGTCGATGTGCCCGGCGTGCAGCCCGTCCTCGAAGTCGTGCACCGAGTAGGCCACGTCGTCGGACCAGTCCATGACCTGGGCCTCGAAGCACTTGCGGTGGGCGGGGGCACCGCGCCGGATCCACGCGAAGACCGGCAGGTCGTCCTCGTAGACGCCGAACTTGGGCGAGCCGGGGTCCTCGGGGTGTCCGCCGCGCGTCCACGGGTACTTGGTGGCGGCGTCGAGGGTGGCCCGGGTGAGGTTGAGTCCGAGGCCGACCGGTTCGCCGTCGGCGTCCCGTACGAAGTGCTTGGGTTCGATGCGGGTGAGGAGGCGGAGCGACTGGGCGTTGCCCTCGAAGCCGCCGCAGTCCTGGGCGACCTCGTTGAGCGCCTGCTCGCCGTTGTGCCCGAAGGGCGGGTGGCCCATGTCGTGGGAGAGGCAGGCGGCTTCGACGAGGTCGGGGTCGCAGCCGAGGGCGGCGCCCAGTTCGCGGCCGACCTGGGCGCACTCCAGGGAGTGGGTGAGCCGGGTGCGGGGGCTGGCGTCCCAGGCCTGGCCCCGGGTGCCGGGGGTGACGACCTGGGTCTTCCCGGCGAGCCTGCGGAGCGCGGCGGAGTGCAGCACGCGGGCGCGGTCGCGCTGGAAGGCGGTGCGCCCCGGCCGTTTGTCGGGCTCGGCGGCCCAGCGCTCGGTGGCGGCGGTGTCGTAGCCGGGGGTGGCGGAGCGGCTCTCGGTGGCGGCGGGGGCGGCGCCGGGGGTGCGGTCCGCGTGACCCGCGCGGTCCTTGCGGTCCGCGTGACCCGCGCGGTCCTTGCGGTCCGCGTGACCCGCGCGGTCCTTGCGGTCCGCGTGATCCGTGCGGTTCGTGCGGTCCTCGTGGTCCGTGCGGTCCTTGCTGTGCTCGTTGCCTTCCATGCACCGAAGGTAACCGGCGGGGCCGACAGAAGGGGCCGCGCGGCGGAGGGTGGTCGCGGGGGCCGAGGGGTCCAGGGGCGGGGTGACCCGGGGGGGCGGGGCAGCCAGGGGCGCGGGGCGGCCGGGGACGCGGGGCGGCCGGGTCCGTACGGCGGCCGGTCCCTGTCGCGCGGGGCCCGCGCGCGTACACCGCTGCCCCCGCCTCTCTCCCTCCCCCTCCCGTCCCCCGGCCCCGGGCCGCTCTCAGCCGTCCAGCCAGACCCTCAGGGGTCCCGTCCTCTCGAAGCCCGTCGCGAGGGCGGGGGGCAGGTCGTCGCCGGACTCGTAGCCGACGACCGGCTTCGCCGGGTCCGTGAGGGCGAGGCAGCCGGCCCACACCCCGGCCGGGCCGGTGCCCTCGGCCGCGAAGAGGTTGGAGACCCCGGTCACGGCGGTGCTCGCGCTCAGGACGGCGCCGCCGAGGAGGCGCCCGTCCGGGCCGTGTCCCGCGACGAGGGTCGTCGCGGGGTGGTCCAGGAGTCCGGGGCGGAACAGCGCCGCCTCCTCCGGGTCGCCGCCGCTCCACGCGAGCGCCCAGTCGGCCAGCTCCCGAGGGGTGGTGACGGGCCGCCAGTCGCCGTCCGCCGGGGGCAGCGGGAGACCGGCCGGACGGTGGATCCAGTCGGCCTCGAAGAGGAGGCGGAAGCCCTCGGCCGTGAGGTCGAGCCGGGCGTGGCTGTCCTTGACCGAGGCACCGGGGGCCGTGCGGTCGATTCCGGCCAGGACGTCCTCGGCGGCGGCGTCCTGAGTGAGCGTCACCGCGTCGGGGTAGTACAGCGGGGTGCGGCGGGCGCTGCTCCAGGCCCGGGGCCCGAAGGTGCCGGAGATTCCGTGGGCGGCGCACATCGCCTGGCACCACTCGGCGTTGTTGAGTACCGCATCGTCGATCATGGCGGGATCGTACGATCCTGTTCGATTTCCTTGCTCGCTGTTTACTCCCCGATTCCATTGCGCGGAATACCTTTTCCGCCATGAGAATGTCTCCGCCCGCGCTCCACCAGCGCGTCCTGGCCGAGTTCGTCGGTACCGGCGCCCTCGTCGCCGTCATCGTCGGCTCCGGCATCCGCGCCGACCTCCTGAGCCACGACCTCGGCGTCCGGCTGCTCGCCAACGCCGCCGCGTCCGCGATCGGCCTCGGGCTGATCATCGCGCTCCTCGGGCCGCTCTCCGGCGCCCATCTCAACCCCGTCGTGACGCTCACCGAGTGGTGGACCACCCGGCCCGAGGGCGGCGGCCGGGACGTCGCCGCCTATGTCGCCGCCCAGTCCGCCGGGGCCGTCGCGGGCGCGCTGCTCGCCGAGGCGATGTTCGGGCGGCGGCCCGTCACCTGGTCCGGCGCCTCGATGTCGGCGCCCCATCTGCTCCTCGGCGAGTTCGTCGCCACCGCCGGACTCGTCCTCCTCGTGCAGGGCCTGCGGCACATCGGGCGCTCCTCCCTCGCCCCCGTCGCGGTCGCCGGATACATCGGCGCGGCCATCTGGTTCACCTCCTCCGGGTCCTACGCCAACCCGGCGGCGACCGTCGGCCGCGCGTTCACCGACTCGTTCACCGGCATAGCCCCCTCCTCGGTCCCGGGCTTCGTCGGCGCGCAACTGCTCGGGGGCGTCGCCGGGGTGCTCCTCGCCGGTGTGTTGTACGGAACAAGCCGGGCGTCCGGCGAACCGAATCCGGCCGGATCACGTCGGACCGGGTGACAGCACCCCCGTCGAACATGTCGAGCATGTCGAACACCAGGAGGCTCCTCCATGCCGGTCCGGCTCCCCCGGCTCCTCCCCCGTACCGTCCGGGCCAGGCGCCGTACCGTCCAGGCCGTGATGGCGGCCTCGGTCCTCGCCCTCCTCCCGGTCACCTGGCTTCACACCACCGCCGCCGGGAAGCTGCGGACGACCGCCGACGTGCCCGCCCGGGACGTGGGCGTCGTGTTCGGCGCCGGGCTGTGGAAGGGGCGCCCCACCCCGTACCTCGCGCACCGGCTCGACACCGCCGCCGAGCTGTACCGGACGGGCAAGGTGCGGGTCCTCCTGGTCACCGGCGACAACAGCAGGACCTCGTACGACGAGCCCAGCGCGATGCGCGTCTACCTGACCGCGCGCGGGGTGCCCGACGACCGGATCGTCAGCGACTACGCCGGTTTCGACACCTGGGACTCCTGTGTCCGCGCCCGGAAGGTCTTCGGGGTCGACCGGGCCGTGCTCGTCACCCAGGACTTCCACATCAAGCGGGCGGTGGCGCTCTGCGGCCGGGCGGGCGTCGACGCCCTGGGGGTCGGGGTGCCCGAACCCCACGACGACACCTGGTACTACGGCACCACCCGGGAGCTGTTCGCCGCGGGCAAGGCGGCCCTGGACGCCGGCCTGCGGCCCGACCCGCACTTCCTCGGACCCGAGGAGAAGGGCGTCACCGAGGCGCTGGCCTCACCCGCCGCCCGGCCCTGAGCGCCGGAACCAGTCGCCGGAGGCGATGAGCGGGCCGAGCGGGGTGCCGGGGGCCGCGAGGTAGACCCACGCGCGGGTGCCGCCCCCGTCCCGGACCCGCAGCACCTCGCGGGCGACCCGCTCGTACCCGGCGTCGCCCTCCATCCGGTCCAGCGCGTCGAGCAGTCCCGCGTACGCCCCGGGCCCGGCCGTCACCAGGGTGCCGACGACGGTTCCCGCGCCGGGCACGGCGTACGGGTAGCCGGGACCGTCGTGCAGCAGCGCCCCCGGCAGCCGGGCCGCCTCCTCCGCCCCGGTGCGCCCGAGGAGGAGCCGGTCGTGGTTGTACGCGCCCGGACGCAGCGTCCCGTAGACGAAGAACGGCAGGGTCACGGGGCGCTGGTCTCCTCGGCGAGCCAGGCCAGATAGGCGGCGGAGGCCCGGACGACGGGGGTGGCGAGGATCTCCGGGGTGTCGTAGTCGTGGGCGGCGAGGAGATGGGCCTCCAGGGCCTCGTACCGGTGCTCCGTGGTCTTCAGGAGGACCTGCCACTCCTCGGCGGTCTCGATGGCCTTCCGCCAGTGGTAGACGGAGGTCACGGGGCCCGAGACCTGGCCGCAGGCGGCGAGCCGGGCCTCGACGGCGCCCCGGGCGAGGGCCTCGGCCTTCTCGCGGCTGTCGGTGGTCGTGAGGACGGTGAGGGCGTGTGTGGTCACGTCCTCACCGTAGCCCGCGCGCGGCTCCCCGCGCGGTTGCCTCACACCGTCGCGAACTGGGCCTCGTGCAGGCGGGCGTAGGCGCCCCGGGCCGCGAGGAGTTCCTCGTGGGTGCCCTGCTCGGCGATCGAGCCGTTCTCCATCACCAGGATCACGTCCGCGTCCCGGACCGTGGAGAGCCGGTGGGCGACGACGAAGCTGGTGCGGCCCGCGCGGAGCGCGTTCATGCCCTGCTGGACGAGGAGTTCGGTCCGGGTGTCGACGGAGCTGGTGGCCTCGTCGAGGACGAGGATCACCGGGTCGGAGAGGAACGCGCGGGCCAGGGTGACCAGTTGCCTCTCGCCCGCGCTGAGGCCCCCGCCGTCCTCGTCGAGGAGGGTGTCGTAGCCGTCGGGCAGGGTGCGGACGAACCGGTCGGCGTGCGCGGCGCGCGCCGCCGCCACGATCCGTTCCCGCGAGACCTCGCCGGGTGCCCCGTACGCGATGTTGTCGGCGATGGTCCCGCCGAACAGCCAGGTGTCCTGGAGGACCATGCCGATGCCGGAGCGCAGTTCCTCCCGGGTCATCGCCGCCGTGTCGACGCCGTCGAGGGTGATCCGGCCGCCGGTCACCTCGTGGAACCTCGGGAGCAGGTTGACCAGGGTCGTCTTGCCCGCCCCCGTGGGGCCGACGATCGCGACCGTGCTGCCGGGCTCGACGGTGAGCGAGAGGTCCTCGATGAGCGGCCTGCCCTCCTCGTACCGGAAGGCCACCTTCTCGAAGGAGACCTCGCCGCGGAGTTCGGCGGGCCGCCTCGGCGCGGCCGGGTCCGGGCTCTCCTCGTCGGCGTCGAGGAGGTCGAAGACCCGTTCGGCGGAGGCCACCCCGGACTGGAGGAGGTTGGCCATCGCGGCGACCTGGGTGACCGGGCCGTTGAACTCGTACGAGTACTGGATGAAGGCCTGTACGTCACCGACGGACAGGGTGCCGCTCGCCACCCGCAGTCCGCCGACGACGGCGATGGCGACGTAGTTCAGATTGCCGACGAAGGTCAGCGCGGGCTGGATGAAGCCGGACACGAACTGGGCGCGGAAGCCCGCCCGGTACAGCTCCTCGCCCAGTTCGTCGAAGCGGCGCACGGCCTCGTCGCGGCGGCCGAAGACGACGACCTCGGTGTGCCCGGTGATCATCTCCTCGACATGGCTGCCGAGCTTGCCGGTGACCGCCCACTGCTTCACGAACTGCGGCTGGGCGCGGCGCCCGACGAAGGCGGCGACGGCGACCGAGACGGGCACAGTGGCGAGGGCGACGAGGGCGAGCAGCGGCGAGATCCAGAACATCATCGCGAGGACGCCGAACAGGGTCAGGACGGCCCTGATCATCTGGCTGAGGGCCTGCTGGAGGGTCTGGGTGACGTTGTCGATGTCGTTGGTGGTGCGGGAGATGACCTCACCGCGCGACTGCCGGTCGAGGTAGCCGAGGGGAAGCCTCGCCAGCTTGTGCTGGGCCCGCTCGCGGAGCCGGTGCCCGGCCCGCTGGACGACGGTGGTGGCGATCCGGAGCTGGATCCAGGTGAAGAGGGCCGAGCCCGCGACCACCAGGACGGAGAGGGCGAGGACCCGGCCGACGGCGGCGAAGTCGACCCCGGCGGGGCCGGTGGCCCCGGAGACGACGAGGTCGGTGGCGCGGCCGAGGAGGAGCGGGCCGAGGACGGAGAGGAGGACGGCCGTGGCGCCCGCGGCGAGGGCGGCGAGGAGCAGGGCCCGGTCGGGGGCGAGGGTACGGAGGAGGCGGAGCCCGGAGGCCCGGAAGGAGAGGGACCGTTCGGGGATGTCGGCGGCGGGGCCGCGCCGCTGGTCGGTGGTGTGGTCGTCGGTGGTGTGGTCGTCGGTGGTGTGGTCGTCGGTGGTGTGCTGGTCGGTCGGCCGGACGTCGGTGGCGCGGTCGTCAGTAGTGCGGTCGTCGGTGGTGCGGTGGCCGGTCGGACGGTCGTCAGTAGTGCGGTCGTCGGTGGTGTGCTGGTCGGTCGGACGGTCGTCGGTGGTGCGGGTGGGGGCGTCGTCCCGGCCGGGGGGTTCCTCCGTCGTCGGGTTCTCCGTGGTGGATGTGCTCATGCCGCTTCCTCCTCGGTGAGCTGCGAGAGGACGATCTCCCGGTAGGTGGCGTTGTCCCGCATCAGGGACGTGTGGGTGCCGGTTCCGGCGTTCCGGCCCCGGTCGAGGACGACGATCCGGTCGGCCTCGCGGACGGTGGAGACCCGCTGGGCGACGATCACGACGGTCGCGCCCGCCGTCTCCTCGCGCAGGGCCTCGCGGAGCCGGGCGTCCGTGCGGGGGTCCAGCGCCGAGAAGGAGTCGTCGAAGAGGTAGAGCCGGGGGCGGGCGACGAGGACCCGGGCGATGGCGAGGCGCTGCCGCTGCCCGCCGGAGAAGTTCGTCCCGCCCTGGGAGACCGGCGCGTCGAGCCCGTCCGCCGACTCCCGTACGAAGTCGGCCGCCTGGGCGACCTCCAGCGCGTGCCAGAGTTCCTCGTCGCTCGCGTCGGGCCTGCCGTAACGCAGGTTCGTGGCGACCGTGCCGGAGAAGAGGTACGGCTTCTGCGGGACGAGTCCGACCGTCCTCGCCATCTGCGCCGGGTCGAGCCGCCGGACGTCGACGCCGTCGATCAGCACCTCGCCGCCGACCGCGTCGAAGAGCCGGGGCACGAGCCCGAGGAGGGTCGATTTGCCGCTGCCGGTCGAGCCCACGATCGCGGTCGTCTCACCGGGCCGGGCGACGAGACCGACGTCCGTGAGGACCGGCTCCCGCGCGCCCGGGTACCGGAAGCCCGCGCCCCGCACCTCCAGCTCCCCCCGGCCGTCCGCGGTCCGCACCGGATCGGCCGGCGGGACCACCGAGGAGCGGGTGTCGAGCACGTCGCGGACGCGCTCGGCGCCCGCCTCGGCCCGGGGCATGTTCATGAGGAGGAAGAGGACCATCATCACGGACATCGCGGTCTGGAGCAGATAGCCGAGGAAGGCGACGAGCCCACCCGGCTGGAACGTGCCGGAGTCGATGCGGTGGGCGCCGACGTACACCAGGGCGACGGTCGCGAGCTCCCAGACGATCAGCACCGTCGGGTACATCAGGGCCTGGAGCCGGCCGGCCCGGAGGCCGACGGAGAGCAGTTCGTCGTTGGCGGCGCCGAACCGCTCCCTCTCGTACCGGTCGCGGACGAAGGCACGGACCACCCGGACGCCGGTGATCTGCTCGCGCAGCACCCGGTTGGCGCCGTCGACGCGCTCCTGCATCCCCCGGAACAGCGGCCTCATCCGCAGCACGATCGTGCCGACGGCCCCGGTCATCACGGGCACGAAGAGCAGCAGGACCAGGGCGAGCGGCACGTCCTGGCGCAGGGCCATGGCGATCCCGCCGACGCAGAGGAGCGGCGCGGCGACCAGCATGGTCAGGACCATGACGGTGAACGTCTGGATCTGCTGGACGTCGTTGGTCGTACGGGTGATGAGGGAGGCCGCGCCGAACCGGCCCCGTTCCCGCGCGGAGAACTCCTGGACCCGGCGGAAGACCTCGGAGCGCAGGTCGCGGGCGACGCCCATGGCGATCCTCGCCCCGGTGTAGGTGGCGGCGGCGGCGACCACGGCCTGGAGGAGGGTGACGGCGACCATCACGGCGCCGCCGCGGAGGACCCGGTCGGTGTCACCGCGCAGGACCCCCTCGTCGATGACACCCGCGTTGAGGGTGGGCAGGGCGAGGGAGGCCAGCGTCTGGACGAGCTGGAGGACGACCAGCAGGAGGAGGAGCCGCCGGTGGGGCCGGAGGCGGGGCACGAGCAGCCGCAGCAGCATCGGACCGGCCCCTCACGCGCCGTAGGGGCGGACGGCCTTGGCGTCCCTGAGGGCGTGTCCCCACCAGGCGAGCTGGTCGAGGAGGGCCTTGGCCGCGGCCTCGGCGCCCGCCGGGTCCTTGTGCCGTCCGTCCTCGTCGAACTGGCTGTGGGCGTGCGGGAAGGAGACGGTGTCGCGGATGGTGACGGAGTGCATCTCGGCGTAGACCTGGCGGAGCTGCTCGACGGCCCGCAGACCGCCGGAGATGCCGCCGTAGGAGACGAAGGCGACGGGCTTCGCCTGCCATTCGGTGTAGTGCCGGTCGATCAGGTTCTTGAGGGAGGCGGGGAAGGAGTGGTTGTACTCGGGGGTGACGACGACGAAGGCCTCGGCGGCGGCCAGCACGGGGCTGACCTTGGCGAGTTCGGCGAGGACGGCCGGGGAGGGGTTGTACGAGAGGGCGGTGGGGAGGTCGAGGTCGGCGAGGTCGACGACGGTGACGGTGAAGTCCTCGCGTTCGGCGAGGTGGGAGCGGAACCAGTCGGTGACGACCGGGGCGAAGCGGCCTTCGCGGTCGCTGGCGACGACGAGGGCGAGCGCGAGGGGCGCGGGGGCCGTGGCGGGGGCGGTGGATGCCGTGACGGCGTTGGTGATGTCCATGTCGAGGATGGTGGTACCTCAAGTTTGGTTGAGGTCAAGCCCGGATCTTCCGGCCCCTCCCGAACGGCCTTCCGGCGGAGGCGTGGTGGGGGACACGGCGGTACGGGAAGGGTCCCCGGCGGTACGGGAGGCGCCCCGGCGGACGGATCGCGCACCGGCCGCGAGGGGTCCCCGCCCCGGCTTCCGACGTCCCGGCCGCGCGGGGAACGGCGGCCTTACCGTGGGGGCATGACGACTCCGCCCGAACACATCGAGATCGACGGCGCACCGGCGGCCGACCCCGAGCTGCTCGCCACCCTCATGAACGGTTTCGGTCACTTCACGGCGATGCAGGTCAGGGACGGGCGGGTGCGGGGCCTCGGCGCGCATCTCGCCCGGCTCGACCGCTCCACCCGCGAGCTGTTCGGCCGGGAGCTGCCCGGCGGGCGGGTCCGCGAGCTGATCACCAGCGCCCTGACGGCGGCCGGGCGGCGGGACGCCTCGGTGCGGGTGTACGTGTACGGGGGCGCCCGGGTCGCGGTGACCGTCGCCCTGCCCGCCGCCGACGGACCGGGCGCGCCGCAGCGCCTGACGGCCGTGGACTACTGGCGTCCGGCCGCGCACATCAAGCACCTGGGCGGCTTCGGGCAGGCCTACCACCGGGCGGAGGCCCTGCGGGCCGGTTACGACGAGGCACTGCTCACCTCTCCGGGCGGCGAGGTCTCCGAGGGGGCGATCGCCAACATCGCCTTCTGGGACGGGACTTCACTGGTCTGGCCGTCGGCTCCCTGCCTTGAGGGAATCACCATGACCCTGCTCTCGGGCGTCCTGGAGTCGGTCAGGCGCCCGGTGACCCGGGCCGATCTGCCGGGCTACCGGGCCGCTCTGGTGACCAACGCCCGGGTCATCGCGCCGGTGACCGCGATCGACGGGGTCGGGTACGCGGTCGACGAGGAGCTGATGGCCCGGGTGCACGCGGCCTACGACGCGGTGGAGGCGGAGGCGGTGGAGGGCTGACGCGGGGGCGGGCCGACTCCGTCACGACCGCCGCTCCTCCGGGAGCCGGGAGCCGGGAGCCGGGTGTAGGGGTCTGAGCCGCCCCGCCCCACCCCGCAGGGATCCCGAGCGCGGTCACCCGTTCGGCACCGCGTGTCGCCTGACGCCTCGAAACCCGCTCCGACCTGCGAGGACTCCGGGAATCCAGCCGACACACCGCACCGGACGGCCCAATCCTGACGCCTCATCAGCAGGCGCGGGGCGCGCCACGGCTCTTATCTCGGTCATATGAAGGTCGCTGCCGGGAAGTCCCTCCCGGCAGGACCGCCGGCATGACCGCTCGCGCGCCCCGGAGGCTCCCCTATGCGCACCCCTGTCCGCCTGCTCACCGGTACCGCGCTGACGGTCGTCGCGCTCGGGGCGTTCGCCGCCCCGGTCGCGTACGCCAACAACGGCAACGAGAACGAGAACGACCGCAACTACAACAACAACCATCACAACAACGGCCGCCCCGAGTCCCTGGAGATCTACCCGTCCTCCGCCGAACCCGGTACGACCGTGACCGTCAGCACCCTCGCCTGCGGTGAGCACGGGCACGGCGTCGGTGACGCGAACTCGCTCGGCGCGGGCGAGTTCCAGCTGAACCCGGGCACGCACAAGGAAGTCGTGGTCGGACGGTTCCACGTGCCGGAGCACGCCAGGTCCGGCACCCACGGCATCAGCGTGGCCTGCGACAACGGCAGGACGGCCCGGGGCGACCTGACCGTCAGGCACCGGGGTCCGAGCGGGCACGTCCAGACCGGTGTCGGGGGCAGCGTGGGCCCCGACACCGCCCAGGTCACGGCAGGTGCGGCGGTGCTGGCCGCGACTGCCGTGGGCGGGGTCTGGCTCCTGCGCCGCCGGGCGAGCGGCGCGCAGGGCCACTGACGGGAGCACGTCCGAGTAGCGACGCCCCGGCGTGACGCTCCGGACGCCTCCCGAGGACCACCGCCCGCCCCGCCCCCGCCGCCCGTCGCACGGGCCCGGCGGGGGCGGGGCCACCTCCACGAACCGACAGGGGGAACCCAGGTGAGCAACAGGAGCAAGGGCTGGGGCCTGGCCGTCGCCGCCTGCGTCGGGCTCTGGCTCGTCCAGAACGGCTCCGAGCAGGTCACTCCGCCCGTGCCGTCGGCGGCCCAGGCCTTCGCCGCCGGTCCCAGCGTGCACACCGACGCCGCCGCCGACCCGCTGCCGCCGTCGCCGCCGGTCCGGCTCCGCATCCCGGAGACCGACGTGGACACCCCGATGGCACCGCTCGGGCTCGCGGCGAACGGCTCGCTCGACGTGCCGCCCGCCTCGGACCGGAACCTGGCCGGCTGGTACCGGGACGGCACCACGCCCGGCGCCAAGGGCACGGCGATCGTCGCGGGCCATGTCGACAACGCCGAGGGACCTGCCGTCTTCTACACGCTCGGCGCGCTGCGCAAGGGCCACCGGATCGAGGTCGACCGGCAGGACGGGCGCACGGCGGTGTTCACCGTCGACGCGGTCGAGGTGTACGAGAACAAGGACTTCCCCGACCGGAAGGTGTACGACGAGGCGGGCCGGGCCGAGATCCGGGTGATCACCTGCGGCGGCGGCTTCTCGAAGAAGAACGGCTACCAGGGGAACGTGGTCGCCTTCGGCCACCTCATCGGGGTGAGATGACCCGGGGCCGTGCCCCGGAGCCGGAAGCCCGTGTTCTGGAGCCCGGGGCCCGTTTCCCGTGTCCCGTCCGGGCTCACGCCCACTGGTCGAAGGCGAGCTTCGCGACCAGGGACAGGACCACGACGAGCAGCACCCCGCGCACGAACTCGGCGCCCCTGCTCAGGGCCATCCGCGCCCCGACGGTCCCGCCCACCAGGTTGAAGACCGCCATGACGGCGGCCAGCTGCCAGTACACGCTGCCCTGGTGGGCGAACATGACGAGCGCGCC
Source organism: Streptomyces sp. NPDC059247 (assembly GCF_042754005.1). NCBI lineage: Bacteria > Bacillati > Actinomycetota > Actinomycetes > Kitasatosporales > Streptomycetaceae > Streptomyces > Streptomyces sp. NPDC059247. Next base: position 97,260 of record NZ_JBHYZW010000009.1, read on the forward strand.
CGCGTTGGTGCAGACGTTGACGATCTTCGCGGTCGCGGAGGCCGTCACCAGGTCGAGGTGGAGCACCGCGGTCAGCGCGAGGACCAGGAAGGTACCGGTGCCCGGCCCGAACAGGCCGTCGTAGAAGCCGATGCCGCCGCCCACGACGACGATCGCGGTCACGATCCGCGCCCGGGTCAGCGGCGCCCGGTCCGCCCCCTCCGGCTTCGCCCCGAACGACGGCCGCAGCACCACGAAGGCCGCCACCGCGAGCAGCACCACCATGATGACCGGGCGCAGCACGTCACTGCTGATCCCGGCGGCGAAGAAGGCCCCGCCCATGGAACCCGTGAGCGCGGCGAGCCCGATGCGGACCGCCGTCCACACCTTGACCGGCGCCTTGCGGACGTAGGTGACGGCGGCCCCCGTGGTCCCCACGATCGAGACGGCCTTGTTGGTGCCGAGGATGTGGGCGGCGGGGACGTTCGGGAGGCCGAGCAGCAGGGCGGGCAGCAGGAGCAGGCCCCCACCGCCGACCACGGCGTCGATCCAGCCCGCCACGAGCGCGGCGAGGCACAGCAGGACGAGGGTGGTCAGCGATATGTCGGGCATGGCCGTGAGCCTAGGGAGACGGTCGTTGCCCCGTCCATCAATCCCCGGATAGTTGAGCTACGTCTGAGCTTGCGGCGCCCGGCTCCCGGTCCGGGGCGGGCGGGGCGGCCGGGCTGACGGCGGCGGTGAGCAGGGTCGCGGCGATCGCCCCGGCGCCGACGAGGGCGGTCGCCAGCCGCCGCCGGGCCCGCTCGACGGAGACGGCCGCGAACGGGGCCCGGGGCGCGCCGTGCCTGCCCCGGCGGGCCCGCGCCCCGGACGGCGGCGCGCCGCGCCCGTCCACCGCGCCGTGTACGTGCACCGCTCCGTGTACGTGCACCGCTCCGTGTACGTGCACCGCTCCGTGTGCGTCCACCGTTCCGTGTGCGTACACCGCTCCATGTGCGTACACCGTCTCCCGTACGTCCGCGGCTCCCCGGGTGTCCAACGCCTCCCGTGCGTCCGGCCCTCCTCCTCCGTCCGCCGGTCCCCGGGCGTCCGCCGTACCCCGTCGTGCGTCCGGTCCGCTCGTCTCGCTAGGCATGGTCGAAGTCCTCGCTGTGGATGCGGGAGGCCGGTACTCCGGCCCGGATCAGGTTGGCGGTGGCGGCCCGTGCCATCGCGGGCGGCCCGCACAGATAGACGTCGTGGACGGCGAGGTCCGGCACCAGTTCGCGCAGGGCGCGCGGGGCGAGCGGGTCGAAGGAGGCGTCCGAGGGGCCGAGGAGGAAGTGCAGCGCGGCCCGGCGTTCGCGGGCGATGCCCTCCAGTTCGGCGCGCAGGACGAGCCCGGCGGCGTCGGACGCCCGGTAGAGGAGGGTGACGTCGCCGGGCCCGCCGGGCAGCGTCTCGAAGAGGGCCCGCAGCGGGGTGATGCCGACGCCCCCGGCGAGCAGCAGGACCTTGCGGCGGGTGCGGCGGTGGGCGGTGAGCGCGCCGAACGGGCCCGAGGCCAGGACCCGGGTGCCGGGGCGCAGCCGCCGGATGCGCCGGGTGTGGTCGCCGAGCGCCTTGACCGTGATCCGCAGGGTGTCGTCGCGGACCGGCGCGGAGAGGGAGAAGGGCAGCGCGGTCGCCCAGAGGCCGCGCCGCAGGAACCGCCAGCGGAAGAACTGGCCGGGTTCGGCGCGGAGCCGGGCCACTCCCCTGCCCCGGACGAGGACGGAGACGACCCCGGGCCCCTCGTCGCGGACCTCGACGACCCGCAGGTCGTGGCGGAGGGCGGCGCGGACGGGGACGACGAGCCGGTACCAGACGAGGAGGACGGCGACCGTGCCGTGGGCCATCGACCAGAGCCAGCGGGTGAGGAGGCTGCCCGCGAGGTCGGGCCCGGCGAGCTGGTGCACGAAGCCGAGGGCGGCGGCGAGCAGACCGCCGAGGTGGACGGCCCGCCAGGTCTCGTGCCGGACCCGGCGGCGGACTGCCCGCGCGGAGGTGACGCCCACGGCGACGAAGAGGGCGGTACCGGCGGTGGCGGCGGCGAGCGCCGGGTACGACAGGAGGTGCCCGGTGGCGATGACCAGGTCGGTACGGGTGTGGGCGGCGTAACCGCAGAGGGCGAGGAGCGCGTGCGCGCCGATGAGCCCGAGGACGTACCGGCCGCCGAGGGCGTGCCAGCGGGCGAGCCGGTCGGCGCCGACGCCGTGCTCGACGGCCGGGACCCGGGCCATGAGCAGCAGCATGACGAGGACGCCGTATCCGGCGAGGAGGCCGGTGAGGTGGGCCCCGGTGGCGAAGAGGGCGTCGAGCCGGGCGGACGGCCGGGCCTGGACGCCCCACAGCAGGGTGACCGCCCCGGCACCGGCGAGGATGCCGGTCCGCAGCCGGTCGGGGGCGAGTCGGAGCGGGGGGACGTCGGGGTGGGGGTGGGGGGCGGGGGCGTGGACGCCCGGGGTGGGGTGGACGCGGCCGGTGGGGTGGGGCGTGGCTGTGGGGTGAGTGTGACTGGTGTGGTGAGTGTGGTGCGTGGGGTGGAGCGGGGCAGTGGGACGGGTGTGGCCCGCAGGTCGGGGCGGGCCGGAAGGCGCGGGCGGGGCGGCGGGCGGGGCCGGGACCGGTGGGGCGGCGGGCGAGGGCGGGGCGGCGGGCAGGGACACGTACAGGGGGTGGGGGCTGGACTCGGGGGTCACATCCGGCACCCTAGGTCCGCCTCCGGACGCGAATCCGCTGCTCGGGCCCGTCCGCCTGATCCTTAAGGCAGGCTTGAGCCGAGGCTGACCACGGGTTAACCCCGGGTGGCGGAGCCACCGCCGGACGGGACACGGGACCGGCGGCCGGAGGGCGGTGCCGGATACGGAAGTGCCCGACAGGGCCCGGCGGACGGGCGGAGGTGCCGGATCACGGAAGTGCCGGACAAGGCCCGCCGGACGGGCGGACGGGCGGACAGACGGAGGTGCCGGACAAGGCCCGCCGGACGCCGGATTCCCCCATTCCCCCCGTCCTCTGTGCGGACAGGGGATCGTCGTGAGCGGACGCCCGGCCGACCCGCGAGCACCCGGCGGCCCGGCCCGTACGCGTCCCCCGGCCCAGCCAGGGCCGCCTCCTTGACCGATCGTTCCGGAAATAGCTTGACCGCTCGTTCCAGAAAGCCGTACGGTCCTCTCGTGGCCAGGACCAAGGAATTCGATCCCGACGCCGCGCTCCAGGCAGCGCTCGACCTGTTCTGGGCGCGCGGCTACGAGGCGACGGCGATGTCGGACCTCGTGGAGCACCTCGGCATCGGCCGGGCCAGCCTCTACGCGACCTTCGGCAACAAGCACGAGCTGTATCTGAAGGCGATGGACCGCTACCTGGAGACCCGCGACCCGGACCTCATCGAGGAACTGTCCGCGCAGGGTCCGGCACTGCCCGCCGTCCGCGCGCTCGTCCGCCGTTTCGCCGCCGAGGCGTCGACCGAGGGGCAGCGCCTGAACGGCTGTTTCGTCACCAACTCGGCGGCGGAGCTGGGGCCGCACGACACGAAGGTGGCGCGCCGGGTCGAGCTGAGCTGGGAGCAGATCGAGACGCTCCTGCACGCGTCGCTCGCACGGGCGCGCGCCGGGGGCGAACTCCCGGCCGACCGCGACCCACGGGCGCTCGCCCGGATGCTGCTCGTCCTGATGCAGGGCATCCGGGTGGTCGGCAAGGTGTCGAGCGACCCGGCCCGGGTCCGCGACGCGACGGAGCAGGCACTGACCCTGCTGGACTGAACGACCAGGAGAAGGCGCCCACGGGGGAGGCGCCTTTTCTTCGGCACTCATACTGGAACGTACGGTCAAATATAACGGGGGGGGGTGGCCATGTCGTCGATGACGGCGAGAAGCACCGACGAGGGCACGGAGGGGTGCGGGACGGAGGGCGGGAGCACGGACGGGGGCGCGAGTACGGGGCGGGGCGCGGGTACGGCCCCGGGCGCGACGGCAGCCGGAGACACGGGCGCGAGGCACCACAGTACCCACGCCACCAGCACCACCAGCGTCCGCCGCGCCCGCGCCGCGTTCCTGCTGCTCGGAGCCGTGCAGATGACGCTCGTCTTCACCCTCGCCTCGCTCGCCGTACCCCTCCCCCGCATCGGCGTCGAACTACGGCTCGACCGGCCCCAGTTGATCCTGCTGAGCGCCGCTTACGGGCTGACCTTCGCGGGGCTGCTGCTCCTCGGCGGACGGCTCGCCGACCGGTTCGGCGGACGGCGGACGCTCACCGTCGGGCTGCTGCTCTTCGGCGCCGCCTCGGCCCTCGCCCCCCTCACCCAGGGGTACGGGGCCCTGCTCGCGGCCCGGTTCGGGCAGGGCGTCGGCGCCGCGCTGGTCGCCCCGGCGGCGATGGCCGTGCTCCGGGACCTGTTCCCGGCGCCGGGCGCGTACGGCAGGGCGATGGGCACCTGGGGCGGGCTCTCCGTGCTGGGCGCGACCGCCGGGAACCTGCTCTCCGGAGTGATCGCGGCGGTCTCCTCCTGGCGCGGCACCTTCGCGGTGCCGGTCGCGGTGGCCGTCGCCGCCCTGCTCCTCGCGCCCCGGCTGCTGCCGCCCGCGCCGCGCGCCGGTACGGCCGGGCGGCGCTCCCTCGACCTGCCCGGCGCGCTGCTCGCGACCGGCGGCATCGTCCTCGCCAGTTATGGACTGGTCCTCACCGACGCCCACCCGTGGACGTCCGCCCCGGTCCTGGTCCCGCTGCTCGCCGGAGTCGCCCTGCTCGCCGCCTTCGGGGCGGTGGAGCGGCGGACGGCCGATCCGCTCCTGCCGCCGGACTTCCTGCGCGACCGGCGCCGCGCCCTGGGTCTGGCGGCGATCGGGCTCACCGCGGCGGGCACGGCCACCGTCTTCGTCCTGCTGTCCCTCGCGCTCCAGCGGGAACGCGGCTGGGACGAACTGCGCACCTCCGCCGCCTTCGTGCCCTTCGCCGTCGCGCTGCTGGGCGCGGGCCGGCTGACGGGCCCGCTGATCGCACGGTACGGCCCCGGCCGGGTGACCTCGGCGGGCCTCGGGACGGCGGCCGTCGGCCTGGGACTGCTGGCGGCGACCGGCTTCGGGACCTCGGTCCCGTACGCGTACGGGCTGCTGCCGGGGCTCGTCCTGCTGCCGCTCGGCGGCGCCCTGTCCTTCTCCGGCGCCGCCGTCCTCGCCACCGAGGGCGTCCCGGCACACCGTGCGGGACTGGCCGGAGGCGTACTGAACACGGCGATGGAACTCGGTCCGACCGTCGTCTTCGCCGTACTGCTCACCCTCGGCGGCGACGCCGTGTCCCTGGCCGGGGCCGCCGTCCTCTTCACGGCCCTCGCGGTCGCCGCGACCCGCACGGAGTGACCTCACCCGCACCCCGCACCCCGCACCCCGCACCCCGCAGACCACAGACCACAGACCACAGACCACAGACCAAGCAGCAACCGTCACAGGGGAGTTGGCCCACATGTCCGCATCACGTTTCACCGGCCGCGTCGCGCTCGTCACCGGAGCCGGTTCCGGTCTCGGCCGGGCCGTCGCGCTCGCCTTCGCCGCCGAGGGCGCGAAGGTCGTCGTCGCGGGCCGCACCCCGGGCCCGCTGGAGGAGACGGTCGCGCTGATCGAGGCCGCCGGGGGCACCGCCTCGGCCGTCACCGCCGACGTGGCGTCCGCCGAGTCCGTACGGGAACTGGTCCGCGCCACGGTCCAGCGCTTCGGCGGGCTCGACGTGGCCGTGAACAACGCGGGAATCTTCCGGGGCGGACACAGCGCCGCCGACTTCCCGCTGGAGGACTGGCAGGAACTTCTCGACATCAACGTCACCGGGGTCCTGCACGCCCTCCAGGCCGAGGTGGCCCACATGCGGGCGCACGGCGGCGGGGCGATCGTGAACATCTCGTCGAACCTGGGCCCGCACGTGCGCGTCCCCGGGGTCTTCGGCTACCAGGTGTCGAAGGCGGCCGTGTCGGCCCTGACCAGGGCCGCCGCCCTGGACCACATCGCCGACGGGGTCCGCGTCAACGCGGTCAGCCCCGGCGCCTCCGAGTCGTCGATGTCGCTGCTGCCCGGGGAGACGGAGGCCGAGCGGGAGGTCCGGATGAAGCAGGACTCTCCCCTCGGCAGGATCTCCTCGGCCGCCGAGGTCGCGGCGGCCGTGCTGTACCTCGCGTCGGACGGGGCGGGTTCCGTCGTCGGCACGGATCTGGTGATCGACGGCGGCGTCTCCGCCTGACGCGCCGGGGCTCAGCCCTGGACGGCCGCCGGGTCCATCCAGAAGATCTCCCAGTGGTGGCCGTCCAGGTCGGTGAAGGAGCGGCCGTACATGAAGCCGTGGTCCAGCGGCTCCTTCGCCGGGGTGCCGCCCGCGGCCAGCGCCGCCTCGGCCAGCGCGTCGACCTCCTCACGGCTCTCGGCACTCACCGTGACCAGCACCTCCGTGGTCCGGGTCGCGTCGGCGAGCTCCTTGCCGGGGGCCATGAAGTCGCGGAACTTGGGCGCCTCCAGCAGCATCGCGAAGATCGTGTCGCTGATGACGACACACGCGGTGGACTCGTCGCTGAACTGCGGGTTGATCGTCCAGCCGAGCTTCTCGAAGAAGGTCCTGCTGGCGGCGACGTCCTCGACGGGCAGGTTCACGAAGATCATCTTCTGGGCCATGGCGTGCTCTCTTCCCTCGGTGCGTACGCGCGCTCGCTGTTCTCGCGCTTTCAAGAGGTAGGACGGGTGCGGCGCCCCGAACTCATCGCTCTCCCGAGATCTTTTTCCGCTCAGGAGGCGGTACGCAGCTCGAAAGCGGCCAAGGGGATGAATCCACCGGACGTACCGCCGGTCGCCGCCCCCGCCACCGCGTCGGGCCCGGCGAGCCGCCGCAGCAGCGCGAGGGCGATCCGCTCGCCCTGCGCCTTGGCCCGGTCGGCGAGCGGCCCGGCGTACAGTCCGTCGACGCTCGCCCGCCACAGTTGCGCCCAGCGGCCGAAGTGGGCGGCGGTCAGCGGCCGTGCGGAGTGCAGGGCCCCGTGCGGGGCGAAGGCGTCGCGCCGGTACGGGGCGCTCCGCAGCAGGGCCCGCTCCCAGAAGTCGGTGATGTGCGGCAGATGGGCCTCCAGGTCCGTCCCGGCGACCTCCGTGAAGAAGGGCCCGATGAGGGGGTCGGCGAAGGCGGCGGTGTAGAAGCGGCGCAGGAGCACGTCGAGATCGGCACGGTCGCGGATGTCCCGGGTGGCACGCATGGCCCCAGTCTCCCCGCCACCGGCCCGCCCGCCCAAGTGCCGAAGGTCCCCGGCACCGGCCGCCCGCGAGGGCCCGCCCGGCTCCCTCCCGGCCCCACCGCCGGTCCGGCCCCTCTCCGCCCGTAGTCCACCGCCGGTCCGGTCACCCGCCCGGCCCTCCGTCCCCGCCCGGCCGCCCGTCCCCGCTCAGCCGCCCGTGCGGCCCTCCGTCCCCGCTCAGCCGCCCGCCCGGTCGTTCCCGGCCGTCCACCGGCTGAGCGTCCCGCCGTCCGCCTCCGCGTCGTACGTGAGCCAGCTCCCGTCGCCGAGCGGGCGGACCGGGCTGTCGACGGGGCCGCCGGGGTACGTGACGGGGCCCCGTATCTCCAGGGTGCGGGCGTCGAGGAGCCAGTGCCGGGGGCCCGAGTCGTCCACGTCGTACTCGACGCCCGTGGAGACGACGACCGTGTCCGCGTCGACGAAGCCGGGCGCGTGGTCCCACGGCAGCTCGTCCGCGTCGCTCCCCTCCGCCGCCGGGAGCTGGTCGCGCGCGGCGAGGACCGTACCGTCCAGGGCGTGCAGCCGCAGGTCAGAGCCGTAGTGCTCGACGGTGAGGAAGCCCCCGTGCGCCGGGTGGACGTCGACGAGGATGCGGTCGAGGGCCCCGTCGAGGTCCCGCACGGTCGGCCGGGTGCCGTCCCAGCGCGCCCAGAACAGCAGGACGCCGTCCTGGCCCATGCCGACGCAGAGCCCCATGTGGACGCCGTCGGGGTGGGAGAAGTGCTGCGAACCGCTGGCCTCGCTGTCACCGAGCGGAATCCGGGCGAGCTCCCGGCCGTCCCGCGCGTCCAGGACCGACCAGACCTCCTGGTACTCCTCCCCCGGGGCCAGGACGTGCGCCCAGACGAACCGGCCGTCGTCGGAGACCCGGCAGGAGCCGTGCTCGTACCCCTGGCAGGGGCCCCGCCCGGCCGCCGGGTGCGGATGGCCGAGCGGGGACCCCCAGCAGGTGTGCCCGTACTCCCAGAGCGTCCCGCCGTCGGCGGTCACCGCCCGTACCGCCCGCTGTCCGGCGAACACGGCGAAGCTCCCGTCGGGGCTCACCGACGCCCCGCCCCGGGCGAAGTCCGGCCAGGGCAGCGGGAAGAGGGCGGCGGGCGCCTGCTCCCCGGCGAACAGGGCGTCCAGCTCGTGGACCTCCAGGTCGTCGCCGTGGAGCAGCAGGGCGCGGTGCGGACGCCCCGCCCGGTTCTCCCAGACGGAACCGTGGACCAGGGCCCGCCCCTCCGGCAGCCGGAGCGAGTCGAGCAGATGCGCGGAGATAGACATGATCCGAAGCTAACGGGTGCCACCGACAGTGGAGGGGCGCCCCGGAGGAGGAAGGCCCCTCCGATCGCGGCCGAAGGCGCCCCGCCCGGTGCGCGCCGTCTCCGCTTCATCGCTCGTTGACGTCCGGTCAACTCCGTACTCCTAGGTTCCGGAGACGCGCGACCCCGTCGCCCGACCGGCGCGGCGGGGCGGATCACCATCCTTTCTCGGGAGTGAGACGTGGAGCGACGCGGTTTCCTGCGTGGAGCGGTCATCGGCACCTCGGCCGCCGTCTTCGGCGGCAGTCTGTGGCACGGGGCGGCGTTCGCCGCCCCCGCGCAGCCGGGCGCGGGCCCCTACGGGGCGCTGGGCGCGGCCGACGCCAACGGCATCCTGCTGCCCGCCGGGTTCACCAGCCGGGTGATCGCCCGGTCCGGACAGCAGGTTCCCGGCACCTCGTACAGCTGGCACAGCGCCCCCGACGGCGGCGCCTGCTTCGTCGACGGCACCGGCTGGATCTACGTGTCGAACTCGGAGGTCAACCCGAGCGGCGGCGCGAGCGCGGTGCGCTTCGACGCGGCGGGCACGGTCACCGGCGCGTACCGCGTCCTCTCCGGCACCCGGCAGAACTGCGCGGGCGGCGCGACCCCGTGGAACACCTGGCTCTCCTGCGAGGAGGTGTCCCTCGGCTACGTCTACGAGTCGAACCCGTGGGGCGGCACCGCCCACCGCCGGGACGCGATGGGCCGGTTCAAGCACGAGGCCGCCGCCGCCGACCCGGTCCGCAAGGCGGTCTACCTGACCGAGGACGAGACCGACGGCTGCTTCTACCGCTTCCTCCCCACCACCTGGGGCGACCTGTCGGCGGGCACCCTCCAGGTCCTCAAGGCGTCCACGGCCACCTCGGGCGGCTTCACCTGGCAGAACGTGCCGGACCCGGACGGCTCCCCGACCACCACCCGCAACCAGGTCCCGGGCGCCAAGCGCTTCAACGGCGGCGAGGGCTGCCACTACGCGGACGACACCGTCTGGTTCACCACCAAGGGCGACAACCGGGTCTGGCAGGTGAACCTCGCCGCGGGCACCTACGAGCTGGCCTACGACGACTCGCTGGTCCCCGGCGGCGCCGCCCCGCTGACCGGCGTCGACAACATCACCGGCAGCGCCTCCGGGGACCTGTTCGTCGCCGAGGACGGCGGCAGCATGGAGATCTGCCTCATCACCCCGGACGACGTCGTCGCGCCGTTCCTGCGGATCAACGGCCAGTCCGGCTCGGAGATCACCGGCCCGGCCTTCTCCCCCGACGGCGGACGGCTGTACTTCTCCAGCCAGCGCGGCACCAGCGGCAGTTCCTCCGGCGGCATCACGTACGAGGTCAAGGGCCCCTTCCGCACCTGACCCGGGACGCCCCGGGCGGCCGTCGCGGCACCGCGCGCCCCGGGGCGCGGGTGCCCGCGTCACCGGCCCGTCCGGGCGTAGCACCGCCCGTCCGCCGACCGCTGGGCGCCGCCGAGGAGGGCGGCGCCCAGCGGTGTCAGGGTGTGCAGGACCGCGTTGCCGTTGCGCAGGGTCGCGATGAGCCCGGCTTCGCGCAGGACGCCCGCGTGCTGGCTCGCGGAGGCCAGTGACACCCCGGCCCTGCGGGCCAGCTCGCTGGTCGTGCCGCCGTCGCCGATGGCGTGCAGGACCACCGAGCGGGTCTGTCCGACCAGTTTGCCGAGCGAGGAGCCGCCGGGCGCGCGGACGGTCGGCGCCTCGCCGTGCGTGACCGGGTAGACGAGGACCGGCGGCAGCGCGGGATCGCGCAGCACGACGGGCGTCCCCCGGCAGAAGTACGAGGGCTGGAGCAGCAGCCCCCGCCCGTCCAGGTGGACGTCCCGGTCGACGGGGTAGTCGGCCTCCAGGACGGGTGCGCGCCAGCGCAGCATCGGGGGCAGCGAGTCGAGGAGTTCCTCGGCGCCGCCGTCCAGGAGGGCGCGGCCCCGGCGCGCCCGGTCGGCCTCGACGCTGGCGCGGATGTGCGGCCAGTACGGCTCGACGGCCGCCCGGTGATAGCTCCGCAGGGCCCCCACGAGCCGGTCGAAGGGCTGGGCGGCGCCGTCGGCGAGGGCCCGCAGCGAGTGGGGCACGGTCCGGCCGCCGGAGCGGTCGGCGGCGAGCAGGGCGAGTTCGTCGTGGAGCCGCAGGGGGTCGGTGGCCCGGATCGCCTGGAGTCCCTCTTCGAGCCCCTGGATGCCTTCCGCGGGTGTCAGGAAGTCGGGGAAATATCCGCGGCCGGGTACGAGCGCCGCGAGGATGCGGGTCTCACCGCCGAGCCGCATCCGTGTTTCGGAGCGCCATTCCCCGTAGACCACGGGGCCGCGCCGGTCCCGTAAACGATGAAAACTCAGAATCGTTTCCCACAGAACGTCCGGCCGGGCGGCCGTCCGCACCCCCGCCAAGTCGATTCCGGTGAAATGAATCCGCAGCATGACGTCCCCACCTGTGCACGATCAACCACCCCCGACAACGAGTATGCACAGCATCACAGCACGTTACCAGGGTGTTTCAGCCACAGTTGAAAAGCATCGCGGCGATCAGGGCGGAAACGAAAAGCTGTACGGGTCGGGCAGGAAACCTTCAGGACCGAGGTGACGGACCAAGACCGTGGGGGGCTTAGTCCGTCCGGCGGCGGTCGGCGAGGTTACGGCTCACCTGCCCGGCACCAGTAAAGGGCGCGGCCTCCGGGTGGGGATCCGGGGGTCGCGCCCGCCCCATTCTCCGTACCTCTTCACGCCTCTTCGCTTCTTTTCGGCCACACGCGAAGAAGTTCAACAACGAATAATTCAAACGGCCGAAATTGAACACCGACTCACGACCGCGCGAATGGCTTCCGTACGGCGTCCATACGGGATTCGTACGGCCCCGCCGCCGCCCCGCCGCCGCATCGCACCGCACGGCCTCCGGGACGGACGGCCGGGACTCGCGGCGGGACCGGCGGGACGGACGACGAGACCGGTGGGACGGACGACGGGACCGGTGGGACGGACGACGAGACCGGTGGGACGGACGACGGGACCGGTGGCGGGACGGACGACGGGACGGACACCTCCGCACAGAGGTGTCCGTCCCGTCTCTGGTTCCGGTGCCGCCGCCCGTCGGTGAGGGTGGAGGCGGCGGGGGCCGCACCGGAGGTCCCGCGGGGGCGCCGGGCCCCGGCCGGTTCAGCGGCTGTCGCTGCCCTTCGCCTCGGCCGCCGCGCGGCCGGCCTCGAGGCGGGCCACGGGGATGCGGAAGGGCGAGCAGGAGACGTAGTCGAGGCCGACCTCGTGGAAGAAGTGCACCGACTCCGGGTCGCCGCCGTGCTCGCCGCAGACGCCGAGCTTGATGTCGGGGCGGGTGGCGCGCCCGGCCTCGACGGCGCTGCGGACCAGGGCGCCGACGCCGTCCTTGTCGATGGTCTCGAAGGGGCTGACGCCGAAGATGCCCTTCTCCAGGTACGCGGTGAAGAAGGAGGCCTCCACGTCGTCGCGGGAGAAGCCCCACACCGTCTGGGTCAGGTCGTTGGTGCCGAAGGAGAAGAACTCGGCGGCCTCGGCGATCTGTCCGGCGGTCACGGCGGCGCGCGGCAGCTCGATCATGGTGCCGAGGGCGAGCTTCAGGTCGACGCCGGTGCGGGCCCGTACCTCGGCGATGACCTGCTCGGCCTCCTCGCGGACGATCTCCAGCTCCTGGACCGTGCCGACCAGCGGGATCATGATCTCGACGCGCGGGTCGCCCTTGGCGTCGACGCGCTGGGCGGTGGCCTCGGCGATGGCCCGGACCTGCATGGTGAACAGACCGGGGATGACCAGCCCGAGGCGGACGCCGCGCAGTCCCAGCATCGGGTTCTGCTCGTGCAGCCGGTGGACGGCCTGGAGCAGGCGCAGATCGTTCTCGTGCGGCTCCTTGCGGGACTCGGCGAGGGCGACGCGGACCGACAGCTCGGTGATGTCGGGCAGGAACTCGTGCAGCGGCGGGTCGAGCAGCCGGACCGTGACGGGCAGTCCGTCCATGGCCTCGAACAGCTCCACGAAGTCCGTCTTCTGGAGCGGGAGCAGGGCTTCGAGGGCCTCGTCGCGCTCGGCGTCCGTGTCGGCGAGGATCAGGCGCTCGACGTACTGGCGGCGCTCGCCGAGGAACATGTGCTCGGTGCGGCAGAGGCCGATGCCCTGGGCGCCGAAGCGGCGGGCGCGGTTGGCGTCCTCGGCGTTGTCGGCGTTGGCCCGGACCCGCAGGCGGCGGACGCGGTCGGCGTAGGCCATGATCCGGTGGACGGCCTGGACGAGTTCGTCGGCGTCGTCGGCCCCGGCGTGCATCCGGCCCTCGAAGTACTCGACGACCGGGGACGGCACGACGGGCACCTCGCCGAGGTAGACCTTGCCGGTGGAGCCGTCGATGGAGACGACGTCGCCCTCCTCGACGACCTGGCCGTCGGCCGTGGTCATCCGGCGGCGCTTGGTGTCGACCTCCAGCTCCTCGGCGCCGCAGACACAGGTCTTGCCCATGCCCCGGGCGACGACGGCGGCGTGCGAGGTCTTGCCGCCGCGCGAGGTCAGGATGCCCTCGGCGGCGATCATGCCGTCCAGGTCGTCCGGGTTGGTCTCGCGGCGGATCAGGATGACCTTCTCGCCGGAGCGGGACCACTTGACGGCGGTGTACGAGTCGAAGACGGCCTTGCCGACGGCGGCGCCCGGGGAGGCGGCGATGCCGCGCCCGATCTGGTCGACCTTGGCGGCCTCGTCGAACTTGGGGAACATCAGCTGGGCGAGCTGGGCGCCGTTGACCCGCTGGAGCGCCTCGGCCTCGTCGATGAGGCCCTGGTCCACGAGCTGGGTGGCGATGCGGAAGGCGGCGCCCGCGGTGCGCTTGCCGACCCGGGTCTGGAGCATCCAGAGGTGGCCGCGCTCGATGGTGAACTCGATGTCGCAGAGATCCTTGTAGTGGGTCTCCAGCGTGTTCATGATCTCCATGAGCTGGTCGTACGACGCCTTGTCGATCGACTCCAGGTCGGCCAGCGGCACGGTGTTGCGGATGCCCGCGACGACGTCCTCGCCCTGCGCGTTCTGGAGGTAGTCGCCGTAGACGCCCTCGTGGCCGGAGGCGGGGTCGCGGGTGAAGGCGACGCCGGTGCCGGAGTCGGGGCCGAGGTTGCCGAAGACCATCGAGCAGATGTTGACGGCGGTGCCGAGGTCGCCGGGGATGCGCTCCTGGCGGCGGTACAGCTTGGCGCGGTCGGTGTTCCAGGAGTTGAAGACGGCCTGGATGGCGAGGTCCATCTGCTCGCGCGGGTCCTGGGGGAAGTCGCGGCCGGTCCCGGTCTTCACGATCTTCTTGAAGTGCTCGACGACCCGCTGGAGGTCGGCGGCGCCGAGGTCGGTGTCGCTGGCGACCCCCTTGACGGCCTTGGCCTCGTCGAGGGCCTCCTCGAACAGCTCGCCGTCGACGCCGAGGACGGTCTTGCCGAACATCTGGATGAGACGGCGGTACGAGTCCCAGGCGAAGCGCTCGTTGCCCGCCTGGCGGGCGAGTCCGGCGACGGACTCGTCGGAGAGGCCGATGTTGAGGACGGTGTCCATCATGCCCGGCATGGAGAACTTGGCGCCGGAGCGGACGGAGACCAGGAGCGGGTCGTCCGCCTGGCCCAGCCGCTTGCCCATCCGCCGCTCCAGGGCGTCGAGGTGCGCGCTCACCTCGTCGCGCAGCGCGGCCGGTTCCGCGCCGCTCTCGAGGTAGACCTTGCACGCCTCGGTGGTGATCGTGAACCCGGGAGGGACCGGCAGACCGAGGTTGGTCATCTCGGCCAGGTTCGCGCCCTTGCCACCGAGCAGGTCCTTCAGGTCCCTGTTGCCCTCGGTGAAGTCGTACACGAACTTCTGATCATTGTTTTCCGACACGGGTCCCGACTCCTCGATGACTCGGTTGGCTGCCCTGACGGCGAGGAACATACCCAGATCGAAGGCTTCTGGGGAGGTACGCCTAGCGGTCACGTGGCCTTAACCACCCGTCCGCCAGCACTTCGAAAGTAACCGACCGGTAGCTTCCGCTTTCAGGCCCCGAAGGCGGCATGACTCCCCACAGGGACAAGTCGCTCACATGAGCGTACATTCGAGCATCTGCGTTCACTCCTTGAATACAAAAAGGGTGGCACCCAGTGCCACCCTTCAGGGATTACAGCCTTTCCCAGCCTGCTCATCTGAGCACCACCCCCCTCAAGGGTGGCGAGGATCACTCCCCCGGAAAGGTCCGATCTCAGCCGCCGGACGTGTCCAGCTCGGCCTCCTCGCTCACGCCCGCGCAGTCGTACGGGTCCTTCAACCAGCCGTCCGGCAGGACGACACGGTTGTTTCCGGACGTACGTCCCCGAGGGCCGTCCGCGCCCACCGGCCACGGCTGCTCCAGGTCCAGCTCGCTCAACTGAGCGCTCAGCTCGTCCAGGGAGGAGGTGACCGCCAGCTTCTTGCGCATCTCGGAACCCACCGAGAAGCCCTTCAAGTACCAGGCCACATGCTTCCGGAAGTCGATGACACCGCGTGCCTCGTCGCCCAGCCACTCCCCGAGCAGCCGCGCGTGCCGCACCATCGCGTCCGCGACCTCCCGGAGCCCCGGCTGCGCGTAGGCGTCGGTGCCCTCGAAACCCGCCACGAGGTCGCCGAAGAGCCATGGGCGGCCCAGGCAGCCCCGGCCCACGACCACCCCGTCACAGCCTGTCTCCCGCATCATCCGCAGGGCGTCGTCGGCGGACCAGATGTCGCCGTTGCCGAGCACCGGGATCTCGGGCACGTGCTCCTTGAGGCGCGCGATCGCGTCCCAGTCCGCCGTGCCGCCGTAGTGCTGCGCCGCCGTCCTGCCGTGCAGGGCTATGGCCGTGACACCCTCCTCGACCGCGATCCTGCCCGCGTCCAGATAGGTGATGTGGTCGTCGTCGATGCCCTTGCGCATCTTCATGGTCACCGGGAGGTCGCCCGCGTTGGACACCGCCTCGTGCAGGATCGCGCGCAGCAACGGCCGCTTGTAGGGCAGCGCCGAGCCGCCGCCCTTCCGGGTCACCTTCGGCACCGGGCAGCCGAAGTTCAGGTCGATGTGGTCGGCGAGGTCCTCGTCCACGATCATCCGCACGGCCTTGCCGACCGTCACCGGGTCCACTCCGTACAGCTGGATCGAGCGGGGGCGCTCGGTCGCGTCGAAGCGGATGAGCTGCATCGTCTTCTCGTTGCGCTCGACCAGGGCGCGGGTCGTGATCATCTCGCTCACGAACAGCCCCTTGCCGCCGCTGTACTCGCGGCAGAGGGTCCGGAAGGGGGCGTTGGTGATGCCGGCCATGGGGGCGAGCACCACCGGCGGCTGCACGATGTGCGGCCCGATGGCAAGGGGGGAGAACGCGGTCATGGCGCCATTGTCGCGCACTGCGCCGGTCGCGGGTCGGCCGTACCATCCGCACATGCCCGAGCTCACACGCCCACCGCTCCCCCGGCGCAGGCAATTGCTCGTCCTGGCCGTCTGCTGCATGAGCCTGCTCATCGTCAGCCTGGACAACACCGTGCTCAACGTCGCCCTGCCGTCCATCCGCCGCGATCTGGGCGCCTCCGTCTCCGGACTCCAGTGGACGATCGACGCGTACACGCTGGTCCTCGCCTCCCTCCTGATGCTCGCCGGTTCCACCGCCGACCGCATCGGCCGCCGCAAGGTCTTCGTCACCGGACTCGTCGTCTTCGCGCTCGGCTCCCTGCTCTGCTCCCTCGCGCCGAACCTGGAGGCCCTGATCGCCTTCCGCGCGCTCCAGGCGGTCGGCGGCTCGATGCTCAACCCGGTCGCCATGTCGATCATCACCAACACCTTCACGGAACCCGCCGCACGCGCGCGTGCCATCGGCGTCTGGGGCGGGGTCGTCGGGGTGTCCATGGCCGCGGGACCGCTGGTGGGCGGACTGCTCGTGGAGACCGTCGGCTGGCGGGCGATCTTCTGGATCAACCTGCCGGTGGCCCTGGTCGCCCTGCTCCTCACCCTGCGGTACGTCCCCGAGTCCCGGGCTCCCCGGCCCCGGCGCCCCGACCCCGTCGGACAGTTCCTGGTGGCGGCGCTCCTCGGCTCGCTCACGTACGCGATCATCGAGACCGACCCGCTGTTCGCCGGGATCGCGGCCGGGGCGCTCGCCGGACTGCTCTTCTACGAGCCCAGGCGCCGCGAGCCCCTGATCGATCTGCGGTTCTTCCGCAGCGCGCCCTTCAGCGGGGCCACCGTGATCGCGGTCGCCGCCTTCGCGGCCCTCGGCGGCTTCCTCTTCCTGAACACCCTGTACCTCCAGGACGTCCGCGGCCTCACCCCGCTTCGGGCGGGCCTGTTCATGCTGCCGATGGCGGGCATGACCCTGGTCTTCGCGCCGCTGTCCGGGCGGCTGACGGGCGCGCGCGGGCCACGGCTCCCGCTGCTGTTCTCCGGAGCCGCGATGACCGCCGGGGCGCTGCTCTTCGCGGCCTTCGGCGCGGAGACGAACGACGCGCTGCTCTTCACCGGGTACGTGGTGTTCGGCATCGGCTTCGGTCTGGTCAACACCCCCATCACCAACACGGCCGTCTCCGGGATGCCCCTGGCGCAGGCGGGGGTGGCGTCGGCGGTGGCCTCGACGAGCAGACAGGTGGGGCAGACGCTGGGAGTGGCGGTCGTGGGCGCGCTGCTGGCGGCGGGGACCCGTGGCGGAGGCTCCCTGTCCGACTTCGCGGCGGCGGCCCGGTCGGGGTACTGGGTGGTGACGGTGTGCGGACTCGTGGTGTTCGTCGCGGGGGCGCTGACCAGCGGGAAGTGGGCCCGTGGAACGGCGGAGCGGACGGCCCGCCGACTGTCGGCGGAGAATCCGGACCCCCCGGCGCGGATGCCTTCGGCCTGAGATGCCTTCGGCCTGAACGGAGGGCTTGGCCCGAGCGGGAGGGGCCGGGGCGGGCCGGGGCGGGGCGGGATCGGGAAGGGCTGGGGGCGAGGAGAGGCGGGACGAGGAGGGGCCGGGGCGGGAAAGCCCCCGACCCCTCATGCGGCGCTGGTCGGTCCCGACCGGTGGAGGTCAGGGGCCGACCGGTGGAGGTCCGCCTCCGACCGGTGGAGGTCAGTCCCGGCCGGTGGCGGTGTGGTCCGCGGGGCCGGTGGTGCCAGTGGTGCCGGTGGGTTCAGCGGCGGCCGGGTGTCCGGCGTCCTCGGCCGGGTGTCCGGTGGTGTCGGCCGTCTGGGCGCGCTCGCGCATCTTCCTCAGGAGTTCCCGCTTCTGGTCGTCCGCCGTGCGGCGGGCGGCCGAGCGGCCCTGGGGGTTGCCGTGCTGGTCGGCGCGGGACAGCTTCTTGCGCTGCCCTCCGACGCCGAGGAGGTTGTTGCGGCTCTTGGCCACGGTGTTCTCCAGTCGATGAGGTGGGTGATGGTCCGACGCGGTCCGCTGATGACGGCGCTCACTCGTAGATCTGGAAGAACGAAGACATGCCGATGACGCTACCGGCGCCCTTCCGGCGAAGGCATCCGGTTTTCCCTCGGACCACTCGATCGAATGACAGATATTGAAATCTGTCATCGCACATGCCATGGTCGTCACATGACGACGAACCAGAGCCCCGTCCCCACCCGTCCTCTCGGCACCACCGGCCCCCGCGTCTCCGTCCTCGGCCTCGGCTGCATGGGCATGTCCGCGCTGTACGGCGAGACCGACCGCGCCGAGTCGATCGCGACGATCCACGCCGCCCTGGACGCCGGGGTGACCCTGCTCGACACGGGCGACTTCTACGGGATGGGGCACAACGAACTGCTGATCGCCGAAGCCCTGCGAAAGGCCCCCGCGAGCGCCCGCGAGCAGGCGCTGACCAGCGTCAAGTTCGGCGCGCTGCGCACGGTCGAGGGCGGTTTCTCGGGGTACGACGGGCGGCCCGCCGCCGTG
The DNA here is from genome assembly GCF_042754005.1 of Streptomyces sp. NPDC059247. Classification (NCBI taxonomy): domain Bacteria; kingdom Bacillati; phylum Actinomycetota; class Actinomycetes; order Kitasatosporales; family Streptomycetaceae; genus Streptomyces; species Streptomyces sp. NPDC059247. Next base: position 115,691 of record NZ_JBHYZW010000009.1, read on the forward strand.
AAGAACTTCGCGGCGTACTCGCTCCAGCGCCTCGGCGTCGACCACATCGACATCTACCGGATCGCCCGGGTGGACCCGGACGTGCCGATCGAGGAGACCGTCGGCGCCATCGCCGAGCTGGTCGAGGCGGGGCACGTGCGGCACGTCGGGCTCTCGGAGGTCGGCGCGGACACCCTGCGCCGGGCGGCGGCCGTGACCCCGGTCTCCGACCTCCAGATCGAGTACTCGCTGATCTCCCGGTCGATCGAGAAGGAGATCCTGCCCGCCGCGCGCGAGCTGGGCATCGGCGTCACGGCGTACGGGGTGCTGTCGCGCGGGCTCATCAGCGGCCACTTCGCCCGGGACCGGAAGCTGGCGGCGAACGACTTCCGGGGCATGAGCCCCCGCTTCCAGGGGGAGAACCTCCAGCGGAACCTGGACCTGGTGGACCGGCTGAGAGCGATCGCCGAGGCGAAGGGCGCGACGGTCGCGCAGACCGCCGTCGCCTGGGTCCTCGCCCAGGCCGAGCGGCAGGGCGCGGACATCGTGCCGCTGGTCGGCGCCCGGCGCCGGGACCGGCTCGCGGAGGCGCTCGGCGCCCTGGACGTCAGGCTCGACGCGGCCGACCTGGCGGCGATCGAGAAGGCCGTCCCGGCGGGCGCGGCGGCGGGCGAGCGGTACCCGGAATCGCAGATGGCGCACCTGGACAGCGAGCGCTGACCGGCGGGTAGTGTCCTTCCATGGCCGCCACCGAGACCCTGACCGCCGAGCGCATCCTCGAAGCCACCGAGGAGGTGCTGCGGCGATACGGCCCGGCGAAGGCGACCGTGGTGGACGTGGCCCGGGTCCTCGGCGTCAGCCACGGCAGCGTCTACCGCCACTTCCGGACGAAGGCGGCGCTGCGCGAGGCGGTGACCGAGCGGTGGCTCTCGCGCACCGAGACCGACCTCGCCGCGCTGACGACGGCGGCCGGACGACCGGCGCGGGCCAAGCTCCACGACTGGTTCGCGACCCTCTTCGAGGCCAAGCGGCACAAGGCGGGCGGCGACCCCGAGCTGTTCGCCACGTACGGGGTGCTGATCGACGAGAACAGCGGGGTGGTCGACCGGCACGTGGACGTCCTGATCGGCCAGGTCCGGTCGATCGTCGAGGAGGGGGCGAGGGACGCGGAGTTCAGCGCCGAGGACCCCGAGGCGACGGCCCGCGCCCTGTTCGACGCGACCTCCCGCTTCCACGACCCGGCCTATGCCCCGGAGTGGCGGCGCCCCACGATCGAGACCGAGTTCGAGGCCGTGGTGGACCTCCTGCTCCGCGGCCTGCGCGCCTGACTCCCCGCCCACGGCCCTGCCACGGCCAGGGCCCCGCGACACCGCGACCGGCCGCCCGCCGGAGGGACGCCCGGCCCTTCCGGCGCCCCGGCCCTTCCGGCGCCCCGGGCCTTCGGTCTCCCGCACCACGGCGAAGCCCCCGGGTCCGTTTCCGGGACCCGGGGGCTTCGCCGTGAGCGTGGGGCGGGTCAGCAGCCGAGCAGGCGGCTGCCCAGGTAGCCCTGGATCTGGTCCAGCGAGACGCGCTCCTGCTTCATGGTGTCGCGCTCGCGCACGGTCACCGCGTTGTCCTCGAGGGTGTCGAAGTCGACGGTGACGCAGAACGGGGTGCCGATCTCGTCCTGGCGACGGTAACGGCGGCCGATGGCGCCCGCGTCGTCGAACTCGATGTTCCAGTTCTGGCGCAGGTCGGCCGCCAGGCCCTTGGCCTTCGGGGAGAGCTGCGCGTTGCGGGACAGCGGCAGGACCGCGACCTTGATCGGGGCCAGCCGCGGGTCGAGGCGCAGCACGACGCGCTTCTCCATGACGCCCTTGGCGTTGGGGGCCTCGTCCTCGGTGTAGGCGTCGAGGAGGAAGGCCAGCATCGCGCGGCCGACACCGGCGGCGGGCTCGATGACGTACGGCGTCCAGCGCTCGCCCTCCTGGTCCAGGTAGGACAGGTTGGCGCCGGAGGCCTTGGAGTGGGCGTTCAGGTCGTAGTCGGTGCGGTTGGCGACGCCCTCCAGCTCGCCCCACTCGCTGCCGCCGAAGGAGAAGCGGTACTCGATGTCGGCGGTGCGCTTGGAGTAGTGGGAGAGCTTCTCCTGCGGGTGCTCGAACCAGCGCATGTTCTCCTCGCGCATACCGAGGCCCGTGTACCAGTTCCAGCGCTGCTGCATCCAGTACTCCTGCCACTCCTCGTCCTCGCCCGGCTTGACGAAGAACTCCATCTCCATCTGCTCGAACTCGCGGGTGCGGAAGATGAAGTTGCCCGGAGTGATCTCGTTCCGGAAGGACTTGCCCATCTGCGCGATGCCGAACGGGGGCTTCTTGCGCGAGGTCTGCAGCACCTGGCCGAAGTTGGTGAAGATGCCCTGGGCGGTCTCGGGGCGCAGGTAGGCGACGGAGCCGGTGTCCTGGGTCGGGCCGAGGTGGGTGGAGAGCAGCCCGGAGAACTGCTTGGGCTCCGTGAAGGTGCCCTTGTTGCCGCAGTTGGGGCAGTTGAGGTCGACAAGGCCGTTCTCGGGGAGACGGCCGTGCTTCTCCTGGTACGCCTCCTCCAGGTGGTCCGCGCGGTAGCGCTTGTGGCAGGAGGTGCACTCGGTCAGCGGGTCGCTGAAGGTGGCGACGTGACCGGAGGCCTCCCAGACCTCGGTGGCCAGGATGACCGACGAGTCGATGCCGACGACGTCCTCGCGCGCGGTGACCATGTAGCGCCACCACTGACGCTTGAGGTTCTCCTTCAGCTCGACACCGAGCGGTCCGTAGTCCCAGGCGGCCTTCTGGCCGCCGTAGATCTCACTGCACGGGTAGACGAAGCCACGGCGCTTGCTCAGGCTGACGATGGTGTCGATCTTGTCGGCGGCCACGGTGCTCTCTTCATTACGACGACGAAGTGCGAATGCCACAGGTTACCGGCGCCCGTACCCCCCGTATCAAATCGGTTCGGAGAGCGGTCCGCGCGAGGGCGCGGGACGGCGGCACGGGACGGCGGCGTGGGGTGGCCCACACCCAAGGACAATTGACAATCGTTTCCAGTTTTGTTGAAAATGAGTGTCATGAACGTACGCCGCCTGATACCCAGCACCGCCCTCGCCGGAGCCGTCGCGCTCGGCGCCGTCACCCTCTCCGCCTGCGCCGGAACCTCCGACGCGGCCGACAAGGGCGACAGCGGCAGGCTGGACGTGGTGGCGTCCTTCTACCCCATGCAGTACCTGGCCGAGCGGATAGGCGGCGACCACGTCGCCGTCGACACCCTCACCAAGCCCGGCGTCGAACCCCACGACCTGGAGCTCAAGCCCCGGCAGATCGGCGCGCTCGGCGACGCCGACGTCGTCCTCTACCTCAAGGGCATCCAGCCCGCCGTCGACGAGGCCATCGCCCAGGCCGGCGTGAAGAACACGGTCGACGCGGCCACCCTGACCACCCTGGAGACCCACGGCAGCAGCACCGGCCACGACCACGGGCACGGGGCGGAGGGCCACGCGGCGGAGGAAGCGGGCCACGACCACGGCTCCGAGGCCGGAACCGACCCGCACGTCTGGCTCGACCCCGTGAAGTACGCCGAGGTCGCCCGGGGCGTGGGCGCCGCCCTGGCGAAGGCCGACCCGGCCCACGCCGCCGACTACACGAAGAACACCGACGCCCTGGTGAAGCAGCTCGGCGACCTCGACGCCAACTTCCGCGACGGCCTGAAGAACACCACCACCAAGACCTTCATCACCACCCACTCCGCCTTCGGCTACCTCGCCGAGCGGTACGGCCTGGACCAGGAGGGCATCTCCGGCGTCGACCCCGAGTCCGAGCCCAGCCCCGCCCGGATCAAGGAGATCCAGGACATCGCGAAGAAGGACAAGGTCAGCACCGTCTTCTTCGAGACCCTCGCGAGCGACAAGACCGCCAGGACCCTCGCGGACGACACCGGTCTGAAGACCGATGTGCTCGACCCGCTGGAAGGCATCACGGACAAGTCGAAGGGCGACGACTACCTCCAGGTCATGCGCGCCAACCTCGACGCGCTGCAGAAGGCCCTCGGCGCCAAGTGACCCCCGCACCCAAGGAGGTGTCCGCCATGGACGCGGAACCCGTCATCTCCGTCCGCGGAGCCTCCGCGGCCCTCGGCGCCCGGCCCGTGCTGCGCGGCGTCGACCTCACCGTGCACCGCGGCGAGGTCGTCGCCCTGCTCGGCGCCAACGGCTCCGGCAAGTCCACCGCCGTCCGCGCGGTCATCGGCCAGGTGCCGCTGACCGGCGGCACGATCGAACTGTTCGGCACCGACCGGAAGCGGTTCCGCGACTGGGCCCGGGTCGGCTACGTGCCGCAGCGCACCACGGCCGCGGGCGGTGTCCCCGCCACGATCCGCGAGGTCGTCGCCTCCGGCCGCCTCTCCCGCCGCAGGTTCGGCCCGCCGGGCCGGGCCGACCGCGCCGCCGTCGACCGGGCCATCGAACTGGTCGGCCTCGCCGACCGCGCCCGGGACTCCGTCTCCGCGCTCTCCGGCGGCCAGCACCAGCGGGTCCTGATCGCCCGCGCGCTCGCCTCCGAGCCCGAACTGCTGATCATGGACGAGCCGATGGCGGGCGTGGACCTCGCCAGCCAGGAGATCCTCGCCGCGACCCTGCGCGAACAGGTCGCGGGCGGCACCACGGTCCTCCTCGTCCTGCACGAGCTGGGCCCCCTGGAGCCGCTGATCGACCGGGCGGTCGTCCTGCGCGACGGCTGTGTCGTCCACGACGGCCCGCCGCCGGAGGCCGTCGGACAGCACGCCCTGCCCGGCCACGACCACGTACATCCGCACGCGGCCGGTGAGCCGCTCCGCACGGGACTGCTGACCTGACCATGGAATTCCTCGAACCGGCCTTCATGCAGCGGGCGCTGCTCGCCGCCGTGCTCGTCGGCATCACCGCCCCCGCCGTCGGCCTCTACCTCGTACAGCGCCGCCAGGCGCTGATGGGCGACGGCATCGGCCATGTCGCCATGACCGGAGTCGGCCTCGGCTTCCTCCTCAACTCCAGCCCCGTCTGGATGGCGACCCTGGTCGCCGTCGTCGGTTCGGTGGCGATGGAGCTGATCAGGGCGTACGGGAAGACCCGCGGCGACCTCGCGCTCGCGCTGCTCTTCTACGGCGGCATGGCCGGCGGCGTGCTGCTGATCAACCTGTCGCCGACCGGCTCCAACGCCAATCTCAGTTCGTACCTCTTCGGCTCGCTCTCCACGGTGTCCCCCGAGGACATCACCGCGATCGCGGTCCTCGCCGCCTTCGTCGTCCTGGTCACCGTCGGCCTGCGCCGCCAGCTCTTCGCGGTCAGCCAGGACGAGGAGTTCGCCCGGGTCACCGGGCTGCCGGTGCGCGCCCTGAACCTGCTGATCGCGGTCACCGCCGCGGTGACCGTCACGGTCGCCATGCGGGTCGTGGGCCTGCTCCTGGTCAGCGCCCTCATGGTGGTGCCGGTGGCGGCGGCCCAGCAGCTGACGAAGTCGTTCCGCGCGACCTTCGTCCTCTCGGTGGCGACCGGTGTCGTGGTCACCCTGACGGGCACGGTCACCTCGTACTACCAGGACGTGCCGCCCGGCGCGACGATCGTGCTGTACGCGATCGGGGTCTTCGTCCTCCTGACGCTGCTCGCCACGCCGCTGGCCAAACGGCGGGCACGGGCCGCCGAGGAGGCCGCGGCGGGCTGCGACGTACCGGTTCCGGCGACCCGGCGGCCGACGGACGACGTCAAGGTCTGATCACTCAGATCCCGGGGGGCCGGGGTGCTGGCAGAATGGCGGGGGCAGACAAGGATTCAAGGAGGCCCCCGTGGTGACGGCAGGACCCCCCGTACGAGGCCGCTCGACCAAACAGCGGGCCGCCGTCTCGGCCGCGCTCAACGAAGTGGACGAGTTCCGCAGCGCCCAGGAGCTGCACGACATGCTCAAGCACCGTGGCGACTCGGTCGGCCTCACCACCGTCTACCGCACCCTCCAGTCCCTCGCGGACGCGGGCGAGGTCGACGCGCTGCGGACCAGCGAGGGCGAGACGGTCTACCGCCGCTGCTCGACCGGCGACCACCACCACCACCTGGTCTGCCGCGTCTGCGGCAAGGCCGTGGAGGTGGAGGGACCGATGGTGGAGCAGTGGGCCGAGACGATCGCCTCGGAGCACGGCTTCGTGAACGTGGCGCACACCGTGGAGATCTTCGGCACCTGCGCGGAGTGCGCGCGGAAGTGACCTGACGTAGTCGGGGCCCGTACCGGGGTCGGTACGGGCCCTTCGCGCGTCCCCCGTCAGAGGCGGGTGAGGTGCCGGTCCAGGAGTGCCCGCAGCCGGTCGGCGTCGGCCGGACCGGCGAGCCCGCTCTTGGGCAGGTAGGCGAAGCCGGTGGAGGCCCCCCGGGCGGTGAGGAGCACGAAGAGCCGGGGCGTCTCCACGTACCGGGGCAGCATCGGCCAGCGGATGGCGGTGTCGGTGTCACGGGTGATCCACCGCCCGCCGTCCTCGTCGACCAGGGCCCGGCCCTCGCCCTGGTCGCGCACCGCCCGGAAGACGCTCCGGGCGGTCGTCACGGGAACCAGCTCCGCCGCGAGGACGGCGACGAGACCGAGCCCGGCGAACAGGGCCGCGGTACGCGGCTCCCGGTCGGGCGGCAGCAGGGCCAGGGCCGCGATCACGAGGGCGAGCCCGCAGGCCCCGCGGGCCATCCAGCGCAGCGCCCGCCACCAGGGGGCGGCCCGCAGCCTGATCCGTACGGCCTCGCTCACGTCTTCGTACAGGGGCGGGTAGACGAGTTCGAGCCCGTCCCCCGGGGTGTCGCCGGTCGCTTCGCTCACGGCGGTGATCGTAACCGGGCCCGGCGGTGGCCCGGCCGGGGCGGTCAGGCCTTGTCGAGGACGGCCAGGTCGGCCGGGTCCACCCCGCCGAAACGCCGGTCGCGGGAGGCGTACTCGACACAGGCGCGCCACAGGTCGCGGCGGTCGAAGTCGGGCCACAGCACGTCCTGGAAGATCATCTCGGCGTAGCTGCTCTGCCAGATCAGGTAGTTGGAGGTGCGCTGCTCGCCGCTGGGGCGCAGGAAGAGGTCCACGTCCGGCATGTCCGGGTAGTACAGGTACTTCTGGAAGGTCTTCTCGTTGACCTTCGACGGGTCCAGCCTGCCCGTGGCGACGTCCTCCGCGAGCTTCTTGGCCGCGTCGGCGATCTCGGCGCGACCGCCGTAGTTGAGGCAGAAGTACAGGGTCATGGCGTCGTTGTCGACGGTCTGCTCCTGGGCGACCTGGAGCTCCTGGACGACCGACTTCCACATCTTGGGCATCCGGCCGACCCAGCGGATGCGGATGCCCAGTTCGTTCATCTCGTCGCGGCGGCGGCCGATGACGTCCCGGTTGAAGTTCATCAGGAAGCGGACCTCGTCGGGCGACCGCTTCCAGTTCTCGGTGGAGAAGGCGTAGAGGGAGAGGTTCTTGACGCCCATCTCCAGGCAGCCCTTGAGCACGTCGAGGACGACGCCCTCGCCGATCTTGTGGCCCTCGGTGCGGGGCAGACCGCGCTCCTTGGCCCAGCGGCCGTTGCCGTCCATCACACAGGCGATGTGGTTCGGCACCAGCTCCGACGGGAGCTTCGGCGGGCGGGCGCCGGACGGGTGCGGCTCGGGGAGCTTGTACTCGCGGCGCTGCCGTCCGAGGATTCCGCGTCGTGCGATGGCCATGGCGATGGATCTCCTAGCTCTTCTCTACGTACCGCAGGGAGCGCAGGCCGCGCTCCAGGTGCCAGTGCAGATAGGCGGACACCAGCCCGCTGCCCTCCCTGACGTGACGCGGCTCGCACGCGTCCGCAGTCGCCCAGTCGCCCGTGAGCAGCGCGCTGAGCAGGCCGATGGCCTCCGCAGAGGGTACGACGCTTCCCGGGACCCGGCAGTCGCCGCAGACGACTCCGCCCGCGGCGACCGAGAAGAACCGGTTGGGGCCGTCGAGCCCGCAGCGGGCGCAGTCCTCGAAGCTGGGCGCGTAGCCGTTCACGGCGAGGGAGCGGAGCAGGAAGGCGTCGAGGACGAGGTGGGGGGCGTGCTCGCCCCGGGCGAGGGTCCGCAGTCCGCCGACGAGCAGCAGGTACTGCTGGACGGCGGGTTCGCCCTCGTGGTCGGTGAAGCGTTCGGCCGTCTCCAGCATGGCGGTACCGGCGGTGTAGCGGGCGTAGTCGGTGACGATGCCGCCGCCGTAGGGGGCGATGGTCTCGCTCTGGGTGCAGAGCGGCAGGGTGCGTCCGAGGAGTTCGCTCCCCCGGGCGAAGAACTGCACGTCGACGTGGGAGAACGGTTCGAGCCGCGCGCCGAACTTGGACTTGGTCCGCCGGACGCCCCGGGCCACGGCCCGTACGCGTCCGTGGCCACGGGTGAGGAGGGTGATGATGCGGTCCGCTTCGCCCAGCTTCTGGGTGCGCAGCACGATGCCGTCGTCGCGGAACAGACTCATGGGGCCATTCTCGCGTACGGGAGGGGGGTGCCGGGACCGGGGGCGGCGGGTTCTCCGTCCGTACGGGGAGGGTGCCGGTCCGTACGGGGAGGGATGCCGGTGCCGGGGGCCGTACGGACCCCCGTACGGGGACGGGTGCCGGTGCCGGGGGCCCGTACGCCCGCGCCCGCCCGGGTCCAACGCCCGGCGCCCGCCCGCGCCCGCCCGGGTCCGGGTCCACGCCCGGGTCAGGGTCCGCGCCCGGGTCAGGGTCCGCGCCCGGGTCAGGGTCCGCGCCCGGGTCAGGGCGCTTCCGTCTCCGCCGCGCCGGTCCCGGGCGTCCGGCCCGCGTCCGGTCAGGACACCTCGCCCCGGCTCCGCGCGTTCGCGTGCGCGGTGGCCGCGCTGATCCGCTCGGCGGAGGTGGCCTCCCGCACCCCTTCGGGCTCGACGTCCCATTCGCGTCCGCCGCCCAGCGGGCGGACCTGGACATAGGGGCCCTCGTGGCCCATGACCCTTCCGACCCGCCCTGTGCGGATCTCCACGACGTACGACCCGATGGGCAGTGTCATGACCGGTTCTCCTCCCCGTGGGCGCCTTCTCCGTGTCTCCTTCCACCAACGTATGCCTTTCTGAATCCATTTCCCGCTTCGCCTCACCAGAGCGGAACCGCATCCGCGGAATCAACAGACCCGCAGGTCACGCAAGTGCCGTAGGAGTCAGGGAAGTTGCCCTGTTCGATCGGTCAATTCGAAAGCCGTGGTGGAATGCGGTGCGGGAAATCGAATGGGACGCGGAAAATCCACGCGCTTTTCGAACGGACGCGGAACGGACGCGGAACAGGCGCGGGCCGGGCGCGGACCCGGCCCCGACCGCGCTCCGGCCGCGTTCCCGGCGGCCCTCCGGGCGCGCTCCAACCGCACTCCGGCCGGACGGAAAGGGCGACGGCGGGCCCGGCCCGCACCACCCCCCGGACCCTCCGAAACCTAGTCACCCTTGGGTAAGTCATAAGATCGCCTTATGGGTCCATAGGCCGGGGGCGGGTACCGCCGTGCGCCGTGCGATATTTAGGGTGACCTAAGTGTCGGCGGCTTCGCCGCCACGTCGTTTGCGAAGGGAACCCACTCATGCCCCGCCCCCTCCGGGTCGCGATCGTCGGCGCCGGCCCCGCCGGAATCTACGCCGCCGATGCGCTGCTGAAGTCCGAGGCCGCCGCAGAGCCGGGTGTGTCCATCGACCTCTTCGAGCGGATGCCCGCCCCCTTCGGCCTCATCCGCTACGGCGTCGCCCCCGACCACCCCCGCATCAAGGGCATCATCACCGCCCTCCACCAGGTCCTCGACAAGCCGCAGGTCCGCCTCTTCGGCAACATCGACTACGGCACCGACGTGCACCTGGACGACCTGCGCGCCTTCTACGACGCCGTGGTCTTCTCCACCGGCGCGATGGCCGACCGCCCGCTGAGCATCCCGGGCGTGGAGCTGGACGGCTCGTACGGCGCCGCCGACTTCGCCTCCTGGTACGACGGCCACCCGGACGTCCCCCGCACCTGGCCGCTCCAGGCCGAGAAGGTCGCCGTCCTCGGCGTCGGCAACGTGGCCCTCGACATCGCCCGCATCCTCGCCAAGACCGCCGAGGAACTGCTGCCGACCGAGATCCCCGCCAACGTCCACGAGGGACTCAAGGCCAACAAGGCCGTCGAGATCCACGTCTTCGGCCGTCGCGGCCCGGCCCAGGCCAAGTTCAGCCCCATGGAGCTGCGCGAGCTGGACCACTCGCCGAACATCGAGGTCATCGTCAACCCCGAGGACATCGACTACGACGAGGGCTCGATCGCCGAGCGGCGCAAGAACAAGCAGACCGACATGGTCGCCAAGACGCTGGAGAACTGGGCGATCCGCGACGCGGGCGACCGCCCGCACAAGCTCTTCCTGCACTTCTTCGAGTCGCCCGTCGAGATCCTCGGCGAGGACGGCCGGGTCGTCGGCCTGCGCACCGAGCGCACCGAACTGGACGGCACGGGCAACGTGAAGGGCACCGGCGCCACCACCGACTGGGACGTCCGGGCGGTCTACCGCGCGGTCGGCTACCTCTCCGACGAGCTGCCCAAGCTGCCCTGGGACACCGCCAGCGGCACCGTCCCCGACCAGGGCGGCCGGGTGATCGAGGAGACCGGCGAGCACCTGGCCTCCACGTACGTCACGGGCTGGATCCGGCGCGGCCCCGTCGGCCTCATCGGCCACACCAAGGGCGACGCCAACGAGACCGTGGCGAACCTCCTGGACGACTTCGCGAACGGGCGCCTGCTCGCCCCCGCCACCCCCGAGCCGGACGCGGTCGTGTCCTTCCTGGAGGGCCGGGGCCTCACGTACACGACGTGGGAGGGCTGGTACGCCCTGGACGCCGCCGAGAAGGCGCTGGGCGAGCCCCAGGGCCGCGAGCGCGTGAAGATAGTCGAGCGCGAGGACATGCTGCGCGCCAGCGGCGCCATCGGCTGACCTCCGCGCACGGCGGACCCGTCCCGTGCGCACGACGGCTCCGGCCCCCGGCCGCGTCCTCCTGAGGGAGGGCGGGACCGGGGGCCGGAGCCGTCGTATGGGCCCGTACGGGCCCGGGGCACCGGTCAGGACACGGTGCGGGCCGAGGCGAGGAGCCGGGCGACGTCGTCGGGGGCGAGCGCGAGCGCGTTCCCCACGGTGCCCAGGACCTCCTGCTCGGCCGGGCTGTAGATCCCGTCCGCGAGGGCGATCCGGGCGGCCCCGAGCAGCAGGGCCTCCCGCCCGGCGGGCGCCAGGTGCGGTGTGAGCGGCTCCAGGGCCTCGTGCAGCTCGATCGCGAGGAGCGCGCCCTCCGGGTTCACCTCGGGCATGAAGCGCCCGGTGTCGGCCTCCAGGGCCGCCACGAGGTCGACGAGCTGAACGGCCGTGCACTCGGCGAATCCGGCGGACCTGACCGCGCTCACGGCCCGGTCGAGGACCTCGCGCGAGTGGGTGCCGCCCGCCGCGAGGACGGCGAGGGCGACGGTGTGCACGGCGTCCCGCAGCATCGCGGAGAACCGGCCGGTCGTCGGGGAGTCCAGCACCTCCGTGCCGAAGTGCGTGTGGCAGGCGGCGCATTCGACGACCGGCCCCGTACACCCCCGGGGCAGGACCGGCACTCCGAGGACGGCGAACCGGCGGCGGCCGGTGCGCCGCCGGTAGTTGCGGTCGCCTCCGCACTCCTCGCAGAAGAACTCACCGTCCCCGACGGTGTTCCAGGAGGTGCGGATCCCGCATACGCCCACTTTCCCACCACGTGAATCCCGGGCAGACCGCACACGCACCTCCTCGACGGCCCGGCTGCACTGCCGGCGTTGGCGTGATGTTAGCCACATCCTCGTTGTGGCGTCAGCACCCCGTCAGGAGTTCGTCGTGCGGATGGCCGAGACACGTCACCGCTCAGGAGGTGCGGCGGCGGCGCTTTGCGAAGGCCAGGAAGCCTCCGCCGACGAGGACGGCGGCCGCCGCGGCGGCGATCGTGCCCGGTCCGATGGCCGAACCGGTCGAGGCGAGATCACCCTCCGGGGTGGCGGTCGGCGCCGGGGTCGGCGTCGTGCCCGGGGCGGTGGTGGACTCGCCGGGGCCGGCCGGGGTCGACGGGGAGGCGGAGCCGCCCGGGGTCTCGGAGGCGCTCGGCGTCCCGCCGCCCTCGCTGGGGGTCGGCGAGGGGGTGCCCGGGGGCGTGGCCGTCGGGGTGGGGACGGTGGTCTCGGTGGGCTTCGGGGTCTCCGGGGTGACGACCGGGCCCGGCTTCGTCTCCTTGGGGAGGCAGCCGGTGAAGTTCATCTGGTGGGTCTCGGCGCCGGGGACGGTGTCGAGGGACCCGGCGATGACGGAGCCGTTGACGTGACCGGGGCCGTAGGCCGTGCTGCCCATGGAGACGGCGGCGCGGGGGGCGAGGATCGTGCCGGGCCAGGAGGTGTAGTTCTTCTTCACGCTCGTGGCCTCCGGGAAGTTCCACAGCAGCTTGGAGCGGACCTCCTTGAAGTCCGCGCTGCCGGAGGCGTAGTCGTCGATCACGAAGTTCTTCACCTGCGCGTCCCAGAGCCAGACGCTGGAGGTGGGGCGGGTGTGCATGTCGTACGAGCCGCCGACGACGTTCACCAGGGTGGAGGCGCCGGTGGGCACCTTCACGTAGATCTCGCCCGCCTTCTGCAGGTCGGCGGCGCTCACCGCGAAGACGTTGAGCCGGGCGTCGGTGCCGGTCAGGAGGAGGCTCCTGCCGTCCACGGCGGCCTCGCCGTTCGGCTTGACGCCCGCCCAGCCGGTGGACAGGGCGCGCAGTTCGGTGAACTCCTTGCCGAAGTCGATCGGCGAGGGGCCTTCCTTGACCTTGTCGCCGTCGACGCCGAAGCCCTGGCCGGGCGTGGAGCGGTTGACGACCTTCGCCGCTATGCCGGTGCCGTTGTCGAGGACGACCTGGTTGGCGTACAGGGTGCCGCCGACGACGAGGCTGTGGCCGCCGGGCAGCCGGGCGAGGTCCGCTCCGGTCAGCTTGTGGCCGATGGAGAAGCCAGAAGGCCGCTTGGGGTCGCCGAAGGTGGCGTCGCCGCCGACGGCGACCGCGCCCTCGGAGTCCGAGTGCCGGACGGAGTCCTTCTCGACGAACTCGGCGTAGTGGCCGGCGATGCCGAGCGGATTCGTCACGCACTCCGTCGTGGTGGTGGCGGAAGCGACGGGGGCCCAGCTGAGGGCGGCACCGGTCACCGCGAGGGCGGCGGCCACGGCAGCGGTCGTGCGCATACGGAACTCCAGCTCAGGGGAGGTGCGAAAGGGGCGCGTGGGGGGTTCGTGCGGGACATGTGTGGGGAGTGTGCCCGAGCGACGCCCCGACTTTCCGCCATTCCCTGATCTACCGTCAACTCACCTCATATGACGGTCAATCCGACATAGAGGGATCACTCACCTTAAGCGAAGCTGAAACTGTGACGCGTTTCACTCGCGCCGGGGCCCCGCGCCTCACAGAGAGGCACGGGGCGGCGACGGTGGGAAGCGTCAGCGGGCGGAGCGGTTGACCGCCGAGACGACCGCCTTCAGGGAGGCGCGGGTCGTGTTGGCGTCGATGCCGATGCCCCACAGGACCTTGCCGTCGATGGCGCACTCGATGTACGAGGCGGCCTGCGCGGACGCGCCCTCGCTCATCGTGTGCTCCTGGTAGTCCAGCAGCCGGGCGTCGACGCCGACCGCCTGGAGCGCGGCGAAGAACGCGGAGATCGGGCCGTTGCCGGAGCCCGTCAGCACGGTCTCCGTACCGTCCACGACCGCCTCGACGGTCAGCGTGTCCGTGCCGTCGGTGTCCGAGGTGGACTGGCCGGAGCGGAGCTGCACCCGGCCCCAGGCGTTGTCCGGGTTGGGCAGGTACTCGTCCTGGAAGACCGCCCAGATCGCGGCCGGGGTGACCTCGCCGCCCTCGCTGTCGGTCATCTGCTGGATGATCCGGGAGAACTCGATCTGCATCCGGCGGGGCAGGTCCAGCTTGTGGTCGTTCTTCAGGACGTACGCGATGCCGCCCTTGCCGGACTGCGAGTTGACCCGGATGACCGCCTCGTAGGAGCGGCCCACGTCCTTCGGGTCGATGGGCAGGTACGGCACCGCCCACTCGATGTCGTCGACCGTCTTCCCCGCGGCGGCGGCGTCGGCCTCCATCGCGTCGAAGCCCTTCTTGATGGCGTCCTGGTGGGAGCCGGAGAAGGAGGTGTAGACCAGGTCGCCCGCGTAGGGGTGGCGCGGGTGGACCTCCATCTGGTTGCAGTACTCGCTGGTCCGGCGGATCTCGTCGATCTGCGAGAAGTCGACCTGCGGGTCCACGCCCTGGCTGAACAGGTTCATCCCGAGGGTCACCAGGTCCACGTTGCCGGTCCGCTCGCCCTGCCCGAACAGGCAGCCCTCGACGCGGTCGGCGCCCGCCATCAGCGCCAGCTCGGCCGCCGCGACCGCCGTGCCCCGGTCGTTGTGCGGGTGGACCGACAGGCACACGTACTCCCGGCGGGTCAGGTTCCGGGACATCCACTCGAACCGGTCCGCGTGCGTGGACGGCGTCGAACGCTCCACCGTGGCGGGCAGGTTGAGGATGATCTCCCGGCCCGGACCCGGCTGCCAGACGTCACAGACCGCCTCGCAGACCTCCAGCGCGAAGTCCAGCTCGGTGTCGGTGAAGATCTCGGGGCTGTACTGGTAACCGAACACCGTCTCCGGGCCCAGCAGCTTCTCCGCGTACTCCATCACCAGCCGCGTGCCGTCCACCGCGATCTGCCTGATCTGCTCCTTCGAGCCGCGGAAGACGACCCGGCGGAAGGTGGGCGCGGTCGCGTTGTACAGGTGGACGGTGGCGCGCTTCGCGCCGACCAGCGACTCCACGGTCCGCTCGATCAGGTCCTCGCGGGCCTGGGTCAGTACGGAGATGGTGACGTCGTCCGGGATCGCGCCCTCTTCGATGATCGAGCGCACGAACGCGAAGTCCGTCTCGCCGGAGGACGGGAATCCGACCTCGATCTCCTTGTAGCCCATGCGGACCAGCAGGTCGAACATCTCGCGCTTGCGGGCCGGGGACATCGGGTCGATCAGCGCCTGGTTGCCGTCGCGCAGGTCCGTGGAGAGCCAGCGAGGAGCCCGGGTGATCCGCTGCTCGGGCCAGGTCCGGTCGGGGATCTCGACGGCCTCGTACCGGCCGTACTTGTGGATCGGCATCCCGGACGGCTTCTGCAGCCGCGTCGCGTTGGTGACGGGCGTGGGACGGCCGACGAAGGGGGACTGGGACATCGCGTTGGGCTCCTCGGTACAGCGGGAGGGGTTCCCCTGCCCTTCACGGGACTCGGGGGAGGCCGACTGTCGAACGCAACACCAGGTCCCGCGGGGAGGGGGTCGGCCTACGACTACAGGCCCTCGCCGCGGCAGCTAAGGAGAAGCAGCCCGAAACGCATGATGCCCCGCAGCCTAGCCGAGGACGACGGAGGCGGACGTCCCGTTTCAGTATGCGGGACGGCCTCCACGTCAAGACCCAACAGTGACGCATCACTCCATTTCGCCAATTCCCGTCTCAGCCCGTGACAGCGGGGTCACGCAGTGCCACATTGCAGAGATGACCCACACTCCCGTCTTCTGCTCGATCATCCCGCCGCACGTCCTGGACAAGCTGGCCCGGGACGGGAACGACGCGGCCCTGCGCACCCTGGAGGCCGACGCCGCCCTGCGGACCCGCCGCCGGGTGACCGGTGTCCGGGACGTGGTCGCCCCGGCGCCCTCGGACTCCGCGAAGCCGAACCGCACGATCTACGACGCCGGGCACCAGGAGGTCCTGCCCGGCAGGAAGGTCCGCGGCGAGGGCGACGCGCCCGGCCCCGACGCGACCGTGAACCGCGCCCACGCCGGTCTCGGTGCCACGTTCGACCTCTTCCGGGCGGTCTACGGACGGGACTCGCTGGACGGGGCGGGGCTGCCCCTGCACGCGAGCGTCCACTACGGCCAGCGGTACAACAACGCCTTCTGGGACGGCCAGCAGATGGTGTTCGGCGACGGGGACGGGGACCTCTTCCTCGACTTCACCATCCCGGTGGACGTCATCGGGCACGAACTCACCCACGGCTTCACCCAGCACACCGCGAACCTGGAGTACTACGGCCAGTCCGGCGCCCTCAACGAGTCCGTCTCCGACGTCTTCGGCGTCCTGGTCAAGCAGCACGCCCTCGGCCAGAGCGCGACCCAGGCCGACTGGCTGATCGGCGCGGGGCTGCTCGGCCCCGGAGTCGACCACGGCACGGCGCTGCGCTCCATGAAGGCGCCGGGCACCGCGTACGACGACGACGTCCTCGGCAAGGACCCGCAGCCCGGCCACATGGACCACTACGTCCGCACCAGCCGGGACAACGGCGGTGTCCACATCAACTCCGGCATCCCCAACCACGCCTTCTACCTGCTCGCGACCGAGCTGGGCGGCAACGCCTGGGAGCGGGCCGGGCAGATCTGGTACGACGTGATGACCGGCGGGACCCTCACCCCCGAGGACCGGTTCGCCGAGTTCGCGGCGGCCACCGTGGCGGCGGCGCGCGCCCGGTACGGCGACGGGACGGAGCTCCAGGCCGTCCTGAAGGCCTGGTCCGCGGTCGGGCTGCCGTCCG
The DNA here is from genome assembly GCF_042754005.1 of Streptomyces sp. NPDC059247. Lineage (NCBI taxonomy): Bacteria > Bacillati > Actinomycetota > Actinomycetes > Kitasatosporales > Streptomycetaceae > Streptomyces > Streptomyces sp. NPDC059247. Next base: position 132,278 of record NZ_JBHYZW010000009.1, read on the forward strand.
ACTGATCCGGCTGGTACACAGGTCCCATGCGGATTCGAGTGCGGCGCACGGGCGGTTTCGCGGGGATCGAGCGGTCGGCGGAGGTGGACACCGGGGCGCTGGCGGACGCCGCCGAGTGGCACGCCCTCGCCGACCGGGTGCTCGCGGACGGCGACGACACCGGCCGGGGCGTCCCGGACGGCTTCCGGTACGAGATCGCCGTCGACGGCCGCACGGTCCACTGCGGCGACCCGCGGCTGACGGAGGCGCAGCGGACCCTCATCACGAGGGTCCTCAAGGAAGGCGCGTAGCCGAGAGGGACGGTGTCCGGTGGCCGCTCCGCACGGAGCGGCCACCGGAAGCCGAGCACCCCCGTTCCACACCCCCGTTTCGCCCTGTAGTTCGAAGGCGGGTCCGTGTCCTGCGAGGATGGCGCCCCTTCCGTCAACCTCGCGAAAGTGGACCGCACATGAACGACAGTCAGTTCAACCGGCGCGACTTCCTCTCGTTGAGCGGTGTCGCCGCCCTGGCCGCCGCCGGGATCGGGTCGGCCGCCGGAACCGCGGGCGCGGCGGGACCGCGTGCCGGGGCGACGGGCGCCGCCCTGGCGCTGCCGCCGTCGAAACTGATCCGGGTCGAGGGCAACACCGGCCCGGCCTACTTCCGTGAGAAGGCCGTGCGGCGGGGGACGGTCATCCAGTCCCTCGGCTTCGACAACGTCAACCGGCGTCTCTACTTCGCCCAGCTCATCGGCGGCGGACTCCAGCTCGCGGGGGAGTCCGCACCGGTCCCCGCCGCCACCCGCGACCTCCACGGCGATCTGGCGATCACCGAGTGGACCCTGGGCCCCGACACGGCGGAGGGCGCCGGGAGCGCCAGCCTCACGGGCCACATGTATCTGCGGGGCTTCGGCCACGGTGTGGGCATCGGCGTCGAGCCGTCCGGGAGCGGCACCTATCTGTGGACCGAGGTCGACGCCGTCCAGGACACCGTGGAGGGGACGAGCCGGGGCCGACGCCTCTGCCGCTTCAAGTTCACCGGTTCCGACACGCCCCTGGACGCCACCAGCACCTCGCTCCAGAAGTTCACCCCCGTTCCCGGCAGTGTGAACAACACCGCGGGCGTCGACCCGCTCACCGGCCGTCTGGTGGTCCGCTACAGCCTGAACGGGATGCGCTACCGGATCTTCGACCTGGCGGCGGCGCGGGCGGGCGACTTCGGCGCCCCGCTGGCCGAGATCGCCGAGCCCGCGCTCCAGATCGACCGCGACCTCTACGGGAAGCCCTCGTTCCAGGGGTACGCGGTGGCCGGCCAGTTCCTTTACATGCTTCACGGGAACTCGTACGGCTACACCCAGGACCATGACGGCGATCCGTCCACGCCCAAGATCGTCATCTCTCCGCCGGGCGTGGGCAACACCCACCTCACCTCGGTGGACCTGAACACCGGCCAGATCGTCAGGACCTTCCACTCGAAGGCGGGCTACACGCTGCCGTTCCGGGAGCCGGAGGGCCTGGCCGTCCAGATCCCGAAGGCGTCCGAGCCCGAGGTGTTCCGGCTCTGCATGGGCTTCGCCTCGGGGGACACCCCGGGCGCGCGCACGGCGTCGGTCTACTACAAGGACTCGCTGATCCAGCCGTAGGACGGGACGGGACCGGACGGCACGGCGGCCGGGCGTCACCGCACGACGGCGTCACGGCGTCACGGCGTCGCCGCGTCACGGCATCACCGCATCACCGCGTCACCGCGTCACCGCCTCGCCGTACGAGAAGGGGCCGCGTCCGGGGAGAAGTCCCGGGCGCGGCCCTCGTCGTGCTCTGCGGCCCTTCCGGGGCCCGCCGCTAGAAGCCGAGCTTCCGCAGCTGCTTCGGGTCGCGCTGCCAGTCCTTGGCGACCTTCACGTGCAGATCAAGGAAGACGGGGGTGCCGAGCAGCGCCTCGATGTGCTTGCGGGACTTCATGCCGACCTCCTTGAGGCGGCTGCCCTTCGGGCCGATGATGATGCCCTTCTGGCTGGGGCGCTCGATGTACACGTTGGCGTGGATGTCGAGCAGCGGCCGGTCCGCCGGGCGGTTCTCGCGCGGGATCATCTCCTCGACGACCACCGCGATCGAGTGCGGCAGCTCGTCCCGGACGCCTTCGAGGGCGGCCTCGCGGATCAGCTCCGCGACCATGACCTGCTCCGGCTCGTCGGTGAGGTCGCCCTCCGGGTAGAGCGGCGGGGACTCGGGGAGCAGCGGGATCAGCAGGTCGGCGACGAGCTGGACCTGCTTGTTGCCCACGGCCGAGACGGGCACGATCTGCGTCCACTCGAAGCCCAGCTCCTTGCCGAGCTGGTCGATCGCGATGAGCTGTTCGGCGAGGGTCTTGGAGTCGACCAGGTCGGTCTTGGTGATGATCGCGACCTTGGGGGTCTTCTTGATCCCGGCGAGTTCCTTGGCGATGAACCGGTCGCCGGGGCCGAGCTTCTGGTCGGCGGGCAGGCAGAAGCCGATCACGTCGACCTCGGCCCAGGTGGCGCGCACCACGTCGTTGAGCCGCTCGCCGAGGAGGGTGCGCGGCTTGTGGAGCCCGGGGGTGTCGACCAGGATCAGCTGGGCCTCGGGGCGGTGCACGATGCCCCGGACGGTGTGCCGGGTGGTCTGCGGCCGGTTCGAGGTGATGGCCACCTTCTGACCGACCAGAGCGTTCGTGAGGGTGGACTTGCCCGCGTTGGGGCGGCCGACGAAGCAGGCGAAGCCGGCCCGGTGGACGGCTTCGGATTCTTGGTTGCGAGCGCTCATGGAGGCCATTGTCCCCGATGAGCGCCCGCCGTACGCACTCAGTGCGCGCTCGCGGGTACCGGAGCCTCCCCCACGGGGTCCGTACGGGGGTCCCGGCGGGCCGTCCGGCGGCGGCGGAGCCGCAGGCCGAGGACGGTGGCGGCGCCCGCCGCGAGAAGGGTGAGGAGGGCGGTCCAGGGCACGGCGAGGAAGGAGACGGTGCCGGTCTCCCGCACGTCCTTCGCGGTGGCGGTGAGGGTGACGTCCCCCCGGTCGAACTGGGGGGAGCCGGTCCACCGCGCGGTGAGCCGGATCTTCTGGCGGGGCAGCAGTTCGGCGGGGACCCCGGTCAGGCCGCGGGCGAGGAGGGTGCGGCCGAAGAGCCCCTCGGCGCGGAGCGCGACCTGGGGGCTGAGGGTGACGTTGCCCCGGTTGTGCAGGGTGTACGAGACGAGGGCGCTGCTTTCGCGGGTGCCGGGGACCAGCGGCCGGTCCTGGTCGAGGGTGATGTCCTCGACGGCGAGGGCGGGCACGGTCGGGCCGGTGACCCGGAGGTAGACGCGGGCGGCGACGGCCCGCTGGACGCCGACGGCGACGGCGCTCCCGGCGGCGGGGCCGATCCGTTCGTCGAGGGCGACGAGGGCGCCGGGGTGGTCGCCGGGGTCGGCGTCGGCGGGGACGGTCAGCGTGTAGGGGACGGTGACGGCGGAGCGGGGCGGGACGGTGATCCGGGTCTGCTCCGGGGTGATCCAGGCTCCGGCGCCGGTCTGCCGCTCCTGCCGGGTGCGGACGGCGAAGCCGCCGTCGCGGTCGGTGTTGTAGGCGTCGGCGCCGTAGAGCCGGAAGGTCAGCGGGCCGTCCGTCCGGTTGGTGACGGTGACCCGGTCGGTGACGGTGGCACCCGGGTCGACGGTGAGGAAGAAGTAGGGGCGGCTGCCCGGCCGGGCAGCCGCCGGATAGACCGCCCATTCGCCGTTCTCCGCCGCCCCGGCGCCCGGCGCGAGGCCCAGGAGCAGGAGGAGGGCGCTCAGGAGGAGGGCGTACGGCTTGACGCGGAGGACGTACGGTTCGACGCGCACGGTGCGGAACCCCCTGGGGTGCGGATCGGCGGCGGACCGGCCGGGTGCGCGCCCGGCCCGCCGTGCGGTCAGGACAGGGTCAGCGTGAGCAGGCCCGCGTACGAGCCGGGCGCGGTGAACGCCGGGACGTCGAGGGAGAGGCCCGCGTCGACGGTGAACTCGCCGCCCGTGAGGGCGCCGTTCGGGGTGGAGGCGAGGGTCGCGCCGCCGCTGCCGACGGGTCCGGCGGATCCGGCCGCGCAGGTGCTGGGGCTGCCCTCCTTGGCGGTGCAGGACGGGGTCCAGCTGAGGTTCCCGGCGCCGAGGGAGCCGCCGGGGCCGGTGAAGTCGGTGACCTTGCCGGTGAGGGACCAGCCCGCGGGGCCGCCGCGGAAGTCCTTGACGGTCACGGTCTGGAGGCTGCCGGTGGCGGCGCCGCCCTGCCCGAAGTCCACGGCGGAGAGCTGGACGGCGTCGCCCGCCTGGGTCATGGACAGTTCGCCCGCCGTGACGGACGCGGTGATCCGCTGGCTGCCCGGCGGCTGCGGGGTGTCGTCGACGACGGTGTAGGCGGCCGGGCCCGCGCCCTTGTCGGCGTTCCAGGAGGCGCCCTCGTAGGCCACGATCCCGGTGGTCGCCTTGTCGTTGACCTTGAGGCGGGCCGCGAAGGAGCCCTCGCTGTCGGTGGTGACGGTCATCCGGTCGGCGGTCTCGGCCGCTCCGGCGCGGCCGACGACGGTGACGGCGGTGAGCGGGGTGAACCGGGAGCCGTTGACGGTGACCCGGACGCCGGGGGCGCCGGAGGGCGTCTCCAGCTGGAGGGCCCGGGTGTTGGGGCTGGTCACCGGGCTCGCGGTGACCGTGTCGGAGACCGGGGCGGGCGGGTTGAGGACGGTACAGGGGGTGTCCAGCTCCATGAGGTAGCTGGTGTGGATGTTGTAGTCGCCGGGAGACAGGGTGATCGTTCCGGCCTGGGTGACCGTGAAGGTGCCGGTCATGGAGAAGGCCGGGAAGGAGCCCTTGCCGGGGACCGGCGGGTTCTTCTTGGGGCCGGTGACGGTGAGGGCGCCGCTCTGGGCGCCGCCGAGGACGACCTTGCCGCTGGGCGTCATGATGTCGGCCGGGAGGGCGAGGTCGACCGGGTTGGACGCGGCGGGCTTGGTGATCGTGTAGGTGACGGTCACGACGTCGCCGACCTTGGGGCTGCTCTTGTCGACCGAGACGAGGGCGGTGGTGGTGCCCTGGATGGGCGGGATGCCCGCGATCGGCGGCGGGACGCAGCGGGTCTGGTACTGCACCTCCACGGAACTGCTGGTCGCACCGGCGGGGGCGGCGAGCGCGCCGCCGCCCGCGAACGCGAGGGCGGTGGCGCCGAGGACGGCGGTCCAGCGCCGTCTTCGGACGGCCGCCCGGGATCGGGTGAGTGCCATGGTGTGCCCCCTCCTGAGGAATGAGTGGGCGCCATTGACGGCCGTCGGTGAAGAGAAGTCAAGGCACGCGAGGAACATCGACTGATGTGCCGTCAGATACTGTCAAGATCGGCTCGGTCGGGTCTTTCCGCAGGTCATCGGCGGGGCGGCCGGGGCCGGAGCGCGACGGAGACCGGCGCCGCCCGAGGGCGGCGCCGGTCCGGGGCGGAGCGGGCTCAGCTGAAGACGAACGGGCCGGGCGTCTGCGAGGTCACGGCGTCGCAGTTCACCGTGACCCCGAAGATCACCATCTTGAGGGCGACACCCGCGAAGTACGAGTTGAGGCTGTCGCCCGAGGCCACGGTCCCGGTGAGCGGACCGATCTTCACCGTCCCGCCGGCGGGGAGCGCCGGGTTCTTCTTGCCGGTGAAGACCCGGGTGCCACCGCCGCCCTTGGCCATCGTCAGCGTCGCGTTGATCTGGTCGGCGCCGACCGCGATCGGCGTCGTGATGCCCGAGGTGAGGGTGATGCTCGCGGACGTGCCGAGCTGGGTCGCGGCGAGGGTGGCGGTGCCGCCGCCCCAGCTGCCGCAGTCGTACGTCGCCGTGGCCGAGCCGGGCGAGACGGCGGCGGCCGACGGGGCGAAGGCGAGTCCGGCGGCGGCGAGGCCCCCGGCGAGGACCGCGACGGTCCCCGTGGTGCTTCTTCTTCTCATGGCGAGTTCGAACCCCTTCCGATGACGAACGCAGGGGTGCGGACACTGCGTGGAGGACGAGAGATCTGACGGTCCGTCGGGCGGACCGGTGTTCATTGAGACGCAGACCGCCGGGGAAGGCAAGAGAAGACACCGTGATCGTTCACAAGGACACAAGACGGAGGGGCCCGGCACACCGCCGGGCCCCTCCGTGTCCTGTTCTCGCCGTACGGCCCCGCCTCCGGGCCGGGCCGTCCGCGCGGCCGTCCCGCGCGGCGGGAACCCGCGCCCGGACGGGACGCGTTCAGCCCGCCGTGACCGCCGCGCGCAGCTGTCCGTCGGGACCCGCGAGCAGCACCGGGGTCTCCGGGCCACCGAGGTCCCGGACCGCCGCCCGGTCCTCGTCCGACGCGGCCGACGCGCTCGACACCACGGCCGCCGCCTCCAGGGACCGGGCCCCGCTGGCCACCGCCATCGCGACGGCGGTCCGCAGCGCGCTCAGCCGGAGCGACTCCAGCTCCACGGTCCCCGCCACGTACGTCCGGCCGGTCTCGTCGCGCACCGCGGCGCCCTCGGGCACGCCGTTGCGGGCGCGGGCGCTGCGCGCCAGCGTGATGATCTTCAAGTCCTCGGCGCCGAGGTCGCCGTGCTCGCTGCTGAGTGTCATGCCCCTGAGCATAGGTCCGCCCCGGGGATCAGCCCGCGACCGGGTACATCGCCCCCCGGCGCCCCTCCGGTGACGCCAGCCACTCCAGCTTCTCCGCCGTGTGCGCCTCCGGCAGCGGCGTGTGCAGCACGATCACCAGGTCCGGCCGGGCCGGGACCCGCAGCTGGGTGGCCTCCATCATCAGGGTGCCCGCCAGCGGATGCTCCAGCTCCTTGCGGTTCTGGCCGCCCGGCCGGACGTCCTGCCGCTCCCACAGCTCCGCGAACTCCGGACTCAGCTCCTTCAGCTCCTCGACCACCACCCGGAAACCCTCGTCCTCCGGGGCCTCCGAGCAGGCCGAACGGAACTGGGCGACGACCTTCGGCGCGCTCCGCGCCCAGTGCGCCGCCCGCGTCCGGTACAGCGGATCGGTGAAGAAGCTCGCCAGGCAGTTCTGCGGGACGTCCGGCCGCATCCCCAGCACGATCGCCGCCGCGTCGTTGTGGACGACCGTGTTCCAGTAGACGTCCATGATGTGCGCGGGGAACGGGGTCCACGCGTCGATCAGCCGCCGCAGCCCCTCGCACATGTCCAGGTCCTCCGGAGCGGTCTCCGCGACCGGCGGGTTCAGCGCCGCCAGGACGTACAGATGGCGCCGCTCCGCCGGGCTCAGCCGCAGCACCCGCGCCACCGAGTCCAGCACCTGCGGCGAGACCGTGATGTCCCTGCCCTGCTCCAGCCACTGGTACCAACTGGCCCCGACGCCCGCGAGGACGGCCACCTCCTCCCGGCGCAGCCCCGGGGTCCGGCGGCGCCCGCCGTCCGGCAGCCCCGCCTCGGCCGGGCTCACCCGGGCCCGGCGGCTCATCAGGAACTCACGGAGCTGCCCCAGCCGGTGCTGCTTCGCGGTGACGCTCTCGACGGCGGTAGCCACGTACTTCCCCCTGGACGCGTGGTGGTGCCCGGTCGTGCCTGGTGGTACGGCCAACAGGATAAGTTCCCGCTCCCCACCGTTGTTCCCGGACGCCGAAGGTGGGGACATGCCGACCCTGACCTCCGCCGAGGCCCCCGCCCGGACCCCCTCCCCCGCTCCCCCGGCCCTCACCGGCCGCACCCGGCTCGTCCTCTTCGTGCTGTGCGCCGCCCAGTTCATGGTCGCGCTGGACTTCTCCGTACTGAACGTGGCCCTGCCCGTCCTCGGCACCGACCTCGGCCTCGACCGGGCCGCCCTCCAGTGGGCCGTCACCGCCTTCGCGCTGCCCTCCGGCGGCTTCCTGCTGCTCTTCGGCCGCGTCGGCGACCTCTACGGACGCAAGAGGCTGTTCCTCGCCGGGCTCACCCTCTTCGGCGCGGCCTCGCTGCTCGCCACCTTCGCCTGGGACCCGGCCTCCTTCCTCACCGCCCGCGCCCTCCAGGGCCTCGGCGCCGCCGCGATCGTGCCCACCGGCATGTCCCTGCTGACCACCACCTTCCCCGAGGGCCCGCTGCGCGACCGGGCGCTCGGCATCTCCGGCACCCTGCTCTCGCTCGGCTTCACCGTCGGCATGGTCCTCGGCGGCGTCATGACCGACGCCCTCGGCTGGCGCTCCACCATGGGCCTGCTCGCCCTCTTCGTCGCCATCGTGCTGCCGCTCGCCCCTCGGCTGCTGCCCGAGTCCCGCACCCCCGAACGGCCCCGGCTCGACGTGCCCGGCGCGGTGACCGTCACCGCCGGACTGCTCTCCCTGATCTACTCCCTGTCCACGGCCGCCGAACGCGGCTTCGGCGGTGCGGACGTCCTGGTCACCCTGGTGGCGGGCGTGCTGCTGCTCGGGGTGTTCGTACGGGTCGAGTACCGCGCGGCGGCCCCGCTGGTCTCGCTGCCGATGCTGCGGCGGCCCACGGTCGCCTTCGGCAACCTGGGCGGTCTGGTCACCTTCTCGATGATGTCGACCGTCGTCTTCGTCCTCACCCTGTACCTCCAGGACACCCTGGGCCTCTCGGCCTTCGCCACCGGTCTGGTCTTCGGCGTGCAGGGCGTGATGTCCGTGCTCGCCGGAACACTGGCGCCGAAGCTCATCGGCCGGATCGGTGCCCGCGGCGTCCTCGTCGGCTCGCTCGCCGGACAGGGCCTGCTGACGGCCGCGCTGCTCGGGCTCGGCCGGGAGTCGGGCGCGGTCCTGGCGACCGTCGCGGTCTCGCTGGCGTCGATGTGCCACCTCGGCGCGATCATCGCGTACGGGCTGACCGCCACCTCCGGCGTCCCCGACGAGAAGCAGGGTCTGGCGACCGGACTGGTGACCACCACCCAGCAGGTCGGCCTCACGATCGGCATCCCGCTGCTGGGGGTCCTCGCCACCACCGGCGGCGACCTGTACGGCGGTGTCCGCACCGTCCTCGTCCTGGACGCGGCGATCCTGCTCGGCGCCGCCGTCCTGGTGGGCCTCGGACTGCGGCGCCGGTGACTCGGGGCCGGTGACTCAGGGGCGGTGACTCAGGGCCGGTCGAGGCGGAGCCGTACCGCCCGGGGAAGACCGGCGACGACGAGGTCGTACGAGTCCTCGACGAGCTCCCGGACCATCCGGTCCGGGAGCTCTCCCACGCTCACCGTGTTCCAGTGCCGCTTGTTCATGTGATAGCCGGGCGCGACGCCGGGGTGCTCCTCGCGGAGCCGTACCGCCTCGTCCGGATCGCACTTGAGGTTGACCCGCAGCGGCTCGGAGTCCAGCGCCGAGAGTGCGAACATCTTCCCGGCGACCTTGAAGACGGAGGTCTCCGGGGTGAACGGGAACTCCTCCGTCGCGTCGTTGAGGTCCAGGCAGAAGGCGCGCAGCTCGTCGGGGGTCACTACGGGGTCTCCTCCGGCTCCAGGGGTTCCACCAGAACGGTGACGATCTTGTTCCGGCGGCCGGCCGGGGACTCGGCCGTCAGCCGCAGCCCCCGCCCGTCCGGCAGCTCCACGACCGCCTTCGCGCCCGCGATCGGCACCCGGCCGAGCGCCTTCGCGAGCAGACCGCCGACGGTCTCCACGTCCTCGTCGTCGTACTCGTCGGGCCCCAGACCGTACAGCTCCCCGAGGTCGCCGATGTCCAGCCGGGCCGTCACCCGGTGACGGCCCCCGCCGAGGTCCGTGACCGGCGGCAGCTCCCGGTCGTACTCGTCGGTGATCTCCCCGACGATCTCCTCCAGGATGTCCTCGATGGTGACGATGCCCGCCGTGCCGCCGTACTCGTCGATGACGACGGCGACGTGGTTGCGCTCCAGCTGCATCTCGCGCAGCAGGTCACCGGCGTTCTTGGTGTCGGGGACGAAGGCGGCGGCCCGCATCGCCGTCGACACCAGGTCCGCCTCGGACTCCCGGTTGATGTGCGACTTCCTGACCAGGTCCTTCAGGTACACGATGCCGACGATGTCGTCCTCGTTCTCCCCGGTGACCGGGATGCGCGAGAAACCGGAGCGCAGCGCGAGGGTGAGGGCCTGCCGGATCGTCTTGTACCGCTCGATGCAGACCAGGTCGGTCCTGGGCACCATCACCTCCCGCACGAGGGTGTCGCCCAGCTCGAAGACCGAGTGCACCATGCGGCGCTCCTCGTCCTCGATCAGCGACTCGCTCTCGGCGAGGTCCACCAGGGCCCGCAGCTCCGCCTCGGAGGCGAAGGGCCCCTTGCGGAAGCCCTTGCCGGGGGTGAGCGCGTTGCCGATGAGGATCAGCAGCTGCGGGATCGGCCCCATGATCCGGGCCAGCGGCAGCAGCACGTACGCGGCGGCCGTCGCCGTGTTCAGCGGGTGCTGGCGGCCGATCGTACGGGGCGAGACGCCGACGGCCACATAGGAGACGAGGACCATCACCGCGATGGCGACGAGCAGCGCCTCCCAGGTCTCCGGGAAGGCTTCGAGGCAGACGTACGTGACGAGGACGCCCGCCGCCATCTCGCAGGCGACGCGCACGAGGAGCGCCACGTTGAGGTAGCGGGTGGGGTCCGAGGCGACCTGGGCGAGCTTCTCCGCCCCGCGCCGCCCTGACCGTACGGCCTCGGCGGCGCGGAAGCTGGAGACCCGGGCCAGACCGGCCTCGGCGCACGCGGCCAGCCACGCCACGACGACCAGGGCGACCGCCCCGAGGATCAGCGAGACGTCCATCGGGTCAGGAGACGGTCGGTGCCGGGGACGGGCCGGTCAGGCCCTTCTCCGCGCGCCAGCCGTCGACGATCGCCGCCTGGAGGCCGAACATCTCGGCCTTCTCGTCGGGCTCCTCGTGGTCGTAGCCGAGGAGGTGCAGCACCCCGTGGACGGTGAGGAGCTGGAGCTCCTCGTCCATGGAGTGGTCGGTCGGCGCGTCCTTGCCCTGCTGGGTGGCGACCTCGGGGCAGAGCACGATGTCACCGAGGAGGCCCTGCGGGGGCTCCTCGTCCTCCTTCGACGGCGGGCGCAGCTCGTCCATCGGGAAGGACATGACGTCCGTCGGTCCGGGCAGGTCCATCCACTGGATGTGGAGCTGCTCCATCGCCTCCGCGTCCACCACGATCACCGAGAGCTCGGAGAGGGGGTGGATGCGCATCCGGGCGAGCGCGTAGCGGGCGATGTCGAGGATCGACTGCTCGTCGACCTCGGTCCCGGACTCGTTGTTGACGTCGATCGACATGGTGCTCGTGTACTACTTCCCGTTGCGGCTGTCGTACTGCTCGTACGCGTCGACGATACGGCCGACGAGCCGGTGCCGGACGACATCCTGCGACGTGAGCGACGAGAAGGCGACGTCCGGGACCCCTTCGAGGATGTCGCGCACCTGCCGGAGCCCGCTCTTCGCCCCGTTCGGCAGGTCGACCTGGGTGATGTCACCGGTGATGACGATCTTCGAGTCGAAGCCGAGGCGGGTGAGGAACATCTTCATCTGCTCGGGGCTGGTGTTCTGCGCCTCGTCGAGGATGATGAACGCGTCGTTCAGGGTGCGGCCCCTCATGTAGGCCAGGGGCGCGACCTCGATGGTGCCGCTCGCCATCAGTTTGGGGATGGAGTCGGGGTCGAGCATGTCGTGCAGCGCGTCGTAGAGCGGGCGCAGGTAGGGGTCGATCTTCTCGAAGAGGGTGCCGGGCAGGAAGCCGAGGCGCTCGCCCGCCTCGACGGCGGGGCGGGTCAGGATGATGCGGCTGACCTGCTTGGACTGCAGGGCCTGGACCGCCTTGGCCATGGCCAGGTAGGTCTTTCCGGTGCCCGCGGGGCCGATCCCGAAGACGATGGTGTGCTTGTCGATGTCGTCGACGTACCGCTTCTGGTTCAGCGTCTTGGGGCGGATCGTGCGCCCCCGGTTGGAGAGGATGTTCTGGGTGAGCACCTCGGCGGGGGTCTCCGCGCCGCCCTCCGCGCCGTTCTCGCCGGTCCTGAGCATGGCGATCGAGCGTTCCACTGCGTCCTCCGTCATCGGCTGACCGGTGCGGAGCACCAACATCATCTGGTCGAACAGGCGCTGGATCAGGGCGACCTCCGCCGCGTCGCCGACCGCGCTGACCTGGTTGCCCCGGACGTGGATGTCGGTCTTCGGGAACGACCGCTCGATCACGCGGAGCAGTGCGTCGCCGGAGCCCAGCAGGCTCACCATCGGATGCTTGGCGGGGACGGCGAAGTGGGCGCGGGCCTGTCCGGGCGCCCCGTCCTGGGGCGATCCGTCGCGGGCTGTGGGTGTCTGAGTCATGGGCCGGCACTGTGGCCTGCGCATACCTCCCGTTACGGGGTTCTCGCCGCTCGACAACCTCTGGTCCCCAAGCCTACGACCTGGGTGCCACGGGCCCGTAGTGGTTTAGCCGTTCGTCGTACGAGCCGCTCAGGTGTGAGCGGCGCGGAAGCCGATGGTGGGTACCGCGCGGCGCGGCGGCCAGGCGCGCGCGGGGGCGGGCAGCAGCCGTTCGAGGAAGGCGTAGCGGGCGCGCAGGGCCTCCGGGTCCTGGCCCTCGTGGTGCTGGGCCCGCTGCCACCAGGCGGCGATCTCGCTCCAGGTGGGGGCCGAGAGGGAGCCGCCGAACTCCTGGACGGAGAGGGCGGCGGTGAGTCCGGCGAAGGCGAGCCGGTCGGCGAGGGGCCAGTCGGCGAGGGTGCCGGTGACGAATCCGGCGACGAAGACGTCCCCGGCGCCGGTCGGGTCGAGGGCGGCGACCCGGATGGCGGGGACCTCCGCGGTCTCGCCGGTGGCGCCGTCGACGGCGTAGGCGCCCTCGGAGCCGAGGGTGACGACGGCGTAGCGGACCTTGTCGGCGAGGGCGCGGGCGGCGGCCCGGGGGCAGTCGGTGCGGGTGTACCGCATCGCCTCGGCGGCGTTGGGCAGGAAGGCCTCGCAGTGTTCGAGGTCGGTGAGGCCCCTGAGGTCCCAGTGGCCGGTGTCGTCCCAGCCGACGTCGGCGAAGACCTTGGCGCCCCCCAGCGCGGCCCGTTCGACCCATTCCTCGGCGCGTCCGGGGACGAGGGAGGCGACGGCCGCGCGCGCGTGGGGCGGGTAGGCGGGCAGGGTGGCGTCCAGGTCGGGGGCCTGGTGGCCGTGGGAGACCATGGTCCGTTCGCCCTCGTAGGCCATGGAGACGGTGACCGGGGAGTGCCAGCCGGGGACGGTGCGGGAGAGGGCGAGGTCGATGCCCTCGCCCTGTTCGAGGGCGTCCCAGCAGTACTCGCCGTAGTGGTCGTCGCCGAAGGCGGCGGCGAGGGAGGTCCGCAGGCCGAGGCGGGCGAGGGCGGTGGCCATGTTGGCGACGCCGCCGGGGCTGGAGCCCATGCCCCGGGCCCAGGACTCGGTGCCCCGGACGGGGGCGCTGTCGAGGCCGGTGAAGATGATGTCGAGGAAGACGGTGCCGGTCAGGAAGACGTCGCAGGCGGGGTCGGTGGGTTCGCGCAGACATCCCAAGGGGTCGACCTCGGCGTCGTGGTGCGGCTGCTCTCCCCTGGCTGTGGTCACGGCGGACTCCCCGGTCGTGGTGCGGTGCATCGGCACCGTGGTGCTGATCTGGACAGTGTGCCCGACGGGGGTGGAGAGACGGCTGCGACGCCACCCGGCCGTCGCGCGTTGCCCCGCGGGAGCGAACCCAAACCGATAGTGACTCACCTCACAGGCCGAAGCGGGGGCCGTGCCTTCTCCGCCCAGTCGGATGCTTGATACACATGGTGCCGCGACCCCGTGGATCACCGGCCGCCATCTCATTTCCCCGTTCAGTTCCTGGAACGCTCCTGCCGTCGCGCCCGCGCGTCCCGGGGCCCCTGTCCTCCCTCGTCGCCGTCGGCCGCCCCGCCCCGTACCCGCTGCCCACCGTCGTCGGTCGACTCACCGCCGGGCTCGGCCCCGGCCCGGCGCGGGACCTCACGCGTCGGCGCCTTCCCGCTGCCCGGCTCCTCGTCGGCGGGGTCCGCCCTGGCCGTACGTGATGACCGGATCACGCCCCGCGCGGCGGCGGGCGGGGGCTCCTCGCGGTGGCGGTCGGTCACGGCTCCGCCGCCGTAACAGGTCCGGTGCCGTCGGCCGTCGGGGGCGGCGTCCTCAGGGGCGTCGGCGCGGGGGCCTCGGCGCGGGCATCGCGACGGCGGTCGCCGCCGCCGGGATCGCCGGACGGCGCGGCCCGCACCCGGCCGGAGCCGGGGGCGGAGCCTGGCGCCGGGCCGGGCGCGGGGGCGGTCCGACCGGTCCGCTCCCCCGGCGCCGGTCCGGGGCCGCGTCCCGTCCGGGGCGGGACCCGGCCCGCACGGGTCTCAGACGGTGTCGAAGTCGTACGCCTCGACCTCGGCGAGGTACCGGGCCCTGCGCTCCTCGTCGTCGTCCAGGAAGGAGGCGAGGAAGGAGTTGCGGGCCAGCTCGCGGAGCTGGTCCGGGGTCAGGCCGAGGGCGTCGCGGACTCCGTCGAAGTTGTCTCCGGCGTAGCCGCCGAAATACGCGGGGTCGTCGGAGTTCACGGTGACCAGCAGGCCCGCCGCCATCATCGACCGCAGCGGATGGTCGGCGAGGGTGTCGATGACCCGGAGCCGTACGTTCGACAGCGGGCAGAGGGTGAGCGGCACCCGCTCGCGGGCCAGCCGCTCGACCAGCTCCGGGTCCTCCACGCAGCGCAGCCCGTGGTCGATCCGCTCCACCCCGAGGACGTCGAGCGCCTCGCGGACGTACGCCGCCGGGCCCTCCTCGCCCGCGTGGGCGACCTTGCGCAGACCGAGCGCCCCGGCCGCCTCGTACACCTCGCGGAACTTGGCCGGCGGGTGGCCGACCTCCGCCGAGTCGAGACCGACGCCGGTGATCCGGTCCAGATGGGGCACGGCCTGCTCCAGGGTGGCGAGCGCCGACTCGGCGGACTCGTCGCGCAGGAAGCACATGATGAGCCGGGTGGAGATCCCGTGCCGCTCCTCGGAGCGGTCGAGCGCGGCGCCCAGCCCCTCGACCACGGTGGCGAAGGGCACCCCGCGCGCGGTGTGGGCCTGCGGGTCGAAGAAGATCTCGGCGTGCCGGACGCCCTGCGCGGCGGCCCGCTCCAGATAGGCCTCGGCCAGCTCCGTGAAGTCCTCGGCGGTCCGCAGCACCGCCATCAGGCCGTAGTAGAGGTCCAGGAAGGACTGGAGGTCGCCGAAGCGGTACGCCTCGCGCAGGGCGGCGGTGTCCGCGTACGGCAGGGTGACGCCGTTGCGTTCGGCGAGCGCGAAGGCCAGCTCGGGTTCGAGGGTGCCTTCGATGTGGAGGTGCAGTTCGGCCTTGGGTACGGGCATGGTCACAGTCGTTTCGGTACGGGGACCCGCATGAGGTCCTGGGCGATGCTCAGTTCGCCGTCGAATCCGGCCGCCCGCGCCTGCCGCGCGAACTCCGAGGGGTCGGAGTAACGCTGCGAGAAGTGGGTCAGCACCAGGTGCCGCACCCGGGCGTCCCGGGCGACCGCGGCGGCCTGTCCGGCCGTCAGATGGCCGTGGTCGGTGGCGAGCCGGACGTCCTCGTCGAGGAAGGTCGACTCGATGACCAGCAGATCGGCGTCCTCGGCGAGGGCGTGCACCCCGTCGCAGAGCCGGGTGTCCATGACGAAGGCGAAGCGCTGCCCGCGCCGGACCTCGCTGACCTCCTCGAAGGACACGCCGTTCAGGGAGCCCTCGCGCTGGATGCGGCCGACGTCGGGGCCCGCGATGCCGTGCGCGGCGAGCCGCCCGGGGAGCAGCCTGCGCCCGTCGGGCTCGGTCAGCCGGTAGCCGTACGACTCGACGGGGTGCGAGAGCAGCCGCGCGTCCAGGGTGAACGCGTCGGTGACGGCGAGCGGCCCGTCGGCGCGGACGGGCGCCTGTACGAGGTCCACGGTCTCGCGGTACGCCGTGGCGTACCGCAGCCGGTCGAAGAAGTGCTGTCCGCTCGCCGGGTAGTGCGCGGTGACGGGGTGCGGCACCCGGTCGAGGTTGATCCGCTGGATCACCCCGGCGAGGCCCAGCGAGTGGTCGCCGTGGAAGTGCGTCACACAGATCCGGTCGAGGTCGTGCGCCGCGACCCCGGCCCGCAGCATCTGCCGCTGGGTGCCCTCGCCCGGGTCGAAGAGGATGCCCCGGCCGTCCCAGCGCAGCAGATAGCCGTTGTGGTTGCGGTGCCGGGTCGGGACCTGGCTGGCGGTCCCGAGCACGACGAGTTCGCGGACGGACACGGACTATCCGGGAGGCCAGGTGAGACCGCGGCCGGCCAGCACGTGCGCGTGGGCGTGGAAGACGGTCTGGCCCGCGCCGGAGCCGGTGTTGAGGACGATCCGGTAACCGGACCCGTCCACCTTCTCCTGGGCGGCGACCTCGCCCGCCTCGCGCAGCACGTCGGCGGCGACCTCCGGCGCGGCGGCGGCGAGGGAGGCGGCGTCCGGGTGGTGGAGGCGCGGGATCACCAGGACGTGCACGGGCGCCTGCGGGTTGATGTCGCGGAAGGCGACGGTGGTCGCCGTCTCCCGGACGATCGTCGCCGGCACCTCACCCGCCACGATCTTGCAGAACAGGCAGTCGTCCTGCGGCTCTCCGGCCATGGCCCCGCTCCTCGCTCGTCTGATCGGCTGGTACCCCCGCATGTTATCGGCCGCCGCCCGCCCCCGGGCGCGCCCCCGGTCAGTCCGTGGGCGCCCGCCGGTTCAGGGCGGAACGGCTCACCCAGTACGTGATGATCACGGCCCAGAACAGCGGCGTCCCCAGACCGCCGACCACGCCGGTGCCGAACGACCACAGGGCCATCGTCACCACCGAGTACAGCCCGAGCAGCCCCACCGCGGCGGCCATCGCGATCACCGGACGGCAGGACCGGGCCACCAGGAGCAGCGGGCGGCGCAGCCGGGGCGGCACCCGGCGGGCCATCCACAGCGCCCAGCCGCCCCAGGCGCCGAGGAGGACGGCCGCGCCGATCACGAACGGTACGACGGCGTCCGCGCCGGTGGCCCCGTCCCGGACGGGCGCGCTCCCGAACGCCGAGGCGAGGAAGCCCGCCAGGGCGACCCAGCGGGCCCCGGCGACGGTGTTCCAGGCCATCGCCTCCAGGTTGTGGCGGGCCTTGCGGTCCTGGAGGTCGAGCGCGGCGGAGGCGACGAAGCCCTCGGCCGCCTGGGTCCACGCGCCGCGCCGGAACCAGCGGCGCCGCAGCCGCAGCAGCGACAGGTTGTTGTGGGCCTCGCTGCTCTGCGGGTTGAGCCGCAGCGTCGTCTCGTACGCCCGTCGCGCGGTGGCGTGGTCGCGTCGGCGCTGTGCCGTCAGGCCCACCAGGAAGTGGGCCGCGTCCTCCTCGGGCGCCAGCCGGACGGCGGTCCGCGCGGCCTCGTACGCCTCGGTGTTCCGGGCCCGCGACACGGACCGGGACAGGACGGTGGCGAGGGCGTAGTGGGTTCCCCAGTGCTGCGGGGCGAGCCGGACGGAGTGCCGGGCCGTGGCCTCCGCCTCCGGGTAGCGCTTGAGGCCCAGCAGGATCTGGACCCGCATCAGGACGCCCGCCAGCAGTTCGGGCTCGGCGCGCAGGGCCCGTTCCACGGCGTCCAGGGCCGCCGGATGGTCCTCGGCCCGGTGGTGGCAGCGGGCCAGCAGGACGAGCGCCTCGGCGTCCTCCGGTTCCGTCGCCAGGTGCCGGGCGACCAGTTCCCCGGCCTGGGCGTACCGGCCGGTGTCGTAGAGGGCCTCGGCGCGCAGCAGCGCGGTCGGCGCGGTCACAGCTTGCGCTTCCGCTTGAGGTGGGTGAGGAGGTCGTCGTAGAGACCGCCCTCGTTGGCGAACATGGCGACGTTCCGGGCAGCCGCGAACCAGGGCTCCGTGGACGGCTTGATCTGCTTGGCCGCGCCGAGCAGGTCCTTGGTGGTGATCAGGCGTACGGAGCCGCTGCGGGCGGAGTCGAGGAGCGCGGTCTCGGCCGCCGACTCGCAGACGTGTGCGAGGTCGGCGCCGGAGAAGTCCTCGGTGGCCTTGACGAGCTTGCCGAGGTCGACGGACTCGACGGGGCGTTCCCGCAGGTGGTAGCGGAGGATCGCCTCGCGGGCGGTGGCGTCCGGCGGGAGCACCAGCAGGGTGCGGTCGAGGCGGCCGGGGCGGCGCAGCGCGATGTCCACGTCCCAGGGCACGTTGGTGGCGGCGAGCACGAACACGCCTTCGTTGCCCGCGCCGCTCGCGATGCCGTCCAGTTCGGTGAGGAGCTGGTTGACGACGTTGCGGAGGCCGCTGTGGTGGGTGCGGGAGCGCTTGGCGCCGAGCGCGTCCAGCTCGTCGAGGAAGACCACGCAGGGGGCCTGGCGGCGGGCCGTCTCGAAGATGTCGTGGACGTTCTTCTCGGAGGCGCCGATCCACATGTCGAGGACGTCGGAGAGCGAGACCGTGAGGAAGTTCGCGCCCAGCTCGCCCGCGACGGCCCGTGCGATGAACGTCTTGCCGCAGCCGGGCGGCCCGTACAGCAGCAGTCCGCCGCGGAGCGACTTGCCGTACAGCCTGCGCAGTTCCGGGTTGCGCATGGGGGCGAGGAAGGCGGCCTCCAGACGGTCCTTGACCTCGTCCATGCCGCCGACGTCGGCCAGGCGCACCGAGCCGGGCGCGTCGACGTCCCAGGCGGCCGGGGCGTCCCCGCCCTCGGCCTGCGGCTCCGTCAGGAAACGGGGCCCGACGACGTCCCGCACCTGCTGCTCGGCGGCGGCCCAGTCGAAGGCGGGACCGTCGACGGGGGACTCCGGGGGCTGGGGGCCGGTGTGATCCGCGGGACGGGCGGGCTGGGGCTGCTCAGCAGGGGTTACGGGGCTGGTGGGGCCGGTGTACTCAGCGGGTGTCCCGGGGGCCGGGGGCTCTTCGAGGCTGGTGGGGTCGGCATGGCTCGTGAGGCCGGTGGTACCACCGGTCCCGGTGGGAGCCGCCGGAGCGACCGGGGCCGCCAGGACCGGCGGGACCGGCGGAACTGCCGGAGCTGCCGGAGCTGCTGGGACTGGCGGTGACGTCGGGGGCGTCGCGGGCAGCCCCATCGCGCGGATCATCAGCGCGCGGGCCGCAGCGTCCCCCGGCGCGTGCTGGAGCGAGACCGCCGCCTCCGCGACCGCCTCGTCGTTCCGGCCCTCCGCGAGGAGCAGTTCGGCGAAGTGGAGGCGCAGGGGTACGTCGTCGGGCGCGGCGGCGACCGCCGCGCGCAGACTACGGATCAGGGGGGAGTCGTCGGCCATGCGGGCCAGCCTAGGAAGGCCGCCCCGCGCCCTGTCCACCGGGTACGGCCCGGGGGGCCTGCCGGAGCCGGAAACTCCACCGGCCGCGTCGCTGGCCGTGCCACCGGTCAGGACCGGAAGCCGCACCGGTCGAGGCCGGAACCGCCACCGGCCGGGGCTGGCCGTACCACCGGCCGTCACCGGTCCGCGCCGGAAGCCTCACCGGTCAGGACCGACCGCGTCACCGGTCAGAACCGGAAGCCGCACTGGTCAGAGCCGGAAGCGCCACCGGTCGGCACCGGTCGGCACCGGAAGCCTCTCCCGTCAGGACCGACCGCGTCACCGGTCGGCGCTGGCCGCGTCACCGGTCGGCACCGGAAGCACCACCAGCCGCCACCGCCGTCACCGTCCGGGACCCGAAGCCTCGCCGGTCAAGGCCGGAAGCCTCACCGTCCGGAGGGGGCCCGCCCGGAGGGGCCCGGCCGGGCCCCCTCATCCGGTCCCGACCCCGCCGCACCCGGCCCCCGGCCGGACCCCGTGTCCGTCAGCTCCAGCGGCCCGTGCGGGCCAGGACGAGGGCCGTCGCCGCGGTGCCCGCCGTGGAGGTGCGCAGGACGCTGCGGCCCAGCCGGTACGGCTTCGCCCCGGCCGCCTCGAACGCGGCCAGTTCGTCCGGTGAGACGCCCCCCTCGGGGCCGACGACCAGCACGATCGAGCCCTTCGCCGGGAGGTCGGCGGTGGCGAGCGCGCCGCTCGGGTGCGCCCGGTCCTCGTGCAGCACCGCCGCGAAGTCGGCCTCCGCGAGGAGCGCGGCGACCTGCTTGGTCGTCATCTGGTCCGCGACCTCGGGGAACCGGGTGCGGCGCGACTGCTTCCCGGCCTCGCGCGCGGTGGACCGCCATTTGCCGAGCGCCTTGAGGCCCCGGTCGCCCTTCCACTGGGTGACGCACCGGGACGCGGCCCACGGCACGATCGCGTCCACCCCGGTCTCCGTCATGGTCTCGACGGCGAGTTCGCCCCGGTCGCCCTTGGGGAGCGCCTGGACGACGGTGACGCGCGGCTGCTCCTCGGGGTCCTCGTGGACCTCGTCGACGCGTACGGTCAGCCGGTCCCGGTCCTCGGCGGCCAGCACCACGCACGCGGCCCAGCGGCCCCGCCCGTCGACGAGGACGAGTTCCTCGCCCGCCCGGAGCCGCTTCACGGAGACGGCGTGCCGTCCCTCGGAGCCGTCCAGGAGGAAGCTCCCGGGGCCGGGAACGGTCTCGACGACGAAGACGGGTGCGGTCATGGCGTGCTCCTGTGGGCCTGCTGGGCGAGGGCGGTGTCGAGTTCGGCGGCCAGCACCTCGACCAGGCGTCCGGCGGGGA
The DNA here is from genome assembly GCF_042754005.1 of Streptomyces sp. NPDC059247. NCBI lineage: Bacteria > Bacillati > Actinomycetota > Actinomycetes > Kitasatosporales > Streptomycetaceae > Streptomyces > Streptomyces sp. NPDC059247. Next base: position 152,787 of record NZ_JBHYZW010000009.1, read on the forward strand.
GGTCCCGGGCGAGACGGTGGCCCTGACCGGCCCACAGGGCCATGCCCTGGGCGTCCCCGGTGGCGGCGGCGGCCTTGCGGAGCGGCGCGGTGAGGTGGTGGATCTCGGGGTAGGCGGAGGGGGCGTACGGCCCGTGCTCGTGCAGGAAGCGGTTGACCAGACCGCGCGCCGGGCGTCCGGTGAAGGCCCGGGTGAGGGCGGTCCGGGTGAACAGCGGGTCGGTCAGGGCCGCCTTGTGCAGCCGGTGGGCGCCGGACTCGGGGCAGGGCAGGAAGGCGGTGCCGAGCTGGGCTGCGTCCGCCCCGGCGGTGAGGACGGCGGCGATCTGCGCGCCCCGCATGATCCCGCCCGCCGCCACGAGCGGCAGGGGGACGCTCTCGCGGACCTGGGTGAGCAGGGCGAGCAGTCCGGTGCCGTGGGCGTCGTCGTCGGCCGGGTCGTCGCGGAAGGTGCCCTGGTGGCCGCCCGCCTCGGTGCCCTGGACACAGACGGCGGCGGCCCCGGCGTGCTGCGCGACGAGGGCCTCCTCGACGGAGGTGGCGGTGACGATCGTGTAGGTACCGGCACGGGCGAAGGAGGCCAGGACCTCGGGCGCGGGGCAGCCGAAGGTGAAGGAGACGACGGAGACCGGGTCCTCCAGGAGGATGGCCAGCTTGGCGTCGTAGGCGTCGTCGCGGCTGTCGTCGGTCTCGCCGAGCGGGGTGTCGTACCAGGTGGTCTCGCCCGCCAGTTGGTGACGGTAGACCTCGACGGCGGCGGGATCGGCGGGCCTGCCGGTCCCCGGCAGGAAGAGGTTGACGCCGAAGGGGCGGGCGGTGAGCCCGCGGACCTGCTTGATCTCCTGGTAGAGGCCGCCGGCCGTCTTGTAGCCGCCGGCCAGGAAGCCGAGGGCCCCGGCCTCGCAGACGGCCCCTACCAGCTCCGGACAGGAGGCGCCACCCGCCATGGGGGCCTGCACGATCGGGTACCGAGAGAGATCGTTCAGTGCGGTGGTGGACATATGGGCATCGTGTCATGCCCCTGCTCCGGCGCCGAATCCATGAGCGGCACCTCGATCCGTGAGCGGCACCTCCACCGGACACGGCTCCGGACACGGCTACAGGCACGGCTACGGGCACGATTTCGGGCACGATTTCGGATACGGCTCCTGACACGGTTTCGGACACCGCTCCGGATACGGCCGAGGGCGGCTTCCGGTCCCCCGGATGCCGCCCCTCGCCCGTACCGGCCGGATGTTCCTACCGGCCGTTGAACGCGTCCTTCAGGCGGGAGAACAGCCCCTGCTGCCCCGGCTGGAACTGGCCGGTCGGCCGCTCCTCGCCGCGCAGCTTGGCCAGCTCGCGCAGCAGCCGCTCCTGCTCGGCGTCCAGCTTGCCGGGGGTCTGCACCTCGACGTGCACGATGAGGTCACCGCGTCCGTTGCCGCGCAGATGGGTGATGCCGCGCCCGTGCAGCGGGACCGACTGGCCGGACTGCGTACCGGGCCGGATGTCGATCTCCTCGATGCCGTCGAGGGTCTGCAGCGGCACCTTCGTGCCCAGCGCGCCCGCCGTCATCGGGATGGTGACCGTGCAGTGCAGGTCGTCGCCGCGCCGCTGGAAGGTCTCGTGCGGGGTCTCGTGGATCTCGACGTACAGGTCTCCGGCGGGGCCGCCGCCGGGGCCGACCTCGCCCTCGCCCGCGAGCTGGATCCGGGTGCCGTTGTCGACACCGGCCGGGATCTTCACGGTGAGGGTGCGCCGGGAACGGACCCGGCCGTCGCCCGCGCACTCGGGGCACGGGGTCGGGACGACGGTGCCGAAGCCCTGGCACTGCGGGCAGGGGCGGGAGGTCATGACCTGGCCCAGGAAGGACCGGGTGACCTGGGAGACCTCGCCACGGCCGCGGCACATGTCGCAGGTCTGCGCGGAGGTGCCCGGTGCGGCGCCCTCGCCGGAGCAGGTCGTGCAGACCACCGCCGTGTCGACCTGGAGGTCCTTGGTGGTGCCGAAGGCCGCCTCGTTGAGGTCGATCTCCAGACGGATCATGGCGTCCTGGCCGCGCCGGGTCCGCGAACGCGGCCCGCGCTGCGAGGCCGTGCCGAAGAAGGCGTCCATGATGTCGGAGAAGTTGCCGAAGCCACCGGCTCCGAAGCCGCCCGCGCCCCCTCCGCCGGAAGCCGACAGCGGGTCGCCGCCCAGGTCGTAGACCTGCTTCTTCTGCGGGTCCGAGAGGACCTCGTAGGCGGCGTTGATCTCCTTGAATCGTTCCTGCGTCTTCGGATCGGGATTGACGTCCGGGTGCAGCTCGCGGGCGAGCCTCCGGAAAGCCTTCTTGATCTCGTCCTGGGACGCGTCGCGGCGCACGCCGAGCACGGCGTAGTAGTCCGTGGCCACTACGACTCCGCCAGGATCTGTCCGACGTAACGTGCCACTGCGCGTACCGCTCCCATCGTTCCGGGGTAGTCCATGCGGGTCGGTCCGACCACGCCGAGTTTGGCGACTGCCTCGCCGCCCGAACCGTAGCCGACCGAGACGACGGACGTGGAACTCAGTCCCTCGTGGGCGTTCTCATGCCCGATACGTACGGTCATGCCCGATTCCTTGGCCTCGCCGAGCAGCTTGAGGAGCACGACCTGCTCCTCAAGGGCTTCGAGCACCGGCCTGATCATCACAGGAAAATCGTGTCCGAAGCGGGTGAGATTGGCGGTGCCGCCGATCATCAGCCGCTCCTCGTGCTCCTCGACCAGGGTTTCGAGGAGGGTCGCGAGCACGGTCGAGACCGTCGCCCGGTCCTCCGCCTCCTCGAACGACTCGGGGAGGTCCTGCACCAGCTGCGGCACGTCGGCGAACCGGCGGCCGACGACCCGGCCGTTGAGCCGGGACCGCAGATCGGCGAGCGCGGTCTCCCCGAAGGGCGCGGGGCAGTCGACGACCCGCTGCTCGACCCTGCCGGTGTCGGTGATGAGCACCAGCATCAGACGGGCGGCGGCCAGCGAGAGCAGCTCCACGTGCCGCACGGTCGAACGGGTCAGCGAGGGGTACTGGACGACGGCGACCTGACGGGTCAGCTGGGCGAGCAGCCGGACCGTGCGGCCGACGACGTCGTCCAGGTCGACCGCGCCGTCGAGGAAGTTGTGGATGGCCCGGCGCTCGGGCGTCGACAGCGGCTTCACCCCGGCCAGCCGGTCGACGAAGAGCCGGTAGCCCTTGTCCGTGGGGATGCGGCCCGCGCTGGTGTGGGGCTGCGCGATGTAGCCCTCGTCCTCCAGGACGGCCATGTCGTTGCGGACGGTGGCGGGCGAGACGCCCAGCCTGTGGCGCTCCGTGAGCGCCTTGGACCCGACGGGCTCCTCCGTCCCGACGTAGTCCTGGACGATGGCCCGCAGCACCTCGAGCCTGCGTTCGCTGAGCATCGTGCACACCTCCAGCTGCCGTCGTCGTTCCGGTTGCTCCGCTTTTGGCACTCGACCGGTCCGAGTGCCAGAGATCCCCGGCCAGTGTACGGCGGCGGGCGTCGCTCCTGGCAAGGAGGCGGCGCCCCCACCGGTTAGCGTCGCCGCATGGACGTCGAATGGGAAGCGTACGGATGGGAGCGTCTCGCGGACGGGGTGGGCCGCAGACGGCTCCCCCGCTGGGACGCCACGGTCGGTCTCGTACTGGGAGAACGGGCGGTGCTCCTGTACGACACGGGGTCCTCGCTCGCCGAGGGGGCCGGGCTGCGGGCGCAGGTCGCGGGCCTCACCGGCGGCCGGGGAGTGACGCACATCGCACTGGGCCACCCCCATTTCGACCATGTGCTCGGCACGGCGGTGTTCGCGGGCGCCGAGGTGTTCGGCGCGGTCGGCACGGACGAACTGCTCCGCCACCCCCGGGAACGGGAGGCCCTGCTCGCGGACGCCGTGCGGCACGGGCTCGACCCGGCGGAGGCGGCGGAGGCGGCGGACGTCCTGGTGGCCCCCCGGCACGTGGTCTGCGGCGAGTGGACGCTCGACCTGGGCGGTCGCCAGGTCCTCCTGGCGAACGTGGGCCCCGGGCACACCGGCCACGATCTGGCGCTCCTGGTGCCCGGCGAGCGGGAGGTGGTGTTCTGCGGCGACCTGGTCGAGGAGTCGGGCGAGCCGCAGGCGGGCCCGGACGCGGTCCCGGCGCGCTGGCCGGACGCGCTGGACCGGCTGCTCGCCCTCGGCGGCGAGGACGCGGTGTACGTGCCGGGGCACGGGGCGGTGGTGGACGCCCCGTTCGTGCGACGCCAGCGCGAAGAACTGGCACGGCGGTTCTCCGTGGCCTAACGTCGCCCGAATGCGCAGCTACAACCCGGATCTGACGCCCCCTTGGAAGAGGTCGGCCCCCGTCCCCGAGGTCCCGGCCGACCCGGACCTGGTCGTCGAGGAGGTCACCACCGGCTTCTGCGGGGCGGTGATCCGCTGCGAGGCGGGCACGGTGACCCTGGAGGACCGCTTCGGCAAGCACCGGGTGTTCCCGCTCGACCCGCGCGGCTTCCTGCTGGAGGGCCGGGTGGTGACCCTGGTCCGCCCGGTCTCCGCGGCCCCGGCGCGCCCCGCGCGGACGGCCTCCGGCTCGGTCGCCGTGCCGGGGGCGCGGGCCCGGGTGGCGCGGGCGGGCCGGATCTATGTGGAGGGCCGTCACGACGCCGAGCTGGTGGAGCGGGTCTGGGGCGACGACCTGCGGATCGAGGGCGTGGTCGTGGAGTACCTGGAGGGTGTCGACGACCTGCCGGCGATCGTGGCGGAGTTCGGCCCGGCCCCGGACGCCCGGCTGGGCGTCCTGGTGGACCACCTGGTCCCGGGCTCGAAGGAGTCGAGGATCGCGGCCCGGGTGACCTCTCCGGACGTCCTGGTCGTGGGCCATCCGTACGTCGACGTCTGGGAGGCGGTGAAGCCGTCCTCCCTCGGCATCCCGGCCTGGCCGACGGTCCCGCGCGGCCAGGACTGGAAGACGGGCGTGTGCCGGGCCCTGGGCTGGCCGGAGAACACGGGGGCGGCCTGGCAGCACGTCCTGTCGAGGGTGACGAGCTACAAGGACCTGGAACCGGAGCTGCTGGGCGCGGTGGAACGACTGATCGACCACGTGACCGTGCCCTGAACTCCGGTGGGCGCGCCGTGACGGCCGCCGCCCCGCCCCCGCCCGCACGCGGCGGAGGTGTTCCGCCGGTCGGTCCGTCCGCACGGCCGTACGGTTCCGGCAGCCCGCGACAGCGGAGGTGAGGCCGCCGCCGGAGGTCGCCCCGCCGACGGGATCACGGCCGCCGCCGGGCGCCGCCCTCGCTCAGTCCACCAGGTCCCGGACCACCGCGTCGGCAAGCAGCCGTCCCCGCAGGGTCAGGACGGCCCGCCCGTCCGCGTAGGGGCCGGGGTCGAGCAGCCCGTCCGCCAGGGCCTTCCGGGAGGCGGCGAGTCCGGCGGGTCTCAGCAGCTCCAGGGGGCAGCCCTCCCTGAGCCGCAGTTCGAGCAGGACCCGCTCCACCCTCCGGTCCTCGGCGGGGAGCAGCTCCCGGCCCGCCCCCGGCGACTTCCCGGCGGCGAGGGCGGACGCGTACGCTCCCGGGTGCTTCACGTTCCACCAGCGGACCCCGCCCACGTGGCTGTGCGCGCCCGGTCCCGCGCCCCACCAGTCGGCGCCCCGCCAGTACAGCTCGTTGTGGAGGCAGCGCCCGGCCTCCGAGGTGGCCCAGTTGGAGACCTCGTACCACGCGAACCCGGCCCGGGAGAGGACGTCCTCGGCGATCAGGTACCGGTCGGCGTGGACGTCGTCGTCGGTCATGGGGACCTCGCCGCGCCGGATGCGGCGGGCGAGCTGGGTGCCCTCCTCGACGATCAGGGCGTAGGCGCTGACGTGGTCGGGGCCCGCGCCGATGGCCGCTTCCAGGGAGGCCCGCCAGTCGTCGTCGGACTCACCGGGCGTGCCGTAGATCAGGTCCAGGTTGACGTGGTCGAACCCGGCGGCGCGCGCCTCGGCGACACAGGCCTCGGGCCGGCCGGGCGTGTGGGTGCGGTCGAGGACCTTCAGGACGTGCTGCCGGGCGCTCTGCATCCCGAAGGAGACGCGGTTGAAGCCGCCCGCCCGCAGTTCCGCGAGGTAGTCGGGGCCGACGGACTCCGGGTTGGCCTCGGTGGTCACCTCGGCGTCGTCGGCGAGCCCGAACTCCTCCCTGACCGCCGCCAGCATCCGGACGAGGTCCCCGGCGGCGAGCAGGGTGGGCGTGCCGCCGCCGACGAACACGGTCCGCACCGGGCGGGGGTCGTCGCCGAGCACCTTCCGGGCGAGCCGGATCTCCTCGACGACCTGTCCGGCGTAGTTGTCGCGGGAGGCGAGCACGCCTCCGGTGCCGCGCAGCTCGCTCGCCGTGTAGGTGTTGAAGTCGCAGTAGCCGCAGCGGGTCGCGCAGTACGGCACGTGCAGATAGAAACCGAGCGGCCGTTCCCCGGCCCCTTCGAGGGCGTGCGGGGGCAGCGACCCGTCGTCGGGCACGGTCTCACCATCGGGCAGTACGGAAGGCATGGCCCCATTGTCCCGTACCGCCCGGAGTCGGCGCCCGCCCCTGTGGACGGACGGGCGCCTGTGGACAACCCGGTCACCCCTGGACACGGCCGACCACGGCCGCCGACCCCGCTGTGGGCCCGGCTGTCGGGCCCTCCAGGACGGCCCCGGGACACCCGGGAGCACGCCCGGGACGACCGCCCAGGCGTGCTCCCACGCCCCGAGGGCCGGGGCCGGAGGCCGGGGCGGTCAGGACTCCCGGGAGCCCGCGTACATCTCCTCGATGAGCGTCCTGTACTCGCGCTCCACCACCGGCCGCTTCAGCTTCAGCGAAGGGGTGAGCTCGCCGTGCTCGATGTCGAGGTCGCGCGGCAGCAGCCGGAACTTCTTGATCGTCTGCCAGCGCTGGAGGCCCTCGTTGAGGCGGTCGACGTAGCCCTGGACCATCCTCACCGTCTGCGGTGCGGCGACGATCTCGGCGTAGGTGCGGCCCGCGAGGTCGTGCTCGGCGGCCCAGCCGAGGAGGGTGGGCTCGTCGAGGGAGATCAGCGCGGTGCAGTAGTTCCGGTCGGCGCCGTGCACCAGGATGTTGGAGACGAACGGGCAGACGGCCTTGAACTGGCCCTCGACCTCGGCCGGCGCGATGTACTTGCCGCCGGACGTCTTGATCAGGTCCTTCTTGCGGTCGGTGATCCGCAGATAGCCGTCGGCGGACAGCTCGCCGATGTCTCCGGTGTGGAACCAGCCGTCGGACTCCAGGACCTCGGCGGTCTTCTCGGGCAGCCCGTGGTAGCCCTCCATGATGCCGGGGCCGCGCAGCAGGATCTCGCCGTCGTCGGCGACGCGGACCTCGGTGCCGGGGAGCGGCTTGCCGACGGTGCCGGTGCGGTAGGCCTCGCCCGGGTTCACGAAGGAGGCGGCGGAGGACTCCGTCAGGCCGTACCCCTCCAGGATGTGGATGCCCGCGCCCGCGAAGAAGTAGCCGATGTCGGGGGCGAGGGCGGCGGAGCCGGAGATGCAGGCGCGCAGGTTGCCGCCGAAGGCCTCGCGGATCTTGGCGTAGACGAGGGCGTCGGCGATCTTGTGCTGGGCGGTGAGGCCGAAGGGCGCGGCGGCGGTGCCGGTGCGGCGGAAGCTGTCCTGGGTGGCCTTGGCGTACGCGCGGGCGACTCCGGCGGCCCACTGGAAGATCTTGTACTTGGCGCCGCCTCCGGCGCGGGCCTTGGCCGCGACGCCGTTGTAGACCTTCTCGAAGATGCGGGGGACGGCGGCCATGTAGGTCGGCCGGACCACCGGAAGATTCTCGATGATCTTGTCGACGCGGCCGTCGACGGCGGTGACGTGCCCGACCTCGATCTGGCCGGAGGTGAGGACCTTGCCGAAGACGTGCGCCAGCGGCAGCCACAGGTACTGGACGTCGGCCTGGGTGACGAGACCGGTGGCGGCGATGGCCTTGGCCATGTACGACCAGTTGTCGTGCGGGAGGCGGACGCCCTTGGGGCGGCCCGTGGTGCCGGAGGTGTAGATGAGGGTGGCGAGCTGGGTGGCGGTGATCGCCCCGACCCGCTCCTTGACGGCCTCGGGGTGCTTCTCCAGGTAGGCCCGGCCGCGCGCCTCCAGATCGGCGAGGCTGAGGACCCATTCGCCGTCGCCCTCCACACCGGTGGCGTCGACGACGACCACATGGCGCAGGTGCGGCAGTTCGGCGCGGCGCTCCACGGCCTTGGCGAGCTGGGCCGCGTCCTCGGCGATCAGCACCCGGGACTCGGAGTCGGAGAGGATGAACGCCGACTCCTCGGCGTTGGTCTGCGGGTAGACCGTGGTGGTCGCGGCGCCCGCGCACATCACGCCGAGGTCGGCGAGGATCCATTCGACGCGGGTGGAGGAGGCGAGGGCGACCCGCTCCTCGGGCCGTACGCCGAGGTCGACGAGACCGGCGGCGATGGCGAAGACCCGGTCGGCGGCCTGGCCCCAGCTGAGCGACTTCCAGTCGTCCGGGCCGGTTCCGGAGGCGGCGGGCACCGGATAGCGGTAGGCCTCCGCGTCCGGAGTCCGCTCGACGCGCTCGAGGAAGAGGGTCGCCACGGAGGGCGGTCGGTTCTCGATCTGGGTCTGTGTGTCGCTCACGACGTCCTCCGGGCGGCGGCGGTGCCTTCTGGCGGTTCGTAAAAAACTGGCGAGTAACCTTCGAGCCGGGATCAGACTAAAGGCCCGGAGACCGGCGCGTAAGGCCTTGCAGGGCGTCGCTTGATAACGAACGGGCCCACGCGCACCCGGCACGTGGACCCATTCGTTTCATCATGCAGCTACTTCTGGCGGTCCGGCTACTTCTTCTTGCCGGAGGACTCGTCGCTCGACAGGACGGCGATGAACGCCTCCTGCGGCACCTCCACCGAGCCGACCATCTTCATGCGCTTCTTGCCCTCCTTCTGCTTCTCCAGCAGCTTCCGCTTGCGGGAGATGTCACCGCCGTAGCACTTGGCGAGGACGTCCTTCCGGATGGCGCGGATGGTCTCGCGGGCGATCACCCGGGAGCCGATGGCCGCCTGGATCGGCACCTCGAACGCCTGCCGCGGGATGAGCTCGCGCAGCTTGGCGACCAGCCGCACGCCGTAGGCGTAGGCGGCGTCCTTGTGCGTGACGGCGGAGAAGGCGTCGACCTTGTCGCCGTGCAGCAGGATGTCGACCTTGACCAGGCTGGACGCCTGCTCGCCGGTGGGCTCGTAGTCGAGGGAGGCGTAACCGCGCGTCTTGGACTTCAGCTGGTCGAAGAAGTCGAAGACGATCTCCGCGAGGGGCAGGGTGTAGCGGATCTCGACCCGGTCCTCGGAGAGGTAGTCCATCCCGATGAGCGTGCCCCGGCGGGTCTGGCACAGCTCCATGATGGCGCCGATGAACTCGCTGGGGGCGAGGATCGTGGCGCGTACGACGGGCTCGTACACGTCGTCGATCTTGCCCTCGGGGAACTCGCTCGGGTTGGTGACCGTGTGCTCGCTGCCGTCCTCCATGACCACGCGGTAGACCACGTTGGGGGCGGTGGCGATCAGGTCGAGGCCGAACTCGCGCTCCAGGCGCTCGCGGATCACGTCCAGGTGGAGCAGACCGAGGAAGCCGACGCGGAAGCCGAAGCCGAGCGCGGCGGAGGTCTCCGGCTCGTAGACCAGGGCGGCGTCGTTGAGCTGGAGCTTGTCGAGGGCCTCGCGGAGGTCCGGGTACTCCGAGCCGTCCAGCGGGTAGAGGCCCGAGAAGACCATCGGCTTCGGGTCCTTGTAGCCGCCCAGCGCCTCGGTGGCGCCCTTGTGCAGGGAGGTGATCGTGTCACCGACCTTGGACTGGCGGACGTCCTTCACTCCGGTGATGAGGTAGCCCACCTCGCCCACGCCGAGACCGTCGGACGCGGTCATCTCGGGCGAGGAGACGCCGATCTCCAGCAGCTCGTGGGTGGCGCCGGTCGACATCATCTTGATGCGCTCGCGCTTGTTGAGCTGCCCGTCGACCACACGGACGTACGTCACGACACCGCGGTACGAGTCGTAGACCGAGTCGAAGATCATCGCGCGGGCGGGGGCGTCCGCGACGCCCACCGGGGCGGGGATGTCCCGGACCACCCGGTCCAGCAGCGCCTCGACGCCCACGCCGGTCTTCGCGGAGACCTTGAGGACGTCCTCCGGCTGGCAGCCGATGAGGTTCGCCAGCTCTTCGGCGAACTTCTCCGGCTGGGCGGCGGGCAGGTCGATCTTGTTCAGGACCGGGACGATGGTGAGGTCGTTCTCCATCGCCAGGTACAGGTTGGCCAGCGTCTGGGCCTCGATGCCCTGCGCCGCGTCGACCAGCAGGACCGTGCCCTCGCAGGCGGCGAGCGAACGCGAGACCTCGTACGTGAAGTCGACGTGCCCCGGGGTGTCGATCATGTTCAGGATGTGCGTCCTGCCCTCACCCTGCCCCTCGGTCGGCGCCCACGGCAGCCGGACCGCCTGGGACTTGATCGTGATCCCGCGCTCCCGCTCGATGTCCATGCGGTCGAGGTACTGGGCACGCATCTGCCGCTGGTCGACCACACCGGTCAGCTGGAGCATCCGGTCGGCGAGCGTGGACTTGCCGTGGTCGATGTGCGCGATGATGCAGAAGTTGCGGATCAGAGCCGGGTCGGTACGGCTCGGCTCGGGCACGTGGGGAGGAGTCGCGGGCACGCAGGGTCTCGTCTCGGGGCGATGTCGGATCGATACGTAGGTTCCATGGTCCCATGCCCGCCGCCCGACGCCCGGTTTGGGCGGCCGAGGGGGGCGCTGATACTGTGGACAGCTGTGTCTCGTATGCCCTCTCAGCTGCGAGGCCCATCCAGAAGGAACACCGAACCTGTAAAGGCTCTTTTCGTGGCGAACATCAAGTCCCAGATCAAGCGGAACAAGACGAACGAGAAGGCGCGCCTGCGCAACAAGGCCGTCAAGTCCTCGCTCAAGACCGCGATCCGCAAGGCCCGCGAGGCCGTCGCCGCCGGCGACTTCGAGAAGGCCACCGTTGCCTCTCGTGCCGCCGCGCGTCAGCTCGACAAGGCTGTCTCGAAGGGTGTCATCCACAAGAACGCCGCCGCCAACAAGAAGTCGGCGCTGGCCACCAAGGTTGCCGCTCTCCAGGGCTGAGCTCTGATGTGATCGGCCGTACGGGACCCAGCGGGCCCTCTCTCCCGCTCCCGCCCGGCCACCCAGGACTCGCACGCGGACGCGTTCGCCACGCGGGTGCGAGCCCATCGTCTTCACCCGAGGCCCCGCTCCTTCCCTTCCCCAGGGAAGAGCGGGGCCTTCGGCATGGGGCGGGGACCCTTCCCCCAGGGGTTCCACGGGCCCCGGCCCTACGGGTCCCAGGGCAGCGCGCGGCCGGGCCGGGGGCGTACTGACGGGTCCGGGCGCCCCCCGCGCAGAGCTTCGGCGTGCCGCCGCGAGGTCTCGGGGGCCGACCGCGCGGGCGCGGGCCCGCTACTCCCCGCGTCTCATCCTCGCCGCGCGGGCCACCGCGACCACCGCCTTCTCCAGGGCGTACTCCGGGTCGTCCCCGCCGCCCTTCACCCCGGCGTCCGCCTCGGCGACCGCCCGCAGCGCCACGGACACCCCGTCCGGGGTCCAGCCCCGCATCTGCTGACGCACCCGGTCGATCTTCCAGGGCGGCATTCCCAGCTCACGGGCGAGGTCGGCGGGCCGTCCGCCCCGGGCCGACGACAGCTTGCCGATCGCCCGGACGCCCTGGGCGAGCGCGCTGGTGATGAGGACCGGGGCGACCCCGGTCGAGAGCGACCAGCGCAGGGCCTCCAGCGCCTCCGCCGCCCGTCCCTCGACGGCGCGGTCCGCGACGTTGAAGGAGGAGGCCTCGGCCCGTCCGGTGTAGTACCGGCCGACGACCGCCTCGTCGATCGTGCCGTCCACATCGGCCGTGAGCTGCGCGGCGGCGGCGGCCAGCTCCCGCAGGTCGCTGCCGATCGCGTCCACGAGCACCTGACACGCCTCCGGTGTCGCCGACCGTCCGATGGCCCGGAACTCCTGCCGGACGAACGTCAGCCGCTCCGCGGGCTTCGTCGTCTTCGGGCAGGCCACCTCCCGCGCGCCCGCCTTCCGCGCGGCGTCGAGCAGGCCCTTGCCCTTGGCCCCGCCCGCGTGGAGCAGGACCAGCGAGATGTCCTCGACCGGGTCGTCGAAGTACGCCTTGACGTCCTTGACCGTGTCGGCGGAGAGGTCCTGCGCGTTCCGCACGACCAGGACCTTGCGCTCGGCGAAGAGCGAGGGGCTGGTCAGCTCGGCCAGCGTCCCGGGCTGGAGCTGGTCGGACATGAGGTCGCGCACGTCGGTGTCGGCGTCGGCGGCGCGGGCCGCCGCCACCACCGCCTGCACGACACGGTCGAGGAGCAGGTCCTCCTGCCCCACGGCGAGCGTCACGGGGCCGAGGAGGTCGTCGGGAGAAGTCTTTCTGGTGGCCATCGCGTTCCAGCATCCCACGGGCCACTGACAGCGATGCCCGAGAATGGCCGGGTGAGCGAACGACACGTACTGGTACTGCCCGACCGCGACGCCGCCGAGGAGGTCGCGGGCGAACTCCCCGACCGTTTCGGCCTGGCCGAGGAACCCCAGCTCGTACGGGACGCGCTGGCGGGCGAGGACGACGCCGAGGACGCCCAGTGGCTGGTGGTCGTCGAGGACCCGGAGGGCAGGCTCGACCCAGCGGCGCTGGACGGTCTCGCCGCCGAGTACGAGGGATGGCTGGAGGCCCCGTAGGGGCGCCGGGGTCCGTGGCGGGACCGGCCGGGGCCCTGAAGGGCGCGGGCCGAGGGCCGTGGCGGGGCAGGCCCGGGGTCCCCGATCCGTGAGCCCGCGGGCTCAGTCCGCGCGCGAGCCGCGCAGGAGGCGCCGGACCATGTCGACCGCGAGGTCCTCGGCGGAGTGGGCGGGCGGCAGGGCGCCGCTCCCGGCGAGGGCGGCGATGCCGTGGAGCCCGGCGAGCAGGACCACGCCGAAGCGCTCCGGGTCGCCGAGCGGCGTGCCTCCGGCGAAGAGGCCGAGCAGGGGGCCCGCGCAGGCGTCGGAGGCGGCGCGCACCTCGGGGGCCCGCACGTCGTGCTTGCGCGCATACATCACCTCCAGCAGGGCGGGGTGCGCGGTGGCGAAGCGGACGTAGGTCAGGGCCGTGTCGGTCAGCCGCTCCTCGAAGCCCCGGCCGTCGTCGGACACCGCGCCCCGCAGCCGGTCGCCCAGACGGCCGAATCCCTCGACGGCCAGGGCGTCGAGCAGGGCCCGACGGTCCGGGAAGTGCCGGGCGGGGGCGGCGTGCGAGACGCCGAGGTCACGGGCGAGCGAACGCAGGGAGAGGGCCTCGACGCCGCTGTCCGCGAGGACGGTCTCGGCTCGGGCCAGCAGTTCGGTCCGCAGATTTCCGTGGTGGTACGCCATGACGGCATCCTAATCCCCGAATGTTGTCGTTGACATCATTGTTGTTGATGCCTACATTGGCCCTATGGGCAGGCCACGCTGGACCACCGCAGACATTCCCGACCAGACCGGGCGCATCGCCGTCGTCACCGGCGCCAACACCGGCCTCGGCTTCCAGACGGCGGCGGCGCTCGCCGCGAAGGGCGCGCACGTCGTCCTCGCCGTACGGGACACGGACAAGGGCCGCACGGCCGCCGAGCGGATCACCGCACGGTCACCGGGCGCCGCCGTCACCGTCCAGAAGCTCGACCTGAGCGCCCTCGCGTCGGTCCGCGCCGCCGCCCGGCGACTGCGCGACGACTTCCCGCGCGTCGATCTGCTGATCAACAACGCCGGGGTGATGTGGACCCCGCGATCGGCGACGGCGGACGGCCACGAGCTGCAGTTCGGCACCAACCACCTCGGTCACTTCGCCCTCACCGGACTGCTCCTCGACCGGTTGCTGTCCGTCCCCGGCTCACGCGTGATCACCGTCAGCAGCGGCGCCCACCGGCTGGGCGCCTCCATCGACTTCGACGACCTGAACGCCGAGCGCCGCTACAGCCCGACGCGCGCCTACGGACAGTCCAAGCTGGCGAACCTGCTGTTCGCCTACGAACTGCAGCGGCGGCTGGCCGACCGGGGCACCACCGTCTCGCTCGCGGCCCACCCCGGCGGAGCCGCCACCGACCTGAGCCGCGACTTCAGCCCGCCCGTACGGCTCCTGTTCGACAAGGTCTTCGTGCCGCTGTTCGCCCAGGGTCCGGAGCGCGGGGCCCTGCCGTCCCTGCGTGCCGCCACCGATCCCCGGGCGACCGGCGGCCAGTACTACGGCCCGGACGGCATCACCGGTATGCGCGGACACCCCCGGCCGGTGGCCTCCAGCGCCAGGTCCCACGACCGGACGACGCAGCGCCGCCTCTGGACCGTCTCCGAGGAACTGACCGGCGTCACCTACCCCGTATGACCCTCCCCGGCTTCCCTCCGCGCGCCACCTCGCACTCCGTCCCGGGCGCACCGGCCGCCGGTCGTGGCCGCCGCGCCGCCCCACCCGCACAGCGAAGGACCAGCGAATGAGAGTGATCCTCTTCGGAGCGACCGGCATGGTCGGCCGGGGCGTCCTGCGCGAATGCCTCCGCTCCCCGGAGGTCGACCGGGTCCTGGTCGTCGGGCGCACCCCGACCGGGCTCGCGCACCCCGAGCTGAGGGAGATCACCCACCCCGACCTCGCGGAGCTGATGAACCGTCCCGGCATCCAGGACGAACTGTCCGGGTACGACGCCTGCTTCTACTGCCTCGGGGTCTCCGCCGCCGGGCTGAGCCAGGAGGCGTACCGGCGGATCACCCACGACCTGACCCTGACCGTGGCCCGCGTCCTGGCCGACGCGAGCCCCGGCCTCACCTTCGTGTACGTCTCGGGGCAGGGCACGGACACCAGCGAACGGGGCAGGAGCGGATGGGCCCGTGTGAAGGGGAGGACCGAGAACGATCTGCTCACCCTGCCCCTGCCCACCTACTTCTTCCGCCCCGGATACATCCAGCCCCTGCACGGCATCACGTCCAGGACCCCCCTCTACCGGGCCCTGTACGCCGTCACCGCTCCCCTCTTCCCGCTGATCAGACGGCTGGCACCGCACCAGGTGACCACCACCGAGGCCATCGGCCGGGCGATGGTCTCGGTCGCCGCCACCGGCGCCCCCGGGCCGTACCTCGACAGCCGCTCGATCAACGAGGCCGCCGCCGGAGGTCGCTGACGGACGGACGCCTCAGACCGCCTTCTGGGCGGGCACCGGCTCCTCGTCCCTGGTGGGCAGTTCCCTCGTCCACGGCAGTGGGGAGGGCAGCAGCCACAGCACGGCGAAGACGGCGCCGACGGTGGCGATCCACAGGGTCGGACGCAGCCCGATCGCGGTCCCGAGCAGTCCGCCGACCAGCGCGCCGAGCGGCCGGAAACCATGGTTGAGCGTCCGGAAGGCGCCCATGACCCGGGCCCGCACCGCGTCGGGTATCAGAGCCATCTGGAACGAGCCTGCGGCGACGTCCACGACCATCACCCCGGCGCAGGAGAGGAACTCCGCCAGGAACAGCACGCCCACCAGCACCGGCAACGGCCCGCCCGCCAGCGGCACCAGGAGCAGCGGAAGGGTGAAGCCGAGGAAGCCCGCGACGAGCGCCCCACCGATGCCGAGCCGCCGTACGACCGCTCCGCTGCACACCGCGCCGAGGAGTCCGCCCACGGCGCCGGTGGCGAGCACCAGACCGAGCAGCCCGGCCCCGAGGCCGAGGTCGACGGTCGCGTAGAGCACGAAGAGCGTGTGGAACATGTAGTTGAAGAACTGGACCGTGCCCGACGCGGCGAACAGCGCCCGCATCGAAGGCTCCCGGACCACCCATCGCAGCCCTTCGGTGAAGTGTCCCTTGACGACGGGCGCGGGCGGCGGCTCGACCGCCTCGATCCGCGCCAGGTATCCGGCCGACACCAGATACGTGACGGCGTCCGCGACCAGGGCGAAGGGGGCGGTGAGGAACTGCACCAGGAGCCCGCCGACCCCGGGCCCGGCCAGCCAGGCCGTCGAACGGCTGCCGTTCACCAGCGAGTTCGCCTGTACGTACTGGTCGGGGGGTACGAGCGCCACGAAGAGCGTGGTGTTGCAGACCTCGAAGAGCACGGTGAGCGCCCCGACGCCGAACGCCACCACGTACAGCTGGGTCAGCGTCAGCGCGTCCAGCGCGTAGGCCACCGGCAGGGACAGCACCAGTGCCGCCCGCCCGATGTCGGTCGCCACCATGGCCCGCCGACGGCTGGCCCGCCGGTCGGCCCAGGCTCCGAAGGGCAGGTTGAGCAGGAGGGCGGGCAGGAGCTCGACGGTCTTGAGCCAGCCCATCGCGGCGGCGTCCGCGCCCAGGACGAGGACGGCGGCGAGCGGGATCGCCATGAGCGATATCTGGTCCCCCGCGAGGGACACGGTCTGTCCGGTCCAGTAGCGCCGGAAGGTGCGTTCGCGCAGCAGCGGCGGCACCCGGTCCTTCAGGGCCATGCGGTTCACTCCGCTCCGCTCTCGGGGACTTCCTGGTCCAGATAGGCGATGCGCACGATGCTGACGAGCCGCGAGCCCTCCGGCCGCAGGGACGGATCGGACGCGCGCGCCTCGTAGGGCCGCATCAGTCCGTCGATCCGGGCGCCGAGGGCGGTCAGCTCCTCGGGGGTGAGGTGGAGCAGCGTGTCGCCGAACTGCTCGGCCTGCCGCCACTCCTTCGACAGCCGCCGCCGGTTCTCCATGGCCCGGGTGACCCGCTCGAAGTAACGCTCGGCGATGGCCGAACCGAGCACGTCGGCCGCCTCCGCGACCGCCGGGTCCTCGCTCCACTCCGGCCACTCGGTGTACCGCGCCGTGGCCCGCCAGGGCTTCTCCCGCCCCTTGCCGCCGGGCGCCTGCTCCACGAGTCCGTATTTGGCGAGTATCCGCAGGTGATAGGAGCAACTGGCGACGGACTCCCCCGTCAGCTCGGCCGCCCGGGTGGCCGTGAACGGCCCGTTGGTGCGCAGCAGCCCCACCAGGGTCATCCGCAGGGGATGCGCATAGGCCCGCAGAGCGCGCGGGTCGGTGAGCCGAACACTGCGGGGCTGCTCGCCCTCGGGCTGGGGGTCACTGTTCTCCGACATGATGAAAAGATATCTTTAGAAAGATTTCTTTACAAGCATTTCTTTAGATGTGTGTGGGGGGGGAGGGGGCGCGCTCGGGGCGGGGGCTCTGAGGGGACTGGGGCCGGGACTCTGGGGGGCTGGGGCCGGGGGCTGGGGTGGGGTGGGGCTCTGGGGGCCTGGGGGGCCTGGGGCTGGGGGGCCTGGGGCTGGGGCCGGGGGGGGCTTTTCCCCCGCCCCCCCCCCCCCCCCCCCCGCCCCCCCCCCCCCCCCCCCCCCCCCCCCCCCCCCCCCCCCCCCCCCCCCCCCCCACCCCCACCACCGCGACGGCCCCGTCCCGGTCGGTCCGCAGCACCCGTGCTCCGCCGTCCCGCAGAAGGTCCAGCGTCCGGGGCGAGGGGTGGCCGTACGGGTTGTCCGGGCCCGTCGACACCAACGCGAGCCTCGGCCGCACGGCCCGCGTCAACTCCGGTTCCTGGTACGCGGAACCGTGGTGGGCGACCTTGAGCACATCGACCGGTGGTAGCTCCGGATGGGCTCTCAGCAGCGCCCGCTGCGCCGGTGGCTCCAGGTCCCCGAGCAGCAACAGAGTCACTCCACCGGCCGCCCGGACCAGCAGGGCGACACTGGCGTCGTTCGGCCCCTCGAAGAACTCCCCGCCTCCCGACCCGACTCCTACCCCTGCCTCTGCCTCTACCCCTGCCCCTGCCATCGGCCAGAGCACCCGCCACTCCAGGCTCCCGACCCGGCGCCGCTCCCCCGGCCCGGCGCGGATCAGTGGCACGCGTGCTGCCGCTGCCGTCCGCCGGACGAACGCGGCCTGGGCGGGCGGCTCTTCGAGTCTCGTCGTCTGGATCGCCCCGACTTCCCTCCCTCTCAACACCCCCGGGAGCCCGGCCACATGGTCCGCGTGGAAGTGGGTCAACAGCAGCAACGGCACCCTCCGTACACCGAGTTCACTCAGGCACCGGTCCACCGCCGCCGGGTCCGGACCCGCGTCCACCACCACGCCCGCGTCCCCGCCCGCCGCGAGCACCGTCGCGTCCCCCTGTCCCACCGAGCACATCGCGTACACCCAGCCCGGCGGCGGCCATCCGGTGGCCCACCGGGTCAACGGCACCGGCCGCGTCACCACGAGCAACAGCACCACCGCCAACAACGACCCGATCGGCCCCCGGTACGGCAGCCCACGCGCCCCGAACACCAGCAGAACCGTGAGCGCCGCCAAAGCGAGACCACCCCACCACCCTCCGGGCCAGGTCATTTCCGCCCCCGGCAGCGCCGCGCCGGTACGGGCCACCCGCGCGATCCACCCGGCCGGCCACCCCGCCAGCCACGCCAGCCACTCCGCCGCCGATGCCCACAGCGGCGCCACGGCGAGCGCGGCGAAGCCGAGCACCGTTGCGGGCGCCACCGCGAGTTCGGCCAGCAGGTTCGCGGGGACCGCGACCAGGCTCACCCGGGCGGCGAAGACCACCACGACCGGAGCGCAGACCGCCTGTGCCGCCAGCGAGGCCGCGAGTGCCTCCGCGAGTCCGCCGGGTACCCCGCGCCGCCGCAGCGCCTCGCTCCACCGGGGCGCGAGGGTGAGCAGTGCCCCGGTCGCCAGGACCGAGAGCAGGAAGCCGTAACTCCGCGCGAGCCAGGGGTCGTAGAGCACCAGGAGCAGCACGGCCGCGGCCAGCGCGGGGATCAGCGATCTCCGTCTGCCGGTCCCGATCGCGAGGAGCACGACGAGCCCGCAGGCCGCCGCCCGCAGCACGCTCGGATCCGGTCGGCAGACGACCACGAACGCGAGCGTCAGCGCTCCGCCCGCCAACGCGGTGCCCCGCAGCGAGAGCCCCAGCCGGGGGGCGAGTCCACCGCGTTCCGCCCGATGGGCCCGTCCCGGTCGCCCGACGAGCAGGAGCAGCACGATGGAGAGGTTGCTCCCGGACACGGCCAGCAGATGGGTGAGGTCGGTCGCCTCGAAGGCGTCTCTCAGTTCCGGCCCGATCCGGGAGGTGTCCCCCACCACCAGGCCCGGCAGCAGGGCCCGCGCGTCCGGTGCGAGTCCCTCGGTCGCCCGGCGCAGCCCGGCGCGCAGTTCTCCCGCCACCTGTTGCGGCGCGGTCGGCGGCCCGACGATCGTGGGCGGCCCGGCCCCGTCCGTCTTGAGCACCGCCGCGTACGGTTCGCCCGGCCGTGCCGGACCCAGCCGTCCGGTGATCCTCAGCCGGGTGGAGGGCAGGAGTCGTAGCCATTCCGAGCGGCCTTCCCCCGGCGGCACGATCACCAGGACCGGGGCCCTGGTCCGGACGGTCCCGTCGTCCGACCTCCGCGCCTCGGTGACCACGCCGTCCAGGACGACGGACACGGGGACCGTTCCGCTTCCCCGCACCCGGGGCCTGGTGAGCCTCGGGTCGGAGGCCACCGTCACCTCAAGGTGTACGCGTGCGGCGTCCCGAGCCAGTGCCGGGACGGGTCCTCTCCGCAGGTCCGCCGCGTGCAGTCCCGCCGAGGTCGCCCCGGCGGCGGCGCACAGCAGCGCCCCGGCGCACGCGGTCGTCCGCAGTCTCCACCCCGCGACCTCCTTCCGCTTCCGGTCGGCTCCCGGTCCCTCCCTGCCGGACCGTCCCACCGGTGCGTCGGCTCGGCGCTCCCCGTCACGCCCCCTGCCGTCACGCACCCTGCCGCCGGGTCGCCACCGCGCCACGACCGGCGCCAGCAGAACCGTGGCCGCCACCAGACAGCCCCCGGCACCGGCGAACGTCCACCACCCGGTGGCGCCCAGTGCCCAGGCGGCTGCCGCCCATGCCGCCACCGCGAGGGGTACGAGCCGCAGATCCGTCGGCCCCTCGTCCCTCCGGTGCGTCGTGGGGCGCTCTGCTCCACCCGAGTCCGTCGGGTCCCCGTCCCTCCCGGGGCTCTGGGCCGTTACCCCGCCCCGTTCCTCGACCGCCGCCTCCCCCTGCCCCGGAGCCGTCTCCGCGTCCCGTACTCCGCCCCGTCCCGCGCTCCGCCTCACGGCCGGACCAGTGGTTCGAGGTCGGCGAACCGACGCTCACCGATGCCGTTGACCTCGCGCAGTTCCCCGACCGAGCGGAAGCCTCCGTGCTCCGTCCGGTGGTCGACGATGTGCCCGGCGAGGACGGGGCCGACCCCCGGGAGACCGTCGAGTTGCTCCACCGTGGCCGTGTTCAGACTCAGCGGCACTCCCGGCCCGCCATTCCCCGCACCGGAGCCGGGGCCGGGCCCCGGTGCGGAGATGCCCGGCAGTCCGACGAGGACCTGTTCGCCGTCGAGGAGCACCCGGGCCCGGTTGAGGCCGGTGAGGTCCGTGTTCTCCTTCGCGCCGCCCGCCGCGCGGAGGGCGTCCGCGACCCGGGACCCGGCGGGCAGCGTCAGCACCCCGGGCCGGTGGACCTTGCCGCCGACGTCGACGATCACCTTCGCCCCGCCCTGATTCGCCCCGCCCCGGGCGGGAAGCGCGCCCCGTCCCGCTTCCGCCCCGGCGCGCGGCACGAGTTCCGGTGCGGGCGGGGCCATGGACGCGGCGGCCCGTACGAGGTCGGGGGCGCGCACCGGTTCCGGGCGCCCGGTCCAGAAGTAGCCGCCCGCGAGGCCCCCGGCCACCACCAGGACCACCGTCAGGGCGGCCAGTGTCCTCGGTTCGAGGCCGCACCGGGTCTGCACCCACACCGGGGTCCGCTCGCGCAGCGCCGCCAGTCGTCGGCGGGCCCCCGGCGGTGAGCCGCGCTGCCATGCCTCGGGTTCCTCAGGGGTCCCCCGCACCGGTTCGGCCGCCGTCTCCTGCGGGACCGTCCCCGGTGACCGGGCCGCGCCCGGTGACGGGACCGTCCCCGGTGACGGGGCCGCGCCCGGGAACAGCGCGTCACCCCGGTGCCGGGTGCCGTCCCCCGGCACCACGGCCGCCCGCCGGACGCGAACCCGGCGCCTGGCGCGCCCGGAAGCCGTACCGTGCCCGGATACCGCGCCGTGCCCGACCGCCGGACCCGGGGCGCCGGGAAGGTCCACCGGACGATCGGGGAGGGTCGTCGCCGTACGTGTGTGAAGGGTCATGGGGCTGACGGTAGGGACCGCGACCCCGCCGTGCGGGGCGCGCTCGGGTTCCGTGGACAGGCGCCCCGCTGTGGAAAACCCCGTCACCCTCCCGGGGGATGGGCAGCCTCAGCGCGGGGAGACGACGACCGCGAGCAGCCCGGGGCCCGTGTGCGCGCCGATGACCGCGCCCACCTCGCTGACCTGCACGTCCGCCGTGCCCGGTACGCGTTCCCTGAGCCGGTCGGCGAGGGCGGCGGCCCGTTCGGGCGCGGAGAGGTGGTGGACGGCGATGTCCACGGCGCCGGTACCGGCCCGTTCCACGGCGATCTCCTCCAGGCGGGCGATGGCCTTCGAGGCCGTCCGCACCTTCTCCCGTAGTTCGATCCGTCCGTTGTCGAGTTCGAGGAGCGGCTTCACCGCGAGGGCGGAGCCGAGGAGTGCCTGCGCGGCGCCGATCCGGCCGCCCCGGCGCAGATAGTCGAGGGTGTCGACGTAGAAGTAGGCGCTGGTTCCCTCGGCGCGTTTCTCGGCGGCGGCGACCGCTTCGTCGAGGGAGCCGCCGGCCTCGGCGACCCTGGCGGCCTCCAGGGCGCAGAAGCCGAGTGCCATGCCCATCATCCGGGTGTCGACGACCCTCACGGGCAGGGGGGCGTCCTTCGCCGCGAGCACGGCGGCGTCATAGGTGCCGGAGACCTCGGCGGACAGATGGAGCGAGACGACGCCCTTCGCCCCTGCCTCGGCGGCTTCCCGGTAGGCCTCGGCGAAGACTTCGGGGCTCGGCCGCGAGGTGGTGACGGGCCGTCTCTTCTGCAGGGCCTCGGCGAGTGCCTGCGCCGAGATCTCGGTGCCCTCCTCCAAGGCGCGGTCGCCGATGACGACGGTCAGCGGCACCGTGACGATGGCGTGCCGCTCCCTCGTCCGACGTGGCAGGTAGGCCGTGGAATCGGTGACGATCGCGACATGCCGGGACATGAGCGGGAGGTTACCCGGCGTTGCCCCGGCACGGCAGCCCGGCCCCCACCGCCGATGCCCGGCGGGGCCGTCCGGGGGTGTGGACCCGGCGCGGTCCCGGGCCGGTCGGGGGGTCAGGTGGTGGTCTCGGGGCGGGCCGACTTCTCCCAGGAGTAGGGGATCCGCCGGGGGTCGGGGGCCGTGATCGCGGGCCGTTCGTTCTCGTGGCCCGGAGCGGCCTGCCCGGCCTGCCCGGCCTGTCCGTGCTGTTCCGAGGGGTGTTCCCATCCGGTCCGTCCTCCGGGAGCGGTTCCGGTGGCGCCGGTTCCGGCCGACGTGGTCTCGGGGTCGGTCCAGTGGCGCAGGGCGCCCGCCTCGACGTCGATCTGGTCGCTGAGCGCCGACAGGTCGTCCTCGGCGAACTTCAGGGCCCGGTCCCGGGCCGCGCGGCGCAGCGCGTCGGCGGAGCCGGTGATCCGCTCGGTGCGGGCGGTGAGGTCGGGGAGCTGTCCGGACACCCAGGCCCGGTCGGGTTCCCGTTCGAGGCGCCTGAGGTCGTCGTCCAGTTCGAGCCCGTGCGCGCTGAGCCGGTGGAACAGGTCGAGGGACTCCTTCAGGGAGGCGTCCTCTCCGACACCGGCCTGGAGGGCCTCCTGAGTGGCTCGCATCGAGGTGCGCAGGGAGAGCCGGAGTCTGGCCAGCTCGCCCGCGACTCCCGTCTGGCCGAAGCTCTTGGCCCGCAGGGTGGTGTCCTCGACCGTGCGCCGGGCCTGGTCGATCGTGCGGTCGACCCCTCGTTTGGCCGCCTTGACCGCCTTGACCGTCACGTAGACGCCGAGCGCCACGAACGACAAGAAGAGCAGCGCCATGATCGTGATAATCGCGGCTTCCATGTGCGCCCCTCCGGCGTCCGTCGAGTCCCCACTGATGTGGTTCCTCCACCGTAAACGGAAGAGGCAGGTCGGGGGTTCCATCGGAACCCCCAACCTGCCCGTAGGGGAAACCCCTGGGTCCGTCAGCCGGCGACGATGTTGACCAGCTTCGGCGCGCGCACGATCACCTTGCGGATCTCGGCGCCGCCCAGCGCGCCGACCACGTGGGGGTCGGCCAGGGCCAGTGCCTCCAGCTCGGCGTCGGTGATCGACGGGGGGACCTCCAGGCGGGCCTTGACCTTGCCCTTGATCTGCACGACGCAGGTCACGGTCTCGTCGACGAGGTACGCCGGGTCGGCGACCGGGAAGTCCTGGTGGACGACCGAGTCGGTGTGCCCGAGCTTGCGCCACAGTTCCTCGGCGATGTGCGGGGCCAGCGGGGCGACCAGCAGGACCAGCCGCTCCGCGACGGACCGGGACAGCGCGCCGCCCGACTTCGTCAGGTGGTTGTTCAGCTCGGTCACCTTGGCGATGGCGGTGTTGAAGCGCATCGCGGCCATGTCCTGGGCGACACCGTCGATCGCCTTGTGCAGGGCGCGCAGGGTGTCCTCGTCGGGCTCGGTGCCGACGACGGTGGCCTCGCCGGTCGCCTCGTCGACGATGTTGCGCCACAGCCGCTGGAGCAGCCGGTACTGGCCGACCACCGCGCGCGTGTCCCAGGGGCGGGAGACGTCCAGCGGGCCCATCGCCATCTCGTACAGGCGCAGGGTGTCGGCGCCGTACTCGGAGCAGATCTCGTCGGGCGTCACGGCGTTCTTCAGGGACTTGCCCATCTTGCCCAGGACGCGGCTGACCTTCTCGCCCTCGTACCAGAAGGCTCCGTCGCGTTCCTCGACCTCGACCGCGGGGACGGCGATCCCGCGCGCGTCGCGGTAGACGAAGGCCTGGATCATGCCCTGGTTGTACAGCTTGTGGAACGGCTCTGCGGAGGAGATGTGGCCCAGGTCGAACAGCATCTTGGACCAGAACCGCGCATACAGCAGGTGCAGTACGGCGTGCTCGGCGCCGCCGACGTACAGGTCGACGCCACCGGTGGGCATTCCCTCGCGGGGGCCCATCCAGTACTCCTCGACGGTCGGGTCGACCAGCTTCTCGGAGTTGCGCGGGTCCAGGTAGCGCAGCTCGTACCAGCAGGAACCGGCCCAGTTGGGCATGGTGTTGGTCTCGCGGCGGTAGCGGCGCGGGCCGTTGCCGTCTCCGAGGTCCAGGGTGACGTCGACCCAGTCCTCGTTGCGGGACAGCGGGGGCTCCGGCCGGGTGTCGGCGTCGTCCGGGTCGAAGGTGCGGGGCGAGTAGTCCTCGACCTCGGGGAGCTCCAGCGGCAGCATCGACTCGGGCAGCGCGTGGGCGACGCCGTCCTCGTCGTAGACGATCGGGAAGGGCTCGCCCCAGTACCGCTGGCGGCTGAACAGCCAGTCACGGAGCCGGAAGTTGACCGTGCCCTCGCCGATGCCTCGGTCGGCCAGCCAGGCGGTGATCTTCGCCTTGGCGTCGACGACGCCCAGGCCGTCCAGGGAGATCTCGCCGCTGGCGGAGTTCACCAGCTTCGCGTCGTACGAGGCGAAGGCGTCGTCCCAGGTGGCGGGGTCGGTGCCGCGCTCGTCGTCGGGCTCGACGACGCAGCGCATCGGCAGCTCGAAGGCGCGCGCGAAGGCGAAGTCGCGGCTGTCGTGGGCGGGGACGGCCATGATGGCGCCGGTGCCGTAGCCCATCAGGACGTAGTCGGCGATGAAGACCGGGACGCGGTCGCCGCTGACCGGGTTGGTCGCGTAGGCGCCGGTGAAGACGCCGGTCTTCTCCTTGGCGTCGGCCTGCCGTTCGACGTCGGACTTGGAGGCGGCCTGCTTGCGGTAGGCGTCGACGGCCTCGGACGGGGTGGCGTGTCCGCCGGTCCACACGTCGTGGGTGTCCTCGGGCCAGGCGGCCGGGACGATCTGGTCGACCAGGTCGTGTTCGGGCGCCAGGACCATGTAGGTGGCGCCGAACAGGGTGTCCTGGCGGGTGGTGAAGACGGTGATGGCGCCGGTGTCGCCGACCTGGAAGTCGACGCGGGCGCCCTCGGAGCGGCCGATCCAGTTGCGCTGCTGCAGCTTGATGGCCTCGGGCCAGTCCAGCGCGTCCAGGTCGTCCAGGAGGCGGTCCGCGTAGGCGGTGATCCGCATGTTCCACTGGCGCAGCTTGGCCTTGAAGACGGGGAAGTTGCCGCGCTCGGAGCGGCCGTCGGAGGTGACTTCCTCGTTGGCCAGGACGGTGCCCAGGCCGGGGCACCAGTTGACCGGCGCCTCGGAGGTGTACGCCAGGCGGTACTCGCCCAGGATGTCGGCGCGCTCGGTGGCGGTCAGCTCGTTCCACGCGCGCGTGGAGCCGGGGATCTCACGGGTGCCGTTCTCGAACTGCTCGATCAGCTCGGCGATCGGACGGGCCTTCCCGGCCTCGGCGTCGTACCAGGCGTTGTAGATCTGCAGGAAGATCCACTGGGTCCACTTGTAGTACTCGGGGTCGATCGTGGCGAACGACCGGCGCTTGTCGTGGCCCAGGCCCAGCCGGCGCAGCTGGACCTTCATGTTCTCCATGTTGGCCTCGGTGGACACGCGCGGGTGCGTGCCGGTCTGCACGGCGTACTGCTCGGCGGGCAGGCCGAAGGCGTCGAAGCCGAGGGTGTGCAGCACGTTGTGGCCGGTCATGCGCGCGTGGCGGGCGAAGACGTCCGTGGCGATGTAGCCGAGCGGGTGGCCGACGTGCAGTCCCGCGCCCGAGGGGTACGGGAACATGTCCATGATGAACTTCTTGGGGCGTGCGACGACCTCGGGGTCGCCCGCCAGGTCACCGGTGGGGTTGGGCGCCTCGTAGGTGCCCTCGGCGTCCCAGAAGTCCTGCCAGCGTGCCTCGATGTCGGCGGCCATGGCCGCCGTGTAGCGATGCGGGGCCGCCGTCTCGACGGCCGTATTGATCTCGGTCATGGTCCTTGAAGCTCCATCGATCGTCTCTGCCCACTGCCACGGACTGCCGTGAAATGAAAAATCCCCTCGCACAGGAGGGGACGCCGCGCCGACTCCGACGGAATGTCTGTCGTCCGTCGGGACTGATCAGCGCGGCTCGGTAAGCAGAAGGCGTACGGCACGCATGGCGCCAGGGTACCGCAGGGCCCGTGCGGGCCGCACCGGTGTTCCGGGGAGCGGTCGCGGCACACGGGTCGGAAGGGACCGGAAGGGAGGGGACACGAGAAAGCGGGCCACCCGATCCGGGTGGCCCGCTTTCCTCACTGTGGAGCTAAGGAGAATTGAACTCCTGACCTCCTGCATGCCATGCAGGCGCTCTACCAACTGAGCTATAGCCCCTTGCTTTCCGTCTCCGTTCCGGTTTCCCTCGCGGCGACAGACAGAACATTAACCGGCTCCCCGGCAGATCTCCAAATCGATTCCCGGGGCCCTTCCGACCCGCCGGGTAGGGTCGCCGACTGTGTCCGTCTCCGTGCTCTCCCGAACCCGCGCCCGGCCGTGGCCCCTGGCCACCGCCGCGGCGGTCTGTCTGTTCTCGTTCGTGGCCTTCTGGGCGGCGCAACGCCTGGCCCACGTGAACATGCTCGATGTGATGGTCTACCGCGCCGAGGGCGAGACGGTCCTCGCGGGCGGCGATCTGTACGCGATGCGCGCCACCTCCGCGAACCTGGGCATGACCTACCCGCCGTTCGCGGCGCTGCTGTTCGTCCCGCTGACCCTGGTGGGCGTGCCGCTGATGCGGACGCTGGCCACCGCGGGGAACCTGCTCCTGGTGGTCGCTCTGGTGCAGCTGTCGCTCCAGTTGGTCCGCCCGTCGCTGTCCCGTACGGACCTGTGGCGTACGACGCTGTGGGTCGCCGCCGTCGTGGTCTGGTGCGAGCCGGTGTGGACGACGCTGCGGTACGGCCAGATCAACCTGCTGATAGCCGTGGCGGTGCTCTGGGACCTGACGCGCCGGGCGGGCAGCCGCTGGGCCGGTCTGGGCATCGGTCTGGCGACGGCGGTGAAGCTCACACCAGGGCTCTTCGTGGTCCTGCTGCTCGTCGCCGGGTTCCTCCTGTGGCGGCGGGACCGGACCTGGAACCAGTGGCTGCGCACGGCGGCGACGGCGACGGGGGTGTTCCTCGGGACGACGCTGGCGGTGGCGGTGGCCCTGCCCGCCGACTCCCGGCGGTTCTGGACGGAGACCTTGTTCGAGACCGGGCGGGTCGGTTTCGCCGAGGAGACCGCCAACCAGTCGATCCGGGGGGTGCTGGCCCGGCTGATGCACACCGACGATCCGGGCATGTGGTGGGCGGTGACCGCGGCGCTCCTCGGCGGCGCGGCGATGGTGCTGGCGGTACGGGCGGCCGTGCGCGGCGACAAGGCGGTGGCGGTGGTCGTCTGCGCGTTCACCGCGCTGATGATCAGTCCGATCTCCTGGTCCCACCACTGGGTCTGGTGCGTGCCGCTGCTGATCCTGCTCGCGGACCGCTCCACGCGCGCGTGGCCGGTGACGGGTGCGGTGGCCCTGGCCTTCGCCTCGTTCATGCTGTGGTGGGTCCCGCACGACCCGGGGCGGCCCGAACTGGACCAGAACGCGGGCCAGATGCTGCTCTCGGCCGTCTATCCGCTGACGGCGACCGCGGTGTTCGTGGGGTACGCGCTGACGCTGCGGCGTCAGGCCGTGGCGAAGGAGTAGAACCGCTTGAGGGTGCAGTGCTCGTCGAGGAGCCGGCCGTAGATCGGTTCCCCCTCGAGTTCGCGGTACGTCTCGATGGGGTCGCCTTTTATGATCAGCGCCCGTGCGCACTCCTCGCACCAGTACTGGAACCCGGGGTTGACGGGTTCCATGTCGCGCACGATGGGCGTACCACTGCCGCACCAGTCGCATTTCCGCCTGTGCGCACCCATCAGCGAGCTCCGGCCGCGACCGCGCGCCGTGCGCCCATGGGACACACCCCGCCGTTGTCACCGAGCACTTGGGTCACCCTCCCATCCGGAATCTCGTCCCCCTCCGGCCGTCCGATTCTGCCATGGTCCCGCAAGGGGGCGGCCCGCTCGGCGTGGCGGCCCGACCGGCCCGCCCGCGAGCACGGCGACGGCCGGGGCCTGCGGCGTCGTCCAACAGGACGCGCGCGTTCCGCGGGACGGCCCGCCCGGTGCGGGGCGGCCGGGTCCACGCGCGTGCGCGTGGGCAGCGTCGGTGACGATGCCGCCGCCGTAGGGGGCGATGCCGGGTCCACGCGCGCGTGCACGGGTCGTCGGGGCCGCGACGTTGACGCGGAGACGCCGGGGAGCGCCGTGGACCGGGCGGCGGGCACCACTCCCGGCGGTGATCCGGGTCGGTTGTCGGTGCCACCGTCTTTACTGGTTGGGGGACGGGTCGTGGTCGAGGTCGCGCGCCGAGCGTGACCGAGGTGCGGCACGGGTGGGAGCCCGCCGACGCCGGTGGCGACAGCACCTGGTGACGGCGGCACGGGGACTCGACCATGGGGGTGGGACGATCATGACCGCCGTACCGGCACACCG
Organism: Streptomyces sp. NPDC059247; assembly: GCF_042754005.1. NCBI lineage: Bacteria > Bacillati > Actinomycetota > Actinomycetes > Kitasatosporales > Streptomycetaceae > Streptomyces > Streptomyces sp. NPDC059247. Next base: position 181,296 of record NZ_JBHYZW010000009.1, read on the forward strand.
GCGCCGACGACCGGAACTGGCCGCCTTCCTGCGGGGTCGCAGGGCCCGGGTGTCACCGGAGGACGTCGGGATGCCACCGGGGCTCCGCCGCCGCACGCCCGGTCTGCGCCGCGAGGAGGTCGCCCGGCTCTCCGGGGTCGGCGTGACCTGGTACACGTGGTTGGAGCAGGGGCGTCCGATCAACGCGTCGGCGCAGGTCCTCGACGCGGTCGCCCGTACGCTGCGGCTCGACCGCCCCGAGCGCGAGCACCTCTACCGGCTGGCCGAGGTGCCGTACGCCCCGGAGCCGTCCGCGTCCGACCTTCCCGAGGTCGGCCGGGAGATCCAGGGCATCCTCGACGCCCTGGATCCGCACCCGGCGGTGCTCTACAACGCGCGGTACGACGTGCTCGCCACCAACGGCGCGTACGAGCGGCTCTTCTTCCGGGACGGGCAGGAACCGGACACGGGCCCGTCCGGCGTCCGCAACGCGCTGTGGGCCCTGTGCGGCGCCTCGGAGGCGGTGTGCCCGGTGGTCGACCGGCGGCGGGAACTGCCGCTGATGGTGGCCCGGCTGCGGGGCGCGTACGGACACCATGTGAACGAGCGCGCCTGGGAGGAGTTCATACGGGCGCTGGTGGAGACGAGTCCCGATTTCGCCCGGCTGTGGCGCGGCGCGGACGTGGTGGCGCCGGGGGCCCGGGTGAAGGTCTTCCGGCACGCACGGGTGGGCGAGGTCCGGATGACCTCGGTCTCCCTCTCCGTGAACGGGATGCCGGAGTGCCGGATCGTGGTCCACACGCCGGACGACGAGGAGAGCCGTCTCAGGGTCGCGTCCCTGTGCGGCGCGACGGACGGAAACGACGGATCCCGCCCCCCTGAAGGGGACGGGATCCGGTGACTGTGGAGCTAAGGAGAATTGAACTCCTGACCTCCTGCATGCCATGCAGGCGCTCTACCAACTGAGCTATAGCCCCTCGTGTTCTTCGCGCTCTGCGCTGCGAACAAGAAGAACTTTAGCCTGTGACCTGCCGGAAAGTGAAATCCGGGTCCGGTCGGCCGACCGGGGGGCTCAGGTGTCGTCGCCGAGCACCGGCTCGGGCAGCGTGCCCGCGTTGTGCTCCGTCAGCCGCCAGCCTCGGGCGCCCTCGCCGAGGACGGACCAGCAGCAGTTCGAGAGACCGCCGAGGCTCTCCCAGTGACGGGCTTCGAGGCCGAGGAGCCGGCCGATGGTGGTGCGGATCGTGCCGCCGTGGCTGACCACGACGAGCGTGCCGTCCTGGGGCAGCTTGTCGGCGTGGTCCAGGACGACCGGGGCGGCCCGGTCGGCCACCTCGCTCTCCAGTTCCCCGCCGCCCCGGCGCACGGGCTCGCCGCGCTTCCACGCCGCGTACTGATCGCCGTACCGCGTGACGATCTCGTCGTGGGTCAGGCCCTGCCACTCCCCCGCGTACGTCTCGCGCAGCGCGGAGTAGTGGGCGACGGAGTGACCGGTGAGCGTGGCCAGCTCGGCGGCGGTGGCCGCCGCCCGCTTCAGGTCGGAGGCCACGATGGCGTCCGGTTCCAGCGCGGCGAGCAGCCGGGCGGCCCGGCGCGCCTGGGCGACGCCGGTCTCCGTCAGCTCGATGTCGGTCGAGCCCTGGAAACGGCGCTCCAGGTTCCAGGAGGTCTGGCCGTGGCGCCAGAGCACGATGCGACGGCCCCTGCCGCCCTCGGTGGTGCTCAGCGCAGCTCACCGTCCACTTCGTCGGGCAGCCCGGCGGCGTGCTCGGAGAGGTCGACACCGGTCAGGGCGGCGTGCTCGGCGCCCTTGCCCTGGGTCTTCCGGGCGTCTTCGGGGAGGGGCAGCTCGGGGCAGTCCTTCCACAGGCGCTCGAGCGCGTAGAAGACGCGCTCCTCGCTGTGCTGGACGTGGACGACGATGTCGACGTAGTCCAGCAGGATCCAGCGGGCGTCGCGGTCGCCTTCGCGGCGGACCGGCTTGGCGCCGAGGTCCTTGTTGAGTCGCTCTTCGATCTCGTCGACGATCGACTTGACCTGGCGGTCGTTGGGCGCGGAGGCGAGCAGGAAGGCGTCGGTGATCGACAGCACATCACTGACGTCGTACGCGATGATGTCGTGCGCGAGCCGGTCGGCGGCCGCCTGAGCGGCGGCGTTGACGAGTTCGATGGAACGATCCGTGGCGGTCACAAGCAGGCTTTCGTCGGCGGTCCAGTACCCCTCCAGGGTCTCACGGACCGCCGACGGCCCCGCCAACGTTTTCCGGGGGCCGGCGCCGGGCCGCCCGGACCGGTCCCGCGGGGGCGGCTCGGGGCCGCCCGGCACCGGTCCGGGCGCCTGTTACCGAGCGGTCTTCTTGACCTTGTAGTCCTGGCCCAGGACCACGGTGACCACGGCTGCCCGGGTGGGCTTCCCCTTGGTGACCGAGGAGGCCGGGAGGTCCAGCGTCTTGGCGACCTCTTCGGCCGTCGCCCTCTGGGTGTCGTCGCCGTAGATGACCTGCGACTTCTCCTGTGTCGGCGCTTCCACGCCACCGACGAAGGCGTAGCCGCCGTTGGCCAGGACGACCCGGGCCGATTCGGTCGCCTTCTTGCCCGAGGCGTCACGGACCGAGACCCGGGGCACTCCGTCGGTCTTGGGCGCGGTGACCTTGCCGCCCAGGACGTCCTTGACCAGGCTCTCGCCCGCGCCCTCGGTCAGTGTGCCGTCCTCGGCCACCGGGAGGACGCTCGTCTTGTACGCGCCCATCTTGGCGTGCTCGGCGAGCTTGGCCAGGGAGGCGCCCAGGTCCTTCTCGGGGAGGGAGGGGTCGAGGATCTGCTGGAGGGTCTGGACCGTGACCGTGGCGGCACCGGGGTCGGAGGAGAACTTCCGCAGCACGCCGTACATGACCTGTCCGAAGCGCTGGAGCTGCGCGGCCTCGGGCTCGCCGGGCACCCGGTGGGTGGCGTAGGCGACGGCGGCGCGCCCGTTGAGGGTCTGCTTCTCACCCTTGCGGACCAGCGGATCCGCGCCCTTCTTGGTGTCGGGCACGTCGACGTCGGTGTCCACCTCGATGCCGCTGAGGGTCTCGACGAGGTTCTCCAGGTACGGGGTGTCCAGGCGCCAGGTGCCGGTGATGTCGGTTCCGAGGAGGTTGTCGACCGCCTGCCGGGTTCCGCCGGAGCCGTCGTCCTCGACGGATGTGCCGAGGGTGGTGGCCACTCCCTCGTCGTCGGCGACGACGAGGGAGTTGGGGAGCAGCACGGTGGTGCCCTGGCGGGTGGTCGTGTTCTCCACGAGCAGGGCGGTGGAGGTCCGGCCGCTTCTGGTGTCGTGGAGGTGGACGACGATGGTGTCGCGTTTCTGCGGGCCGGTCGCGGTGCCGCCGGTCCTGGTCTCGCCGTCGGACGTTCCGGGGAGGAGGCCGGCGGACCAGAGGTAGCCGACGCCGCCCACGACGGCGAGGACGAGGACGACGACCAGGGCGACGATCCGGTTGCGGCCCCGGCGCCTGGCCTCCTCGCGGCGTTCCGAGCGGCTCTCGGTGAACTTGAGCCAGTCGATGACGTCCTCGGAGTCCTCGTCGGGCTCCTCGATGAAGGAGAACTGCTCGGCGCGGTGGTCGCGGTCCTCGTCGTCGGTCCCGGCGGGGCCTTCGCCGGTACGGGCCGGGGTGGGCCGTTCGGGTGCGGGGCGCTGTCCGGGGACGCCCGTCGGGGCCGCGACGGGCGCGGCGGGCGGGGTCCGCACGGGGGTCTGGGCCGGGGCGGGTGCCTGCGCGGGGGCCTGGGCCGCCTCGGGCTGGGCGGCCCACTGCTGTCCGGTGTCGTAGCCGGGGTAGGTGTAGCCCTGCTGCCCGTAGGGGTCGTAGGAGGGCTGCTGGGGCTGGCCCGGCTGCTGGGCGTAGGGGTCGTAGCCGTAGGCCTGCTGCGGCTGCTGGGTCTGCTGTGCGCCGTACGGGTCGTAGTGCTGCCCGGATGCCTGTGGGGGCGTCTGTGGCTGCTGGTACACCGGTTGGCCGTACTCGTCGTAGCCGATGATCTGCGGCTGCGGACGGTACGGATCGTACGGATGCTGCTGGTCGTTCACGGGTGCCCCTCCCCGAAGCTCACTCGCCGCGGCAGCTCACTCGCCGCGGTACAACTGGCGCTTGTCGATGTAGCGCACCACGCCGTCCGGGACCAGGTACCAGACGGGATCGCCCTGTGCGACCCTCGCCCGGCAGTCGGTGGAGGAGATGGCGAGCGCGGGCACCTCGACCAGCGAGACGCCGCCCTTGGGCAGGCCGTCGTCGGTGAGGTCGTGGCCCGGCCGGGTGACGCCGATGAAGTGGGCGAGCGAGAAGAGTTCCTCGGCGTCGCGCCAGGTGAGGATCTGCGACAGCGCGTCGGCCCCGGTGATGAAGAAGAGGTCCGAGTCGCTGTTGAGAGAGCGCAGGTCCCGCAGGGTGTCGATGGTGTAGGTCGCTCCGCCTCGGTCGATGTCGATCCGGCTGACCGAGAACTGCGGGTTGGACGCGGTGGCGATGACCGTCATGAGGTAGCGGTCCTCCGCGGAGGACACGGTCTTGTCGCTCTTCTGCCACGGCTGCCCGGTCGGCACGAACACCACCTCGTCGAGGTGGAACAGGGCGGCGACCTCGCTGGCCGCCACCAGGTGTCCGTGGTGGATCGGGTCGAAGGTTCCGCCCATCACGCCGAGTCGGCGCTTGCCGCGCCCGCCAGTAGGCACTTCCTGCTCTCCCATGCGTGCAGAGCCTACTGGCACGGCGGCAGACGCCTGATCAGGGTCTCCCGTTCAGCGGTCGCGGTTGAAGCGGGTGGTGATCCACAGCAGCAGGAGCAGGGCACCGAGCGCGCCGAAGCCGATGATGTAGGGGTTGAGGCTGTGGTGGTTGCCGCCGTGCTCGCCGCCCTCGGCGAGAGAGACCAGGTGGGTGGCGGTGCTGTGGAGACTCATCTTCGACAGACCTATCGATCGGGGATGGGAGCGGAGACTTCGCGCACATCGTATGCGGGCGGTCCGGAGAGGCCCACGCCGACTCAGGCGTTGGCGTCGCGCTCCGTGGTGCCGTCGGCGGTGTCGGTGGGCTTCCCGGTGCCGGTGGACTCCGTGGCGGCGGGGGCGTTCGTCGTACCGGTCGGGTCGGGGTCCTCGGTGCGGTAGCCGCGCAACAGGAACCAGGCGAGCAGGGCGCCGCCCACGAGGGAGACGAGCAGCACGATGCGGAGGGTGTCGCCGGGCCCCTGCTGCGCGGCGGCGGCGAGCAGGGTGGTCGCGGAGTCTGCGGTGTCCGGCATGTCGGTCGTGCTCCTCGGTCGTCCGTGGCGCCCGAGTTATCCACAGGGCCCCGGCACACGGTAGCGCCAGCGCCTAGGGTGGGTGTGGTCAGGGGGACGAGCACCGACTCGTACGAACAGGGGGCATCCATGACCGAGAACGACCAGGGGAGCGTGCCGAGCAGGCAGCGCAGGCGGTTCTCCGGCATCTCCTCACGAGCCTACGAACATCCGGCCGACAGGTCGGCGCTGGTGGCGCTGCGCAAGCTCAGCGGCTTCGACACGGTCTTCAAGGCGCTCAGCGGGCTCCTGCCCGAGCGCAGTCTGCGACTCCTCTTCCTCTCGGACTCCGTCCGGGTGAGTGACGCCCAGTTCACCCATCTCAACGACATGCTGCGGGACGCCTGTTACATCCTGGACCTGGAGAAGGTCCCGCCGATGTACGTGACGCAGGACCCGAAGCCGAACGCGATGTGCATCGGCCTCGACGAGCCGATCATCGTGGTCACCACCGGTCTGGTGGAGCTCCTCGACGAGGAGGAGATGCGGGCGGTCGTCGGCCATGAGGTCGGCCACGCCCTCTCCGGGCACTCCGTCTACCGCACGGTGCTGCTCTTCCTGACCGGTCTCGCGCTCAAGGTCGCCTGGATCCCGCTGGGGAACGTGGCGATCACCGCGATCGTGACGGCGCTGCGCGAGTGGTTCCGCAAGTCGGAGCTCTCCGCCGACCGGGCCGGGCTCCTCGTCGGGCAGGACGTACGGGCCTCGATGCGCGGGCTGATGAAGATCGCGGGCGGCAACCACCTCCACGAGATGAACGTGGACGCGTTCCTGGCCCAGGCCGAGGAGTACGAGAAGGCCGGTGACCTGCGGGACTCGGTCCTGAAGATCCTCAACGTGCTGCCCAGGACGCACCCCTTCACCACCGTCCGGGCGGCGGAGCTGAAGAAGTGGGCGGAGAGCCGCGACTTCCAGCGGATCATGGACGGGCACTACCCGAAGCGCACGGAGGACAAGGACACCTCCGTCACGGACGCCTTCCGCGAGTCCGCGGGGCACTATGCCGAGACCGTGCGGACCAGCAAGGATCCCCTGCTGAAGCTGGTCGGGGACATAGCGGGCGGCGCCGGTGACCTGGCGGGCGACCTGGGCGGACGGCTGCGCAACCGCTTCGGCGGCGGCCAGGGGGACAAGAGCGCGCAGGGCGGCAAGGCCGCCGAGGGCGAGCGGGGCACGCCGGACGCCGGCGACGGCGACACCGGAAGCACCGAGAAGTAGGCCCGCTGATCGCCCGGCACTCCCCTCCCGCCATCGCCCGCCCGCCCGGTACTTCCCGGCGTCGGGCACCGGCCGTCGGCGCTTCCCGGCGTCGGACACGACCGCCCAGCAGGCAGGCACCGCCCCGGCCATCCCGCGTCGGCCCGACCGGCGGGCATGACGCTGACCGCCCGGCGTCCGCCCGGTGGGCATGATCGCCGGTGCTCGTGGACGGGCAGGGCGGGCTGGACGGGCTATGGGGAGGGCTGGGCGGTCGGGGCCAGCGTTCCGCAGAGGGACGGGGTGGCGGGCCGGGCCGTGGCGTACGGGTCGGTGACCGGAGGTCGGCCGCCGTCCGGGGCCCGTGCGCCCGCCAGGAGCGGTCGCAGGGCTCCGGTGCCGTCCGGGCCGCAGGCCTGGGGGCCCGCCTCGGCCGTGCTGGTCAGCAGCTCGGCCCGGTGCATACGCAGGTCGTCGCGGTCGAAGCGGAAGCGGACGACGCGGTGAACGGTGAAGAGGGAGGCCGCGCCGCCCGGCGCCTGGGCGGCCGGGCGGAGGGCGTAGGTGTACGTGTGGTCCGCGAGGACGTCGAGGGTTTCGGTGCCGGTCTCCTCGTAGTGGAGGACTCCCTGGACCCGGACGCCGGGGTCCGCGAGGACGGCCTGTCGGGGGTCGAAGCGGACGATCCAGGCGGCGAGGGCGTGTCTGCCGTCGTCGGCCGGTGTCTCGACGCTCCGGTCGAACTGCTCCAGCTGGTCGGGGTCGAGCAGTACGCGCGGGGGCCGCACGGTCGCCCCGGAGAGGACGTCGGGCTCCAGGCCGGAGGCCACGAGGTAGTCCTTGGCGATGCTGAGGGCGGTGACGACCTGGCTCTCGGCGAAGTGGGAGGTGCGCCCGGCGAGGGGCAGGTTGATCCCGGCGGCGCCGACCCCGTACTCGGCGGCCGGGCTGTGGTCGAAGAGCCGCTCGGGCGTACCGCCGACGACGGGGCCCCGGGGGGCGAGCGGGACGACGGTGGTCCTGAGCGGTTCGGCCCGCTGGTCGGGGGGTGGCTGGTAGGGGTTGCGGACGCCCAGGTAGAGGGCGGTGCCGAAGGCCAGGAGGATCAGCAGGACCAGCAGGACGGTGGGGCGGGAGCCGCTGCGGCTGTCCCGGACGGCTGGGGCGCTGCGGACGGCGCGGGCCGGTTCGCCCATGCGCTCGCTGGCCGAGAACTCCTGGAGGCGGGCAGCGCGGACGAACGCCTCGTCGAAGACGACGGACCGGTACTCGTCCTCACCACCGCCGGGGAGCCCCTCGGGCGTCCCCTCGGGTGGGTCGCCACGGCTTGCCATACTTTCAGGGTAGGTCGGCGGGGGCTTCGGTAAACGCCCAGGTACACGACAAGTTCGGAAGAATTCCGCCGTCCGGGGGACCGGTGGGGGCCGCCGACCGCTATCCGGGTGACGTGGACCGCACGGCGGGTACCTGGGCGACGGGCGGGGCCGGATTCGGGTTGGGCGCGTCGACGCCCGTGGTGGCGGGCGGCGGGACCTGGTCCTGCCGGTTGGCGGCGGCGCCCCGGTAGACGGCGCTGAAGGCGAGGGCGACCATGCCGACGCCCATGACGAGGGCGAGCAGCCAGGCCACCGGCCGGTGCCAGCGGGCGCTGCCCCGGTAGGGCCGCAGGGCCCCGCCGTGGCGGCCGTAGGGGCTGGCGTCGTCCCCGACGTCGTCGGGTTCGTAGGTGGGGCCGGCAAGGTCGCGGCGCTCCCCGTAGGGGTCGTCGTCGGCGGGTCCGCCGCCCGCACGGGCCCGGGCGGACTCGGCCTCGGCACGGGCCTGGGCCGCGGCGAGCAGCCGCTCGACGGCGGTCGGTTCGTGGAAGGCCGCGGCCCGTACGAAGTCCTCGTCGAAGACCACGTCGGCGTAGACCTCGTCGGCGCCTCCGCGGTCGACAGCGTCCTCGGGGTCCCCGCCGTCCTGGAACGGCTTGCCCCCCACGTCGTCCGGCACGGATTCAGAGTAGACCCGGCAGGGGGTTTTGGGCAGGGAGAGTGCGAACCCTCCCCGCCCGTACCGAAAGGAGGTGATTACCGCACGTGACCGTCACCGGTGACGATGTACTTGGTCGAGGTCAGCTCCGGAAGGCCCATGGGGCCCCGGGCGTGCAGCTTCTGGGTGGAGATCCCGATCTCCGCGCCGAAGCCGAACTGTCCGCCGTCCGTGAACCGGGTGGAGGCGTTCACGGCGACCGTGGTCGAGTCGACCAACTGGGTGAAACGACGGGCCGCGGCCTGCGAGGTGGTGACGATCGCCTCGGTGTGGCCGGAGGACCACATCCGGATGTGTTCGACGGCCTTGTCGAGGGAGTCGACGACGGCGGCGGCGATGTCGTACGACAGGTACTCGGTCTCCCAGTCCTCGGCGGTGGCCGGGACGACGGTGGCCTTGGAGCCCTCGGCGAGGGCGAGGACCCGCTCGTCGGCGTGGACGGTGACGCCCGCCTCGGCGAGGGCGTCGAGGGCCCGGGGCAGGAAGGCGTCGGCGACGTCCTGGTGGACGAGGAGGGTCTCGGCCGCGTTGCAGACGCTGACCCGGTGGGCCTTGGAGTTGATCAGGATGTCGACGGCCATGTCGAGGTCGGTCTGCGCGTCGACGTAGACGTGGCAGTTGCCGGTGCCGGTCTCGATGACGGGGACGGTGGACTCCTCGACGACCGTGCGGATCAGGGAGGCGCCGCCGCGCGGGATGAGGACGTCGACGAGGCCACGGGCGCGCATCAGTTCGCGGACCGATTCGCGGGACTCGCCGGGGACGAGCTGGATGGCGTCGGCGGGCAGTCCGGCGCCGCCGATGGCGTCGCGCAGGACCTTCACCAGGGCGGCGTTGGAGGCGTAGGCGGAGGAGGAGCCGCGCAGCAGGACGGCGTTGCCGGACTTGAGGCAGAGTGCGGCGGCGTCGACGGTGACGTTGGGGCGGGCCTCGTAGATGATGCCGACGACGCCGAGCGGGACGCGGACCTGGCGCAGGTCGATGCCGTTGGGGAGGGTCGAGCCCCGGACGACCTCGCCGACGGGGTCGGGCAGCGCGGCGACATGGCGGACGTCGGCGGCGATGGCCCGGACGCGCTCGGGAGTGAGGGTCAGCCGGTCGACGACCGATTCGCTGGTCCCGGCCTCGCGGGCCTTGGCGATGTCCTCGGCGTTGGCCTCGACGATCTCGGCGGTACGCACTTCCAGGGCGTCCGCGATCGCCAGCAGGGCGTCGTCCTTGGCCGCGCGCGGGAGTGGCGCGATTTCGGCGGCGGCGCCACGGGCCCGGTAGGCGGCCCGGGTGACCGGGGACAGGTTGTCGAGGGGCGTGAGCGAGGTCATGCCCGCAGGGTACTGGCAGCCCCGCGGACATCCCTCACGTATCCCGCACTCCGAGACGTGCTCCCCGCGCCACGGGACGACGGCCTTCCCGGGCGGCGGAGCCCCGGTCGGCCGGTGCCGGTGCGGCGGTCAGTACGGGTGGACGCCGACCGGGGCCGCCGGGGGCGGGCCGTAGCCCTCCGCGATGCGCTGGTGGTAGGTCTCGCGGTCGATGACCTCGAGGCCGACGATCTCCCACGGCGGCAGCTTCGCGGTCTGCCGGTGCTCGCCCCAGAGGCGCAGCGCGACGGCCGCGGCGTCGTGGAGGTCGCGGGCCTCCTCCCAGTAGCGGATCTCGGCGTGGTCGTTGGCGTAACGGCTGGTCAGCAGGAAGGGGTGGTCGTGGGCGAGCTGTTCGAGCCCGCGCCGCACCTCCTTCAGGGGCGACTCCACCCCGGACACGCTGAGGGTGATGTGCCAGAGCTTGGACACGGGCCGCTGCTCGGCCCGCACCTCCCGTACCTCGCGTGACTCCCGTGGCTCCGTGCCGGGTTCGGTCTTCCTGTCCTCTGACCTGGCCCGTGTCTCGTCGAAGTCGGCTCCGGCCTCGACACTGGTCAGGGCGCGTTCGGCAGTCCCTCGGGGCGGTGCCCCTGGGCGCGCTCGTCTCACCGGCGGCCTCCTGTGTGATGCGTGTGGTGCTGTCCCCGCCCTGCTCTTGCCCCCGGGACAAAGTTGACCAGTCCGAGGGCGTACGTGGGGCGGTTTTGGTGAACGTCCCTTCCGGATGGCCGTACTTTCAGCCGTTTCGGGTGGGGCGGGCGGGATGGCCGATGACGACCAGGTCGTCCCGGTGGACGACCTCCCGCTCGTACTCGGGCCCGAGTTCCTTCGCGAGGACGTGGGTGGAACGTCCGAGCATCTGGGGCAGTTCCTTGGCGTCGAAGTGGACGAGGCCACGGGCGACGGCCCGGCCCCCGGTGTCGCGCAGTTCGACGGGGTCGCCCGCCACGAAGTCGCCCTCGACGGCCGCGACACCGGCCGCGAGCAGCGACTTCTTGCCTTCGACGACGGCGCGGACGGCTCCGTCGTCGAGAGTGAGGGAGCCCTGCGGGGTGGAGGCGTGGGCGAGCCAGAGCAGCCGGTCGGCGGAGCGGCGGCCGGTGCGGTGGAAGTACGTGCCGGTGTCCCGGCCGGTGAGGGCGTCGGCGGCGCGGCTCGCGGAGGTGAGGACGACGGGGATGCCCGCGGCGGCGGCGATCCGGGCCGCCTCGACCTTGGTGACCATGCCTCCGGTGCCGACGCCCGCCTTGCCCGCGGCGCCGATCTCGACGTGGGCGATGTCCTCGGGTCCGGTGACCCGGGCGATCCGGGAGGTGCCGGGCTTGGCGGGGTCGCCGTCGTAGAGCCCGTCGACGTCGGAGAGGAGGACGAGGAGGTCGGCGCGGACGAGGTGGGCGACGAGGGCGGCGAGGCGGTCGTTGTCGCCGAAGCGGATCTCGTCGGTGGCGACGGTGTCGTTCTCGTTGACGACCGGCAGGGCGCCCATGGCGAGCAACTGGTCCAGGGTGCGGTAGGCGTTGCGGTAGTGGGCGCGGCGGCTGGTGTCGTCGGTGGTGAGGAGGACCTGGCCGACGCGGACGCCGTAGCGGGCGAAGGAGGCGGTGTAGCGGGCGACGAGGAGGCCCTGGCCGACGCTGGCGGCGGCCTGCTGGCGGGCGAGGTCCTTGGGCCTGCGGGTGAGTCCGAGGGGGGCGAGGCCCGCGGCGATGGCGCCGGAGGAGACGAGGACGATCTCCTTCTCGCCGCCGCTGCGGACCTTGGCGAGGACGTCGACGAGGGCGTCGACGCGGTCGGCGTCGAGGCCCCCGGACGCGGTGGTGAGCGAGGAGGAGCCGACCTTGACGACGATCCTGCGGGCCTCCGTCACATACGGTCGCGCGAGGTCCGCCTCTCCCGTCGCCTGCGTGCCCTGCTGCGTCGTCACGTGCGTCGCCACCTGCGTCGTCCTCACTCGGCTGTCCTGCGCGGCGCCCGCTCCCGGGCGGCGGCTGCCAGGCAATCTACGCGAGGCGGGAGGGCTGCCGCTCGTCCGTTCCGCTTCCTGGACCGGAGGCGGTGGGGTCCTGGCCGGTGCCGCGCGGCACCAGGATGCGCTGGGAGATGAGGTAGGTGAAGGGGATCGCGACGACGGCGGCGACGAGCGGCGCGATCCTGTCGTCCATCGCGGCCCAGCTGACCAGGGCGTACAGGCCGACGCTCTGCACCAGGTAGTTGGTGACGTTGGTGAGGGGGAAGAGGGCGAACTTCTTCCAGGTCGGCCGGGTGCGGTAGGTGAAGTAGGTGTTGAGGAAGAAGGAGCCGACCATGCTGAGGAGGAAGGCGAGGGAGTAGGCGGCGAAGTACGGCATCCAGGGGTGGAGCAGCAGGTAACAGCCGAAGAAGGTCACGGTGTTGACCCCGCCGACCAGGGCGAAGCGGAAGATCTCGGCGAGCCGCGCGCGCCGGGGCCGTCCGCCGGTCGCCTCCGCGCCCCGGCCCTGTCCGGCCGTCTTCTCTCCGGCGGTCTCCTCTCCGGTCGTCTCCTCCGCCCCCTGGCCCCGTCCGGCCGCCTCCCTCGCGCCCCGGTCGCGCGCCCTACCGGGGCTGCTGGGGCTGCTAGGACCACTGGGGCCTCCAGGACTGCTGGGGCTGCTGGGGCTGCTGGGGCTGACGAAACCACCGGGCCCACCAGGACCACCGGGACCACCCGAGCCACCCGAGCCACCCGAGCCACCAAGACCACCGGGCCCACCAAGCCCACCGGCCCCCTCCGACCCCCCCGCCCCGGACCGCCCGCTCGACCCCCCCGGCCCCATCAGCGCTCCCCCTCGGTGGCGACGACCCGGGCGCGTCCGGCGGCGGCGCGTTCGGCGGCGCCCCGGCCGAAGGAGCGGTGGGTCTCCTTCACGAGGAAGTGCGGGCGGCGCTTGGTCTCGTAGTAGATGCGGCCGATGTACTCCCCGATCAGCCCCAGCATCACCATCTGCACGCCCCCGAGGCCCACGATGATCGCGACCAGCGTGACGTATCCGGGGGCGGTGACGCCCTGGCTGAGGGCGGCGACGGTCACCCAGACGGCGTAGAGGGCGGCGAGACCGGTGAGCATCATGCCGAGCCAGAGGGCGATCCTCAGCGGGCGGTTGTTGAAGGAGATCAGCCCGTCCATGCCGTAGTTGACGAGCGAGCTGAACCGCCACTTCGTCTCGCCTCCCTCGCGCGCGGCGTTCTGGTAGTCGAAGGTGACGGTGTCGAAGCCGATCCAGGAGAACAGCCCCTTGGAGAAGCGGTTGTACTCGGGGAGCGAGAGCAGGGCGTCGACGGCGGGGCGGGACAGCAGCCGGAAGTCGCCGACCCCGTCGGTGAGTTCGACGTCCACCCAGCGGTTGACGGCCCGGTAGTACACACGGCTGAGGGCGGACCGGACCTTCTTGTCGCCCTCGCGGGTGCGGCGCGCCATGACCTGGTCGTGGCCCTGGTGGTGCAGGTCGAGCATCCGCGCGAGCAGCTCCGGCGGATGCTGGAGGTCGGCGTCCATGATGACCACGGCGTCGCCGGTGGACTTGCGCAGTCCGGCGAGCATGGCCGCCTCCTTGCCGAAGTTGCGACTGAAGGAGGCGTACTGGGTGCGGTGGGGGTGCCGGGCGGCGATCCCGCGCAGCTTGGCCAGTGTCCCGTCGGAGCTGCCGTCGTCGACGTAGCAGATCTCGTAGCCGACGGGGAGGGTGTCGAGCACCTGGCGCATCCGCGCGTCGAAGAGTTCGACGACGTCCTCCTCGTTGAAGCAGGGGACGACGACGGAGAGCCTGGTCATGGAACGGTCACTCCAGAGGGAGGGGCGGGAGTACGTCCTGAGGGACCGCCACCGAACTCTTCTTCGAGCGGCGCGGCCACGGTACGGAACGGCGGTGACCGTCCGGCGTCGCCCGGGTGACCGCTCCCGGTCGGCATGTCGTCCATGCGGAAAAGGATGCAAGGAAGATATTGATATACGTGGCATTTATACCTATTTGTCACCCATAGAGCCCTGTGGAGCGATGACCGGTGAGCAGGACGACCCTCTCGGAGCGCGGTGACGCACCGGCGGCGGACGGCGGACAGGACGGCGGCGGACCGGACGACGAGGGGGGCGGCCCCCGGCGGGCGCTCCCCCCGGTCGCCCTGGTCGTCGCCGCGGGCGCCGGGGCGCTGCTCTCCGTCGGCGCCTTCCTCGGCCTCTACGTACGCCCCACGTCGGACGACTGGTGCGCCCTCTGGAAGGCCCGCGACCTGGGTGTCCTCGGCATCACCGGCGACTTCTACCTGACCCAGAACGGGCGGGTCACCAACGCCTTCCTGACCGGTCTGCTCTACTCCGACGGAATGCGCGGGCCCTCCCTGCTGCCCGCCTTCCTGGTGGTGACGCTCGGCATCGGTCTCTACCTCCTCGGCCGGGCTTCGCTGCGGGCGCTGCGCCTGCCGTTCCCCCGGGTGGCCGCGCTGACGGCCACCCTGGTCGTCGAGGCGCTGCTGTTCTTCGCGGGCACGCGCCCCTATCAGGTGCTGCTCTGGGCCCCGGCCACCGTCTCCCACACCCTCCCGAGCGTGGTGGGCGTCTGGGCGGCGCTGGGCGCGGTGGCGGCGGCCCGCAGCCGGTGGCGCTGGGCGCGGAGCGCCGCCGTCGTCGGGGCGGTGCCGCTCGGCGCGGCGATCGGGATGCTCAGCGAACCGTTCGTCGCCATGTCGGGGCTGATCGCGGTGGCGGTCGGGGTGCTCTGCCTCCCCCGGTTCGGCCGGACGCGCGACCGGTTCGTGCCGACGTGGTGCGCGGCCTGGTGCCTGGGGCTCCTGATCGGTCTGGTGCTGCTGTCCACCTCGCCGGGCGCCCGCTGGCGGCGGGCGCAGCGGCCGAGGACCCCGCTCTCCCTCGCGGAGGTCCGGGCGACGCTCGGGGACTGGTACCGGATCTGGGAGACCGTCGGCGGGCAGTGGGCCTACGCGGGCGCCCTCGCGGCCGGAGTGCTCTTGGGGCTCGCGGTGGCGTTCGCGACCCCCGGGCCCTTCCCCGGCCGGAAGGGCGCGTCCCCGGCCCGGGAAGGCGCGCCCCCGGCCCGGAAGGACGGACCGAGGGCCCCTTCACCGGGGACCCCTTCACCGGACGCCCCTGCGCCGGACGACTCTCCGCTGTACAGCCCTCCGCCGTACAGCCCCTCGCCGGGCGGCCCCCCGTCCAGAGGAACGTTTCTGGTGGCCGTCGCCCTGCCGGTCCCGCTGATCGCCGTGGGGAGCCTGGTCGCCGCGTACGGTCTGCGCGGCGGATACGGGCCGGGCGGCTGGACCTACGCGCGGACATGGACCAGCTTCCTCGTGCCGTTCCTGCTGGCGCTCTGCGGCTACGGGACCTGGCTCGGCCACCGGATCGGCCGTCGGCTCGGCCGGGCGCCGACGACCGGCGGGGCGCGGGCCGCCGGGCTCACCGTGCTGGTCGTCACCGGCGCCGTGGCCGTGGCGAGCCTGACGGCCCTGGTGCTCCCGGTGCGGACCCTGACCACCAAGACGGTGGCGCGGAGCATCGCGTGGGACCGGCAGGACGTCCGCATCCGGGCGGAGGCGGCGGCCGGGCGCCGGGAGGTGACGTACCGCCCGCTGCTGATCGGCGGACTCGCCGAGCCCTTCTTCACCGAGGTGTACGCGGACGACTGGGCGGCCCGCTGCGCCGCCGCGTACTACGGGGTCGAGCGGCTCGTGCGGCCCTGATCCCGGCGCCCGCCACGCCCGCGCCGCTGTGTCCCCCGTCACGTCGGAGGAACGGCGGCGGGCGGGCACGGGAAGGCGCTCCGCCCCTGGTGGAACCGTCGTCGGCGGGTTTCCACCGGGACGCCCTTAAGGGCGACACCGCACACGGGCCGATGGTTGCCCCCGCCATCCGCCCGGTCTCGTAACAATCGGAACACGGCGTCCGCTGTGGCGCCCGGAGGCACGGCAAGGCGAGCGGGGAACACCAGGTAGCTTGTGTGTGTCTGGAGGAAAGACAAGTGGATCGAGGTGCAAGTGCCTGACGTCTCCGTGGTCGTCATCGCCTACAACGACGCAGAGCGTCTGCCGACGGCCGTGCAGTCGGTGTTGGATCAGACCCTGCACGGCGTCGAAGTGGTGATCGTCGACGACTGCAGCAAGGACGACACCTTCGCGGTCGCCCAGGCGCTGGCCGCCGGGTGTCCGGACCGGGTCAGGGCGTTCCAGCTGCCACAGAACAGTGGTGGCTGCGGCGCACCTCGCAATTACGGCATCCAGCGTGCCACCGGTACGTACGTCATGTTCCTCGACAGCGACGACGTGCTGGAGCGGAACGCCTGCCGCAACATGCTCGACGCCGCCGAGAGCACCGGCTCCGACCTGGTGTCCGGCCTGTGCGTCCGCGTCCACCTGGACAGCCGTCACAAGAAGACCACCGAGTGGTACCCGTGGCTCTACTCCAGGACCCGGACGATCGACTCGATCACCGAGCTGTCCGACCTGCTGGTCTTCGACACGCTGTCGACGAACAAGTGCTACCGGCGTGAGTTCCTCCTTGAGCAGGGGCTGGAGTTCCCGGTCGGCATCCACTACGAGGACCTGCTGTTCTCGGCGCAGGCGTATGTCGCCGCGAGCCGGATCACGCTCATCCCCAACCACGTGTACTACTGGAACGTGCAGGAGAGCGCGGCCTCCAAGTCGATCAGCAACCGGCGCCACGAGATCGCCAACTTCGTGCACCGGATGGAGATCCACCGCCGGGTGGACGCCCTGCTGGAGAGCAAGGGCTACGACGAGCTGAAGTACCGCAAGGACATCAAGTTCCTCAAGCACGACCTCGTCCTCCACCTGCGTGACCTGCCGCTGCTGGGCGACGACTACCGGCGCGAGTTCGCCGAGCTGGCCAACGGCTACCTCGCCGAGATCGACCCGCGGGCCTACGAGGAAGTGCAGCGCCTGCACGCCATCTGCGCCTACCTGCTGAGCAAGGAGGACTGGGCGAACCTGCTCCCGGCCACCGACGCGCTCACCAACCCGGGCCGTCTGACCGTCCCGCTCGCCGAGAAGGACGGTCAGGTCTACTGGTGCGCCGAGCACCTGGACACCGAGCAGGGCCGGCAGATCCTCGACATGACCTCGGCCGGCTACCACACCAGGCCGCTGACCTCGCTCGCCCTGGGCAACCGGCTGACCTCGTACAGCAGCGACGACGGCATCGTCAGGCTCGCCGGACGGGTGATCAACCCGCTGGGCCGGATCAGCCCCGACGCCGAGCTCAGCGCCGTCCTGGAGTTCTCCGCCCGGCGCAGCGTCGGTGGCAAGACCGCCCGCATCCCGGTCACCACGGTCCGCCACGCGGGCGACTGGATCGAGTGGGAGAGCCTGGCCGACATCGCGCGTACGGTCCGCCCGCTCGGCATCATCGACGCCGTCTGGGACGTCCGGCTGATCCTCACGGTCGACGGCCAGCGGCTCAGGACCCGGGTGTCCGTCAGCGGTACGCCCATCGACGAGGCCGAGGCGCTGCGCATCCGCCCCCGGCTGACCCAGCTGGTCTCCGACCGTTTCGTCCCGGAGATCACCAAGAAGGGCAACCTGTCGTACGTCCTCGCCGCCGAGGGCAAGATGGCCGTGCACACCTCGGAGATGATCGAGGGCGCCATACACGGACGGGCCGCCGGGCTGGCGAAGACCAGCCTGCGACGCCTGCTCAAGGCGAAGCGCGACCTGAACTCCGGTGAGACCAAGCTCCGCGTCTACCACGACTTCTACAGCAAGCTGCCGATCCGCAAGGGGCTCGTCGTCTTCGAGAGCCACCTCGGCAAGCAGTACAGCGACAGCCCCAAGGCCATCTACGAGGAGATGCGCCGCCAGGGCGTCCCGTTCGAGGCCGTCTGGTCGTACGCGGGAGCGCAGCCGACCGGCTTCCCCGAGGACGCCACCCTGGTCAAGCGCTGGAGCTGGCAGTATCTGCGGGCACTGGCCCAGGCCGAGTTCTGGATCGACAACCAGGGCTTCCCGCTGCGCCTCACCAAGCGCCCGGGGACCACGTACATCCAGACCTGGCACGGCACCGCCCTCAAGCGGATGGGCTTCGACGAGCCCAACACGAAGTCCCGCGGTCTGGCCGCCCAGGCCTCCTTCCAGCAGGCCCTGGACCGCTTCGACCACTTCCTCATCCGCGGCGAGCACGACCGGCGCACCCTCGCGAAGGGCTTCCGGCTCCGCGACGAGGTGCTGCTGCCCGTGGGCTACCCGCGCAACGACGGCCTCGTCCAGGCACGTCAGGAGGAAGCCGGGACCGGGCACCGGGAGCGGGGCGCGCTCGCGGCCGAGCTGGGCATCGACCCGGAGAAGAAGGTGCTGCTGTACGCGCCGACGTTCCGCGCCAGCGCGGGCGGCAAGGTGCGTGCCTTCCAGGCGCCGTTCGACGTCGAGGAGTTCGCCGAGCGCTTCGGCGACACCCACACCCTGCTGATCAGGACGCACTACCTGAACAGCGTGACGCTCCCGCCGTCGGTCCGGGGACGGGTGATCGACGTCTCCTCCCACCACGACATCACCCCCCTGCTCGCCCTCGCGGACGGGCTGATCACCGACTACTCGTCCGTGATGTTCGACTACGGGCTGCTCGACCGCCCGATGATCTTCTTCGCGTACGACTACGAGGAGTACGCGCAGGAGAACCGGGGCACCTACTTCGACCTGAAGGAGCGCGCTCCCGGCCCGGTCGTGGCCACGGAGGACGAGCTCTTCGAGGTGGTCGCCAATCTGAGGGAAGAGGCCGACACGAAGTTCGCGGCGGCCCGGCAGCGGTTCAACGCCGAGTTCAGCGAGTGCGACCGGGGCGACGCGGCCCGTCAGATCGTCGCCAAGTTCTTCGACAGGAGCGGGAAGTGAACGACCAGACCACCCTGTCCGGCGGCCGTGACATCTTCATCGTCTCCAACAGCGTGGACGAGATGGGCGGTGTGACGACCTGGACCCATCAGATGGCCCGCGAGTTCACCGACCGGGGCAACCGCGTCCATGTCATCGGGATCACTCCGGCCCCCGCCGGACGTCAGCACGAGTTCCCCGACCCGCTGCCCTACTCCACGACGACGCTGTACGACGCGCATCCGCCGCAGGTCCGCGCGTTGCGCGGCCTCAAGGGCAAGCTCAACGCCGCCGAGCGCCGACGTCACGCCGCCCGCGCCGCCGGGGCGCGGGAGCGCGCCGACCGGATGACGGCTCTCTTCGCCGCCGCCCGGCCCGGGGCCGTCCTCATCGTGACCCAGGTGTGGGCGATGGAGTGGGTCGCCCTCGCCGACACCAAGGGGCTCGTGGTCATCGGCATGAGCCACGAGTCGTACGCCGCCAGTGCCGCCTCCTCCCGGCTCGCCCGGGTGAAGCGGTACTACAAGGGCGCCGACCGGCTCCTCGTGCTCACCCCCGGTGACGCGGACCAGTGGATCCGGGCTGGCATGGACAACGTCGGCCACATGCCGAACGCCCTGCCCTTCATGCCCGAGCGTCCGGTGTCCCGCACCGAGAAGGTCGTCGTCTCCATCGGCCGCCTCTCGCACGAGAAGGGCGTGGACATGCTGCTCGACAGCTGGGCCGAGGTCGCGCCCCGCCACCCCGACTGGAAGCTGCGGATCTACGGGACCGGTGACGAGGAGGAGGCTCTGCTGCGGCGGACGACCGCCCTCGGTCTGGACGGGTCCGTGGAGTGGAAGGGACGGACCAACGACGTCCTCGGGGCGCTCTCCGAGGCCTCCGTCTTCGCCCAGGCGTCCCGCGCCGAAGGCTTCCCGATCACTCTCCTGGAGGCGATGGCGGCCGGTGTGCCGTGTGCCGCCTTCGACTGCGCCCCGGGTGTCCGCGAGATCATCCAGGACGGCGAGGACGGTCTGCTCGCCCGCCTCGGCAACACCATGGAGCTGGGCGGGCACATCAGCACGCTGATCTCCGACAAGGAGCAGCGCGACCGGATGGGCGACGCGGCCTTCGAGAACGTGAAGCGGTACTCCGCCGACGAGATCACCGGCCGCTGGGAGGCGCTGTTCGCCTTCCTGGAGCGCTGACCGCTCTCCGTCACGGCGGAAACGGCACGGAAGAACGGCGAAAGGGCCGGGGAGTTCGACTCCCCGGCCCTTTCCCGTCGGCTCGCACGAACCCGGTCGGACCCGGTCGGCTCGCGCCTGCCGGTCAGACCCGTCCGCTCGCGCGTCCCGGTCAGACGGTGGCGCCCCGGCGGGCGACCCATCCGGCCCAGGCCGAGCTGATCATGTCGCGGACGTCGTGGCGGGCCTTCCAGCCCAGCTCCGACTCGATGCGGTCGGCCGCGGCGACGACCCGGGCCGGGTCGCCGGGGCGGCGCGGGGTGACCAGCGGCTCGGTGGTGTGGCCGGTGATCTCGTTGATCAGCCGGACCATCTCGGTGACGGAGACGCCCTCGCCACGGCCGATGTTGACCGTCAGGTCGCGCGGCTCGCCCCGGTCCGCCCACTCCGCGAGCTTGCGGGCGGCGACCAGGTGCGCGTCCGCGAGGTCCTCGACGTGGATGTAGTCACGGATGCAGGTGCCGTCCGGAGTCGCGTAGTCGTCGCCGAAGACGCGCGGGGACTCGCCCGCGTCGAGACGCTCGAAGACCATCGGGACCAGGTTGAACACCCCGGTGTCGGCCAGCTCGGGAGCAGCCGCACCGGCCACGTTGAAGTAGCGCAGACAGGCCGTGGAGATGCCGTGCGCGGCGCCCGCGGCCCGTACCAGCCACTCCCCCGCCAGCTTCGTCTCGCCGTACGGGCTCAGCGGCAGGCAGGGGGTCTCCTCGGTGACGAGGTCGACGTCCGGCATCCCGTAGACGGCGGCGGAGGAGGAGAAGAGGAAGTTGCGCACTCCGGCGGCGGCCACGGCCTCCAGGAGGACGGTGAGGCCGATGACGTTCTCGCGGTAGTAGTGCAGCGGCAGCTCGACGGACTCGCCGACCTGCTTCTTCGCCGCGAGGTGCACGACGCCCGTCACCCCGTGCTCGGCGATCGTCCGGTCCAGGACCTCGCGGTCCAGGGTGGAGCCGACCACCAGGGGGACGCCCTCGGGCACCCGCTCCGCGTATCCCGTGGACAGGTCGTCGAGGATGACGACGCGCTCGCCCGCCCGCGTCATCGCGCGCACCACGTGGGAGCCGATGTATCCGGCGCCGCCGGTGATCAGATAAGTCATAGTGCCCCAAACCCTTTCACTGTGAACTGCGGGCAAGCCGACGGAGGCGGGCCCTGACGGCCCGGAAACCGTCCCGTGCGCCGGGAGCGATCCGCATGGCCAGCGAACCGTTCGCCGTGGCGTACTGCTGCACCAGAAGTACACCGTACCGGCTGCTCGGGAGCACCGAGCGCCGCTGGGAACCGTCCGGTGGCCGCAGCGAGGTGGTGAACGTCTCGCCGTTCTCGCACGTCACCGTGGCGCTGACGTCCCACAGTTGGACGCCCTGACGGCCCTGGCGGCGGCCCGTGCCGGCGAGCCCGGCGAACCGGACCGGGACCCGGGCGCTCCAGGCTCCCGGGGCGGGGTCCGCCCCGGGACGCAGCTCGACCCGCTCGGTACGGGCCGGTTCGGCGTCGCCGCGCGGCAGGAACGCCAGCTCGGCGGTGCGGGGCACGGCCTCGGCGAGCCGCCCGTACAGGTCACGGACGGTGAAGTGCAGCTCGCCGCCTCCGCCGGTGCGCAGGACGGCGTCCACGACCAGGGGCAGCTCGTCCAGCGGAAGACGGTCCACGCCGTCGAGCCGGGCCTCCGGAAGGTCCTCGGACCAGACGGCGGCGGCAGGGGTGCCCGCGTAGGGCGGGAGCAGCCGGGCCGGGTTCGCGGCCAGCCGGGACAGCCGGAGCAGGTCGCGCGGTTCCGCCGCGGCCAGCAGGAAACGGGCGGTCCAGCGGGCGGGAGCGACCGCGGCGGCGATCTCCGGCTCCGCGAAGTCCGCCAGATGGCGACGGGTGGAGTCCCACCACGCGGCCCGGTGGGCGGGGTCGCGCAGCCGCAGGTCCCGGGCGTACATCCGCAGGTCGTGTTCGAGGAACTTGGTGCGGCAGGCGGCGGCGAGCTCGTCCCGGCCCGCCCCGGCGAAGGTCTCGACGGCCGCGCGGTGGGCGGCGATCCGGGCCTCCCAGTTGGTGACGTCCTGACGGTCGAGGGAGATCGACAGCTGGGCGGCGCTCCTGCGCACGTGCCAGACGTAGACGGTGTCGGGCACCACCGCGACGCGCGGGGCCGCCGCGTACACCCGGGCGGTGAAGAGGAAGTCCTCGTAGACGAAGCGGCCGTCGGGGAAGCGGATGCCGTGCCCGGTCAGGAACGCGCGGTCGTACACCTTGTTGACGCACAGGGTGTCGTGGAGCAGCGGTCGCAGGTCCTCGGGGGTCTCCAGCACGGCCGGCTCCCGGTAGAGCGCGGGCTGCCAGCGGACGTCCCGGCCCTCGGGGAGTTCCCGCCGTACGCAGACGCCGACGGCCACCGGAGTCCGGTGCAGCTCCGCGGCGGCGACCAGCGCGTCGGCGGCGCCGGGCGGCAGGACATCGTCGCTGTCCAGGAACATGACGTACGGGGCGGTGGAGGCGGCGATGCCGTCGTTGCGGGGGGTGCCGCAGCCGCCGCTGTTCTCCGCGCGGCGCACCACTCGCAGCCGGGGGTGCCGGGCGGCCAGTTCGTCGAGCACCCGGGCCGTCCCGTCGCTCGAACAGTCGTCGACCGCCACGACCTCCGCCACCACGGGCCCCTGGTCGAGCGCGGACCTGATGGCTTCGCCGACCAGGGCCTCGTCGTTGTAGGCGATGACGACGACGCTGAGCCTGTCCGCGTTTCCGGACGGGGGAACGGTACTCACAACAGGATCCTACGGGAGGCCCCCGACCCCTCTGACAGGGGCCGAGGGCCTCCGGGAGCACCGCACGGGCCCGCCCCCGGGGGCGGGCGTTCCGGGTCCCGCCGGTCGGGCGGGACCCGGTGGGGAGTGCCTAGAACGGGTCGAACTCGTCGTACTCGCGCTGCGACTCGTCGTGCTCCGACTGGCGGTCGCGGCGGCGCTGGGCGGCGGGACGCGGGGCCTCCAGACGGTGGTCCTCGCCACGGCGGCCGAGCATCTCCGCACCGGCCATCATCGTCGGCTCCCAGTCGAAGACGACCGCGTTGTCCTCGGCACCGATCGCCACGCCGTCGCCCGCGCGGGCGCCCGCCTTCATCAGCTTGTCCTCGACGCCGAGGCGGTTGAGGCGGTCGGCGAGGTAGCCCACGGCCTCGTCGTTGCTGAAGTCGGTCTGACGGACCCAGCGCTCCGGCTTCTCGCCGCGCACCCGGTAGACCTCCTCCTGCTCGTCGTACACGACCGTGAAGCCCGCGTCGTCGACGGCCTTCGGACGGATGACGATCCGGGTCGCCTCCTCCTGGGGCTTGGCCGCGCGCGCCTCGCCGATGATGCCCGCGAGGGCGAACGACAGCTCCTTGAGGCCGAGCCGCGCCACGGCGGAGACCTCGAACACCTGGTAGCCGCGCTCCTCCAGCTCCGGGCGGATCATGTCCGCGAGGTCCTGGCCGTCGGGGATGTCCACCTTGTTGAGGACGACGATCCTCGGCCGGTCCTCAAGACCGCCGTACTGCCGCAGCTCCTCCTCGATGATGTCGAGGTCGGTGACCGGGTCGCGGTCGGACTCCAGCGTCGCCGTGTCCAGGACGTGCACGAGGACCGAGCAGCGCTCCACGTGGCGGAGGAACTCCAGGCCCAGGCCACGGCCCTGGCTGGCGCCCGGGATGAGACCCGGGACGTCGGCGATCGTGTAGACGGTCGAACCGGCGGTGACGACGCCCAGGTTCGGGACGAGCGTGGTGAACGGGTAGTCCGCGATCTTCGGCTTGGCCGCCGACAGGACCGAGATCAGCGAGGACTTGCCCGCGCTCGGGTAGCCGACCAGCGCCACGTCGGCGACGGTCTTCAGCTCCAGGACGATGTCCCGCGCCTCGCCCGGCTCGCCGAGCAGCGCGAAACCGGGGGCCTTGCGGCGCGCGGAGGACAGCGCCGCGTTGCCCAGACCGCCGCGACCGCCCTGACCGGCGACGAAGGTGGTGCCCTGGCCGACGAGGTCGGCGAGGACCTCACCCCGCTTGTCGAGGACGACGGTGCCGTCCGGTACGTACAGGACCAGGTCCTGGCCGTCCTTGCCGGAGCGGTTGTCGCCCGCGCCGGGCTGTCCGTTGGTCGCCTTGCGGTGCGGCGAGTGGTGGTACTCGAGGAGCGTGGTGACCGCCTGGTCGACGACCAGGGTCACATCGCCGCCACGGCCGCCGTTGCCGCCGTCGGGCCCGCCGAGCGGCTTGAACTTCTCCCGATGGACGGAGGCGCAGCCGTGGCCTCCGTTACCCGCGGCGACATGCAGCTCGACGCGGTCCACGAAGGTGGTCATGGGTGTGCCTCCACTTACTGGGGGTCCCCCCGGCCGGAAACCGGGGACGTACGGAATGTCTATCTAGTAACACGCGAAAGGCGGACCCGCTTCCCGGTACGGGAAGTGAGGTCCGCCTCCGCAGAGTGTCCGATCAGGCGACCGGAACGATGTTCACGACCTTGCGGCCACGGTGGGTGCCGAACTGCACCGAACCGGCCTGCAGGGCGAACAGCGTGTCGTCGCCGCCACGGCCGACGCCGGAGCCCGGGTGGAAGTGGGTGCCACGCTGGCGGACCAGGATCTCACCCGCGTTGACGACCTGACCGCCGAAACGCTTCACGCCGAGCCGCTGGGCATTGGAGTCACGCCCGTTACGGGTGGACGATGCGCCCTTCTTGTGTGCCATGTCTCAGTCCCTCTTACTTCGCAGCCGCGGGGATACCGGTGACCTTGATCGCCGTGTACTGCTGGCGGTGACCCTGGCGACGGCGGTAGCCGGTCTTGTTCTTGTAGCGCAGGATGTCGATCTTGGCGCCCTTGTGGTGGTCCACGACCTCGGCCGTGACCTTGATACCGGCCAGGACCCACGGGTCGCTGGTCACGGCGTCGCCGTCGACAACGAGCAGGGTCGAGAGCTCGACCGTGTCGCCGACCTTGGCGGTGGAAATCTTGTCAACCTCGACGATGTCGCCGACAGCAACCTTGTGCTGGCGACCACCGCTGCGCACGATGGCGTACACGCTGATCTCTCTCTCACTCGGGGTGGAAACCTCTGAAGCCAGCCACTCACACGGACCCGAGGGCCCGAGGCGTTCCGGAATCGGACGAGCGGCCTCTCCCGACGGGCGGGAGGGAAGTTGCTCAGAGGCGCGACGTGTCGATAGACACGCCGACGGTCTAGGTTACGGGCGGCTGCCTCGGAGGGTCAAATTCGCCCGTACGGTGCGGGCCCGCCCCCCTCGGGTGGAGGGAGACGGGCCCGCGTCCGCCGGTCAGTCCTGGGCCGGGGCGGCGGTCTTCTCCGCCGCCTTCTTGGCCGGGGTCTTCTTGGCGGTGGTCTTCTTCGCCGCGGTCTTCTTGGTCGCCGCCGTCTTCTTGGTGGCGGCCTTCTTGGCGGTGGCCTTCTTCGCCGCGGTCTTGCGCGCCGCCGTCTTCTTGACGGGGGCGGGCTCGGCCTCGGCCTCGGGGGCCGCCTCGTCGGCGACCGGGGCCGCGGCGACCACCAGGACGGCGGCCTCCTCGGCGCCGGAGGGCGAACCGGCGGGCGCGGTGGCCTTGCGGACCACCCGGCGGCGGGCGCGCGGCGGGGCGGCCACGGGGGCCTCCTCGGCGACGGGCTCCGCGACCGGCTCCGGGGCGCTCTCCACGACCGGCTCGGCCACCACGGGCTCGGCGGCGGGCTCCGCCACCGGCTCGGTGGTCGAGACGACCGGGGAGGTCGCCCGGCGAACGGCACGGCGACGGCCGCGGGGGGCCGGGGCCTCCTCGGCGACGGGCTCCGCCACCGGCTCGACGACCGGCTCGGGCGCGGCTTCGACGACCGGCTCGGGCGTCACGACGGGCTCGGGCGCCACGACCGGCTCCGGCCGCTCGTTCGGCTCGAACACCACGGACTCGGTCTCCACGACCGGGCGCGCGGTCGCGGGCGCGGTCGCCCGGCGGGTGGCGCGACGGCGGCCACGGCCACGGGTGGCGGCGGCCTCCGCCTCGGCGACGGAGCCGTACAGCTCCTCGTCCGGGGCGATCGGCTCGGGCAGGGCCACCGGGGCGGCCAGCTCGGCCGCGACCTCGGCCTCGGTCTCCACCAGGTCCTGGGCCGGGTGCTCGGTGGTCTCGGCGTGCTCGTGCTCGTGGTGGTCGGTGCCGCGACCGCGCTTCTTCGCCCGCTTGCCGCCGCCCCCGCCACCGGCGGTGGCCGGCTGCTCCATGTGCACGATGACACCGCGCCCGTTGCAGTGGACGCAGGTCTCGGAGAAGGACTCCAGGAGGCCCTGACCGACCCGCTTGCGGGTCATCTGGACCAGGCCGAGCGAGGTGACCTCGGCCACCTGGTGCTTGGTCCGGTCCCGGCCCAGGCACTCCAGGAGGCGGCGCAGCACCAGGTCGCGGTTGGACTCCAGGACCATGTCGATGAAGTCGATGACGACGATGCCGCCCAGGTCGCGCAGCCGCAGCTGGCGCACGATCTCCTCGGCCGCCTCCAGGTTGTTCCTGGTCACGGTCTCTTCGAGGTTGCCGCCCTGGCCGGTGAACTTGCCGGTGTTGACGTCGACGACGATCATCGCCTCGGTCTTGTCGATCACCAGCGAACCGCCGGACGGCAGCCAGACCTTGCGGTCCAGGGCCTTCGCCAGCTGCTCGTCGATCCGGTAGGTGGCGAAGACGTCGACCTCGCTGGTCCACCGCGAGAGGCGGTCGGCCAGGTCGGGCGCGACGTGCGAGACGTAGCCGTGGATGGTCTCCCACGCCTCGTCACCGCTGACGATGACCTTCGAGAAGTCCTCGTTGAAGATGTCGCGGACGACCCGGACGGTCATGTCCGGCTCGCCGTAGAGCAGCGACGGCGAGGACGTCGAGATCTGGTCGGCCTTCTTCCTGATGTCGGCCCACTGCGCCTGGAGGCGCTCGACGTCGCGGCGCAGCTCGTCCTCGCTGGCGCCCTCGGCGGCGGTGCGCACGATGACGCCCGCGTCCTCGGGGACGATCTTCTTGAGGATGGTCTTGAGGCGGGCGCGCTCGGTGTCCGGGAGCTTGCGGCTGATGCCGGTCATGGAGCCCTCGGGCACGTACACGAGGTAGCGGCCGGGCAGGGAGACCTGGCTGGTCAGACGGGCGCCCTTGTGGCCGATCGGGTCCTTCGTCACCTGGACGAGGACCGACTGGCCGGACTTGAGGGCGCTCTCGATGCGGCGCGGGCCGTGGCCCATGCCGAGCGCCTCGAAGTTGACCTCACCGGCGTACAGGACGGCGTTGCGGCCCTTGCCGATGTCGACGAAGGCGGCCTCCATCGACGGCAGGACGTTCTGGACCTTGCCCAGGTAGACGTTGCCGACGTACGAGGTGGCCTGCTCCTTGTTGACGTAGTGCTCGACGAGCACGTTGTCTTCCAGGACGCCGATCTGGGTGCGCTCGCCGCTCTGGCGGACGACCATGACCCGCTCGACGGCCTCGCGGCGGGCCAGGAACTCGGCCTCGGTGATGATCGGGACGCGGCGGCGGCCCTGCTCGCGGCCCTCGCGGCGGCGCTGCTTCTTGGCCTCCAGGCGGGTCGAGCCCTTGATGGACTGGACCTCGTCGGCGCCGGTGCCTCCCTCGGTCCTCTCGCGGGCCGGGCGGGGCTCGCGGACCTTGACGACCGTACGGACGCCCTCCTCCTCGGCGCCCTCGGCGTCGGCGGAGGCGTCACCGCTGCGACGGCGGCGGCGACGGCGGCGGCGGGAGCTGCTGGACCCGCCGGAGAAGCCCTCGGCCTCGTCCTGCTCGTCCTCGGGCTCCTCGTAGGTCTCGGCGTCGTCGTGGTCCTCGGCGTCGGGGGACCGGGGCTCCTCGCCCTCCTCGGTCTCGTCGGCGTCGGCCGGCTCGCCGCGACGGCGGCGACGGCCGCCACGGCGGCGACGGCGGGAGGGGCGGTCCCCGTACTCGTCCGTCTCCTCGTGCTCCTCGGCCTCGTCGATCTCGTCGGCGGCGGCCTCGACCTCGGGCTCGTCGGCGACGGTGGCCGGTACGGGCTCGACGGCGACCGGCTCGCCGCGACGGCGGCGACGGCGGCGGCCGGACTCGGCGCGCTCGGCGGGCTCGGGGACCTCCACGGCCTCCACCGCCTCGACGGTGTCGGTCTCGGTCTCGTCGAGCTCGACGGCCTCGGTCTCGTCGGTCTCCGGCTCGGCCACGAAGGCGGCGGCAGCGGCGGCCGTCTCCAGCGTCTGGAACATCGGCTCGGTGAAGACCGGGGCCTGGAACACGGCGACGGAGGGGCGTCCGGCGCGGCGCGACTCCCGGGTCGGGGCGGGCTCGGAGGTGAACTGCGGGGAGGCCGCGCGGCGGCGGGTACGGCCCCGGGGCGCGGTCTCGGGGGCCTCGGCGGCGGGCAGCGGCTCGGCGGCGGGGGCGGTCTCGGCGACCGGCGCGGCGGCGACCGGCTCGGGCGAGGCGGTCTTGCGGGTGGCCCGGCGACGGGCGCGGGGCGCGGGGGTCTCCTCCACGGCTTCCTCCACGACCGGGGCCGAGGCCTCGGCGGCGGGGGCCGGGTCGGCGGCCGGGGCCTCGGCGGGCGCTCCGGCCGGGGCGGTGGCCTTGCGGGTGGCGCGGCGGCGGGTACGGGCGGGGGCGGCCTCGGGGGCCTCCTCCACGACGACCTCGGCCACGGCCTCGGGGGCGGCGGCCTCGGCGGTCTCCTCGGCGGCGGCGGCGGGCGCGCCGGCCGGGGCGGTGGCCTTGCGGGTCGCGCGGCGGCGGGTACGGGCGGGGGCGGCCTCGGGGGCCTCCTCCGCCACGGTCTCGGCCACGGGTTCCGCGACCGGCGCCGGTGCCTCCTCGGCGACCGGCGCGGCGGCGACCGGCTCGGGCGAGGCGGTCTTGCGGGTGGCACGGCGACGGGCGCGCGGCGCGGGCGCCTGGGCCTCGTCGGTGGTCCCGGCGGTCTCCGGGGCCGGGGCCGGGTCGGTCGCCGTGGTCCCGGCGGCGGTGTCCGTCACCGGCGGACCGGCGGGGCGGGAAGCGGCGCGGCGCCTGCGGCGCGGCGGCAGCTTGTCACCGGGGGCGTTGGTGTCTTCGTTGGACTCGAGCATTGCGGGCGGTTCTCCCGTCACGCTCCCGGGCGCCGCGTCTGGTTCCGGTCCGGCGGTACGTCGCGCCTGTGGGGCGCGGTGCCGCCGTCCGGGGCGCGGGCGCCGCACGGGAGCTGAATGTCTGGCTCGCCGGTTCCGTACGCCCTGTGCGGACGGCCTGGCGAAAGTCTTCTGGTCAGTGCGCGGCCCGACCCAGGTGGCTCCCGAGTACCAGGGCTGCGCTACGACGACCGCTCCTTACGCGGTGTCCGTACCCGGCGCCGTCGCCGGGGCGGTCGCGGCGGCCCTGCCGGGCGCTGCCGTGGCTGCCTCGCGGTCGGGCGCGAGCGGGTCGGTCACCGTGCCGGACTCCTCGTCGAAGAGCCCCTGCGCCAGCCTGGTCACCGCTGCGGGGACCGGCGGCGCCAGGTCGGCCACAGCTCGGAGACCGGACAGGACGTCGTCGGGTCGCACGGCAGGTGTCACGTGCCGAACAACCAGCCGCAGTATCGCACAGGCGCTGTCCAGCGGCGCGTCATCCCGGGGATCGCCCTGGGGAGGTGCCGCCGTCAGCGCGGTGACGGCCGATCGCGCGTCGAAGGTGCGGACGCCGTTCTTCGTCTTGCGTTGTACTTCCACGGTCCCGGCCGCCAGAAACGTTCCGACGGCCTTCTCCGCGTCCTCGACGGCGACGCCTTCGAGGCGCAGCTCCCACACGGAGGCGGTGAGCCGGTCGGCGAGTCCGGAGGTCCGGGCCTCGACGGCGTCCGTGATGTCGAGCCCGGCCGGGAGGGACTCGTCGAGCAGGGCCCGCAGGGTCTCCGGGTCCCGTGCCTCGGTGAGCGCGATCTCCAGGTACTCAGCCTCGGAGCCGGTCCCCGTCGGGGCGGCGTTGGCGTACGACACCTTGGGGTGGGGGGTGAATCCGGCCGAGTACGCCATGGGCACCTCGGCGCGGCGCAGCGCGCGCTCGAAGGCCCGCTGGAAGTCACGGTGGCTGGTGAACCGGAGGCGGCCGCGCTTGGTGTAGCGCAGTCGGATGCGCTGCACCGCCGGTGCGGGCGGCGGGCCTTCGGGCTGTCGCTTGCCCAGTGGTTCTTCTCCTCGGTGCGGGGCGGCGCGGGTGGGCGCCGTCCACGGGATGTGCGGTGGCCCTGGGGGGCCGCCCGGTTCACCCCCGTCTTCGCGGGGAGATCTCGGGGGCGGGCGCCGCGCCGGGGACGTTCGTTGTACTACCCAGAGTACGCGCCCGGACGGCATCGGGTGCCCCGGGCCGGGGCGGCGGGCTCGGGCGGCGGGGGCGGGCGCCGGAGGGGGTGGGGCCGTACGGGGGTGGGGAGCGCGTCGGCCCGGCGCGGGGTTCCTCCCCGTGCCGGGCCGACGCCGGACCGCTCCGCGGCTACTTGACCACGGTCAGCGGCAGCAGCTTCTTGCCGGTGGGGCCGATCTGGATGGCCGTGTCCATCTGGGGGCAGACGCCGCAGTCGAAGCACGGGGTCCAGCGGCAGTCCTCGACCTCGGTCTCGTCGAGGGAGTCCTGCCAGTCCTCCCACAGCCAGTCCTTGTCGAGACCGGAGTCGAGGTGGTCCCAGGGCAGGACCTCCTCGTAGGAGCGCTCGCGGGTGGTGTACCAGGCGACGTCCACCCCCTGCTCGGGGAGGGTCTTCTCGGCGCACCGCATCCAGCGGTCGTACGAGAAGTGCTCGCGCCAGCCGTCGAAGCGACCGCCGTCCTCGTAGACCGCGCGGATGACGGAGCCGATGCGCCGGTCGCCGCGCGAGAGGAGGCCCTCGACGATGCCGGGCTTGCCGTCGTGGTAGCGGAAGCCGATCGAGCGGCCGTACTTCTTGTCGCCGCGGATCTTGTCGCGGAGCTTGCGCAGCCGCTCGTCGGTCTCCTCCGCCGACAGCTGCGGCGCCCACTGGAAGGGGGTGTGCGGCTTGGGGACGAAGCCGCCGATGGAGACGGTGCAGCGGATGTCGTTCTGGCCGGAGACCTTGCGGCCCTCGGCGATCACGTTCATCGCCATGTCGGCGATCTGGAGGACGTCGTCGTCGGTCTCCGTGGGCAGGCCGCACATGAAGTACAGCTTCACCTGGCGCCAGCCGTTGCCGTACGCGGTGGAGACGGTCCGGATGAGGTCCTCCTCCGAGACCATCTTGTTGATGACCTTGCGCATCCGCTCGGAGCCGCCCTCGGGGGCGAAGGTGAGGCCGGAGCGGCGCCCGTTCCTGGTCAGCTCGTTGGCCAGGTCCACGTTGAACGCGTCGACACGGGTGGAGGGCAGCGAGAGGCCGACCTTGTCCTCCGTGTAGCGGTCGGCGAGGCCCTTGGCGATCTCACCGATCTCGGTGTGGTCCGCGGAGGACAGCGAGAGCAGGCCGACCTCCTCGAAGCCGGTCGCCTTGAGGCCCTTCTCCACCATCTCGCCGATGCCGGTGATGCTTCGCTCCCGCACGGGGCGCGTGATCATGCCGGCCTGGCAGAAACGGCAGCCGCGGGTGCAGCCGCGGAAGATCTCGACGGACATGCGCTCGTGGACGGTCTCCGCGAGCGGGACGAGGGGCTGCTTGGGGTAGGGCCACTCGTCGAGGTCCATGACGGTGTGCTTGGAGACGCGCCACGGCACACCGGACCTGTTGGGGACGACGCGGCCGATACGGCCGTCCGGCAGGTACTCGACGTCGTAGAACGCCGGGACGTAGACGTTGCCGGTCCTCGCGAGGCGGAAGAGGACCTCCTCGCGGCCACCGGGCCTGCCCTCGGCCTTCCAGGCGCGGATGATCTCGGTCATGTCGAGGACGGCCTGCTCTCCGTCGCCGATGATCGCCGCGTCGATGAAGGCCGCGATCGGCTCGGGGTTGAAGGCCGCGTGGCCGCCCGCGAGCACGATCGGGTGGTCGACCGTCCGGTCCTTCGACTCCAGCGGGATGCCCGCGAGGTCGAGGGCGGTGAGCATGTTGGTGTAGCCCAGCTCGGTGGAGAAGGACAGGCCGAAGACGTCGAAGGAGCCGACCGGGCGGTGGCTGTCGACGGTGAACTGCGGCACCCCGTGCTCGCGCATCAGCTCTTCGAGGTCCGGCCAGACGCTGTAGGTGCGCTCGGCGAGGACGCCCTCGCGCTCGTTCAGCACCTCGTAGAGGATCATGACGCCCTGGTTGGGCAGCCCGACCTCGTACGCGTCCGGGTACATCAGGGCCCAGCGGACGTCGGCGGCCTCCCAGGGCTTGACCGTGGAGTTCAGCTCTCCACCGACGTACTGGATCGGCTTCTGGACGTGCGGGAGCAGAGCTTCGAGCTGGGGGAAGACAGACTCGGCACTAGACATGTCGAACCTTCGTGAGCTGGCAGGGGGCGACTCTCAAGCGTACCCCGGTGCTCAGCGCCTCCGAGCCGTTCCGGTCCCGGCGGGCGCCGCGCGGGCCCAGACCTCCGGCAGCTCCCGTTCGGCGGTGGCGGCGGCGGCTTCCTCGCGCCCGTAGAGGAGTCCCCAGGTGAAGGAGGGTTCCCCGGCGGCGCGGGCGTCGGTGGCCAGGCCGCGCAGGGCGGCGCGGGCGACGACGGTGTCTTGGTGCTCGCCGAGCACGTTCTGTACGGCCTTCACCCGTTCCGCCAGGCGCGCGGCCGGTCTCCCGAGGGCCGGGCGGGCGGCCTCGGCCGCGTACCGGAGGCGTTTGGCGGCCTTGCGGGCCTCGTGGAGGGCGAGGTCGCGCTCGTGTCCCGGAGCGAGGGCGAGCGCGTGGTCGATCCGGGCGGCGAGGCGGGCGTGGTCGGCGCGGACGGCGAGGGCGAGGGCCTTCCCTGCGTCGCGCCGCGCGGCCCCGCACAGGGGCGGGTCGGCGAGGAGGGCGGCGAGTCCGTCGAGGAGGGCGAGGTGGCGGGGGGAGTCGAGGGCGGCGAGGGCCCGCCGCCGGGCTTCGGCGCGCCGGGGCCCGTTCCGGCGGCGCAGCCGGGCCCGGACGGGGCCGTGGACGAGGGTGCGGGGCAGGGCGGCGGTGCGGGCGCGCAGCCGTGCGTCGAGGACCTCCTCGTCGCGGGCGGCGCCGAGTTCTCCCGCGAGCCATCCCAGTTCGGCGGCGAGGGGGTCGGTGACGTTCCGGTCGAAGAGGCGCCGGTGGGTGCGCAAGGCGCCGCGCAGACGGCGGCAGGCGATCCGCAGCTGGTGGACGGCGTCGGGGAGGTCGCGGCGGACGGCGGGGTCGTACGTGACGAGGGCGTCGGCCCCCGCGCGGAGGGAGGAGAGGACGACGGCTCCGGCGGTGCCGGGCGGGCCGGGGGCGGGGGCCGGGACGGGGGGCGCGCCGGTCCCGGCGAGGGCCCTGGCGAGTTCGGAGGGGGCGGCGGAGGGGTGGATGCCCGCCTCGCGGAGGCGGGCGGCGACGGCGTCGAGGAGGGCGGGGTCGGCGCCGTCGGCGAGCTCGACCTCGATCTCGGTCCAGGCGGTCCGGGGGCCGTCGGGGAGGCGTCGGGCGCGGACGGTGTCGACGGAGAGTTCGGCGAGGAGGGTGCCGTCGGCGGCGACGAGGTGGCGGACGTCCCGTGCGGAGCGGAGCCGGACGACGGGGACGGCCGGGTCCCGGCGG
The DNA here is from genome assembly GCF_042754005.1 of Streptomyces sp. NPDC059247. NCBI lineage: Bacteria > Bacillati > Actinomycetota > Actinomycetes > Kitasatosporales > Streptomycetaceae > Streptomyces > Streptomyces sp. NPDC059247. The sequence goes on from NZ_JBHYZW010000009.1 coordinate 214,927, forward strand.
AGCCGGGAACGCAGCAGTTCCGCCAGTTCGCCGGGGAGGGTGTCGGCCGGCGGGACCCTGATCTCGTCGCGGACGCCGGGGGCGACGGGGAACGTGAGGTGCCAGCCCGCCTCGTCGCCGCCGGTGCGGCGGCGCAGGGTGAGACCGGCGGCGGCGAGGCGCAGGTCGGGGGTGTCGTGGTAGACGGCGTCGAGTTCCATGACGCCCCGGTCCAGGACCTCGGCGACCCCCGGGACCCGGGTGAGGTCGGGCACCGGGGTGTCCGGGGCGGCTTCGTACTTCCGCTCGATCTCGCGCTCGGTCTCGCGCCTCATCGCACGCTTGGTCCGCCGCCTGCTCGCAGGCTCGGTCCCACGCCCGGTCTCGCGCTCGGTCTCGCGCTCGGTCCCACGCCCGGTCTCACGCCTGGTCTCGGCCATACCTCGAATCTAGGCCGTCTCCCGGGGATCGCGCCCGGTCCCCGGTCTCGCCCGGCGGGATCCGGAGGGGACGGGCAGGCCGTGCTCAGGCGGTCATCGGGCGCTGGACGCGGATCGACTGGAGCAGTCCGATGGCCACCCACACGGCGAACATGGAGGAGCCGCCGTAGGAGACGAACGGCAGCGGGAGGCCCGCGACCGGCATGATGCCGAGGGTCATGCCGATGTTCTCGAAGGACTGGAAGGCGAACCAGGCGATGATTCCGGCGGCGACGACCGTGCCGTACAGCTCGGTGGTCTCGCGGGCGATGCGGCAGGCCCGCCAGAGGATGACCCCGAGGAGGACGAGGATGAGGCCCGCTCCGACGAAGCCGAGTTCCTCTCCCGCGACGGTGAAGACGAAGTCGGTCTGCTGTTCGGGGACGAACTGGCCGGTGGTCTGGGAGCCCTTGAAGAGTCCGGCGCCGAGGAGGCCGCCGGAGCCGATGGCGATGCGGGCCTGGTTGGTGTTGTAGCCGACGCCGGAGGGGTCGAGGTCGGGGTTGGCGAAGGCGGCGAAGCGGTTGATCTGGTACTCGTCGAGCATTCCGAGGGCGGTGACGAGGACCGCGCCGAGGACGCCCGCGCCGATCAGGCCGAGGACCCAGCGGTTGGAGGCGCCGGAGGCGAGCAGCACACCGAGCACGATGACGATCATGACCATGACCGAGCCGAGGTCGGGCATCAGCATGACGATGCCCATGGGGAGCGCGGCGAGGGTGAGGGCCTTGGCGACGGTGCGGTGGTCGGGGTGGAGCTGGTCCCCCGCGTCGACCTTGGAGGCGAGCAGCATCGCCATGATCAGGATGATCGTGATCTTGACGAACTCGCTGGGCTGGAGGGAGAAGCCGCCGCCGACGACGATCCACGCGTGGGCGCCGTTGATGGTGGCGCCGAGCGGGGTGAGGACGGCGAGGATCAGCACGATCGAGAGTCCGTAGAGGACGGGGACGGCGCCGCGCAGGGTGCGGTGGCCAAGCCAGACCGTGCCGATCATCAGGGCGACGCCGATGCCGGTGTTGAGCAGGTGCCGGAAGAGGAAGTAGTACGGGTCGCCGTTGTTGAGTTCGGTGCGGCCCCGGGTCGCGGACCAGACGAGGAGCGCGCCGATCCCGGACAGGGCGAGCGCGGAGAGCAGCATCGGCCAGTCGAGGCGGCGGACCACCGAGTCGCGGGCGGCCAGTTTCGCGAGCGTGCCGCGCTCGGGGGCGTACCGGGAGACGGAGAAGCCGTGGGGTGCGCTCATGGGGTCAGTCCCTCCGCCAGGCGGCGGGCGGGCCCGCGAGTTCCTGCTGGTCCCGCTGGGCGGGGTCGGGCTTGGTGGGGTCGGGCAGGGCGGGGTCGGCCGGGGGCCGGGTGCCGTCGGGCGTCCTGAGGGGCGCGTTCGGGTCGACCTTCTGGATCTCGGGGTCGTACGGTCCGATCTTCGGGGCGTCGATGGAGCCGTCCGCCTCGATCTTGGGCAGGCTCTTCTGCGGCTGCGGCAGCAGGGCCCTCTTGAGGTCCTGGTTGCCCGCGTCGTCGAGTCCGTAGAGCGCGTCGTAGATGTTGCGCACGGCGGGTCCGGAGGCGCCGGAGCCGGTGCCGCCCTGGGAGATCGTCATGACGATCGCGTAGTCCCCGGTGTACGTGGCGAACCAGGAGGTCGTCTGCTTGCCGTAGACCTCGGCGGTGCCCGTCTTGGCGTGCATCGGGATCTTGTCCTGCGGCCAGCCGCCGAATCGCCAGGCGGCGGTGCCACGGGTCGCGACTCCCGCGAGGGCCTGCTCTATCAACCCCTGGGTCTTGGCGTTCATCGGGAGCTTGCCGTGCGCCTTGGGCTCGATCTCGGTGATCCGCTTGCCGTCGGGGCTGATGACCGCCTTGCCGACGGTGGGGTTCCAGAGGGTGCCGCCGTTGGCGATGGCGGCGTAGATGGTGGCCATCTGGATGGGGGTGACGAGGGTGTCGCCCTGGCCGATGGAGTAGTTGACGGAGTCACCGGCGCGCATGAGGTTGCCTTCGAGGCAGTTCTCGTACGAGAGCTGCTCGACGTACGTGCCGCCGCGCTTGCCGATCTTGCACCAGTAGTCCTTGTTGGCCGCCCAGAAGTCCTGCTTCCACTTGCGGTCGGGGACCCGTCCGGTGACCTCGTTGGGGAGGTCGATGCCGGTCTCGGCGCCGAGGCCGAACTGGTGGGCCGTCCGGTAGAACCAGTCCTTGGCGTCCTTCTTCGGCTTCATGCCGCCGTCCTTCTGCCACTGCTGGTGGGAGAGGGCGTAGTAGACGGTGTCGCAGGAGACTTCGAGGGCCTGGCCGAGGGTGATGCTGCCGTGGCCCTGGGACTCGAAGTTCTTGAAGACCTGGTTGCCGATGGAGTACGAGGACGGGCAGGGGTAGCGCCCGTTGAAGTCGTAGCCCGCGTTGACGGCGGCGGTGGTCGGGATGACCTTGAAGATCGAGCCGGGGGCGGCCTGGCCCTGGATGGCCCGGTTGAGGAGCGGGAGGTTGGAGTCCTTGCCGGTGAGGGCCGCGTAGTCCTTGGCGGAGATGCCGCCGACCCAGGCGTTGGGGTCGTAGTCGGGCAGCGAGGCCATGGCGACGATCCGGCCGGTCTTCGTCTCCATGACGACGACGGCGCCGGTGTCGGCCTTGTAGTTCTCGCTGGTGTTCTTGTCGTAGACCTTGCGGGCCTCGACCATCGCGTTGTTCAGCTCCCACTCGGCGACCGCCTGTACGCGGGCGTCGATGGAGGTGACGACGTTGGAGCCGGGGACGGCGGGGTCGCTCTTGGCCTGGCCGATGACCCGGCCGAGGTTGTCGACCTCGTAGCGGGTGACGCCCGCCTTGCCGCGCAGCTGCTTGTCGTAGGTGCGTTCGAGTCCCGAGCGGCCGACCTGGTCGGAGCGGAGGAACGGCGAGTCGGTGTCCTTGGCCTTCTCGATCTCCGCGTCGGTGACGGGTGAGAGGTAGCCGAGGACCTGGGAGGTGCGGGACTTGCCGGGGGCCGGGTAGCGGCGTACGGCGGTGGGCTCGGCGGTGATGCCGGGGAAGTCCTCGGCGCGTTCCCGGATCTGGAGGGCCTGCTGGGTGGTGGCCTCGTCGGTGACCGGGATCGGCTGGTAGGGCGAACCGTTCCAGCAGGGCTTGGGGGTCTGGGAGTCGCAGAGCCGGATCTTGTTGATGACCTCGTCGGGCTTCATGTCGAGGACGTCGGCGAGCCGGGTGAGGACGGTCCTGCCCCGGTCCTTCATCTTCATCAGCTCGGTGCGGGACGCGGAGACCACGAGCCGGGTCTCGTTGTCGGCGAGCGGGACGCCCCGGGCGTCGAGGACGGAGCCGCGCACGGCGGGCTGCACGACCTGCTGGACGTGGTTGTTCTTCGCCTCGTCCGTGTACTCCTTGCCGTTGCGGATCTGGAGGTACCAGAGCCGGCCCCCCAGGGTCAGCAGCAGCGAGAAGACGAGGATCTGGATGACGACGAGCCGGATCTGGACCCGGGGGGTCCGTCCTGTCTCGGGGATGTTGCTCATACCGCCGGTGCCCCCTCGGTCACAGTCGCTTGACTCCCTTGATGCGTCCGGCCCGTGAGGCGCGGCCCCGGGCGGCCTTCACGCGCAGGCCGCCGCGCTGGCCGCCGATCCTCAGGCCGGTGCCGGAGGAGAGCCAGCCGGAGGCGACGTCGGCGCCGTTGCCGCCGCCCGCGTCGGCGAGCGGGTCGTTCTCCGCGCGGCGGGCCAGCGCCATGATGAGCGGCACCGTGAAGGGCGCGAGGAGCAGGTCGTACACGGCCGCGGTGAACAGCAGGAATCCCAGGCCGACATGGCGGGCCGCGGTGTCGCCGACGAGGGCGCCGACGCCCGCGTACAGCAGGGTGGAGCCGACGGCCGCCGCGACGACGACGGCCATCGGGCCGGTCGCGGAGGTCAGTCTGCCGTTCTCGGGCCGGGCCAGGCCCACGAGGTAGCCGACGACGCAGAGCACGAGGGCGTACCGTCCGGCGGCGTGGTCGGCGGGCGGGGCGAGGTCGGCGAGGAGGCCCGCGGCGAAGCCGATGAGGGAGCCGCTGACGGGTCCGTACACCAGGGCGAGGCCGACGACGGTCAGCAGCACCAGGTCCGGGACGGCGCCGGGGAGCTGGAGCCGGGCCAGGACGGAGACCTGGACGACCATCGCCACCACGATCAGGGTGGCGGAGAGGAGGATGCGGTTGAACTTCACGGTGTCGCGTCCCCCTGGTCCTGCGGCGCCTGCTGGTTCTGGTTCTGGTTCTGGGGTGCCTGCGGGTTCTGGCCGGGCCTGAGGCCCTGTGCCTGGTCCTGCGGCTGGCCGTCCCGCTGTCCGTCGGGGTTGCGCTGTCCGTCCGCCGGGGTCGGTGTGACGGTGACCGTGACGGTCGGCGCGGGCTTCGGCTTCTGCGGCAGGACGGCGTCGCGCGGGTCGGAGCGCGGGGCCTGGACGACGACGCCGACGATGTCGAGCTTGGTGAAGCCGACGTACGGGCGGACGTAGACGTTGCGGGTGAGGCCGCCGCCCGCCGGGTCGACGCGGACGACCTCGCCGACCGGGACGCCGGGCACGAAGGGCTTGTCGGCGCGGGAGCCGAAGGTGACGAGCCGGTCCCCGGCCTTCACCTTGGCCTTGCCGTTGAGGAGCTGGACGAGCAGCGGACGGTCGCCCTGGCCGGTCGCGAAGCCGAGTTCGTCGGACTTCTCCATCCGGGTGCCGACCGTGAAGTCGGGGTCGTTGGCGAGCAGGACCGTGGAGGTCGAGGGGCCGACGGTGGTGACGCGGCCGACGAGTCCGGAGCCGTTGAGCACGGTCATGTCCCGGGTGATGCCGTCCCGGGCGCCGACGTCGACGGTGACCGTCCAGGAGAAGCCCTGGGCCGCTCCTATGGCGATGACCTGCGCGCCCTTGATGCCGTACTGTCCGGCGCCCGCGGTCTTCAGCATGGAGTCGAGCTCGCGGAGCCGGTTGCGGTTGCGGTCGTCGCTGCCGAGCCGCGCCTTCAGCTCGGCGTTCTCCTTCTCCAGGGCGGAGATCCTGGTGTGCCGTTCACCGGAGTCCCGTACGGCTCCTATGGCGTTGCCGATGGGATCGACGGCGGCGGCCACACCGTTCTCGACGGGCCCGAAGACCGCGGCCGCGGCCTGCCGGGCACCGTCGACGGGTGACTCCTGGCCGCCCCGGATGTCCACCGTGATCAGTGCGAACGCGATGGCGATCAGCAGCACCAGGAGCAGCCGGCTCTCTCGTGTGTCCCTCACGTGCGGCGGCCGTGCCTTTCCTCGTGGTCCGGTTCTTCGGTTGTTCGGCTGTGCGGGTGGGGCGGCGGTGGCGGCCCGCCCCCGTCAGCGGCGCGGCTGGGCGTCCAGGACCTGCTGGAGGGCCTCGAACTCCTCCACGCACTTGCCCGCGCCGAGCGCCACCGAGTCGAGCGGGTCCTCGGCGATGTGGATCGGCATCCCGGTCTCGCGACGGAGGCGCTCGTCCAGACCCCGGAGCAGGGCGCCGCCACCGGTGAGAACGATGCCGCGGTCCATGACGTCACCGGAGAGTTCCGGCGGGCACTTGTCGAGGGTGGTCTTCACCGCGTCGACGATCGCGTTGACCGGCTCCTCGATGGCCTTGCGGACCTCGGCGGCGGAGATGACGACGGTCTTCGGGAGGCCGGAGACGAGGTCCCGGCCGCGGATCTCGGTGTGCTCGTCCTTGTCGAGGTCGTACGCCGAACCGATGGTGATCTTGATCTGTTCGGCGGTGCGCTCGCCGAGGAGGAGCGAGTACTCCTTCTTGATGTGCTGGATGATCGCGTTGTCCAGCTCGTCGCCCGCGACGCGGATCGACTGCGCCGTGACGATCCCGCCGAGGGAGATGACGGCGACCTCGGTGGTGCCGCCGCCGATGTCCACGACCATGTTGCCGGTGGCCTCGTGGACCGGGAGGCCCGATCCGATGGCCGCCGCCATGGGCTCCTCGATGATGTGCACCTGACGGGCACCGGCCTGCGTGGACGCCTCGATGACGGCGCGGCGCTCGACCCCGGTGATGCCGGAGGGCACGCAGACGACGACCCGGGGGCGGGCCAGGTAGCGCCGCTTGTGGATCTTGAGGATGAAGTAGCGGAGCATCCGCTCGGTGATCTCGAAGTCGGCGATCACGCCGTCCTTGAGGGGGCGTACGGCGACGATGTTGCCGGGGGTCCGGCCGATCATCTTCTTCGCCTCCGCGCCGACCGCGAGGATGCCACCGGTGTTGGTGTTGATGGCGACGACGGAGGGCTCGTTCAGGACGATCCCGCGGCCTCTGACGTACACCAGCGTGTTGGCGGTCCCGAGGTCGACAGCCATGTCACGGCCGATGAACGACATTGAGTTCCCCTTGTTTCCCATGGCTGAGAGTGGTGCGGCGTGGAGTTTTCCATCGTAGTGCCGCCGACGCGGATACCGCGCGGTGGTCCGCCCCTGTACAGGTGACGGAAGGACGCGGCGATCCGTTCCCGGGATGGGCGTTCATATGCCTGGGGGCGACCGAATTCCTTCGGTCGCCCCATCAGGGTGCTGCGTTCGGCTGACGCCCGGTCAGCGCGGGCCGGTGCGCGGTCCGGACGGCACCGGTCGAGCGGTGCCGGTGAGCCGGTGTCGGCCAGCTGGTGCCGGTGAGGCGGTGCTGGTCAGACAAGACTAGTCAGCCGGAGGCCCTCAGCCGGTGCCGGTCGGCCGGTACCGGTCAGACCAGGCCGGGGAAGAAGATCTTCAGCTCGCGGAGGGCCGACTCCTCGGAGTCGGAGGCGTGGATCAGGTTCTCGCGGACGATGGTGCCGAAGTCGCCGCGGATCGAGCCGGGGGCGGCGGCGATCGGGTCGGTCGGTCCGGCCAGCTGGCGGACGCCCTCGATGACCCGCTCGCCCTCGACGACGAGCGCGACGACCGGGCCCGAGGCCATGAAGCCCATCAGCGGCTCGTAGAACGGCTTCCCACGGTGCTCGCCGTAGTGCTGCTCCAGGGTCTCCTGGTCCAGCTCGCGCAGTTCCAGGGCCGCCAGGGTCCAGCCGGCCTTGCGCTCGATACGGCCGATGATCTCGCCGACCAGGCCACGGCGGACGGCGTCGGGCTTGAGCAGGACGAGCGTGCGCTGGCTCACGGGGGAACTCCTTCGGAAAAGCGGTGTGCGGGACCTCCGAGGCTACAGGCCCCGCACCTCCCTCGGTTACGCAGCGTCAGGCCCTGCCGAGGCCCCGGCGGCCTGGGTCGCGGCCCAGCCGGCCTTGACCTCGTCGATCCGCCGCCCGTAGTGGACGGAGGCCCACCACAGACCGGCGAAGACCGCGCCGAGGAAGAACATCGTCGGGACGAAGAACCCGCTGGCGACCAGGCCGATCTGGAGGGCCCAGCCGAGCTGCACGCCACCGGGCCGGGTGACCATGCCGCACAGCAGCACCGACAGGACCATGGCGACACCGCAGACCCACCAGACGGTGGACATCGCGAGGCTGTCGTCCTTCATCGCCACGAGACCGGCGAAGCCGATCACGAAGAACTCGCCGATGAGCGTCGAGGAACAGAGCGTGCGCATCGGACTCAGCCCTTCCGGAGGAGCAGCCGGGCATCGCCGACCGTGAAGATCGAACCGGTCACCAGCACTCCGGCGCCGCCGTACTCGGCGTCCTCCTCGGCCAGGGTGATCGCCGCCTCGATGGCGTCGGGCAGCCTCGGCTCGACGACGACCCGGTCCTCGCCGAAGACCTCGACCGCGACCGCGGCGAGCTCGTCCACGTCGGTGGCCCGGGGGTTGGAGTTCGCGGTGATCACGACCTCCGCGAAGATCGGCTCGAAGGCCTCCAGGAGGCCCCGGGCGTCCTTGTCGCCGCTCGTGGAGACCACGCCGATGAGCCGGGAGAAGCCGAAGGCCTCGCCGATGCCCTCCGCCGTGGCGCGCGCGCCGTGCGGGTTGTGCGCGGCGTCGAGGACCACCGTCGGGGAGGAGCGGACGATCTCCAGGCGGCCGGGCGAGGTCACCCGGGCGAAGGCCTGCCGGACCGTGTCCACGTCCAGGGTCCTGGCGTGCTGGCTGCCGATCCCGAAGAACGCCTCGACGGCGGCGAGCGCCACCACCGCGTTGTGCGCCTGGTAGGCGCCGTGCAGCGGCAGGAACACGTTGTCGTACTCGCCGCCCAGACCGCGCAGGGTGAGGAGCTGCCCGCCGACCGCGACCTCGCGGGAGACGACGCCGAACTCCATGCCCTCGCGGGCCACGGTGGCGTCCGCGCCGACGGCCTTCTTCAGCAGCACCTGCGCCGCGTCCACCGGCTGCTGGGCCAGGATGACGGTCGCGTCCTGCTTGATGATCCCGGACTTCTCCCCGGCGATCTCGCCGGTCGTGCCGCCGAGCCGGTCGGTGTGGTCGAGGTCGATCGGGGTGACGACGGCGACGGTCGCGTCGATCACGTTCGTCGCGTCCCAGGTGCCGCCCATGCCGACCTCGACGACGGCCACGTCGACCGGGGCGTCGGCGAAGGCCGCGTACGCCATCCCGGTGAGGACCTCGAAGAAGGAGAGCCGGTACTCCTCGCGGGAGTCGACCAGTTCCACGTACGGCTTGACGTCCTGGTAGGTCTCGATGAACCGCCGGGCGGAGATCGGGGCGCCGTCCAGGCTGATCCGCTCGGTGATCGTCTGCACGTGCGGCGAGGTGTACCGCCCGGTGCGCAGCTCGAAGGCGCCGAGCAGCGCCTCGATCATGCGGGCCGTGGACGTCTTGCCGTTGGTGCCGGTGATGTGGATCGAGGGGTACGCGCGCTGCGGCTCGCCGAGGACGTCCATCAGGGCCGCGATCCGGGTGACGGAGGGCTCCAGCTTGGTCTCGCCCCAGCGGGTGGACAGCTCGGTCTCCACCTCGCGCAGGGCCTTGTCCAGCTCCGGGTCCTCGGGGCGGCCGGGCACGGGGTCCCCGACCGGCGGCCCGGCCTGGGTGCGCAGGGTGCGGCTACCGGCCTCGATCACCGCCAGATCGGGATCACGGGTGGTTTCGTCGTCGACGATGGCGTCGAAGGCGTCGGGCGTGTCGGACGGGTCGCGGGGCTCACTCACGGGCCCAGTCTACGGAGCGACCGCGACACCACGACCGACAGGACCATGGACCCGGTCGTTTCGGGACCTTCGGCCCGCCGTGCGTCCCGCCCGCCGGGCAAACTTGGCGATCATGGACATAGGGATCGACCTCGGCACGGCCAACACGCTCCTCTACGCGCGCGGGCGGGGCATCGTGCTCAACGAGCCGTCCGTGGTGGCGATGCAGGAGGGTTCCCGGCACGCGCTCGCGGTCGGTACGGAGGCGAAGGAGACCATCGGCAGGACCCCGGGCTCGATCACCGCGGTCCGTCCGCTGCGGGACGGGGTGATCAGCGACTACGAGGCCGCCGAGGAGATGATCCGGCACTTCGTGCGCAAGGCCTTCCCCGGGCGCAGGCGCCCGCGCACCCGGATGGTGGTGTGCGTGCCGAGCGGGGTGACCCAGGTCGAGCGGCGGGCCATCGTGCACGCCTCGCTCTCGGCGGGCGCCCGCGCGGTCCATCTCGTCGAGGAACCGATGGCGGCGGCGATCGGCGCGGGCCTCCCGGTCTCCGACCCGCGCGGCTCGATGGTCGTCGACATCGGCGGCGGTACGACGGAGGTGGCGGTGATCTCGCTCGGCGGGATCGTCACCGCCCAGTCCCTCCGGGTGGGCGGCGACCGGCTGGACGCGGCGGTCACCGACTACGTCCGCAAGGCGCACTCGCTGCTGATCGGCGAGCGGACCGCCGAGGACGTGAAGGTGGCGATCGGCAGCGCCTGGCCGGTGCCGGGCGAGGAGGAGCGCGAGGGCCGTACGTTCACCGTGCGGGGCCGGGAGAAGGTCAGCGGGCTGCCCCGGACGGTGGAACTGACGGTGCCGGAGGTGCGGGAGGCGCTCGACGAGCCGGTGGAGGCGATCATCGCGGCCGTCCGGGTGACGCTGGAGGAGTGCCCGCCCGAGCTGTCCGGGGACGTCATGGAGTACGGGATCGTGCTCACCGGCGGCGGGGCGCTGCTGCCGGGCCTCGACCTGCGGATGGCCTCGGCGACCGGCATCCCGGTCTTCGTCGCGGACGACCCGCTGGACTGCGTGGCCCTGGGCTCGGGCCGCTGCGTGGAGGACTTCGACGCGCTCCAGCGGGTGCTGGGGAAGGCGGAGACGGTGAGGTAGGGGCCCGGCGGGGCGGGGCGGGCCTACGGGGGTTCTTCCCGGAGGGGGCCTCGGGGGCCTTCCGGGAATGAGTCCTTCTGGGAGTGCCTGCCGGAGGGGGCCTCGGGGGTCCCTGCCCGGGCCCTGACGGAGGGGACCTTGGGGGTCCCTGTCCGGGCCCTGACGGTGGCGGCCTCAGAAGCCCCGCCGGAAGTCCCTGCCAGGAGCTCCCCCAGAAGGCGGCCTCGGAAGTCCCTCCCGGGGCCCTGCCGGAGAGGACCCCGGCGCCCCCTGCCGGGGTGGCCCTCGGCGGTCCAGAGGCGGTCCCCTGCGGTCCAAGGGCGGTCCTCGGCGGTCCGCCGGGACGGCTCCCGGCGGTCCCTCAGGAGCGGGTCCCGGCGGGCCCGCCCCCTGAGGAGAAACCTTTCAGCCGTCCAGGCCCGTCGGAAGCAGCGCCGTCACCGTGTAGACGCCGTCCCCCGCGCGGGCGCGCAGGGTGCCGCCCATGCTCGTGACCCGTTCCTCCATGGAGAACAGGCCGGTGCCGGTCGAGACGGGCGCCCGGTCCGGCGGGGTCTTCGGCAGCGGGTTGCGCACCTCGGTGCGCAGATCGCGGCCCTCGACGGTGATCGTGACCGCCACCGGCAGGCCCGGCGCGTGCTTCGCCGCGTTCGTCAGGCACTCCTGGACGACCCGGTGCACGGCCGCCTGCCGCAGCGGCGACAGCGCCTTCGCCTCCGCCGCGACGGCCAGCTCCACGGGGCTGCCCATCCGTTCGCTCTCCGCGGCGAGCACCGTCAGCCCTTCGAGACCGGGGGTGGCCGCGTCCCGGTCGGCGCGGCGCACGAGCGTCTCGTTGAGCATGAGGTGGGCGCGCCGGGCGGTGTCCGCCAGTTCCTCGAAGTCCTTCTGGTGCGCGTCCCCCCTGGCCCGTACGGCGAGGACCTCGGCCCGTACCGCGAGCACGGTCAGCTCGCGTCCGACCAGGTCGTGGACGTCCCGGCCGACCGAGATCCGCTCCTCCTGGACGGCCTGCCGGGCGGCGGCATCCCGGCGCTGCGCCTCCAGGGCATGGACGAGGTCGTGGCGGTACGCGGCGACGCCGACGCCCGCCGCGAGGACGCCGATCGGGACGACCAGGCTCAGGAAGTCGCTGAGGGTGTCGCCGTGCCGGGCGGGCCAGCCGGGCGTCTGGAAGAGACCGTAGGCGACGGCGACGTACAGCAGGGTCGCGGCGACGGCGGCGCGCCGCCCCCGGTACCGCCCGAGCGCGTACAGGGCGAACTGGATCATGGTCAGTTCGTGCAGCCAGCCCATCAGGCCGAGCGCCACCGCGTAGGGGACCCACGGCAGCCGCCGCCGGAGCACCAGCGCCGACGCCCCGGCCGCCAGGGCGAGGGTCGCGGTGACACCGCTGAGGGAGTTGTCCGCGCGGGCGAGCCCCGGCACGTCCAGCACCATCAGGCCGAAGGCGCTGAGCGCGGCGATCACGTCGAGCGCGCGGGGCGACACCGCCCACCGGTCCACGCGACGACGGAGCGCGGGGAAGGCGGGGAGGCGGAACATGCCCTCCATCATCCAGGGTCTTTCGTCCCGATGAGATGGACCTGAAGTCCCGTCTGCTGTGACATCGGGCACTTCGTCCTTTTTGCTGTTTGACTCGGAGGCGTGCACGAAGCCTCACAGGAGCAGTTGTCCCTCGCCGCCGCGCTCCTCGACGCCCTCCCCCAGGCGGCGCTCCTGCTCGACCGGGAGCTGCGGGTGATCCGGGTCAACCACCGCTTCGCCGCGCTGCTGCGGCTGCCCGCCGGGATCGACCTCTCCCCCGGCACCCCCCGGGACCGGGTCGTCGGCCATCTCGCCGGACTGCTGGACCGGCCGGAGGAGCGGCGCAGGCTCCTGGAGGAGAGCGAGACCCACGGCCCCGTCACCCGCACCACCGACTACCACCTGCGGGACGGCCGGACGCTGCGCCGCCGCCGCTCCCCCGTCGCCGACGGGAACCGCCTCCACGGGCACCTGTGGCTGGTCGAGGACGTGACGCGGCAGAGCGAGGCCGAGGAGAACCTGTACGAGCAGGTACGGAAGCTGGCGGCGCTCGCCGACGAGCGGGCCGCGTTCGCCGGGCGGGCCCTGCACGAGCTGCGCACCCCGCTCGCCACCGTGCTGAGCTTCGCCGAACTCCTCCTCGATCCGCTGGGCGGCCCGCTCAGCCAGGAGCAGACCGCGTACGTCGGCGCCATCCGGCGCGGTGCCCAGCGGATGCGGTCGGTGGCCGAACAACTGCCGAGGACGGCTTCCGGGGGGCCCGCTCCCGAGCCCCGGCTCGGCCCGGTCCTGGTCCACGAGCTGATCGAGCGGGTGGTCCTCGAAGCGCTCCAGCGGGCCGAGGGCGGCGGCCCCTACATCGCGGCCGAATGCCCGGTCACCGGACCGCCGCTGCTCGCCGACGGGGGGCTGCTCACGGGCGCCCTCGAAGAGCTGCTGGGCAACGCGCTGCGCTTCACCCCGGACGAGGGGCGCGTGGAGGTCGTCGGCAGACCGGCCGCCGACCACTGGACGATCGAGATCAGCGACGACGGGATCGGGGTGCCGCTGGAGTACCACGAGGAGATCTTCACACCGTTCGTACGGGCCCCCAACGCCCGGCGCGGCGGCTACCCGGGCACCGGGCTCGGGCTCGCGGGCGCCCTCGACACGGTCCGGCTGCACGGCGGGACGATCACCGTCCGGAACCACGAGGACCGGCCGGGCGCGGTGTTCACCGTACGGCTGCCCCTCTCCCGCCCATGACCAGGCTCCTGATCGTCGAGGACGACCCCGATCTGGCGCTGGCGCTGCGGGTGACGCTCGCCCGGCGCGGTTACGAGGTGTCCGTCGCGGGCGACGGCCGCGAGGGCCTGCGGCTGCTCTTCGCCGAACGCCCCTCCCTGATGCTCCTCGATCTGCTGCTGCCCGCCCTGGACGGCTGGGAGGTGCTGGACCGGACCCGGGACATGAGCGACCTGCCGGTCCTGGTCCTCTCGGGCCTGGGGGAGGTGGACGACCGGGTGCGGGCGCTGCGGTCGGGCGCCGACGACTACCTGGTCAAGCCGTTCGCGCACGAGGAGCTGCTGGCCCGGGTGGAGGCGCTGCTGCGCAGGTCGGGGCCCCGGCAGTGGGCGGGCGAGCCGGTGGAGGAGGACCTGCGGCTGGTCCCGGAGCGGCGGGCGGCGCTCTGGCAGGGCAGCGAGATCCGGCTGAGCGACATCGAGTACCGGCTGCTCCAGCTCCTGGTCCGCAACCGGGGCCGGGTCGTCACCACCGAGCAGCTCCTCGACCAGGTCTGGGACGACACGACGACGATCGGCCGGGACCGGGTCAAGTTCGCGGTGCTCCGGCTCCGCCGCAAGCTCCGCACGGCGGGCGGGGACGGGTCCCGCGACCCGCTGGAGGCGGTCCGGGGCCTCGGCTACCGCTACGAGAGCGCCTCCCGTACGACGAAGGGCCCCGCCCCGGACGGATGACGGCCCCACGCACCGGACCGGAAACCACGCCCGGCCCCGACACCGCCCGCCACCCGACCACGCCCGGTCGCCGTCGACGCCCAGCCACCATCGGCGCCCGACCACCGTCGACCCCCAGCCCCCGACTCGGCCCGACACCCGACCACCACCGACGCCCAGCCCCCGACCACGCCCAGTCACCGTCCACCCCGGCCACCGATCACGCCCGACCACGGGCCGGGGCGGCAATCGGCCACCGTCCGCCGACCCGCAACCGACCCGCACCCGAGCCGCCCCGGCCACCGCCCGTCCCTGCACCGCACCCGTCCCAGGCGGCGGCCTCGCCCGTACCCGGTCCCCGCGTCACGCCCCGCCGCCCCGGCCACCGCTCGCACCCGGGCGAGCCCGGCCCGCTCGGCCTTCGCACGGCCCGCGCGATGCCCGCCCGGCCCGTACCCAGCCCGTACCCAGCCCGTACCCAGCCCGTACCCAGCCCCAGGGCATACCCCCGACTCGCCACCCCGCGAGAGCACCACCCCCGGCCACCGCCCACCGACCCGCCCCGGGGCGGCCACCCCGTCCCCGGACTCCCCGGTCTCGGGACCGGGCCCCCGGACCGGGACCGCGCCCCGCGCCGAAGGGCCTCCCGTGACCGGGAACACCCCCCTTCCGGGACGGAGATCCCGGGCCGGAGGGCCGAAGGTCCCGGACCGAGGTCCCGAGCGGCCCCCGGGACACCGGGTACAACCATGTCGCAACCGTGCGCCACCGCAGCGCGCGACCGACACCCGGCAACTTCGAAGGCATGAAGCCCCTTCCCGCCCGCAGTGTCGCCGTCGTCCTCGGTACCCGCCCCGAGCTGGTCAAGCTCGCCGAACTGATCCGGGTCCTCGGCCCGGCCGCCCGGGTCGTGCACACCGGCCAGCACTACGACGACGCCCTCTCCGGCGACTTCCTCGACGAACTGGGGCTGCCCGAGCCCGAGTACCTGACGGGGGTCGGCGGGCAGCCGCGCGCCGTGCAGGTCGCCGCCGCGCTCGCCGGTCTGGACGAGCGGTTCGCCGCCGATCCGCCGCTCGCGGTCGTCGTCCAGGGCGACACCAACGCGGCGCTCTCCGGCGCGCTCGCCGCCAACGCCCGCGACCTCCCCCTGGTCCACGTGGAGGCGGGCCTGCGCAGCCACGACCGGGCCATGCCCGAGGAGCACAACCGGGTCCTCATCGACCGGCTCGCCGACGTCCTGTGCGCCGCGACCCCCGACAACCGCGACCTCCTCCTCGCCGAGGGCATCGCGGACGAGCGGATCGCCGTCACCGGCAACACCGTCGTCGAAGCCGTCCACGACCACCTCCCGCCGCCGCAGGAGCGCGCCCGGCTGCTCGCCGTCAGCGGCCTCGTCCCCGACGGCTACGTCCTGGCGACCGTCCACCGCCCGGAGAACACCGACGACCCGGCCGCCCTCGCCGCCGTCCTGACGGAGCTGGCCGCGCTCGCCCGCGAACTGCCGGTCGTCCTCCCGCTGCACCCCCGCACCCGGGCCCGGGTGGAGGCCACCGGTCTGGCGCACCTCCTCGACGGCCTCACCGTGCTGCCCCCGGCCGGATACGGCACCTTCCTGGCGCTGGCCCGGCACGCGGCCCTGATCGTCTCCGACTCCGGCGGCATCCAGGAGGAGACGACCGTCCTCGGCCGTCCCCTCGTCGTCGTCCGCCGCTCCACCGAACGGCCCGAGTCCCTCACCGACTTCGCCGACCTGGTCGAGCCGGGCCCCGGCATCGGCACGGCGGCCCGCCGCAGGCTCGCCGAGGGCGGCCTCGGTCTGCGCCACCTGGGCACGCTGCCCAGCCCGTACGGCGACGGCACCGCGTCCCACCGGATCGCCGGTCTGCTCGGCGACCTGGTCGCCGGGCGGAACGCGGACCGGACGGTCCCGGCCCCCCGCCACGCCCACGCCACCGCGGCCTGAGACTCCCCCGGAGCACCGCCATGAGCTTCCATCTCCTGCTGTACGTCTTCCCGTTCCTGCTGCTCGCCGGTTTCCTCGTGTACTGGGCCGGGTCGCGCCACGCCTACGACCGGCGTGAGCCCTCCCGGCCCGGTGACCCGGCCGCGTTCGACTGGCACTTCTTCGTCCCCTGCCGCGACGAGGAGGCCGTCATCGCCACCACCGTCACCCGGCTGCGCGGCGACTTCCCCGGCAGTCACGTCTGGGTCATCGACGACGCCAGCGACGACCTCACCGCCCCCATCGTCACCGCCCTCGCCGACCAGGACCCCCGTGTCCATCTGGTCTCCCGGCGCCGCCCCGACGCCCGCATCGGCAAGGGCGCGGCCCTCAACTCGGCCTACACCGCCCTCGACGAGCACCTGGAGGCGGACACCGACCGCTCCCGGGTGATCGTCTGTGTCGTGGACGCCGACGGCCAGCTGTCCTCCGACACCCTCACCCACGTCAGCGGCCCCGACGCCTTCGGCGACCCGGACACGGGCGGAGTGCAGATCGGCGTCCGGATGCGCAACGTCGAGGACGAACGCCCCCTGGAACACGGCGGCCGTGCCGCCAACGCCTACGCCCGCCTCCTGATCCGGATGCAGGACGCCGAGTTCGCCGTCTCCAACACCGGGATGCAGCTGCTGCGCCGCCGCACCGGCTCCGTCGGCCTCGGCGGCAACGGCCAGTTCACCCGCCTCACCGCCCTCGACCGGATCGCCGCCGCCGAGCGCCGCCCCTGGCAGCACGACGCCCTCCTGGAGGACTACGAGCTCGGCCTCCACATGCGTCTCGCCGGTTACCGGATCACCCATGTCCACGACACCTGGGTCACCCAGGAAGCGCTGCCCTACACCCGCCGCTTCCTCACCCAGCGCACCCGCTGGGCCCAGGGCAACATCCAGTGCGTCCGCTACGCCACCCGCATCATCGGCTCCCGCCACTACAAGGCCCGCGGCGTCGTGGAGTCCCTCTACACCTTCTTCCAGCCCATCGCCCACCTCGCCACCCTGCTGCTCACCCTGATCATGCTGGTGGCGCTGGTGACCGGCGGCGGCGCGGCCGAGGTCGTCCTCGCCGCCTGGCCGCTCGCGCTCGCCCTCGCGGTGGTCTCCGTCGTCCCCTTCCTGCTCTGGGGCCCCGTCTACCGCCGCGAGTTCGCCCCCGACCGCTCCCGCCTCAAGGGCCTCCTGTGGGGCTTCGCGCTCTGGCTCTACGCGTACCACCTCTTCATCGTCTCCACCCGGGGCTTCGTCCGCCTCGTCCGCGGCAGGACCGGCTGGGCGAAGACCCGCCGCAACGCCGAGACGGCGGGCGTCGGCCCGGTCGCCACGGAGTCCTGAGCGGAGCCTTTCGAGCGGAGCCCTCCCCCCGGGGTACGGCGAAGGGCCCGGAACCGTCGACCGGTTCCGGGCCCTTCGCCGTACGCGCGTCCCGAGGGACCGGCCGCTAACCCTGCGGCAGGTTCGCCAGCTGGTTCTGGATGCGGGCGATGTCCTCGTCCGCCTTGGCCAGTCGCCCCTTGATCTTGTCCACGACGTTGTCGGGCGCCTTCGCCAGGAACGCCTCGTTGCCGAGCTTGGCCTCGGCCTGGGCCTTCTCCTTCTCGGCGGCGGCCAGGTCCTTCGAGAGCCGCTTGCGCTCGGCGGCCACGTCGATCGTGCCCGACAGGTCGAGCGCGACCGTGCAGCCCGCGACCGGCAGGGAGGCGGTGGCGGCGAAGCCCTCGCCCTCCGGCTGAAGGCGCAGCAGCTGGCGGATGGCCGCCTCGTGCGGAGCGATGGCGGTGCCGCTCAGGTCGAGCCGGGCGGGGACCTTCTGGCCGGGCTGGAGGCCCTGGTCCGAGCGGAAGCGGCGGACCTCGGTGACGACCCGCTGGACCAGCTCGATCTCCTTCTCCGCGGCTTCGTCGCGGAATCCGGAGTCCTTCGGCCAGTCGGCGATGACGACCGACTCCTGGCCCGTCAGCGTGGTCCACAGGGTGTCCGTGACGAACGGGACGATCGGGTGGAGCAGCCGCAGGGTGACGTCGAGGACCTCGCCCAGGACCCGCGCCGAGACCTTGGCCTGCTCGCCGCCGTCGAAGAACGTCGTCTTCGACAGCTCGACGTACCAGTCGAAGACCTCGTCCCACGCGAAGTGGTAGAGCGCGTCCGCGAGCTTGGCGAACTGGTAGTCGTCGTAGTGGGCGTCCGCCTCGGCGACGATCTTGTTCAGCCGCGAGAGGATCCAGCGGTCGGTCGCCGACATCGCGGCGGCGTCCGGCAGCGGGCCCTCGACCGTCGCGCCGTTCATCATCGCGAAGCGGGTGGCGTTCCAGATCTTGTTGGCGAAGTTCCGGGACGCCTGGACCCAGTCCTCGCCGATCGGGACGTCCACGCCCGGGTTGGCGCCCTTGGCCAGCGTGAAGCGCAGGGCGTCGGAGCCGTACTTGTCCATCCAGTCCAGCGGGTTGACGGTGTTCCCGAACGACTTCGACATCTTCTTGCCGAGCTCGTCACGGACCATGCCGTGGAACGCGATCGTGCGGAACGGCGGCTGGCCGTCCATCGTGTACAGGCCGAACATCATCATCCGGGCGACCCAGAAGAACATCAGGTCATAGCCGGTGACCAGGACGGAGTTCGGGTAGAACTTCTCCAGGTCGGGCGTCCGCTCGGGCCAGCCGAGCGTGGAGAACGGCCACAGGCCGGAGGAGAACCAGGTGTCGAGGACATCGGTGTCCTGCGTCCAGCCCTCGCCCGTGGGCGGCTCCTCGTCCGGTCCGACGCAGACCAGTTCGCCGTCCGGGCCGTGCCAGACCGGGATGCGGTGGCCCCACCAGAGCTGGCGCGAGATGCACCAGTCGTTGAGGTTGTCGACCCAGTCGAAGTAGCGCTGCGACATGTCGGCCGGGTGGATGTCGACCCGGCCGTCGCGGACCGCGTCACCGGCGGCCTTGGCGAGGGTCTCGACCTTGACCCACCACTGCATCGACAGACGCGGTTCCAGCGTCGTCTTGCAGCGGGAGCAGTGCCCGACGGAGTGGACGTAGGGGCGCTTCTCGGCGACGATCCGGCCTTCGGCGCGCAGGGCGGCGACGATCGCGGAACGCGCCTCGAAGCGGTCCAGGCCCTCGAAGGGGCCGTGGACGGTGATCACACCGCGCTCGTCGAGGACCTCGATGGAGTCGAGGCCGTGGCGCTGGCCGATGGCGAAGTCGTTGGGGTCGTGCGCCGGGGTCACCTTGACGGCGCCGGTGCCGAACTCCGGATCGACATGGGTGTCGGCGACGACCGGGATCGTGCGGTCGGTCAGCGGCAGCTTGATCCGCTTGCCGATCAGACGGGCGTAGCGCTCGTCGTCGGGGTGGACGGCGACGGCGGTGTCGCCGAGCATCGTCTCCGCGCGGGTCGTGGCGACGACGATGGTGTCCTCGCCCTCGCCGTACTTCATCGAGACGAGCTCGCCGTCGTCGTCCTGGTAGTCGACCTCGATGTCGGAGATCGCCGTCAGACAGCGCGGGCACCAGTTGATGATGCGCTCGGCGCGGTAGATCAGACCGTCGTCGAACATCTTCTTGAAGACGGTCTGGACGGCCCGGGACAGCCCCTCGTCCATGGTGAAGCGGTCCCGGCTCCACGCCAGGCCCTCACCGAGGCGCCGCATCTGGCCGGCGATCTGGCCGCCGGACTCGGCCTTCCACTCCCAGACGCGCTCGACGAAGGCCTCGCGGCCCAGGTCGTGGCGGGACTTGCCCTCCTTGGCCAGCTCGCGCTCGACGACGTTCTGGGTGGCGATGCCCGCGTGGTCCATGCCGGGCTGCCACAGCGTCTCGAAGCCCTGCATCCGCTTGCGGCGGGTGAGGGCGTCGATCAGCGTGTGCTCGAAGGCGTGGCCCAGGTGGAGCGAGCCGGTGACGTTCGGCGGCGGGATGACGATGGTGTACGCGGGCTTCTCGCTCTTCGCGTCCGCCTCGAAGTACCCGCGCTCCACCCAGCGCTCGTACAGCGGCCCCTCTACCTCGGCCGGCGCGTACTGGGTCGGCAGTTCGGTGGTGGGCGCTGTCTGCTGCTGAGGGTTCTCGGTCACGGGCCCAGTTTAGGGGTGTCACGGCGTGGTCCTGAAACGCGATCGTTCGGTAACGGTGTGGCCCCCGCCGCACTGCTCGGGCGGCGGTTCCGCCAGGATGTCCGGCAGGCATAAACATTCTGTGAGGGGAACCTGTCGATGAGCTACAACCAGCCGGGCCCGTACGGCGGCCAGCCGCCCCAGCAGCCCGGCCCCTACGGCCAGCCGGGCCCCTACGGCCAGCCGCAGCAGCCGGGCCCGTACGGCCAGCCGCAGGCGCCCCAGCCGGGATACGGATACCCCCAGCAGGCCCCCCAGGGCGTTCCGCCGCAGCAGCCTCCGCAGGGCCCGTACGGCTACCCGCAGCAGCCCGGCCCCTACGGGCAGCAGCCGCCCTACGGCGCCCCGCAGGGCCCCGGTGGCCATGTGCCGCACCCGCCCGCTCCGAAGAAGTCGAAGGCGGGCTGGATCATCGGCGCGGTCGCGGTGGTCGCGGCGATCGGCGTCGGCGCGTACTTCGTGCTCGGTGGGAGCGGGGGCTCCTCGGTCGCGGACGACGGCCCGCACAAGCTGATCACCCCGGAGACCGTGCTCGGCGAGTACAAGAAGGCCCCCGGCAAGGAGGGTTCCGCGGACAGGAACTCCCTGAAGGAGGCCGAGAAGAACGGCGTGAAGAACGCCAAGGAAGCCGGCGCCTCCTACCAGGTGAAGGACCCGGCCAACCCGATGGGCGTCAAGATGATCTCGTTCAACGGTCTGTACGGCGAGATCGCCGACCCGGAGAAGGTCGTCGACGCCATCTTCGCGGCGTCCAAGGCCGAGGCCGACAAGGACAAGGGCAACCCCGAGGAGCCGGAGCTGGTCGGCAGCCCGCAGGCGTACACACCGGCCGGGCTCGACGGCGCGGTCCTGAAGTGCCAGCAGGCGAAGACCAAGCCGAACGCGGCGAACGGCACGCCCGCGTTCTCCATGACGATGTGCGTCTGGGCCGACCACTCGACGGTGGGCTTCGTCGTCCCCGTCGACATGGCGTCCATGATCGCGGGCAAGTCCGGTTCGGCCGAGGACGCCGCCGCCCTCACCGCCAAGTTCCGCGAGGAAGTCCGCGTCAAGCTCTGACCGGATTCCGCTCTCCGCCTCCCGGGGGCCGGGCACGGACACGGACATGGAAGAGGGGGTCCCGCCTCGGGCGGGACCCCCTCTTCGCCGTTCCGGTGGCTACGCCGACTTCTCGTGCCTGCCGTCGTTCTTCACGATCCTCGGGACCAGCGTCGGGTTCACGTTGTCGCGGACGACGTCCGCCGTGATGACGACCCGGGCCACGTCCTTGCGGGACGGGACCTCGTACATCACCGACTGGAGGACCTCCTCCATGATGGCGCGCAGACCGCGTGCGCCGGTGCCGCGCAGGATCGCCTGGTCGGCGATGGCCTCCAGGGCCGGGCGGTCGAAGTCCAGCTCCACACCGTCGAGTTCGAAGAGGCGCTGGTACTGCTTCACCAGCGCGTTGCGCGGCTCGACGAGGATCTGGAGGAGGGCCTCGCGGTCCAGGTTGTGCACCGAGGTGATCACGGGGAGGCGGCCGATGAACTCGGGGATCATCCCGAACTTCACCAGGTCCTCCGGCATGACCTCCTGGAACTGGTCGCTGGCCTCGATCTCGCGCTTGGAGCGGATGGTCGCCCCGAAGCCGATGCCCTTGGAGCCCGCCCGCGACTCGATGATCTTCTCCAGGCCGGCGAAGGCGCCGCCCACGATGAAGAGCACGTTCGTCGTGTCGATC
This sequence comes from Streptomyces sp. NPDC059247, assembly GCF_042754005.1. Classification (NCBI taxonomy): domain Bacteria; kingdom Bacillati; phylum Actinomycetota; class Actinomycetes; order Kitasatosporales; family Streptomycetaceae; genus Streptomyces; species Streptomyces sp. NPDC059247. The sequence continues at coordinate 236,878 of NZ_JBHYZW010000009.1, forward strand.
TGGATGAACTCCTGGTGCGGGTGCTTCCGTCCGCCCTGCGGCGGTACGGAGGCGGTGGTGCCCTCCAGGATCTTCAGCAGGGCCTGCTGCACGCCCTCGCCGGAGACGTCCCGCGTGATCGACGGGTTTTCGCTCTTACGGGCGACCTTGTCGATCTCGTCGATGTAGATGATCCCGGTCTCGGCCTTCTTGACGTCGTAGTCGGCCGCCTGGATCAGCTTCAGCAGGATGTTCTCGACGTCCTCGCCGACATAGCCGGCCTCCGTCAGCGCCGTCGCGTCGGCGATGGCGAACGGGACGTTGAGCATCCGGGCCAGTGTCTGCGCGAGCAGCGTCTTGCCCGAGCCGGTGGGGCCCAGCAGCAGGATGTTGGACTTGGCCAGTTCGATGGCGTCGTCCCGGCTCTGCCCGCCGCCGTTCTCACCGGCCTGGACCCGCTTGTAGTGGTTGTAGACCGCGACCGAGAGGGCCTTCTTCGCGGGCTCCTGCCCGACGACGTACCCCTCGAGGAACTCGTAGATCTCGCGGGGCTTGGGAAGTTCCTCCCAGCGCACCTCGCTCGTCTCCGCGAGTTCTTCCTCGATGATCTCGTTGCAGAGGTCGATGCACTCGTCGCAGATGTACACACCGGGACCCGCGATGAGCTTCTTCACCTGCTTCTGGCTCTTTCCGCAGAACGAGCACTTGAGCAGGTCGCCGCCATCACCGATGCGTGCCACGAGGTGCTTCCCCTTCGCCTGGGAGCGCCTGGTTCAGCGACTCCTGGTGCCTCATATTCGACGGTACCTTGCCGGGCCCCTCGTTCGGGCCCCCCTTGGCACGGTTCTCATGGTCGTGATTCGGCCACAAGGACCGTGCCAGGGGAAGGTCGGGCGTCAGTTTCCCGCGGAGGCCGTGCTCTTGCGGGTCGAGATGATCTGGTCGACCAGGCCGTACGCCAGGGCGTCCTCGGCCGTCAGGATCTTGTCACGCTCGATGTCCTCGCGGATCTTCTCGATCGGCGTGGTCGAGTGCTTGGCCAGCATGGTCTCCAGCTGGTCGCGCATCCGCAGGATCTCCCTGGCCGCGATCTCCAGGTCGGAGAGCTGCTCTCGGCCGGTGCCGCCGGACGGCTGGTGGATGAGCACGCGGGCGTTCGGCAGGGCCATCCGCTTGCCGGGGGTGCCCGCGGCGAGCAGCACGGCCGCGGCGGAGGCCGCCTGGCCCATGCAGACCGTCTGGATGTCCGGCTTCACGAACTGCATCGTGTCGTAGATCGCCGTCAGCGCGGTGAAGGAGCCACCGGGGCTGTTGATGTAGATCGAGATGTCCCGGTCGGGGTCCATCGACTCCAGGCAGAGGAGCTGGGCCATGACGTCGTTGGCGGAGGCGTCGTCGATCTGCACGCCGAGGAAGATCACGCGCTCCTCGAACAGCTTCGCGTACGGGTCGTACTCGCGGACGCCCTGCGAGGTGCGCTCGACGAAGCGCGGCACGACGTAGCGGTTGTCCATCGGCGCGCCGGTGTAGAGGCCGCTCGGGGAGAGGTTGTTCTGCATCTGGGTGTTCACCGTCCTGGTGGCGTTCGGCGGGGGGCTGGGGCTCTGCTGCGGGCGGCCGGCGCTCAGGCGCCCGTGCCGCCGCCGCCCGGAACACCCGCGGCGTGCGTGATGATGTCGTCGATGAGGCCGTAGTTCTTGGCCTCCTCCGCGGTGAACCAGCGGTCGCGGTCGCCGTCGCGGATGATCGCCTCGACGGTCTGGCCGGAGTGGTGCGCGGTGATCTCGGCCATCCGCCTCTTCGTGCGGAGCAGGTACTCGGCCTGGATCTTGATGTCGGAGGCCGTGCCGCCGATACCGGCGGAGCCCTGGTGCATCAGGATGTCGGTGTTCGGCAGGGCGAAGCGCTTGCCGGGGGTGCCGCCGGTGAGCAGGAACTGGCCCATGGACGCCGCCATGCCCATACCGATGGTGACGACGTCGTTCGGGATGTACTGCATGGTGTCGTAGACGGCCATGCCGGCCGTCACCGAGCCACCGGGGCTGTTGATGTAGAGGAAGATGTCCTTCTCCGGGTCGGCGGCCAGGAGGAGCATCTGAGCGGTGATCTTGTTGGCGATGTCGTCGTCGACCTGCTGGCCGAGGAAGATGATCCGCTCGCCGAGCAGCCGGTTGTAGACATGGTCGCCGAGGCCGCCACCGATGGACGGCTCACCCGCGGCGTAAGGCTTCAGATTCGTCACGTATCCACCTGCTCGTCTCCGACGGCCAGAGCCGTCTCAGCGTCTCGTTCGGAGGGCACTGCCCTCGTATTCATGGACCCTAACGCGCAGGTGGGACAACGCCATCCCGGTTCCCGAACTGTTCGCTGGGAGCGCAAGGTAGTGGGGGACGTGTAAGCGGCCACGGGAACGCGCAGGGGCGGCCCGGCGTCGCGGGAAAGCCCACGGGCCCGCGCGCACCGGAGTGCGCGCGGGCCCGTGGGACGGGGTCCGCCGGGGGCGGAAGGCCCCTACTTGTCCTCGGAGACCTCGGCCTCGCCGGTGACGGCCTCGACGGCCTCGGCGGCGGTCTCGACCTCGTCCTCGTCGTCCGACAGGTCCACGACCTCGCCGTTGCTGTCGACGACCTTGGCGGCCTCGACGACGACCGCGAGGGCCTTGCCGCGGGCGACCTCGCCGACGAGCATCGGCACCTGGCCGCCCTGGGCCACGGCCTGGGCGAACTGGTCGGGGCTCATGCCGGAGGAGGCGGCACGGCGGAACAGGTGCTCGGTCAGCTCCTCGCGGGAGACGTCGAGCTTCTCCTTGTTGACGAGCTCATCGAGGATGAACTGCGTCTTGATGCCCTTCTCGGCCTGCTCCTGGGTCTCCGCCAGGAACTCTTCCTCGGTCTTGCCCTGGATCTCCAGGTACTTGGCGAGGTCGATGCCCATCTGGCCGAGCTGGTGGTGCTCCAGGTTGTGCTTGCGGGTGTTGATCTCGTCCTCGAGGAGCTTCTCGGGCATCGGGACCTCGACCAGCTTGAGGAGCTCGTCGAGGACGCGCTCCTGGGCCTGGGTGGCCTGGTCGAACTGCTTCATGTTCTCGAGGCGCTTGCGGCTGTCGGCCTTCAGCTCGTCGAGGGTGTCGAACTCCGAGGCGAGCTGCGCGAACTCGTCGTCCAGCGCGGGGAGCTCACGGGCGGCGACGGCGGTGACCTTGACGGTGACCTCCGCGTCCTTGCCCTCGGCGGAGCCGCCCTTCAGCTGGGAGCTGAAGGTGGCCTCTCCACCGGCCTCCAGGCCCTTGACGGCCTCGTCGATGCCGTCGAGCAGCTCGCCCGAGCCGATCGTGTACGAGACGCCGTCGGCGACGCCGTCGGGCAGCACCTCTCCGTCGACCTTGGCCTGCAGGTCCACGGTGATGACGTCGCCGTCCTGGGCGGCGCGCTCGACCGGGGAGGTCGAGGCGAAGCGCTCGCGGAGCTGCTCCACGGACTTCTCGACGTCCTCGTCGGTGACCTCGACCGCGTCGACGGTGACCTCGATGCCGGAGTAGTCCGGGATCTCGATCGTCGGGCGGATGTCGACCTCGGCGGTGAAGGCCAGCAGCTCGCCGTCCTTCAGCTCGGTGATGTCGACCTCGGGCTGGCCGAGCGGGTTGACCTCGGCCTCGTTGACGGCCTCGGTGTAGAACTTCGGGAGCGCGTCGTTGACGGCCTCTTCCAGCACGGCGCCGCGGCCGAACCGCTGGTCGATCACGCGAGCAGGGATCTTGCCCTTACGGAAGCCCTTGACCGTGACCTGCTGGTTGATCTTCTTGTACGCCGCGTCGAGGCTGTCCTTGAGCTCCTCGAAGGGCACCTCGACAGTGAGCCGAACCCGAGTCGGGTTCAGGGTCTCCACGGCGCTCTTCACGGTTCGGTCTCCTTGTGGCTGATTCCTGGAATCCACCGGTGCCGCTTGTGAGCGGTCCCGGCGGGTCGGCCCGGTCAGAAAGACACACGGGCACGCAGCTTGCATAGTAACCGCAAGCGGGTTGACGCCCACAACGTGATCAAGAGCGCGCGGGCTCCGCGCGTGATCGTCATGGTCGGGGTGGCGGGATTTGAACCCACGGCCTTCCGCTCCCAAAGCGGACGCGCTACCAAGCTGCGCCACACCCCGTCGGTGCGACACGTAGGGTACATGGACGGGGACTGTGCGGCGCCCTCAGTTTTCCGGGTGTGCGCGAACCCCCCGCGAACCGCTAACATGCTCCTCGTGCCGCGGTCCTCGTGACCTGCGGCGCGATGCTGTGCGGGTGTAGCTCAATGGTAGAGCACTAGTCTTCCAAACTAGCTACGCGGGTTCGATTCCCGTCACCCGCTCCACGCGCCCTCGGGGCCGGTCCGGAGAGTTCCTCCCGGACCGGCCCCGAGGCGTTTCGCCGCCCTGTTCCCTTCCCGCGGCCCCGGTCCTTCCGTTCCGACCCGCGCTCCGGCGTGGCCGACGGGCCCCCACCGGTTTCTCCGGCGGGGGCCCGTCGTCGTCCGGAACCCGTCAGAACTTGATGGACGCGACCGTCTGCGTTATCGAGTCGAGGAAGCGCTGGATGTCGTCGGCCATGCCGGTGGAGGCGAGGAAGAAGCCGAAAAGGACGGCGACCACGGCCGGGCCCGCCTTGAGGTTCCCCCCACGGATCAGCACCACCAGGATGATTGCCAACAGCAACACCACAGACAGTGAAATGGCCACGACTGATCACACCCTCGCTCGGTCCCGCTCTGCCCACCAGGGAGCTCGGTCCCCCGGACTCCCCCCGCTGGCTCCCATGGTGCCACCAACCCCCCTGCCCCCGCTGCCCGGTGACGAACCGTCGTGTACCCGGGAGAGGGCGGATGAGAATCGTCATACCCGCACAACCATGCGACTTTCATCCCTTTAAAGAGGCTTTCTCCTTGCGAGAAATCAGCTGACATCAAGCGACTTGTCAGTAGATGTCGGGCGGATTTCCCTTCTGTTCTCAGCCGGACGGCACTCCATTACCGTCGCCGCAATGTCGTCCAGCACTCAACCGGCCTCGCTCCTGGCGAAGGGGCCTCCCGCCGCCCTCGCCGGGCCGCCCGACCAGCGGGAGCCTCCGCCCCCCAGGAGCCGCGACCCCTACTTCGACAACGCGAAGTACCTCGCCATCCTGCTCGTCGCCCTGGGGCACGTCCTGCCCGTGGTGGTGGAGGGCAGCCGGGCCACCCGGGCCCTCTACATGCTCGTGTACGCCTTCCACATGCCGGTCTTCGTCCTGGTGTCCGGGTACCTCTCGCGCGGCTTCACCGGACGGCCCGACCAGCTCCGGCGGCTGCTCACCGGTGTCGCGCTGCCGTACCTCCTCTTCGAGGTCGCGTACACGCTGCTGATGCGGTGGGGTCTCCAGCCCGAGCGGCCCTACGACCTGCTCCACCCCACGTACGTCATGTGGTTCCTGATCGCCCTGTTCGTCTGGCGGCTGACCGCCCCCTTCTGGGCGGTCCTGCGGTGGCCGGTGGCGGTGTCCCTCGGGATCGGGGCGCTGGCCTCGGTCACCCCCGGTCTGGACGGGGTCGTCGGTATGCAGCGGGTGCTGCAGTTCCTGCCGTTCTTCGTGATCGGACTGCGCACGCGCCCGGAGCACTTCCGGCTGCTGCGGCGCCGTCCGGTGCGCGTGGCGGCCGTCCTGGTCTTCGCCGGGGCCCTGCCCTTCACGTACTGGGCGACGCCCAGCATCCCCATGACCTGGTTCTACCGGACCGTGAGCGCCCAGGAGATGGGGGTGGCCTGGGCACCGGGGCTGCTGCGGGTCGGCGTGCTCTTCGGCTGCTCGGTGGTCCTGACGGCGGCCTTCCTCTCGCTGGTGCCGGGCCGCGCGCTCTGGTGCACGCGGCTGGGCGCCGGGAGCGTCTGCGGCTACCTCCTGCATGGCTTCCTGATCCGCGGCGGGCAGTATTCGGGGTTCTTCGACCGCTTCCCCTGGCTGGGCACGCCGGGCGGCCGGGTGCTGCTGGTCCTGGTGACGTTCGCCGTGATGACCCTGTTGTGCGCTCCCCTGGCGCGCCGCCTCATGAGGCCGGTGACCGAGCCGGAGCTGGCCTGGGCGTTCAGGCCGGACGGGAGACCAGCAGCAGGGCGCGGTCGTCGTTGACGTCCTTGGCGACGGCTTCGATGAGGTGCCAGGCGACGCCCTCGAAGCCCTCGGCGACGCAGCGGTCGGCCTCGCCGGTGAGACGATCGATGCCCTCGTCGATGTCCCGGTCGGCGGCCTCGACCAGGCCGTCGGTGAAGAGCATGAGGACGTCCCCGGGGCGCAGGGAGCCCTTGACGGGGTGGAACTCGGCGCCGTCGTAGACGCCGAGGAGGGGGCCCTCGGCGGCCTTCTCCTCCCAGCGTCCGCTGCCCGCGTGGAGCTGGAGGGCGGGCAGGTGGCCCGCCGAGAAGAGTTCGTAGTCGCCGGATTCCAGGTCGAGGACGAGGTGGATGGAGGTGGCGAAGCCCTCGTCCCAGTCCTGGCGGAGCAGATAGCCGTTGGCGGCGGGCAGGAAGCCGTGCGGCGGGAGCGAGCCGAGGAGTCCGCCGAAGGCGCCGGAGAGCAGCAGGGAGCGGGAGGCGGCGTCCATGCCCTTGCCGGAGACGTCGGTGAGGACGACTTCCAGGGTGCGGCCACCGTGGGTGCGGGCGGCGACGACGAAGTCCCCGGAGAAGGACTGGCCGCCGGCCGGGCGCAGGGCCATCTCGCGGTGCCAGCCCTTGGGGAGCCGGGGCAGCGCGCTCTGCACCCGGATGCGTTCGCGGAGGTCGAAGAGCATGGTGCCGCCGCGCCGCCACGGCACGCCGACCCTCGCCCGGAACTGGGCGATGAGCAGTCCGAAGAGGCCGCAGGCGGCGACCACGAGGACGGTGCCGGGGGTGACCCGGGCGGGGCCCTGGGTGTAGGGGCCGAGGACGACGGACTCGACGATGAGGGCGCCCGCGGCGGCGGCGTACAGGCCGAGCAGGCTGGCGGGGCGCAGCAGCAGTCCACCGGCCACGATGGGCAGGACGAGGGCGGCGGGCGCGCACCAGACGGGGTCGTAGAGGGTGGCGCAGGCGATGGCGGGGACGGTCAGGAGGAGTCCGGCGAGGGCGAGGCGGTCGGAGCCGTCGCCGCGGAAGTAGTCGACGCCGGATTTGCGCAGCGCGGTGCGGACCCGGCGGACGCGTCTGCGCAGCCGGGCCGCGTACGTGCTCACTCCGGCGCGGTGTCCCATTGGCCTGGACCCTATCGATCCATCCGGGTTCCGTGCAGGGGTACCCCGGTGACAAGGTGCGGGAAATCGGGTCGCCCCGGGCAGATGGCACTGATATCGATGGCATATGACGAATGAACTGCGGGTGCTGGACCCGGACGACTGGGACCGCTGGTACGAGGTGTTGGAGCTGGCGTTCGGCGGGGTGCCCGAGGAACCGGAGGAGCGGGCGCTCTGGAAGGACCTGACGGAGCCGGAGCGGTTCCTGGGGATGTGGGACGGGGATCTGCCGGTGGGGACGGCGGGGGCGTTCTCGTTCCGGCTGACCGTGCCGGGCGGGGCTTCGGTGCCGGTGGCCGGGGTGACGATGGTGAGCGTGGCGGGGACGCACCGCAGGCGCGGGATCCTGACCTCGATGATGCGGCGGCAGCTGGACGACGTACGGGCGTGGGGCGAGCCGCTGGCGGTGCTGACGGCGTCGGAGCCGGAGATCTACGGCCGGTTCGGGTACGGCGCGGCGGCGTTCGCGTCCCGTGCGGTGATCGACATGACACGGGTGCGGCTGACGGTGCCGGAGGGCACGGACGGGGTGACGCTGCGGGCCGCTCCGCTGGCGGAGTCCTCGGCGGTGTGCGAGGAGCTCTACGCGCGCCTCGTGCCGTCGCGGCCGGGGATGCTGGCGCGGCTGCCGGGCTGGGAGCGGCTGCCGCTGCTGGATCCGGCGGGGAGCCGGGAGGGGGCGTCGCCCCGGCAGGTCGTGCTGGCGGAGCGGGACGGCCGGGTGGTGGGGTACGCGCACTACGCGGTGAAGCCGGACTGGTCGGCGGGGGGTCCGGACGGTTCGGTGTGGGTGCATCAGCTCGCGGCGCTCGACCCGGCGGCGGAGGCGGCGCTGTGGCGGTTCGTGTGCTCGGTGGACCTGACGGCGCGGGTGCGGTTCATGGGGCGGCCGGTGGACGACACCTGGCAGTACCTGGTGTCGGACGTGCGGCGCTGCGAGCCGACGCTGCGGGAGTCGCTGTTCGTCCGGCTCGTGGACGTGGGCGGGGCGCTGGAGGCACGGACGTACCAGACGCCGGTGGACGTGGTGTTCGAGGTGACGGACGCGTTCTGTCCCTGGAACGAGGGGCGTTGGCGGCTGACCGGGGACGCGAAGGGCGCGCGGTGCGTGCGGACCGGGGACGCGCCGGATCTCGCCCTGTCCGTAAGGGAGTTGGGCTCGGCCTATCTGGGCGGGGTGTCGCTGGTGGCGCTCGCGGCGGCCGGACGGGTGCGGGAGCTGCGGGAGGGTGCGCTGACGGAGGCGTCCGTGGCGTTCGGCTCGCCGGTGGCGCCTTGGCTGCCGCACGGCTTCTGAGGGTGTCCTCGGGGGTGGCCTGGGCGAGTGTCCGTGGCGGCCACCACCGGCCGGGACGGGGTCTCCGGTCCCGGCCGCCCGGCCCGTACGGGCTCCGGCCGTGCGGCCCGTACGGGTCCCGGCCGTGCGGCCCGTACGGGTCCCGGCCGGCAGGCTCCTACGGGCTCCGGGCCAGGTGTTCCGGGGGTCACGCCCGCTGGCAGTCCGGGCACCAGAAGAGGTTGCGGGCGGCGAGGTCCGCGGTGCGGACGGGGGTGCCGCACAGGAGGCAGGGCTGCCGGGCGCGGCGGTAGACGTACACCTCGCCGCCGTGGTCGTCGACGCGCGGGGGGCGGCCCATGGCCTCGGGGGTGTGCTCGGGGCGGACGGTGTCGATGCGGTTGAGCCGGACGCCTTCGCGCATGAGGGCGGCGAGGTCGGTCCAGATCGCGTCCCATTCGCGCGCGGTGAGGTCCTTCCCCGCGCGGTAGGGGTCGATGCCGTGCCGGAAGAGGACTTCGGCGCGGTAGACGTTGCCGACGCCCGCGATGACCTTCTGGTCCATGAGGAGGGCGGCGACGGTGCTGCGGGAGCGGGAGATCCGGCGCCAGGCGCGGTCGGGGTCGTCGCCGTCGCGGAGCGGGTCGGGGCCGAGGCGGTCGTGTATCGCCGCCTTCTCCGCGTCCGTGACCAGGGCGCAGGTGGTGGGGCCGCGCAGGTCGACGTATCCCCCGGCGTTCGCCAGGCGGAGCCGGACGGTGTCGGTGGGCGGCGGGGCGGGGGCGTCGCCGAAGGCCACCTTGCCGAAGAGGCCGAGGTGGATGTGGATCCAGCCGGTGCCGGGGAAGCCGAGGAAGAGGTGCTTGCCGTGGGCCTCCGCGGTCTCCAGGACGGCGCCGTCGAGGAGGGCGGCGGAGCCGGTGAACCTGCCCTGGGGGCTGGTGACGCGCACGGACCGGCCGCCGAACCGTTCCCGGTGGTCGGCGGCCAGTCGGTGGATGGTGTGCCCTTCGGGCATCAGGCGGTGGGCTCCTGCGGGTGGTGGGCCGGGATCGGGGGGAGCTCGCCGGTGTTCTCGTAGGCGGTGAGCATGTCGATCCGGCGGGTGTGGCGTTCGTCACCGGAGTACGGGGTGTTCAGGAAGATCTCGACGAACTTGGTCGCCTCTTCCCGGGTGTGCATCCGGCCGCCGACGGAGACGACGTTGGCGTTGTTGTGCTCGCGTCCGAGGGCGGCGGTCTGCTCGCTCCAGGCGAGGGCGGCGCGCACCCCCTTCACCTTGTTGGCGGCGATCTGCTCGCCGTTGCCGGAGCCGCCGATGACGATGCCCAGGCCGTCCGGGTCCGCGGCCGTCCGCTCGGCGGCGCGCAGGCAGAACGGCGGGTAGTCGTCGAGGGCGTCGTAGATGTGGGGACCGCAGTCGACGGGCTCGTGGCCCTGTGCGGTGAGCCACTCGACAAGGTGGTTCTTCAGTTCGAAGCCGGCGTGATCGGAGCCGATATAGACGCGCATGATGCCGAGTGTGGCACGTCAGGGGCCGGGTAGCAGGCAGCGGGGTCGGGACGTTCTTCCGGCCTGGTACGGACCTTCGCCTCTCGCGAGGTCGCCCTACAACGATTCGGAATACTCCGTTCCGATCACCCCCGCCCCTGGGGTTCCATGCTCGGGCTCGCACCCCGAGCGACCCCCCACTCATGAGGAAGCGTCGATGAACACGCAACCGACCCTGACGAAGGACGACGGGGAGACCGGCACCACCGGCGCTCCTGACTCCTCCGACGGCCTCAAGGCCGGACTCAAGAACCGCCATCTGTCGATGATCGCCATCGGCGGTGTCATCGGCGCCGGGCTCTTCGTCGGCTCCGGCTCCGGCATCGCCGCCGCCGGGCCCGCGATCCTCCTCTCGTACGCGCTCGTCGGCACCATGGTCGTCTTCGTGATGCGGATGCTGGGCGAGATGGCCGCCGCCCGGCCGTCCTCCGGCTCCTTCTCCGCCTACGCCGACCAGGCCCTGGGCCGCTGGGCCGGTTTCAGCATCGGCTGGCTCTACTGGTTCTTCTGGGTCGTCGTCCTCGCGGTCGAGGCGACGGCGGGCGCCAAGATCCTGGAGGGCTGGATCCCGGCGGTCCCGCAGTGGGCCTGGGCGCTGATCGTGATGGTGGTGCTCACCGCGACGAACCTGGCCTCGGTGGCCTCGTACGGCGAATTCGAATTCTGGTTCGCCGGGATCAAGGTCGTCGCGATCGGTGCCTTCGTCGTGATCGGGCTGCTGGCCGTCTTCGGGGTGCTCCCCGGTTCGGACAACCCGGGCGCCGGGTTCGCGCACCTCACCGACGCCGGGGGCTTCTTCCCGATGGGTGCGGGCGCGATCCTCACCGGGGTGCTGATGGTCGTCTTCTCCTTCATGGGCAGCGAGATCGTCACCCTGGCCGCCGGTGAGTCGGAGGACCCGCAGCGGGCCGTGACGAAGGCCACCAACAGCGTGATCTGGCGGATCGGCGTCTTCTACCTGGGCTCGATCCTCGTCGTCCTCACCCTGCTCCCGTGGAACGACAAGTCGATCCTGGAGAAGGGCTCGTACGTCGCCGCCCTCGACTCCATCGGCATCCCGCACGCCGGTCAGGTGATGAACGTGATCGTCCTGACGGCGGTGCTCTCCTGCCTGAACTCGGGGCTCTACACCGCCTCCCGGATGGCCTTCTCGCTCGGACGGCGGGGCGACGCGCCGAAGTCCTTCGCGCGGGTCAACGGGCGGGGCGTGCCGCGGGCGGCGATCCTCGGCTCGGTCGTCTTCGGCTTCGTCGCGGTCTTCTTCAACTACAAGTGGCCGGACACCGTCTTCGCCTTCCTGCTGAACGCCTCCGGCGCGGTGGCGCTCTTCGTCTGGCTGGTCATCTGCGTGACCCAGCTGAGGATGCGCGGCATCATCCTGCGCGAGTCGCCGGAGAAGCTGGTGGTGCGGATGTGGCTCTTCCCGTATCTGACCTGGGCGACCATCGCCATGATCGTCTTCGTGCTCGGCTACATGCTGTACGACGGCGGGAGCGCCCGGGAGCAGGTCGTGCTCTCGCTCCTGGTGGCCGCGCTGGTGATCGTGGTGGCGCTGGTCCGCGAGCGGTTCGCGAAGGCCGCCGCGCGCCGGTAGCCGCCGGGTGCCGGTAGCCGCCGGGTGCCCGGCATGGGGAAGGGCCCGTCGCTCCCCGGAGCCGCGGGCCCTTCCGTATGCCGTGATGCCGGGCGGGGTCTCAGCCCCTGCGGCCGGCCAGCTTCCAGACGGCCGGGAGGGCGCCCATGGCGAGGGCCGCCTTGAGGGCGTCGCCGAGGAGGAACGGGACGAGACCGGCGGCCACGGCCTGGCCGAGGGTCATGCCGGTGGCGAGGGCCAGGTAGGGCACGCCGACCGCGTAGATGATCGCGGAGCCGAGGAGCATGGCGCCCGCCGTGCGCGGCACCGAGCGGTCGGCGCCGCGCCGGGCCAGGGCGCCGACGACGGTCGCGGCGAGCAGCATTCCGAGGACGTAGCCGAAGGACGGCATGGCGTAGCCGGAGGAGGACTGCGCGAACCACGGCACGCCCGCCATGCCCACGACCGTGTAGAGGGCGAGGGCGAGGAAGCCGCGGCGGGCGCCGAGGGCGGTGCCGACGAGCAGGGCGGCGAAGGTCTGCCCGGAGACGGGGACCGGGGAGCCGGGGACCGGGACGGAGAGCTGCGCGGCGAGGCCGGTGAGGGCGGCGCCGCCGAGGACCAGCGCGATGTCGCGGGTGCGGCTCGCGGGGAGCAGATCGGCGAGGACGGTACCCGCACGGAGGGTACGGGCGGGGGTGGCGGCGGTGCTCATCGGTACTCCGCGGGGTGAGGGTGGGTGGGACAGGTTGACGGTATGCCAGGAGTGAACGCCCGATCACCGTCAGCCGCCGACAAAGCCCGAGCCGAGCGCTTCATCAGGTTTCGACAAAGAGCGGGATCCATGCCTCGCGCCACGTGACCCTCGTCACTGGCAACTCGACGCGAGACGCCCCTTTTGCACCGGAGGGAGGTCAGCGGAGAGACTGTGGAGTCCCCATAAAGTGTCATCTCCCCGAGAGCGCGAGCCCCCCACCATGCGCGACGAGCCGTCGTCCTCCCCGGTCAGCGGACCGGAGCCCCTCTCCCACGGTCTGAAGCAGCGCCATCTGACGATGCTGGGGCTCGGCGGCGTCATCGGTGCCGGGCTCTTCGTCGGCTCCGGCGCGGGCATCGCGGTCGCCGGGCCCGGGATCGTCGTCTCGTATCTGCTCGCCGGGACGCTCGCGATGCTGGTCATGCGGATGCTGGGCGAGATGTCGGCGGCGATGCCCGCCTCGGGGGCGTTCTCGGTGCACGCCGAGCGGGCGCTGGGCCGGTGGGCGGGCTTCTCGGTGGGCTGGCTGTACTGGTTCCTCCTCGTGGTGGTCCTCGCGGTGGAGGCGACCGGCGCGGCGCGGATCGCGCACGGCTGGGTGCCGGGGGTCCCGCAGTGGGGCTGGGTGCTGGTCTTCATGGTGGTGTTCACCCTCGCCAACCTGGCGGCGGTGAAGAACTTCGGCGAGTTCGAATTCTGGTTCTACCCCCCCGAAGCTCGACGGGCCACGTAGTGCAGAATCGGTACTTCCACCCATCCTGCCCATAACGGACAAGTCGGACATTCGTTGAGGTAGCACCACCCGAATTCGACTCGTGGATGGGGCTGTTGTGGTCTACCGAAGAGGGCATGAAGTCGCGCCCGCTCTCCTGGCATGGCGGGATGAGCGCGTGCGTCTGGGTGGCGGTGCCGGTGGTTCTGAGAAGTCGATGCGGAACGTGTCCGCCGTCGCGTGGGGCCTGGGTATCGGGGAGGCACCGCACTTGCTGCCAGACAACGCCCTGGAGCTGTACATCAAGGCGTACCCCGGGCGCCTGCGTGAGACGTCGATGGCTTCGTACCGGTCGGCCCTGGATCAGTGGGCGCGGTATCAGGCGCGGGGACACTTGAGTCTGGAGCGGGTCCCCCTGAGCAGTGTCAGGCTGGACCTGGACGAACCGGCGGACGTTGAGCAGCTTCACCCGACGTTGCGCAAGTGGCGCCGCACGATGCGGACCGAGTTCAAGGCGAAGACCACCGTCACCGGGTACTTGAAGATCGTCCTTGGCATGTTGGAAGAAGCCGGGAAGGATGACCCGCTGAGCCTGGACGAGGAAGACGTTCAGGAGTACATCGACCGGCGGATAATCGAGCGCGAGCGCATCGGCAAGGAACTGTCCGTGTCTCGCCACGATGTCTACTTGGCCGCCGTCCGGTGTCTCTTCCGGGACTCCAAGCGCAAGAAGGACGACCCCACCGCCGACCTGAAAAGGCTGCGGCGCAGGGGCGACGGGGTGCGCACCCCCGTTGCGTCCACTCTGACCGTGCGGAAGGCGCACGGCGCCGCCGTCGAGGACATGGCGTCCACGGACGCGACCCGCTTCGAGACCGGCCGTCGCATGTGGCTGCTCACGGCCCTGATGTCCGGCATGGGGTACCGCATCTCTTCCGCGACGCGCACCTTCCCGCGCGATGACCTGGACTTCGACGGAGAGAACTACTGGCTGACACCCCAGTTCCTGAAGGCGCGCAAGGGGCGCCCGATCCGGCAGCACCCGGTACCGGAGCACATCGCACACGAGATCCTGAGCAACTGGAGTCCGGGGGAGTCCCTGGTACCGCTGGGATGGACCGTGGCCAACACCGCCGACCGGTGGTCGGCGTGGATGCTCTCCAAGGGGCTGACGTCACGGCCACACCAGTTCCGTGCGTACTGGATCGATGAACTCATCGAGCTGACCGGTGATCTTGAGAGCGTGTCCCTCGCCGCCGACCACCGGGACGTCCAAACAACCATCGGCTACCGTAACCGGCGCGTTCGCCGGGAGTCCCTGACCACCATGCGCCGCTTTCACACGGACATGCCCGCCCGGGTGCCCGCGCAGCGGACAGAAGGCACCTTGGACCTGTCCAACGTCCGTGTGCTGGGTCTCCCGGCGCCCGCGTAGGTCCCACCCACCGCTGAGGAGTCATCGTGGATAAGCCGCTGCACGTCGTGTCGGAGTTCGGTGAAGCGTGGCTGATGTGGACGGCCGCTCTGTACGAGGAAGCTCAGGCACTGCGTGAGGCTCAGTCCCTCATCAGGCACCCTGAGGCCACGTGGACGTACTACGAGTCTGCGGGGGTGGCCGCCGAGCGGCTGTGGATCGCCGCCGACCTGGAGAGCATCGCCGCATGGCTCGAAGGACTTCCCGCCGAAGCCGCGTAGGGGCCTGTGGGACCTGAGGGGGTCCGGACACTCGTCCGGGCCCCCTTCGGCGTGTCTGGGGGTGCGTCAGGACCGTGCCGGTATGACGATCGGATCATGAGCACCGAAGCAGTCGCGGCCGTCATGTCCCTGAGCCTGGCCCTGTGCACCATGGGCATGGGCGCCATGGTGATCACGCTCGTCTTCCGGGTGCTCCCGGAACGGGAGGCGGAGCGGATCGCCGCCGAGCGGCGAGGGGCCTACCGGTACGCGGTCGACGCGGCCGAGGGGCACGGCGTGCACGGTGGTGGGGTGCATGAGCCCCGGTTTCGTCCGGAGGGTCCCGGCGGGCCGCGCGGCCCCGGCGGCGGGCCGTTCGGGTTCGGGCAGCGGCCTGGCCGTGACGGCTGACGAAGCCCAGCTCTTCCGGCTCCTGGTGGGCTGCGTGCTCCTGGCCGTAGCGCTCCTGGCCGTGGTCGTCTGGTAGATGCCCGCCCCGCCGTGGACCGGTCCGGCGAAGCGGGTAGTACCTGACCATGCCCAGTGCGCTGACCGAGCAGGGGTCCAGCTCCGCATGGCGCCGTGACCGCGCGGCCGTCCTCGCCGAGGAGACGCGGTGCCGCTGGTGCGGCGAACCGGCGAGCGAGGTGGACCACATCATCCCCAGGAAGTACGGGGGTGACGACCGCCGCGAAAACCTCGCCGCGTCGTGCCAGCCGTGCAACCTCGCCCGCGAGCAGGGGCACTACAACGCGCCCCCGTCCCGCGACTGGTGACCGCCAGGATGGGGCCCACCACCCACCACAGGAGGTCAGCCATGCACCACCCCACCACCGCGTCCGGTCACGCGCTCGCCCACGCGCAGCGGATGGACCGCTTCTACTCCCGCGCCGCCGCGCTGGGGGCGGACCGCGAGCGCGCCGACGACGCGTTGCGCAGGGTCCAGGGCCGGTACGAGGGCAGCTCCGCGACGGCCGAGGAGTGCGACGCGGCCGTGCGGCTGCTCGCCGCCGACTGCGGCCGGTAGCACCCCGGGTTTTTGAGGCAGGGGGCCGCGCGGACACCCCGCGCCCCCTGTTCTCTCTCCCCGGGCAGGGGGAGGGGGGTCCCGCTCATCCCGCGCCAACAAGCCTCTAACCAGGGAGAATGCATCTCATGGCGTCTACTATGCGCTCGCGTACGTCCCGGGGGCCCAGCGTCCCGAGGGCCCGCCGGACAGCCGGACGGGCCGAGCGGGGCGCCGAGACCGCGATCCGCGCGTCACGGAGCGGCGGGAAGGCCGACCCGAAGCGGGCCGCCGTGGAGGCTGTCGTCCGGATCGTCGCCCGGGGCCTGGACGTCGCCGCCGACGACCCGTACGCCCTCGCCCAGCTCGTTCCCCGGATGCTCGACATCCTGCGCCTGGCGCAGCTTGTCCCCGAACCGGCGGGGGCCGCTGATGACACGTGGGCACTGTTCGAGCGGGCTATGTCCACCCCCGAAGTGGCGTACCCGGCCGACCCCCGGTAGCGCCACGTTCGGCCCGGCGGTCGGCAGGCTCGCCGCCGGGCTGGGGACCCCGCTCATGCCGTGGCAGCAGTACGTGGCGAACGTGTCCCTGGAGCTAGCCGACTGCGGGACGCGCTTCCGCTACGGGTCCGTCCTGGTGTCGGTCCCCCGCCAGTCGGGGAAGACGACCCTGTTGCGGCCGGTCATGGCGCACCGGTGCCAGATGGTCCCGGACGCGTCCACGTGGCTGACCGCGCAGCGGCGCATGGACGCGCGGGACATCTGGCTCAAGACCGTGACGGCCGTCGAGCGGTCCCCGCTCCGCGCGATCACGACGACCCGCCGCGCCAACGGGTCTGAGGGAACGTTCTTCCGCAACGGGTCGGAGATCAGAGTGTTCGCGCCGACCGAGGACGCCCTACACAGCAAGACGACCGACTTCGTCGGCGTGGACGAGATGTGGAGCTTCGGGGCGGACGTCGGCCGGATGCTGCTCCAGGCCATCGACCCGACCCAGGCAACCCGCCCGTGGGCACAGGTCTGGTACGTGTCGACGGCGGGGACGGGGCGCTCTACGTGGATGCGGCCGATGGTCGACCGGTGCCGCGAAGACCTCGCCCGGGGCGAGCAGGGCGACACGGCGTTCTTCGAGTGGGGCATCCCCGAGGACACCGAGGACCTGACCGACCTCGCCGTCTACGCCGACCATCACCCGGCGGTCGGCCGGACCATCGACCGCGCCGTCCTCGCCCGCTCCCAGTCCCGCATGGACCCGGCGGAGTTCGCCCGCGCCTACGGGAACTACTGGGTGTCGGCCGCGTCGTTCTTCCTGGCTCCGGCGGTCTGGGACCGGGCCCGCGCGTGGGCGCCGCTCGACGGCGGGCCGGTCGCGTTCGGCGTCGAGCAGCACCCGGACGGGTCCGGCGCGTCGATCGTCGCCGCCGGGACCCTGACGGACGGGCGCCGCGCCGTCGAGCTGATCGAGCAGCGGGCCGGGGTCGGCTGGCTCGCGCCCCGGCTCCTGGAGCTGGTCCAGCGCCACCGCCCGAGCGCGGTCGTCATCGACCCGTACGGGCCCGCCCGCTCCGCCCACAAGACCCTGACCGAGCAGCACCGCGTAGCGGTGCCGCTGGTCGACTTCACCGCCGCCGACCTGATCCAGGCCACCGACGAGCTGGTGAACGGACTGGTGGAACGGACGATCGCGCACCGGTCTCACAACCGGCTCGACGCGGCCCTTCTGTGCGCGACGTCGCGGCAGGTGCGCGAGCAGACCGTGGTGTCCCGACAGAGCACGACCGAGGGCGAGCACCCGGCCGCGCTCATCGCCGCGATGCTCGCCGCCTACGGACTCGCGCACCCCCCGCAGACCGGCGCCCGCCCCGGGGTCGGCCGCCCGGGATGACCCCGGCCGCCAGCCCTCGTACGTCACCGCCCGCCCCCGTACGTCTCCCAGATGACGTACGGACAGCGCCCCGCGGAATGTGACCCACGCCACAGTCACCGACAGCCGGCATTTTCCGCCCTGTGACGTGGGTCACACGTTCTCGAGAACCCGGACGCCCGTCGCCGCCCCGCCGCGCCCCGGCTCGCCGCGCCGCCGGACGGAACCGGAGGTAGCCTCCGCTTATGGGTCGATGGCTCCCGATCAAGCGTCCGGCGCGCGGAAATGATGCCGCCGCCGCCGATCGCTCCTGGACGATCGGGGACGACCCAGCGCCCCGCCGTGACGGACTCGCTCCCGCGCTCGCTGCTCGCATCGCTGGCACCGACCCGGGGCGCCTGTGGGGACGTGTGCCGCGCGCTCTGGCCATGCGTCTGCCCACCGTCCGGCGGGGCGTCCGCCTGATATCCGGCGCCATCGGCACGATGCCCCTGCGCCGCTGGCGGGACGGCGAGGAGATCCCCCCGGGCCCGCTGCTCACCCAGCCCGAGACGTGGCGCCCGTACTGCCGCAGCATCGCCGCCCTGGTGGAGGACCTGATCCTCTACCCGCGCGCCTGGTGGCTCGTGACCGGCCGCGACGGCTGGACCGGCTACCCGACGTCCGTGGTCCGGCTGGACCCGGAGTCCGTCCAGGTCGACGCCGAGCCGGGCACGGACGAGGTCGTCCGCGAGTGGGCCACCTACCGGGGCCGCCCCGTCAACGCGACCGACCTGATCGCGTTCGACGGCCCGGACGAGGGACTCCTCACGCTCGGGGACGACACGATCGTGACGGCCCTCGCCCTGGAGGCCGCCGCCGCCCGCTACGCCTCCCCGGAGATCCCGACCGGCATCCTCAAGCAGACGTCTCAGTACGACCTGACGGACGACGAGGTAGACGCGCTCCTGGACCGGTGGGAGCGCTCCCGCCGGACGCGCGGCACCGGGTGGCTCAACAGCGGGGTCGACTACCAGGGCGTCACGACGACCCCGGCTGACTTCCAGCTCGTGGAGTCCCGCGAGGAGTCGGCCCTACAGCTCTGCCGACACCTGGGGCTCCCGCCCCGGTACGCGGCCGTGGCGTCCGGGGACTCGTTGACCTACTCCACTCAGCTCAGCGAGCGCACCGACCTGATCGAACTCTGCTTCGCGCCGTACCTGTCGGTGATCGAAGAGCGTCTGTCGATGTCGGACCGGAACGGCTCGCCGCGCGGGCAGACCGTGCGGTTCTCCGTCCTGGAGTTCCTGCGCTCCGCGCCGCTGGACCGGGCCGAGAGGTACGCCCGGCTGATCCCACTCGGCGTCATGTCGACCGGCGAGGCCCGGGGCGAGGAAGGTCTCAGCGGACCCCCGCCCCCGCCCCCGGCCGCGCCCGCGCCCGCGCTTCCGCCGTCCGAGGAGGCCCCGTGATCCTGCGCCTGTACGCCCCCGTGGCCGCCGTCGCCGGGGCCGACGAGCCGCCCCCGGCCGACCGTGCCCAGCCCTCGCGGTCGGTCGGGGGCCCCATCCTCACCTACGGCGTCCGCGCCCACCCCAGCGGCCCCTTCGGCTCCGTGACGTTCGCGCCCGGCTCCCTGGAGGCGGACTCCGACCTGTCCCGGGTCAAGCTGCTCCGCGACCACGACGCGGCGCAGCCGCTCGGGCACATGGCAGAACTGACCGACTCCCCGACCGTCGCGGACGCCGAGTTCGCGGTCGGCTCGCACCCCGCCGCCACCGAGGCCCTGGCCCTCGCCGCAGAGCGGGTCCTTGACGGGTTCTCTGTCGGCGTCGAGCCCATCGAGTGGACCGAGGACGCCGACGGCACCGGGGTCACGATCACCCGCGCCCGCCTGGCCGAGGTCTCTCTCGTCGCCCTGCCCGCATACACCGACGCCCGCGCGGTGCGCGTGGCCGCCCAGGAAGGCACCCCCATGAACAACCCCCCCGCCGCCCCGGCGCCCCCGCCCCCGGCCGCGCCGCCGCCGCCGTCGCCGTCGCCGGATCTGCCGCTGACGGCCGCCGACGTCGCCGCGCTCCGCGCGCTCCTCGCCGCCCCGGCCCCGGAGATCGCGCCCCCCGCCGCCGCGCCGCTCACGGCCACCGCGCCGCTCCAGGCCGCCGCGATCACCACCACGTCCCGGCTCGACGCGCACGGGTACTCCCGGCCGCTCCCGGCCGTGGTCGTGGGCCGTGAGCGGGTCGACGCCTGCGACTACCTCGCTGCGTCCCTGGAACTGATGGTCCACGGGAACTCGGGCCCCTGGGAGCGGGTCCGGCGGGTCCTCGCCGCCGTGGTGCACGAGACGACCGCCCTGGTCCCCGGACTGCTCCCTGAGGTGATCGTGGGGCCGATGCTGGACCAGCTCGCCCCGGAGCGGCCCGTGTGGCTGTCCCTCGCCCCCCGCGCGATGCCCGCCACGTCGTCCTCCTTCAAGCGGGTGAGGGTCACCCAGCACACCGAGACCGGCGAGCAGTCGGCGGAGAAGACAGAGCTTCCCAACCGGCCGCTGAAGGTGTCCGCCGAGGACGTGGCGAAGAAGACGTATGGCGGGTGGGTCAACATCTCCCGACAGGTCATCGACTGGACGTCCCCCGGGGCCCTCGCTCTCATCGTGCAAGACCTCCTGGCCTCCCTCGTGCAGGACACCGAGGATGTGGCGTGCGCCGCCCTGGTGGCCGCCGCCACGGACTCCGTGACCGGAGACCTCAAGGACCCCGCCGAACTGAACTCGCTCGTCTACCAGGCAGCGGCGAAGGTCTACGGTGCCGTGGCCGCCCGCCGGACCCCGGCTGACCGGGTGTGGATGTCGCCGGACGTGTGGGCCGCGATCGGCTCGATGGTCGACGGCAGCAAGAGGCCGCTCTTCCCCGCCCTCAACCCCAGCAACGCGCTCGGAGCGCTCCGCCCGACCGAGCCGACCGGCGCGGGCGGCGACTTCGTCGGCTTCCGGCCGGTCGTCTCCCCGGGCCTGCCCGCCGCGACCCTCATTGTCGGGGCGTCCACCGCAGTGGAGGTCTACGAAGACCAGCGGGGCACGCTCCAGGCCGTGGAGCCGTCCGTCCTCGGTACCCAGGTGGCCGCCTACGCCTACCTGGCTACCTACCTCGCCCAGCCGAAGAAGCTGGTGGCGCTGAAGCAGAAGGCCGCCGGGGGCGCCCCGGCCGCGAAGGACTGACGCGCGATGCCCCGGGAAGTCACCGCCCAAGAGGTGGCCGACGTGATCGGCATCGAGCCGCCCGCCGCCGGGACGGCCGACGCGGTATGGCTCGCGCGCGCCGTCGCCGCCGTCAACACCGCCGCGCCGCGCACCGTGCCCCGGCTCCGGCTCCTCGATGCGCCGCCCCCGCCGCCGCCCCCCGACCCGCCCCCGGACTGGCCGGACGACATCCGCGCCGCGCTCCTCATGCAGGCGCAACGGCTCTTCGCCCGCCGGTCCTCGCCCACCGGGGTCGCCGCCTACACCGACACCGGGCCCGCCTACGTCGCCCGCTGGGACCCCGACATCGAACGGCTCCTCGAAATCGGCTCATGGGCACCCCCTCAGGCCGGGTGACGGCCGACATGATCACCGAGGACATGGAAGCCCTCGCGGCGCTGATCCGGCCCGGGGTCGACCGGCCCGTCACCACCGACCCCCGCAACCTCGCCGTGCCGTGCGTGCTCGTCGAGCCGCCCCGGCTCGCCCCCGCCGACACCCTGTGCGGCGACACCCGCGCCCGGTACTCCGTCCTGGTGGTCGGGCTCCCCGGGGCCCGCGCCGAGCTGGAGCCCCTGGCCGTCCTCCTGGCCGCCGTCCTGACCGCGCTGGACGCCGCGTCCCTCCCCTGGCTCCTGGCCGAGCCGGTCGCCTACTACCCCCTCGCCGCCGCGCAGTCCGTCGAGCCGTCACAGGCGTACCGCGTGCAGATCGGAGAGTGACCGTGAGCACCCCGATACCCCCCACCGCGACCCGCGTCCGCAAAGGTGCCTTCTCCCTTCAGGCGGACTCCGCGCCGACGCCGACACCCTTCTCCTGTCAGCCCACTGCGGTCGCCCTGTCCCCGGAAGCAGGGGACAAGGGCGACGCCGTGGAGGTGCTGTGCGGTCAGGTCATCGACGGGGAAGTGTCCCCGACGAAGTGGACGATGAAGTTGACTTCGATCCAGTCGATCGAGGCTGAAGACGACGTCAAGACCAGCCTTGTGATGTACGCCCTGGTGCATGACGGGGAGACAGTGACTTTCGTTGTCCAGCCCTCGCCGACCGCGAAGGCATGGACCGGCAGAGTGACTGTGATCGCCCTTGCCATCGGCGGAGAGGTCGGGGGGACCCCGCCGGTCAGCGAGGCCGAGTGGCCGATGGTCGGACCGCCCGTGGAGAAGACCGACGAGGCCCCGGCCGCCGACAAGACCCCGGCCGTCAAGGCGACGCCGTCCGGCCCGGGCGCGTAGCCGTGGCCGCCGGACGCGGGACGACCGTGGTCCAGGTCGAGGGCGGGCGCGAGCTGCGCCGCCGTCTGCGCCGCATCGAGGGGGGTCTCGACGACCTGCGCGACGCGCACCGCTGGGTGGCCGACTACGTCGGCACCATGGCCCGCGCGCAAGCTCCCCGCCGTACCGGGGCGCTCGCCGCGACGGAGCGGGACTCGGGGACCCGGACGATGTCGACGGTCCGCTACGGGCGGGCGTCGGTGCCCTACGCGGGGCCCATCCACTACGGGTGGCCCGCCCGGCACATCGCCCCGACCCCCTGGGTGATCACCGCCGCGCAGGCGTCCGAGGGTGTGTGGCGCCCCCACTTCGAGACCCTGCTAGCCGAGCTAGTGGAGAGGACTCCAGGATGACCCCCGTGCCCCGTGGCACCCCGCCGCCGCCGCCCGGCGCCCCGGCCCCGCCGCCCTTCGGCTGGATCGTCGATCCGCTCGGGCTCACCCGCGACGAGATCGCCGCTTTCTGCGCCGCCGCCGGGGTCCCCTCCCTCTCCGACGTCGAGTCCACGGCGCTCCCGGGCCTGGTGGCCGTCGCCTACGCCCGCCGCCACGACCCGGACGCCTATCCGTGGTCGGCCGCCGGACGCATCCCGCTCGCGGACCTCACCCCCGACGACGACGCCCCCGACGCCGAGGCGGAAGAAGCCGCCTACGCCGAGGAACGGACGGCCGCCGTCCTCGCCGGGGAGGACGCGCCGCTCCCCCCGCTCTTCGCGGACTGACCGGCGCGGACGTCGTGCTCGCCCGAGCGTGGCGGATCAGTCCGGCGGATGTGCGGCGCTGCACGCTGCGCGAGATCGCCGCCATGTGGGCTCTGCTCGACATCGAGGCAGCGCACCGACAGAAGTGAACCCCGGGCCCCGGCCCCGCGGAATTCACTCACCGTTTGGGGGGCGTGACTGAGAGCGAGGGACCCATGGGGCGCCCCGCGAACCTCCGGATCAACATCACGTCGGACAGTCGGCAGGCTCAGGCCGACGTGGCGCAGACGACCAGCCGCGTCGGCGGAGCGCTCGACAAGCTCAAGACCGCCGGTCCCGGCATGGCCGCCGGAGCCGCCCTCGCCATTGGCGCGGCCATCGTCCAGGGCATCGGGGAAGCCCTCGCCCAAGGGAAGATCGCGGCGAAGCTCGGGGCCCAGCTCGGCGCCACCCCGGCCGAGGCGCAGCGGTACGGGAAGGTGGCCGGGAAGCTCTTCACCGAGGGCATCACGGACGACTTCCAGGGCGCCGCCGATGCCATCAAGGCGACGATGAGTGCGGGGCTTCTGCCGACCGGCGCGACCGAAGCGCAGGTCAAGAAGATCGCCACCAAGGTCAGTGACCTGTCGTCGACGTTCGAGCAGGACTCCTCACAGGTTGCGCGGGCCGTCGCGCAGATGGTCAAGACCGGTATGGCGGACTCCTCTGAGCAGGCGTTCGACATCCTGACCCGGGGTTTCCAGTCCGGGAACAACGCGGCTGACGACTTGCTCGACACGTACAGCGAGTACTCGACTCAGTTCCGCAAACTGGGGCTCGACGGGTCACAGGCCATGGGTCTGATCACCCAGGGGCTCGCCGGGGGCGCCACGTCGGCGGACCTGGTGGCCGACTCCCTCAAGGAACTGTCCATCCGAGTCGTGGACGGCAGCAAGACCACCGCCGACGGATTCAAGGCGATCGGGCTGAACGCCGACGACATGGCCGCCCGCTTCGGCAAGGGCGGGAAGACCGCCGCCGAAGCCCTGGACCTGACCATGGACCGGCTCTCGTCCATGCCCGACCCCGTGGCCAAGGCACAAGCTCAAGTCGCTCTCTTCGGGACCCAGAGCGAGGACTTGGGCCGCGCGCTGGACTCGATGGACCCCTCATACGCCACGAAGGCACTGGGGGAGGTGGGGGGCGCCGCCGACAAGATGGGCAAGTCCCTCCGGGACAACGCGAGTTCGAGGATCGAGCAGTTCCAGCGGGGCGCCCAACAGGCCCTGGTGGACTTCATCGGAGCGAAGGTGCTCCCGATGCTCGACAGGTTCGTCGAGTTCTGGCGGAAGTACTTGTCACCGGTCGTTCAGTTCTACGTCCAGCTCCTCCGCAACCACTTGCAGCCCGTTATGGACGCCGTCCGGCAGGGGTTCGACAAGGTCCGCAAGGCGTTCGAGGAGAACCGCGCCAAGCTGCAACCGCTGATCGACGCGTTCAAGAAGTACCTGCTTCCCGCGCTCGTGTCGGTCAGTGAGTGGGTCGGCAAGCTCGCGGGGAAGGTCGTCGGCGTCCTGTTCGACGCGCTCGCGGGGACCGTCGACCTGGTCGCGGATGTGGTCGACGGATTCGTCAAGCTCGTCCGCTGGGTGAAGGACGCCATCAACTGGCTGGGGCGGCTGAAAGCCCCATCGTGGCTGTCCTCGATCGGGGATTTCATGGGCACCTTCTCCCTCGCCACCGAGGCACCCGCCGCCGCCGTCGCCGCCGCGCCCCGGGCCGCCACCGTCCGGACATGGGCCCGCTCCATCGCCGTCCCCGTCTCCGTGACCGTGGTCATCGACGGCGAGCAGCTACAGGGCCGGATCACCCGCACCGTCTCCGGGGCGCTCCAGGCCGAAGGCGCCCGCTACCTCGCAGGGGGGTGGGCATGATGGCCGTCACGCTCGACGCGGTGTCCAAGGCCGCCGACAAGGGGTACGGCAACTTCACCTTCGAAATCCGGACCGACCCGGCCGCCCCTGTCGGCACCGCGTACGCGCTCGTACCGAACTCCGGCGCGGGCACGGTCCGGGGCACGCTCGATGCGGCCGGAGCCGCGCTCGTGGACTCGGTCCGGCGGATCTCCGCCGGGGCGAAGACCGCCACGGTCACCGTGACCGGGCACGGCGAGGCGTCCGCCCCGTGGACCATGGAAGCGCTCGCGTGGGAGACCTTCACCCAGGACCGCCGGACGCTCGCCGTCACGGGGAAGTGGTGCGTGTCCGGGGGCGCCCCGGGGACGACGACAGCAGACGCTGAGCTGGACTGGGGCGACGGAACGCCGAAGCAGGTCGGAACGATGACCGCGCCCGGCTGGACCACGGGACTGCTCCCCTTCGGCATCCACCGGTACGCGCAGACCCTCACGGACCGCACGTACACCGTGAAGCTCACCAGCGGCGCTCAGAGCGTCCAGCGGACGATCACAGTCCCTGGGACCGGACGGCCGATCCTGCGCGCCTTCGGGTCCGACACAGGGGCCGTCGCGGACGTCTGGGAGTGGGCAGAGCGAGAGTTCGTCCGGTCCACGTCCGTCCTTGCGATCGTCGGCAGCCGCGACCCGGTCGTTCTCCTCGATGAGCTGCGCCGTCCGTCCAGCACCCTGACGCTCCTCACCCGCACCCAGGGAGAGGCGTGGGTCATGCTCCAGACCCTCTACCTGCGCGAGCCACTCCAGCTCCTCACCCCGTGCGCCGACGTCCCCACCGTGTGGCTCGTCGTGCTCGGGGTCACCGAGCGGCGCGTGACGAACTCCAGCTCCGACCACCGGCGCGGGTGGGATCTCCAGGTCCAGGAGGTGAAAGCCCCGTGAGACCTGTCAGCGACCGGTGGGCCGCGACCATCGCCAGCTCGCACGCCATCGAGACGTCCGTATTCGCCTCCCTCGGAGACGAGTTGCTCACCATGGTCCCGATCATCGGCGGGACGATCACGTACGACGTGACGGCCCGGGGGCGCCGCCGCTGTCAGATCGCCGTGCCGCTGCGGGCCGAGGGCCGGACGTGGGACCCGGGCAGCGACCCGGCGCACCCGCTCGCCGCCTACGGCCAGCGGCTCCACATCTCCACCGGGGTGAAGCACCCCGGCGGCGCCACCGAGTCCCTTGATCAGGGGCGGTTCCTGATCACTAGTACCCGCACGGACGAAGTCGAAGGCGTCGTCACCGTGACCGGCTCCGACCTCATGCAATTGATGCAGGAGTGCCGCGTCGTCGGCAATCCCTGGGGTGGCTTCGGCATCAACACGACGTATCAGGAAGTGATCGACCACCTGTCCTACGTGGGGCTCAAGAACTGGTGGGTAGAGGACCCTCAGATCTTGTTCTACTCCTTCGCCCCCGGGATGGTCGACCGGAACATCGGCGCGCCGATGGACATCCCTGAGCGGACGGACCGCATGGAGCC
The DNA here is from genome assembly GCF_042754005.1 of Streptomyces sp. NPDC059247. NCBI lineage: Bacteria > Bacillati > Actinomycetota > Actinomycetes > Kitasatosporales > Streptomycetaceae > Streptomyces > Streptomyces sp. NPDC059247. The sequence goes on from NZ_JBHYZW010000009.1 coordinate 263,167, forward strand.
CCTGGAGACCCTGTGCGCCGCCTGGCCCGCCGACATGTCCGTCAACGACAGCGGGTACCTGGAGTTCCGGCCGCCGGTCACCAAGCCCGCCGCGCAGGCCGTCGCCCGGATCGCCGGGGAAGCCACCGGCACCCTGATCACACGAGGCCGCACCCAGGCCCGCCAGCGCGTCTACAACGACGTCATCGCCCGGGGCACCGACCCCGCCACCGGAGAACAACGGGCACTCGGCATCGCCAACAAAGCGACGGGCCCCCTGAGCATCTTCGGCCCGTACGGCTGGATCACCCGCTGGTACGACTCCCCGCTCCTCACCACCAACGCGCAGGCTCAGAAGACCGCTCAGACGCTGCTCGCCCGGGGCCTCCTCTACGCCCTGACCGAAGAAGTCACCGCCGTTCCGAACCCGGCCCTGGAGCTGAACGACACGGTCGACGTCGTCACCGCGACCGGCGGCACGTTCCGGGGCCTCATCTCTTCCATCACGCTCCCCCTGTCCGCGTCCGGCGGACCCATGACCCTCACCGTCACCACAGAGACCGGAGACACCTAGATGCCCACCCTGGCCCAAGCCATGCAGACGACCCCCGCGCCCCGGCCGCCGTTCTCCCTCATGGCCATCTCATCCGCAACCGCCGCCACGATCACCACCCCGCTCGGGCCCATCGTCAACGCCACCGGGGTCACACCGACCGGCGGGCACGCCATCGTCGTCACCATCGACGGCACCCCCTACGCCATCGGATGGAAACGCCCCTGACGAAAGAGGGGGCGCCCGGCACACGACCGACCGCCCCCCCAACTCGCCTGCACTGCTTAGGAGTTGAGATCACCTACGAACACAGTCCACGCCGACGCGCCGACCACCACGACCGGGCCGTCAGTCACCTTCGAATCCCGCACCGGGACGACGCCCGGGAAGCCGTCCGCAACCTCTACACAGTCGCCGTTGCTCCCGCCGCTGTATCCGCTCTTCCGCCACTCAGCCGCGCTCAGGTCAAGCTTGTTCATGTCGTTCGTGCTCCTCCGCCGATGCATCAAGTAGAGCGAGAGACTGACCCACTGGGAGAGCTTCGCTCAGTGCCAAATCGTAGGACGTCTGGCACTCCACTACTACCTCCGGCTCGTCCAGCACGCGCCCCGTGTGGAGCCCTTCCACGTAGGCCACCGGCGGGTCCTCGGCGAACCGCAAGAGGTGAACCATGCTCTCCATCAGCGCGTGCGCTCCGGACCCGAAGGGGATGACCTGGACTCGGATGCGTCGGGACCGCGCAAGCTCCGTGATGTGGCGAAGCTGCTCAGCCATCACGGCACCGCTGCCGACGCGCCGCCGCACAACCGCTTCATCCAGGAGAACCCACACTTCCGGTCCAGAAGGGTCACGGAGTATCCGCGATCGGTCGATTCGCTTCTGAACCTTGGCCCCCACAATCTCGCTTGTGGGGTTGACAGTGAACGCTTCGAAGACCGCCGTGGCGTATGCAGGGGTCTGCAACAGGCCAGGGACCAGCGTGGGCCCGAACAGCCTTAGCGACGTGGCTACTTTCTCCAACTGGGACGCTGCGTCGAAGTGATCAGCAAAGCGGTTCTCTTCCAGCTCAATACGCCAGCGAGTGAAGAAGCCGTCAGCTCCGAGAGCTACGTCAATCCGTTGGGTGTCCTCGATGCAGGGGCGCCGCCGTCCCCCCTCGAAGTGCCCAATCATATTGGGCGATACCTTGACGATCCTAGCCAAAGCAGTCTGCGTCAGACCGGCTTGTTCGCGCCTGCGCGCCAGCTCCCGGCCGAAGAACTGCTGAGGCGAGAGACCCGCTCTCTCACTCTCCGTATCCATCTTCATCACATCTCCCCACAAGGTGATTTGGAGGGTTGTACCCCCTGGAACCGTAGAACCAACCGGCCGATGCTCGTACCGGAAACACCGCCGACGAGAGGCACGGCTCATGAACGAATGGCGCTTGACCCTGATCCCGAAGAAGCCGGTCACTGCGTACGCGACCGCTTGGGAAGAGATCCGCTACTCACTCCCCCTGACCCTCTCCCGCCTGGACCGCGTCCAGGCGCCCGCGCAGCTCTCCATGACCCGCCGGGAGGCCGAGGGGCTCTACGCCGACTTGGGGCGCGCCCTCGCCGCCAGTCCGCCGCTGCCCGGGGCACGCAAGTGATCTACCGCCGCGCACCGCGCACCGTTGGGCTGGCCGCTGACTGGCTCGCCGCCGCCGCTGTCTTCCTCGCACTGCCCGCGCTCGTCGTCGCCCTGGCCGTCGCCGGGACGCCCGGCACCTAGGTTCCCGTCCCCGCCGGGTGAGTCGACCGGATCAGGCTCCCCCCCCTCGCATCCGCCACCCCGGCGGGGACGGGGCACTACCCGCCCCGAGCGTCTGCCTGACCTGAACAGCGACGTTCGGGGCGGTTTGCAAGATCAGCACAAAGGATCATCGCCCCCCGGCATCATGGGGTGACGACTCCCGAGAAGGGGACTGCATGTCTGATCAGTCCTTGTTCAACACGAGCGGCATCCCGGTACTCCTGGGGATGGCGGTAGTGAACCGCCCGTACTGCGTGGAGTGCGGTTCACGCCGGACGTACACGCTCGACACGCTGGACCCGTTCAAGCTCAGAATGATGCGCTCACGTCTCTGCGAGGACTGCGGACGCGTGACCTCTGCCTACATCGAGGAGAACTCGAATGCTCAGCCGAATGACGCTCCGGGCCTGGGTGCGCGTCACCCTGGGACGCACCGCCGCTGACTGCCCTGCCTGTGGGGGAAGCGGCTGGATCGGAGACCTCAACTGTCCCTCGTGCAACGGGCCGAGCTAGCCCCGTCCCTCTCACATGCCCCGCCGGGTCGTCACCCAGCGGGGCATTCCCATTTCGGGGCATTCGGCGCAAAGAGCTTGGTCTATGACACTCCGGACGCTTGGTCTATGAGCCCCCGCGCACCGCCTTGACCTGGGCGAACGCGCTTGGGTAAAAAGAGTTCTGGTTCGCCGCCCTGAAGGTCGGCGCGATCGTGCTCTTCCTGGTCCTCGGGCTGCTGGCGATCCTGGGGTGGCTGCCGGACACGGACCCGGTGGGTCTGGCGAACCTGACGGGGCAGGGCGGTTTCCTGCCGAACGGCTGGGCGGGGGTGGTCTCCGGGGTCCTCGTGGTCGTCTTCGCCTTCGGCGGTCTGGAGATCGTCACGATCGCGGCGGCGGAGTCCGACGACCCGGCGCGGAACGTGGCGCGGGCGGTGCGCAGCACGGTCTGGCGGATCCTCTTCTTCTACGTGGGCTCGGTGCTGGTCATCGTGACGCTGCTGCCGTGGACCTCGATGGAGCCGGGCGAGTCCCCCTATGTGGCGGTGCTCGACTCGATCGGGGTGCCCGGGGCGGGCCAGATCATGAACGTGGTGGTGTTCGTGGCGCTGCTGTCGGCGCTCAACGCGAACCTGTACGGCTCCTCGCGGATGGTGTTCTCGCTCGCGGAGCGGGGGGAGGCGCCGAAGGGGCTGCTGCGGATCTCGCGCGGGGGCGTGCCGCTCCGGGCGGTGCTCGCCTCGGTGGCCTTCGGGTTCGTCTCCGTCCTGCTCAATCTGAAGTGGCCGGACTCCGTCTTCCTCTACATGCTGAACGCGGTCGGCGCGGTGCTGCTGTTCGTCTGGGCGCTGATCGCGGTCTCGCAGTTGCGGCTGCGGCGCCGGATCGAGCGGGAGGCGCCCGAGACGCTGACGCTGCGGATGTGGTGCTTCCCGTGGCTGACCTGGGTGGCGCTCGCGGGGATGGCGGCGGTCCTGGTGCTGATGCTGACGGACGGGACGGCCCGGCCGCAGCTGCTGTGGTCGGCGGCGGCGACCGGGGCGGTGCTCCTGGTGGCCTGGGTGCGGGAACTGCGCACGAAACGGAACTAGACCTTCACCTTGTGTGAGGCCAGTGCCCGTATAGCGGACTCGGGTTCCCCGTGAGCGGGGTGCGTGACCAGAATGTGGGCTCTCTCCGTCTCAGCTAGTGAACAGGGTTCGCCCATGTCCCGGACCACCGCGCCCGCGCCGACCGACCGCGAGGACGGCGCGCCCGCCTCTTCGGAGGGTCTCGCGCACGGCCTCAAGCAGCGCCATCTGTCGATGATCGCCCTCGGCGGTGTCATCGGCGCCGGGCTCTTCGTCGGCTCCGGCGCGGGCATCGCCGCCGCCGGACCGTCGATCGTGATCGCCTACGCGCTCTCCGGCGTGCTGGTGATGCTCGTGATGCGGATGCTCGGCGAGATGTCCGCCGCGAACCCCGCCTCCGGCTCCTTCTCGGTGCACGCCGAGCGGGCCTTCGGACCGTGGGCGGGCTTCACCTCCGGATGGGCGTTCTGGTTCCTGCTCTGCGTGGCCGTCGGTCTGGAGGGCATCGGCGCGGCGAAGATCATGACCGGCTGGTTCCCGGGCAGCCCGGAGTGGGCCTGGGTGGCGCTGTTCATGGTGGTCTTCACGGTCACCAACCTGGCGGCGGTGAAGAACTTCGGCGAATTCGAATTCTGGTTCGCCGCCCTGAAGGTCGGCGCGATCGTCCTGTTCCTCGGCGTCGGCGTCCTCGCCGTCACCGGTCTGCTGCCCGGCACGGACTCCCCCGGCGCCGCCAACCTGACCGGCGGCGGCGGTTTCTTCCCCCAGGGCTCCGAGGGCCTGATCGTGGGCCTGCTGGCCTCCGTCTTCGCGTACGGCGGACTGGAGACGGTCACCATCGCGGCGGCCGAGTCGGAACACCCGGTCCAGGGGGTCGCCAAGGCGGTCCGCACCGCCATGTGGCGCATCGCGCTCTTCTACGTCGGCTCGATGGCGGTCATCGTCACCCTGGTGCCGTGGAGCGACCCGGCCGTGGTCGAGAAGGGCCCGTACGTCGCCGCCCTCGACCACCTCGGCATCCCGGCGGCCGGACAGATCATGAACGTGGTCGTGCTGGTCGCCCTGCTCTCCGCGATGAACGCCAACATCTACGGCGCCTCCCGGATGGCCCGCTCGCTCGTCGCGCGCGGCCAGGGCCCGAAGGCCCTCGGCCGCACGACCGGCGGCGTCCCCCGCCCGGCGGTGCTGGCCTCCTCCGTCTTCGGCTTCGGCTGTGTGCTGCTGAGCTACTGGCGCCCGGACGACATCTTCCTCTGGCTGCTCAACATGATCGGCGCGGTCATCCTGGTCGTCTGGTTCTTCATCGCCGCCTCCCAGCTGGTGCTGCGCCGCCGCACCGAACGCGAGGCGCCCGAGAAGCTGGTCGTGCGGATGTGGGCCTTCCCGGTGCTGACCTGGGTGGCGCTCGCGGGCATGGCGGCGATCTTCGTCCTGATGGCCCGCGAGGAGGGCACCCGGACACAGCTGTACGGGACGGGCGCCCTGACGCTCCTGCTCGCCGCCGTCGGCTTCACCCGCCAACGGACGGCGTCCCGCCGGGGCTGACCCCGCACGCCTTTCCCGTACGTACGGGCCGACACCCGTGTACGCACGGGCCGACGCCCGCCCCCGAGGAACCCCGGACCGCCCGCCCCGGTCCGGGGTTCCTCGGCGTCCGGGGGTGCCGAGCTCGGTGTACCGGCCTCCCCAGTACGCGGCGTCCGCGCGACGGACGATGGCGCGGAGCTCTTCGACGGTGCCCGGCTCGACCTCGGCGGGGATGCCGATGGCCGCGTCATGGGTGGCTGCGGAGACCAGGCGTAGCGCGGCCCGCTCGTCGCGGTCCATGGACCGCCGTGGGGCCTGCTGGCCGAGGAGCACGGCGATGTCCGTGCCGAGCGCGTCGGCGATCGACAGCAGGGACGGCAGGGAAGCCGTTCCGCCGCGTTCGAGCTTGCGGACCACGCCGACGGACACGCCGGCCACCTCCGCCAACTGCTCCTGCGTCATGCCGCCGCGCAGCGCCTTCAAACGCTCAGAGGTGGTGCACTCCGACCACTGCATGATCCAGAACCTCCGCGCGATCGGCCCCATACGGACAGTACTGGCTGGAACGGTGGAGCCGACAGCCTTTGATCAGACCGCAGTTGGGTTCAAGCGGCGAGCACCGCCGTGACACCGAGGAGGGCCTCCAGCTCGGTCACGGCCTCATCCTCGTCCGTGACGTGGACCGTGGCGATGCCCAGCTCGGCGGCTGGTGGAAGGTTCACCGCGTGATCGTCCACGAACACGCACCGCTCGGCGGGCAGCCCGATCCGCTCCAGGGCGAGTTCGTAGATCGCCGGATCGGGCTTCGCCATGCCGACCAGCTCGGAGACGACGTGCGCGTCGAACAGGTCCCAGATGCCGACGTGTTCGTACGGGTCGAACGGGTCGAGACCGAAGCTGTTGGACAGCAGAGCAAGCCGGTGGCCTGCGGCACGCGCGGCACGCGCGAGCGCGACCATCCGACGGGCCACGGGCACCCCGGCCCAGGCCCGCCCCATCAGGTTCACCGGATCCACATGCGCACCCAACAGTGGCGCCGTGCCCTCGTTCCACTCGGCCTGCCCGATCTCCCCGATCTCCAGAGCCGCGTACAGCCGTCGGCCCTCAGGGTGATCGTTGAGAGTGCTGCGCCACGCGCCCGGAGCCAGCCCTTCCGACACGCACCAGGCACGGTGGACATCGATCGGGCTGGCGGTAAGCACCCCGGCGAAGTCGAGGATCAGGCCGCGCCCGTCGGCGACATCAGTCCTGTGCGGCATCCGGCGATCGTTCCTTCCCTGATGGGTTCTCCCCGGCGACGCTACCGCGCATCGACCACCTGGACGGGCAAAACCTCCCTCACCCATTCGCGCGAGCACCTGGCGTCCCGCCTGAAGGAACACCTGGACTGAGGGACGCGCGATGGAGGCCGCTTGTCCGCGTGCTCGACGATCAGATGAGCGGAGCCCGCCCCCCGGACCGGTCCACCAGCGACCTCGCCCTGATCACCAGCCTCCTCTCATCATCCGGGGCTCCTCCCCGTCCGGGAGGCGGGGCCGGAGGTGGAGGGTGGGGGCGACACGGGACCTAGGACGAAGGGCTGATCAACAAGAAGGGCACCTACTGTTAGCCTGCACCTGCATATAAGTTGCAATAAGCAGGAGCAGTCGAAGGGGCCGGGCACATGGCGATCTACACACTTCCTGAGCTGCCGTACGACTACGCGGCGCTGGAGCCGGTGATCAATCCGCAGATCATCGAGCTGCACCACGACAAGCACCACGCCGCGTACGTCAAGGGCGCGAACGACACCCTGGAGCAGCTGGAGGAGGCCCGCGACAAGGACCAGTGGGGCGCGATCAACGGCCTGGAGAAGAACCTGGCGTTCCACCTCTCCGGCCACATCCTCCACTCCATCTACTGGAACAACATGAACAGCCCGAAGGAGGGCGGCGGCGGCGAGCCGCTGGCCGCCGACGGCATCGGCGACCTCGCGGACGCGATCACCGAGTCCTTCGGCTCCTTCGCCAAGTTCAAGGCCCAGCTGACCAAGGCCTCCGCGACCACCCAGGGCTCCGGCTGGGGCGTCCTCGCGTACGAGCCGATCAGTGGCCGCCTCATCGTCGAGCAGGTCTACGACCACCAGGGCAACGTCGGCCAGGGCTCCGTCCCGGTCCTCGTCTTCGACGCCTGGGAGCACGCCTTCTACCTCCAGTACAAGAACCAGAAGGTCGACTTCATCGACGCCATGTGGCAGGTCGTCAACTGGCAGGACGTGAGCAAGCGCTACCACGCCGCCAAGGCCTCCGTACCGCTGATCTCCTTCTGATCCGGTCCCCCTGACCGGTCTCCTTCCGGTCCGGGCCCCACGGGGCTCCCCCGCACGTCCTGCTCGTGATCGTCTTCTCAGCCTTCACCTGCGGACGGAACGAAGAAGAACCCCCGCGATGACCTGAATCGCGGGGGTTCTTCCGTTCCGTCACCGGGACCGGCTCACTCGAAGCTGGGGTCCGCCGTCCGGGTGCGCTTGATCTCGTAGAAGCCGGGCGTGGACGCCACGAGCAGCGTGCCGTCCCACAGCCGGGCCGCCGCCTCGCCGCGCGGGGTCGGGGTGACGACCGGGCCGAAGAAGGCGACCTCGTCGCCGTCCGGACCCGGCACCGCGACGACCGGGGTGCCGACGTCCTGGCCGACCTTGTCGATGCCCTCCTTGTGGGAGGCGCGCAGCTCGGTGTCGTAGGTGTCCTGGTCCGCGAAGTCCGCGAGGTCCTCGGGCAGACCGGCGTCCTTCAGGGCGCCCACGATCGCCTCGCGGGTCGGGCCCTCGCCGTTGTTGTGGAAACGGGTGCCGAGCGCCGTGTACAGCTTGCCGACGACCTCGTCGCCGTGCAGCCGCTGGGCCGCCATGACCACCCGGACCGGGCCCCACGCCTGGGTCTCCAGCATCTCGCGGTACTCGGCGGGCACCTCGTCCAGCCGGTCCTCGTTCAGGACGGCCAGGCTCATGACCTTCCAGCGCACGTCCACCGGGCGCACCTTCTCGACCTCCAGCATCCAGCGGGAGGTCATCCAGGCCCACGGGCACAGCGGATCGAAGAAGAAATCGGCGGTGGTCCTGCTCTCGGACATGTCGCTCCTCGGTGGGCCGTCGGAATTTCGGCGGGTGGTGCGCCGAAAGGAGGGAACCCCGGGACGCCCGGAGGCATTCCCGTGTCCCGGGCGACAGCAGCACATGGGAGAATCGCCACTGTTTCGAACGCGCCACGAAGGAGTGACCGTGCCCGGTGAGAATCTGTCCCGCGACGAGGCCCACGAGCGGGCGGCGCTGCTGTCCGTCGACGGGTACGAGGTCGTCCTCGACCTCCGCTCGGCGGTCGGCGACTCGGCCGAGGAGGTGCGCACCTTCCGCTCGGAGACCACGATCCGCTTCCGCCGCACCGGCGACGGCACGAGCACCTTCGTCGACCTGATCGCCCCGTCGGTGACCTCGGTCACCCTCAACGGGCGCGCCCTCGACCCGGCGACCGTCTTCGACGGCTCCCGGATCGCGCTCGACGGCCTCGCCGACGAGAACGTCCTGGTGGTGGACGCCCGCTGCGCCTACAGCCGCACCGGCGAGGGGATGCACCGCTTCGTCGACCCGGAGGACGGCGAGGTCTACCTCTACACGCAGTACGAGCCCGCCGACGCCCGCCGGGTGTACGCGAACTTCGAGCAGCCCGACCTCAAGGCCCCGTACCGCTTCTCGGTGACCGCGCCCGAGGAGTGGACGGTCTGGTCGAACGGCGCGGGCGAGCGGGACGCCGAGGGCGTGTGGCGGTTCGCCGAGACCGCGCCGATCTCCACGTACATCACCTGTGTCGTGGCCGGTCCCTACCACTACGTGACGGACAGCTACACCCGTGGCGAGCTGGAGATCCCGCTCGGCGCGATGTGCCGGAAGTCCCTCGCGAAGCACTTCGACGCGGACGACGTCTTCCTGATCACCAAGCAGGGCTTCGACTTCTTCCACGACAACTTCGACTACCCGTACCCCTTCGGGAAGTACGACCAGGCCTTCGTCCCCGAGTACAACCTCGGCGCGATGGAGAACCCGGGCATGGTGACCTTCCGCGAGGAGTACATCTACCGGGGCAAGGTCACCCAGGCCGCGTACGAGAGCCGGGCCAACGTCATCCTCCACGAGATGGCGCACATGTGGTTCGGCGACCTCGTCACCATGGTGTGGTGGGACGACCTGTGGCTCAAGGAGTCCTTCGCCGACTTCATGGGCTCCTTCGTGAACGCCGAGGCCACCCGCTTCAGCGACAGCTGGGTGACCTTCGCCAACAACCGCAAGGCCTGGGCCTACCGCGCCGACCAGCTGCCGTCCACCCACCCGATCACGGCCGACATCCGTGACCTGGAGGACGCCAAGCTCAACTTCGACGGCATCACGTACGCCAAGGGCGCCTCGGTGCTCAAGCAGCTCGTCGCCTACGCCGGCCGGGACGCCTTCCTGGAGGGCTCCCGCCGCTACTTCAAGCGCCACGCCTTCGGGAACACCCGGCTCGCCGACCTCCTCACGATCCTGGAGGAGACCTCCGGGCGGGACATGCGGTCCTGGGCCAAGTCCTGGCTCCAGACCTCCGGCGTGAACACCCTCGCCCCAGCCGTCACCCTCGACGCGGAGGGCCGGATCACCGAGCTGGCCGTCCTCCAGGAGGGCGACGAGCTGCGCCCGCACCGCGCCGCCGTCGGCCTCTACCGGCTCGTCGACGGGGAGCTCGTCCGCTACGCGCGCTCCGAGACCGACATCACCGGCGCCCGGACCGTCGTCGCCGACCTCGCGGGCGAGGAGCGGCCCGACCTGGTCCTCGTCAACGACGACGACCTCACCTACTGCAAGATCCGCTTCGACGAGGAGTCGCTCGCCACCCTGCGCGCCCACCTCGGCGACATCACCGACCCCCTGGCCCGCGCCCTGTGCTGGTCCGCGCTGTGGAACCTGACCCGCGACGGTCTGATGCCCGCCCGGGACTTCGTCTCGGTCGTGCTCGCCTTCGCGGGCCGCGAGACCGGCATCGGCGTCCTCCAGATGGTGCACGCCTGGACGAAGTCGGCCGTCACCCTCTACGCGGCCCCGGCCTGGCGCGAGGAGGGCGGGCGACTGCTCGCCGAGGGCGGACTGCGGGAGCTGCGGCTCGCGGAGCCGGGCAGTGAGCACCAGCTGACCTGGGCGCGGTTCTTCGCCGCGACGTCCTCCTCCGACGCCGACTTCCAGCTCCTCGAAGGGCTGCTCGACGGTACGGCGAAGATCGACGGGCTCGACGTCGACCAGGAGCTGCGCTGGGCGCTGCTCTCCCCGCTCGCCGCGCACGGTCGGGCGGACGAGGACCGGATCGGGGCGGAGCTGGCCCGGGACGACACCGCGACGGGCAAGCGGCACCAGGTCCGGCTGCTGGCCTCGCGGCCCTCGGCCGCCGTCAAGGCGCAGGCGTGGGCGCAGGTCGTCGAGTCCGACGCCCTGTCGAACGCGCTGGTGGAGGCGACGATCGCGGGCTTCGTCCAGCCTTCGCAGCGGGAGCTGATCGCGCCCTACGCGCAGAAGTACTTCGCGGTGATCGAGCGGCTGTGGGCCGAGCGGTCGATCCAGATCGGCATGGACGTGGTCCGGGGCCTGTTCCCGGGGCTCCAGGACGACGAGGCGACCCTCACGGCGACGGACGACTGGCTGTCGGCGCACGCGTCGGCCGCCCCGGCGCTGCGGCGGCTGGTCCTGGAGGCCCGGGACGACCTGGCGCGGGCGCTGCGCGCGCAGGAGTGCGACGGCCGGGCGGTCTGACCCCGCCTTGCCCGGAGGGGCCGGTCCGCACATGCGGACCGGCCCCTCCGGCGTGCCTGAGGCCGTGGGGCCTGGGGCCGTGGGGCCGGGGCCCGTCGGGCCAGGCGCCCGACGTCGTACGGCCAGGCGCCCCGGGGCGCCCGCCCGAGCGCCCGAGGCCGTACGGCCGGGGGTCCGGAGCCGTACGGCCGGGTGTCCGGAGCCGTCCGGTCAGGTGCCCTCATCCGTCCGGGCCGACGCTCCTCGGCGGTCGAACGTCGGTACTTTAGGGCGAGGTTGTCCTCAGTCGTCGACGGGCGTGTAACAGGGGTTAGGGGAGCCTTCGGGAGCGGAAGACCCCCGGCATGAACCACGACACCCCCCTCACTCCCCGCCCGCTCCCCCTCTCCTCGCGCACCGGACGGACGCAACGGCTCGCTTCCGCCGCCCAGTTGAGGGCCCTGGGCATTCCCGCCGGGGAGGTCGCCGCCCGCTGCCGCCCCGGCGGCTGGCAGCAGTTGCTGCCCGGTGTCTTCCTGCTCCAGCCGGGCCCGCCCACCAGCGAGGACCGGCTCCGCGCCGCCCTGCTCTACGCCCGCAGGGCCGGGACCGTACCGCCCCGGGCCCCGGACGCGATGATCACCGGGCTCGCCGCGCTCACCCTGCACGGCTTCGCCTCCGCTCCCCCGCTCACCGCCCTGGAGCGGATCGACGTCCTCGTGCCGCGCACCCGGCGGCTGCGCTCGACCGGCTGGGTGCGGGTCGTGCGCGCCGCCGAGACCCCGGAGCCGCTGGAGCTGACCGGCGTCCCCGTCGCCCCGGTGGCCCGCGCGGTCGCCGACGCGGTGTCCGGCCTGTCGGACGCGGAGGCCGTACGGCACCTCCTGACCGAGGCCGTGCGCGGCGGCCACTGCGAACCGGGCCCGGTGGTGCGCGAGTTGAACCGGGCCCGGCTGCTGACCCGGCCGCACGTGGTGGACGCGGTGGACACGTTGCTCACCGAGGGGCGGTCGCGGTCCGAGGAGCGCCTGTACGCGATGGTGCGGGAGTTCGGCCTGCCGGACCCGCTGTGGGACGTGGATCTGCGGCTGCCGGGCGGTCCGCACCTGGGCGGGGTGGACGCCTACTGGCCCGACCAGGCGGTCGCGGTGGAGCTGGACACCCGGGCGCCCCGGCAGGACGACGACGCGCTGTGGTCCGAGTACACCCGCAAGCGGGAGCACCTGGAGCGGCTCGGCGTCACGGTGGTCCATCTGACCCCGCGCAAGCTGCGCGAGGCGATGGACCAGCAGGCCACCGTGGTGCGTACGGCCCTGATGGCCGCGTCCGAGCGGCATCCCGCCGCGTGGATCGTCGTCCTGCCCCGGTGACCGGTCAGGCCTTCGAAGCGGTGCCGCAGAACTCGGCCTCCAGGACGGCCTGGCTGTCGCCCGTCCAGTCGGCGTTGAAGTTCATCGCCAGCGAGTGCCGCCCGTCCTTGCTGACCACGGCTTCGGAGGAGGAGCCGTGGATGCCGCCGCCGTGGCCCCAGACCTCCTTGCCGCAGCTGAGCTTCTGCCGCATCAGGCCGAGGCCGTAGCCCACCCCCGGGAGGTCGGCGGAGACCGGGACCGTGGTGGTCAGCTCCCGCTGCTCGGCCTTCGGGAGCAGCTTGCCGGTGATCAGGGCACGGTAGAAGGTCTGGAGGTCGCGGGCGTCGGAGATCATCTCACCGGCCGCGCCCGCGATGCTCGGGTTGAGCGTGGAGACGTCGTGGACCGGGGCGTTCACGTCCTCGGAGAGCGTGGAGTACGCCGGGCTGCTGGGCTTCGGCATGGCCGAGCGGGTCCCGGGGACGCTGGTGGAACGGAGCTTGAGGGGCTTGATGATGCGGTTCTCGACGGCCTTGCCGTAGGAACGGCCCGTGACCTTCTCGATGACCATGCCCGCGAGGACGAAGTTGGTGTTGGAGTAGTTCCAGCCCGCGCCGGGGGCGAAGTCCGGCTGGTGCGCCATGGCGACGGAGACGAGCTGCCCCGGGGTCCAGGTGTCGTAGCGGTGCTCCAGGAAGCCGGGGCCGAAGACCTTCCGCTGGAAGGCCGGGTCGCTGGTGTAGCTGTAGATGCCGCTGGTGTGGTTGAGCAGCTGCCGGACGGTGATCTTCCGGCCGTCGTGGCCGTTGCCCCGGACGACGCCGGGGAGCCACTTCTCGACCGGGTCGTCGAGGTCGATCCGGTTCTCGGCCTGGAGCTGGAGGAGGACGGTGGAGGTGAAGGTCTTGGTGATGGAGCCGACCCGGAAGCGGTCGTCGCCGCCGCGCTCGCCCGCGGTGCCGGTCCAGGAGGAGCGTCCGTCGCGGGCCTGGGCGACGGCGCCGGGCACTCCCGCGTCGACCGCGTCCTGGAGCGCCCGCTGGGTGGCGGTGTGGCCACCCTTCACCGGAGCGGCCGGGGCGGCGGGTGCGGCGGCGAACGCGGGGGCGGCCAGGGCCGTGGCCGCCACCCCCGCGGCCAGGACGGTGGCGAGGACGGTACGGGTGGTGCGTACGGCGGTCATGCGGGCTCCCCTGAGGCTGTCGTGCGTGGAGTGCGGTCACGGGGGAGGACCTCGGGGCGGGGCGGGAGGGTTGAGCGGGGGTGGGACGGTTGAGTGTGTTTCGGCCGTTCGGCCCAAGGGGCGCTCCGGCGGGCCCCGCGGGGTCAGACGTCCTGCTGTCCGGTGAGCCGGGAGCGGCCCACCGGGGGCCGTTCCCGCCAGAGGTCGAGGCCGATGTCGACGAGGGCGACCCGGGTCAGTCCGGGGACGGCGGCGAGGGGGTGCCAGGCGGCCCGGTCGGTGGAGCCGCCCGTCTCGTGGCGCAGCTCACCGCCGGTGATCCGGGCCTCGTAGACGATCCGCAGCCCCTGGAAGTCGCCGGGGGCGCGGAGGCGGCGGGGCCGGTTCCTGCGGATCGAGTCGATGCCGAGGAGGGCGGTGGGTTCGGCGAGGTAGCCGGTCTCCTCCTCGACCTCCCGGACCACGGTCCGCACCGGTTCCTCGCCGTGGTCCATGCCGCCGCCGGGCAGGGTCCACCGTTTCGTGCCGTCCCTGGCCACCCAGCGGGCCAGCAGCACCTCACCGTCGCGGACACACACGGCGTAGGCCGCCACCCTCAGGTCCTGCCTCATGGGACGAGGTTAGGGCCCGGTCGCGGGACGGGCGCGGTCCGTGCCGCGGGCGGTTCCTGGCGGGCGGCGGAGGGCCCGGCGCGGGCGGCGGCGAGACGGCCGATAAACGCCCAGGAGGGGGCGGCCGGGGGGTGACGCTCGCCACCCCGGAGCCGGTGGCCACGGTTCCGGCGGCGGACGGCGGTCCGTCGGGCGGGGACGACCCGGGGAGGACCGGGGGCCATCCGGGGAGGACCGGGGGGCGATCCGAGGGGGCAACCGGGGCGATCCGGGGGGCGACCGGGGGCGAGGGCCCGCGCCCGCCGTGCCCGTACGGAAGCGGCCCCGCCCGCGCCCGTACCACGGCGTTCCGTCCGGTGCTCGCGCTCGCCGTCCCGGCCCTTGGACAATGGATTGGACAAGGCGTACCGGGACATACGCATCATGGACCGGCAGCAGCCTGCACACACGTACGGATGGAGTCCCCGTGAAGGTCGGAATCGTCGGAGCCACCGGTCAGGTCGGCACAGTCATGCGCAAGATCCTGGCCGAGCGGAACTTCCCCCTCGACGAGCTGCGGCTCTTCGCCTCCGCCCGCTCGGCGGGCACGGTCGTGGACGGCGTCACGGTCGAGGACGCCTCGACGGCCGACTACACCGGTCTGGACATCGTCCTGTTCTCCGCGGGCGGCGCCACCTCCAAGGCCCTCGCCGAGAAGGTCGCCGCCCAGGGCGCCGTCGTGATCGACAACTCCTCCGCCTGGCGCCGCGACCCCGAGGTCCCGCTGGTCGTCTCCGAGGTCAACCCGCACGCGGTCAAGGACCGCCCCAAGGGGATCATCGCCAACCCGAACTGCACCACGATGGCCGCCATGCCGGTCCTCAAGCCGCTCCACCAGGAAGCCGGTCTGACCGCGCTGGTCGCCACCACCTACCAGGCCGTCTCCGGCTCGGGCGTCGCCGGTGTCGCCGAGCTGGACGGCCAGATCAAGGCGGTCGCCGAGGGCGCCGCCGCCCTCGCCCACGACGGCGGGGCCGTGGACTTCCCCGAGCCCGGCGTCTACAAGCGTCCGATCGCCTTCAACGTGCTGCCGCTGGCCGGGTCGATCGTCGACGACGGCTCCTTCGAGACCGACGAGGAGCAGAAGCTCCGCAACGAGTCCCGCAAGATCCTGGAGATCCCGGGGCTGAAGGTCTCCGGCACCTGCGTCCGCGTCCCGGTCTTCTCCGGCCACTCCCTCCAGATCAACGCGCGCTTCGAGCGCCCGATCGGCGTCGAGCGCGCCCTGGAGCTGCTCGGCGACGCCGAGGGCGTCGAGCTGTCCGAGATCCCGACCCCGCTCCAGGCGGCGGGCAAGGACGCCTCCTTCGTCGGCCGGATCCGGGTCGACGAGACCGTCGAGAACGGCCTCGCGCTCTTCGTCTCCAACGACAACCTGCGCAAGGGCGCGGCGCTGAACGCGGTGCAGATCGCGGAGCTGGTCGCGGCCGAGCTCAAGGGCTGAACCGTACGTCCCCCGAGGGGGGGGGGCCCCCCCCCCGGGGGGGGGGCCCCCCCGGGCCCCCGGGGGGGGGGGGGGGGCCGCCCAATGTCGCGGGCCCCCCCCCCCCGGCGGGGGAGGGGTGGGGCCCACACACACAAACACC
>NZ_JBHYZW010000010.1:0-250769 GCF_042754005.1 Streptomyces sp. NPDC059247
GGGTTTGTCCTTCTTTATCTTAATTTTAGTTTTATCTTTTTGGTTACCCCGGCTCGGGTCAGGCTGGTTGGGTTACTGGGGGGGGGGGGCGGGGGGGGGGGGGGGGGCGGCCCCCCCCCCCCCCCCCCACCACCGGAGTCACGTACAACCCTCGCCTTCGTACGTGTGTCTGACATGACGGCACCTGCACACGAGCAGGTGCCGTTCGCCACTCCTCAGGAGAAGCACGTGACCCCTGGCACCGCCCGGCGGGCCCTCGCCGCCGCGATCACCACCGTCCTCGCCGCCACCGCGCTGGCGACCGCGCCCGCCGCGACGGCGGTGCCCGGGGCGAGAGCGGCCGGGGCGGCGGCACCGGCCGCGAAGGCGCAGGCCGTGCCGAAGATCCCGGCCTCGGCGCGGCTCGTCGGGGCCGGTGCGAGCGGCTACTTCGCCACCAACGGGCAGTACAACTCAGAGGGTTACCTCTCCTACGACTACCGCTGGTACCGGCCGGACGGCACCTCGACCCTGCTCGTCGAGGCGTGGGCCGAGAGTCGCGCGATGATCAACATGCTCGTCTCCGACATGGTGGCCGTGGCCACCCACTACGACGGCCAGGTCGTCCGGCTGCACGACATGTCCGCGCCCGCCGGTACGGCCCCGGTCCTCTTCGACCTGCGCACCCTGGGCCCCACCCACAGGGCCGTGGGCCTGCACGGTTCCACGCTCCTCGTCGAAGTGGGCGTCGGCGGGGAGCCGAAGGAACTCCACCTGGTGACCAAGGCCGGGAACACCCTCACCGACCGCAAGGTGACCGGCGTCCCCGGGAACATCCGTGGCGTGACCGAGGCGGACGGCCTTCCCGGCAGCGCGTTCCTCTCCTACGAGAAGACCGGTACCTCGTACGGCCACGCCACGGTGACGGTGGACCTGGCCTCGGCCACCGCGTCCGTCACCCACCCGTACACGGACCGGGACGGCACGGCCTTCTCCGCCACGAAGATCGTCCGTCGGGACGCGAGCGGTCTGGTCGTGACCGACCGGGCCTCCGGCACCGGCACCCGGATCGCCCTCACCGGACTCGACGGCCCCCTCGCCCTCTTCGGGGACTTCGTCGCCTACACCACCCGTGGCACGGCTCCCGCGTTCTCCGCGCGCTCCCTCACCGACGGCAGCACGGTCAAGCTGCTCGACAAGGCCACCGGCATCAGTGCCGCGCCGAACGGGACGCTGCTGGTCCGGGGCGGCACGGTCGAGCAGGGCGAGGGCATCTACCGGATCGCGACCGGCACGGACGGCGTTCCGGCCGCCACACTGATCGCCTCCACCGGCGAGGAAACCGCCCTGAAGCTGCTCGGGACCTCGATCGGCCCCGTCGTGGACCTCGACCCCATGAACGGCCGGGTCTATTTGTCCTGGGATCTGTCCCACGACGACTTCGACGCCGACGTGGAGATCACCCACAAAGCGACCAGGCAGAAGTTCACGTACAGGACCAACCACGGTTCACGGTCCATCCACTTCCTCTGGGACGGGGACTTCGACCGGCGCCAAGGCCAGGCGGGACTGACCGCGCCCAACGGCGCGTACTCCTGGAAGCTGACCGCGAAGCCGCACGACAACATCGGCCCGGACCTGGAGGCCAGCGGCGACTTCACGCTCGTCCGCTCCCCCAAGATCCATGACTTCAACGACAACGGGACCCCCGACCTGCTCGTCCGCGACACCAGCGGCAACCTGATGACGGTGGACACCACCTACGACACCTGGCGGGAAAGGGTCGCCGAAGGGGACGGAAGCAACTATGCCGGCCGTGGCTGGCAGGGCTACCGCCAGGTGGAGTCCGTCGGCGACGTCGCCGGGACGAAGGCGCCCGACGTCATCGGCATCGACAGCGCCGGTGTCCTCTGGTTCCACCCCGGCACCGGACTGGACGGCGAATCGGCCCTCGCCCCGCGCGTGAAGATCGGCGGCGGCTGGGGCGTCTACAACCAACTCGCCGGAGGCAGCGACCTGACCGGCGACGGACGCGCCGACCTCGTCGCCGTCGACAAAGCCGGAGACCTGTACCTCTACAAGGGCACCGGAAACCCCAACGCCCCCTTCGCACCCCGGAAGAAGACCGGCTTCGGCTGGAACATCTACAACAAGATCACCGCCGTCGGAAACCTCGCGGGCGGACCCGCCGGAGACCTCGTCGCCCGCGACAAGAACGGTGTCCTCTGGCTCTACCTCGGCAAGGGCGACGGCACCTTCGCGGCCCGCACCAAGGTCGGCGCGGGCTGGAACCAGTACACCCACATCGTCGGCATCGGCGACGCCACCATGGACGGCCGCCCCGACCTCTACGCCTACGGACCGCACAACACCGTCTACATCCACCAGGGCAGCGGCAACTGGCGGGCCCCCTTCCAGGAGAGGACTCCCACCGACGTGCTGTCCGGCATGAACGGAACCTTCGTCGACAAGGTGTTCTGACGGACCGCCGGTGACGGACCGGTGGTGACGGACCGCCGGTGACGGACCGGTGGTGGTGAGCGGCTGCCCGCACCGCCGCTCACCACCACCGGAGTCACGTACAACCCTCTTCTGTCGTACGCATGTCCGATACGGCGGCACGTACGCGCGCGTAGGTGCCGCTCACTCTCCGCAGGAGAAACACATGACCCCTCGCACGGCCCGGCGGACCCTCGCCGCCGCGATCACCACCGTCCTCGCCACCACCGCGCTGGCCACCGCCCCCGCCGCCACGGCGGTGCCCCTGCCCGGCGCCGTCCCGGCCGCCTCCGCCACCGAGGACCCCGCCCTGACCCTGGTCGGGACGTCCCTCGGCCCCGTCGTGAACCTGGACTCCCTGCGCGGCCAGACCGAACTCTCCTGGACCCTGTCCCACGGGAACGTCGACGCCACCGTGGAGCTGACCCACAAGGGGACCGGCTGGAAGGAGGTCCGGCAGTTCGACGACACGGACTCCACCGGGTCCTTCGGCTTCATCTGGCACGGGAACCTCTTCGAACGCTCGAACCACCCGGGGCTGCCCGCGCCCAACGGCGACTACTCCTGGAAGCTGACCGCGAAGCCGCACGACGGCACCGGCCCGGAGCTGAAGACCGGCGGGGACTTCAAGGTCGTCCGCTCCCTCAAGATCCACGACTTCAACGACAACGGGACCCCCGACCTGTTCCTGCGCGACGTCAACGGACGCACGATGAGGGTGGACACCACCTACGACTACGCACGGCACAAGGTGGTCGAGGCCGACGCCTCCATCTCCGTCTTCGGCGAGTGGAAGAGCTACCGCCAGCTGGAGTCCGTCGGCGACGTCGCCGGGACGAACGCGCCCGACGTCATCGGCATCGACACCACGGGCGGCCTCTGGTTCCACGCCGGCACCGGCGCGCACGAGGCGGCACCCCTCGTTCCGCGCGTGTGGATCGGCGGCGGCTGGGGCGTCTACACCCAGCTCGCCGGGGGCAGCGACCTGACCGGCGACGGCCGCGCCGACCTGGTCGCCGTCGACAAGGCCGGAGACCTGTGGTTGTACAAGGGCACCGGAAAGGCCAGCGCCCCCTTCGCGCCCCGCAAGAAGACCGGCTTCGGCTGGGGGATCTACAACAAGATCACCGCCGTCGGAAACCTCGCGGGCGGACCCGCCGGAGACCTCGTCGCCCGCGACAAGAACGGTGTCCTCTGGCTCTACCTCGGCAAGGGCGACGGCACCTTCGCCACCCGCAGCAGGATCGGCGCGGGATGGAACCAGTACACCCACATCATCGGCATCGGCGACGCCACCCGGGACGGGCGCGCCGACCTCTACGGCATCGGCCCCAGCAACACCGTCTACATCCACCCGGGCAGCGGCCACTGGCGGGTCCCGTTCACCCTGCGGCAGTCCACCGATGTGCTCGCGAACAGGTCGTACGCCCTGACCGGCAAGGTCTTCTGACGGTTCATCAGCGGCGGATGCCGGTCACGCCATCCGCCGCTGGGGCGCGTACAACCTTTCCCTCCGATCGCCTGTCTGAGCGAACGACGCGTGCGTGTGTACGCGCCGTTCGCCCCCCGTCCCGGAGGAGAAGAACGTGACCCCTGGCACCGCCCGGCGGGCCCTCGCCGCCGCGATCACCACCGTCCTCGCCGCCACCGCCCTGGCCGTCGCCCCCGCCGCGACGGCGGTGCCCCGGCCCGGCACCGCCCCGGCCGCCTCGGCCACCACCGCCACCGCCACCGCCTCCGCCTCCGCCTCCGCCACCGAGGACCCCGCCCTGTCCCTGGTCGGGACGTCCCTCGGCCCCGTCGTCCGGCTCACCGCTCCCCGCGAAGACACCTTCCTGAGCTGGACCCTGTCCCGCTCCGCCGCCGACTGGACCGTGGAGCTGACCCATCGGCAAACCGGGCTGAAGCAGAGCTGGCGGGCGCGGCAGCCCGGCAGCATCGTCCAGTTCGGCTGGTCGGGGGACCTCACCTCCTGGCAGTACGGTCCGGGCGTGCGCGCGCCCGGCGGCGACTACTCCTGGCGGCTGACCGCGAAGCCACAGGACGGCGTCGGCCCGGACCTGGACACCAGCGGCACCTTCAGGCTGACCCGGGACACCCACCCCCGCGACTTCAGCGACAACGGCTCGCCCGACCTGCTCTTCCGGGACTTCCAGGGCGGCCTGACGGCGAAGGACACCTTCTACGACGGCAGGGTGTCCGAGGTCGCCCCGGCGGGTTCCTCGCCGCTCGGCAGCGGCTGGGAGTACTACCCCCAGCTGGAGGCCGTCGGTGACGTCGCCGGGACGGACGCGGGCGACCTGATCGGCATCGACCGCGTCGGCTACCTCTGGCTCTTCCAGGGCACCGGCAGGCCGGGCGTCTCCCCGCGCGTGAAGGTCGGCCGGGGCTGGGAGGTCTACGACCGGCTCGCCGGGGGCAGCGACCTGACCGGCGACGGACGCGCCGACCTCGTCGCCGTCGACAAGACCGGGGACCTCTGGCTCTACAAGAGCACCGGGAACCCCGACGCCCCCTTCGCGCCCCGCAGGAAGACCGGCTTCGGCTGGAACATCTACGACAAGCTCATCGCCACCGGGAACATCGGCGGGGCCCCCGCCGGAGACCTCCTGGCCCGGGACAGGAACGGCGTCCTGTGGCTGTACCTCGGCAAGGGCGACGGGACCTTCGCGCCCCGCGCCAGGGTCGGCGCGGGCTGGAACCAGTACACCCACATCGTGGGCATAGGCGACGCCACCCTGGACGGCACCCCCGACCTGTACGCCATCGGGCCGTACAACACCGTCTACACCTACTCCGGCACCGGCGACTGGCACACCCCGTTCCGGACCCGGAAGACCACCAAGGTCCTGGCGGACCTCCCCCTGCAGCACGTGGAAAAGATCTTCTGACGGTCCGCCGGGGGCGGTCGGCGGGCCGGAACACCCCGTCGGCCGGGGGCGGTCGGCGGCCCGGACTCCCGTCGGCGGGGAGGACGGTCTGCGGCCCGGAACACCCTCCACCAGGCCGGGTCGGCGGCCCGGAGCACCCTCCACCAGGGCCGGTCGGCCGCCCGGAACACCCGCCACCAAGGCGGGCAGGCGGTTGGGAAGCCTCTCCCCCGACCCCGTACAACCTTCCACCCCTCTCCACATGTCCGACATAACGGCCCGCACAGGTGTGCGTGCCGCCCCCTCCCGGAGGAGAAGAACGTGACCCCTGGCACTGCCCGGCGGACCCTCGCCGCCGCGATCACCACCGTCCTCGCCGCCACCGCGCTGGCCACCGCGCCCGCCGCCGTCGCGACGCCGGGTGAGGCCGCCGGAACGCGGACGGCCGCGGTGACGGCGGCGGAGACACTGCCGAAGTTCCCGCTGGACACCACGCTCACCGGTGCGGGCCCGAGCGGCTTCCTCGGCAACACCACCTACGCCCGCGACGGCATCTGGATGGTGGGGGGCACCTGGTTCCGGCGCGACGGCGGCGCGGACGCGGTGACCGGGCCGGATTCCTCGGACATGGCGCTGCCCAACGCCCTGGTCTCCGACATCGTCGCCGTGGGCAAGAACGACGGGCACCGGGTCGTCCGGCTGCGGGACATGTCCGCGCCCGAGAAGCCCGGGGTCGTCCACGACCTCCGTACTCTGGGCGCCACCCACACGATGGTGGGCCTGTACGGTTCCACGCTCCTCGTCCAGTCGGGGGCCGAGCCCGGCCCCAAGGAGCTCCACCTCGTCTCGAAGGACGGCTCCGCGCTCACCGCGCGGAAGATCACCGGCGTCCCGGCGGACATGGGCTCGGTGACGGGGACGTCCGGAGCCGGGGGCACCGCCGTCGTCTCGTACGAGTCGACCGGCACCCCGGGCACGACCGGCACCCTGACGGTGGACCTGGCCTCGGCGAAGGTGACCGCCACGCTCCCGGACACACCGGTCCTCTCCGCCACGAGGACGGTCCGCACGGACGCGGGCGGTCTCGTCGTGACCGACCGGGCCACCGGCGCGGAGCGGCGGATCGCCGTCGACGGCATCGGCGCCGCGAAGGGTTTCTTCGGGGACTTCGTCGCCTACACCCTCCGGGGCAAGCACGGCCTCTTCGCCCACTCCCTCACCGACGGCACCACGGTCAAGGTGCTCGACAAGGTCATCGACACGGTGCCCGGATGGGGGGACGTCCTGCTGGTCCGGGGCGGCTCGATCGAGCACGGCGACGGCATCTACCGGCTGGACATGGCGCGGCACGGCGACACGTCCGTCGTGAAGATCGCCACCACCGGCAAGGAGACGGCCCTGAAGCTGGTCGGCACGACCATCGGTCCCGTCGTGAACACCGATCCCATGAACGGCCGGTACAACTTCTCCTGGACCCTGTCCCACTCCAGGTTCGACGCCACCGTGAGGCTGACCCACAAGAAGACCGGCCGCGTCTACAACCATAAATTCGAGGACGTGTACGGCGAGTCCGTCGGCTTCCTCTGGCACGGGAACTTCTACGAGCACTCCGACCACCCGGGGGTGCCCATGCCCAACGGCGACTACTCCTGGGAGCTGACCGCGAAGCCGTACGACGGCATCGGCCCGGACGTGAACGCCCGAGGCGACTTCAAGCTCGTCCGCTCGCCCAAGACGCACGACTTCGGCAGCAACGGGACCCCCGATCTGCTCGCGCGGGACAAGTGGGGCGGCCTCCGCCGGATGGACACCGTCTACGACGTCTCGCGGGGCAGGGTCGTCGAGGGGGACAGCGACGTCAGCCATGGCTGGCAGGGCTACCGGCAACTGGAGTCCGTCGGCGATGTCGCCGGGACGAACGCGCCCGACGTCATCGGCGTCGACGGCGCGGGCGCCCTCTGGTTCCACCCCGGTACCGGCGCGGACCAGGCAACGCCCCTGGGCCAGCGCGTGAAGATCGGCGGTGGCTGGGGCATCTACAACCAGCTCGCCGGGGGCAGCGACCTCACCGGGGACGGACGCGCCGACCTCGTCGCCGTCGACAAGGCCGGGGACCTGTACCTCTACAAGGGCACCGGAAAGGCCAGTGCCCCCTTCGCGCCCCGCAAGAAGACCGGCTTCGGCTGGGGGATCTACAACAAGATCACCGCCGTCGGGAACCTCGCAGGCGGACCCGCCGGGGACCTCGTCGCCCGCGACAAGAACGGTGTCCTCTGGCTCTACCTCGGCAAGGGCGACGGCACCTTCGCCACCCGCAGCAGGATCGGCGCGGGATGGAACCAGTACACCCACATCGTCGGCATCGGCGACGCCACCATGGACGGACGCCCCGACGTGTACGCCATCGGGCCGTACAACACGATCTACATCCACCAGGGCAGCGGCAACTGGCGGGCCCCCTTCCAGGAGAGGAAGCCCACCGAGGTGTTCCTCCGCTGGGACGCACGCGAATACAACAAGGTCTTCTGACCTGGCCGTACAACCATTCGACCTCCCCGCGAGTCCTGCGGGTGCGGCGCGCCGCGCCGCACCCGCACGTTCCGAGGAGAACCACCGTCGTGTCCCGCTCCCGCAGACCCCGTCACCGTCTCGCCCTGTCCGTCGCCGTCGCGCTCGCCGTCTCGGCCGTCGCGACCGGCGTCCTGCCCACCGCCCCCGCCCTGGCCGCGCCCGGAACCGTCGCGGCGGCGGGGCAGGCCCGGCAGGAGGTGATCCCGGTCCCGGCGGACTCCGTCGTCACCGGCACCGGCCCGTCCGGCTTCCTGACCCGTGGCCGGGAGGACAGCGGGTGGGTCTACCGCTGGACGCGGTACTCCAACGGCATGACGACCCGGCTGCCGGACGGCACGTACATCGGGAACGTCGGCAGCGACGTCGTCCTGAGGCGGGACGGCAGTGTCCAGAGCCTGTACGACCTGGCGACGGGCGCCGCCCCCGTGGTGATCGACACCGCTCCCCTGGGCGCCGGGAACTCGTTCGTACGGCCGGTGGGCACCGCCCTCCTCGTGGAGGTCCCGAACGGCGCGGGCGGTACCGCGCTCCACCTCGTGGACCGGCCGGGGGGCACCCTCCGGGACCGCGAGGTGACCGGGCTGCCCGCCGACGCCCAGGTGCTCCGCGTCGAACGCGACTCCCCCGGCACCCTCACCGTCCTCTACCGGGGCACGGTCGACGGGGTCTCCGGCAAGCGGATCGCCGTCGTGGACCTCGCCGCCCTCGCGGTCGCCGACGACCGCGCCACTCCCGCCGCCGCCGAGACGGGCGGCTGGGGGACGGACGTCGCCTCCTCCGCCACCCATCTGACGTGGACGGAGAAGGCCGCCGACGGGACGACGACCGTCGTGGTGGCCCGGCGCGGCGGGGACGTCGTGGCACGCGTCCCGGTCGGTACGAAGGGCCTGGTCGAGGTCGGGCTGCTCGGCGACGACTGGGTGACGTACGGCGTGCCGGGAGGGGTCGCGGCCACCGAGCCCGACCCCTTCCACACGCTGACGGCCCGGTCCCTCACGACCGGGCGGACCGTCCCGCTCCTGGACGGCTTCTCGCGCGTCGTCACCGAGTCCGGGGACGGCCGGTCCCTGGTGCAGGGCGGCACCCTCGGTCAGGGCCAGGGGATCTTCCGGATCGCCCCCGGGGCGGACGGCGCTCCGGCCGTCACACCCGTGGCGAGCACGGGCCTGCCCCTCGCGGTCGGGATCGCGGCTTCCGACGGCCTGCCCGTCCCCACCGGCTTCGACTTCACGCGCGTCGGCCGGGAGGGCAGGGTCAGCCTGTACTGGGACGTCGACCGGCCCTCGCACATCGACGTCTCCGTCACCCACAAGGCGTCCGGGAAGCGCTGGACCGCCACGCCGTACCGCCTGGACCGGCCGGGCCGCGTGGGCATGTCATGGTCGGGCGTCTTCAACAACGGTTCGTCGGCCTTCCTCGGCGACTACACATGGAAGGTGACCGCCCGCCCGCAGAACGGGATCGGACCCACCGCCGTGCGCACCGGCACGCTCACGCTCACCGGACGCCCCGCCCCGCACGACTTCTCCGACAGCGGTGTCCCGGACCTGCTCATGAGGGACAGCACGGGCCAGGTCCTGAACTACGACGCCCGCCAGGTCCTCTACCTGAGCGCCATCGGCTTCCGGGCCACTCCGACGGTCCTGGCGACCGGCTGGGGGGCCTACGACCGGGTCGTGGCCCCCGGGAACCTCGACGCCTCCCCGTACGCCGACATCGTCACCCGGGACCGGGCGGGCGTCCTGTGGCTGCACTCCGGCACCGGGCACGCCCTGGCGCCCCGGAAGAGGATCGGCGGCGGCTGGGGGACCTACCGTCACCTGACCGGCGGCAGCGATCTGACCGGGGACGGCCGCTCCGACCTGCTCGCCGTCGACAAGGCCGGGGACCTGTACCTGTACAAGGGCACGGGGAACGCCTCGGCGCCCTTCGCGCCCCGCCGGAAGACCGGCTTCGGCTGGGGGATCTACGACCGGATCGCCGCCGTCGGGAACATCGCCGGGGGTCCGGCGGGCGATCTGGTCACCCGCGACTCCGCCGGGGTGCTGTGGCTGTACCTCGGCAAGGGCGACGGCACGTTCGCGCCCCGGACGAAGGTCGGCGCGGGCTGGGACCGCTTCGACGACATCGTGGGCGTCGGCGACGTCGACCGCGACGGCCGTCCCGACCTGGTCGCCCAGGGCAAGGCCGGTGGCTCCCTCGACACGGTCGCGTTCTACGAGGGCACCGGCGACTGGCGGAAGCCGTTCGGGCCCCGCCATGCCGCGTACACCCCGGAGGACATGGGCACGGGCCACGCGACCCTCTTCTAGGGCGTCCGCTCCGGGGCCGGTCCGGGGCCGGGGGTCCTCCCGGGCCCGGAACGGCCCCGGACCGGCCCCGGAGGCCGGGTTCTCAGGCCGCCCCGGCCGTGGTCGGGGTCAGGGCGTGGGCCGTGCGGGCGATGAGGTCGGCGGCGCCAGGCGAGAGCCTCGAAGCGCGGCAGGTGCGCCCGTACGTCCTCCTCGGTCAGGCCGAGGTCCCGGGTGGGTGTCGTACGAAGGCCGCCGCGTTCCGTCGGAGGCGCTTTCCGCTGTCCTGATCACCAGCTGGACAGCCCGCTTCGTGGAAGCGCGAGGCTGATCGGAGAATCACGAACCGGCCTGTCAGAACCTGCCGTAGAGCCCCGTCAGGTCTGCCTCCTGGCACAGGACCGTCCCGATCAGACAGGGCAGACCCACGTACTTGCGGGTGTAGACGTTGGTGACCCGGCCGCCGTTGTAGATGTAGATGTGGTGGTTCGGCATCAGCCGGTGCTTGCCGGAACGTATGGTCCAGTTGCCGCTCTTGGTCATGTTGATGGTGGCGGCGCCGCTGATGGCTCCCTTGATTCCACCCAGCCCGCTGCAGAACGGGTTGACGGCGTGCATGACGAGCCGGATGTCCACGTAGTTCGCGCCGGACCCCAGTTTCTTGGCGGTCATGTGCCGGTCCGTGGCGGTCCGCTTGGCGACCTGCCTGCCGGTCGACTTCTTGTAGACGTAGGTGGGCGAGACCGATTTATGGCCGACCACCTTCTTGTTGCTCCAGGTGACGTTGGCGTGCAAGGCCGCGCGGTACTTGCTCGACCTCCAGTCGAATCCGGTGCGGCCGTCGCCGCCGTACTGGTAGCCCCTGGTGTAGTCACAGCCCGCCGGAGGGGCGTCCACCTTCGTGAACGGAAGGAACGCGATCCAGCTCAGCGTGGAGGTCTGGGCAACGGCGGCGGCAGTGGCTCGCTCGACCGCTTCCTCGCGCAGGCCGGCGAGGGAACCGGTGGCGGGGACGGAGACGTTCATGCCCCACAGCCTGGCCTCGGGGTGGCCGCCCTCGGGGAGCAACGGGACGACCTGGTAGGCGTACTGCCCGCCCGCCCTGACGCTGGTGTCCCGGAAGGACCGTACGCCCGCCGCCAGCCGGGCCAGCTCCTTGCCGTCGCGGGTGACGACGTAACGGGCGTTCTCGGAGTAGCCCTTCCAGGACAGTTCCACGAAGTCCTTGCCGGCTGCTGCGGTGATGCCCTCGCGGGCGGAAGAGACGTCGACGACCGCGGTCTCA
This sequence comes from Streptomyces sp. NPDC059247, assembly GCF_042754005.1. NCBI lineage: Bacteria > Bacillati > Actinomycetota > Actinomycetes > Kitasatosporales > Streptomycetaceae > Streptomyces > Streptomyces sp. NPDC059247. The sequence goes on from NZ_JBHYZW010000010.1 coordinate 11,496, forward strand.
CCGGAGGCGGCTCGCAGGACGCCGAAGCCCTGGGTCCGAAGGTTCTCACCCTGGGCGCTGTTCGAACTGAAGCCGGTCACGTTCTCGAGCCCGCCGCCGGAATTGCCGGACAGCGCTAATGTGGCGAACGTCGCCCCGGTCCGGTCGGAGAAGGTCGCGGAGCCGGAGGCGATGGCAGTCGCCTGGAACCCGCCCGTGACGATCACGAGCGGGGCCGCGGAAAGCGCCGTCGCCTTTGTGAAGCGTGAGAGCTGCATTTCTCCCCCTTGTTCCCCGTTGATCCCGCGAACGAGCCGCGGGATCGGGCACCCCTATGTCAGGCACCTGCCAGCGACCTTAAGGATGGGGAAGGGAGAGGCGTAAGTGATTATCGGGACAGTGCCCCTATGGACAATGGCCAGAACCGCAGGCCCGTAGGGGGCCGAGGCGGTCAGAAACCGCCGGTGAAGACGAAAAGGAAAGAGAGCGGGTAGAGCACACCGACGGCGCCGGTGGCGAGACCGATGGCGCACTTCCCCCGATTGATCTTGCTGATCAGGCCGAGGACGCCGAAGACGATCGCGAGGCTGCCGGCCAGGATGCCGAAGATGCCCAGGAAGAACGCGGCGATAAGCGCTGCGATACCAAGGCCGAGTGAAACAGGCCCATAGAGGGTTGCAGGGCTTTCGGTGGTTCCGGCTGCCATGTCGCGTCCCTTGTCGTGAGGTGTCGGCGTCATCCGAGGTACGGGAAACACCATCCCGCCCCTCTCATCATGGCATCCGCCAAGGTCGTCCAGAGCGGCCCCTGAACTGTCGGCCTGAAACGCATGTGCGTGCGAGGACCAGGCCCCGCACGACGAGACCGCCGCTGCCGACCATCGCTCGGTCACGGTCGGCGTTGCCGACCCTACGGCCTTCCTGGTCACCGAAGCCTTCAAGATCCCCGGTCGTCTCGACCGGGGCGAGAAACGTCCGGATCGCCTCACCGAGCGCGGGCGGCGTGGCATCGGCCGGGCCGGAGACATCGACGTCGTCCAGGCCGTCGCCGGGGATGCTCTCCCGGTCGATCGCGTACGTTGCGGCACCGCGCAGGCCGCACGCGCACGGGCCCCGCACCGAGGCCACCGTCGCCCTGCCGAGCCGCCGACGAGCCCGGCGTCCGGCCCGGAGGCCCGGTGCCGCCACTGCCCCGAGCCGACCCCGGGCGGCCACAACACCCGTGCGAAAATCACCTCATGAGCCAAAACCACGCCTTACGCCGCACCTTGCTCGCCGCCGGAGCGGTGTCGACCGCTCTCGCCCTGTCCGCCTGCGGTTCGGGTGCGGGGGGCACGTCCGGCGGAGGGGGTACGAATTTCGTGACGAGCGAAGGTGGCATCGCGACCGTAGCCAAGGACAAGCGCCAGGCAGCCGGGGCTCTGGTCGGCGAGACCCTGGACGGTTCACGGCTCGATGTCGCCGCCCTCAAGGGCAAGGTCGTCGTCCTGAACATCTGGGGTTCCTGGTGCCCGCCGTGCCGCGCCGAGGCACCTCACTTCGCGAAGGTCTCGAAGGACCTCAAGAGCAAGGGCGCGGAGTTCGTCGGCCTCAACACCCGCGACTTCAACAAGCAGCCCGCGCTGGCCTTCGAAGAAGAGTTCAAGGTCGCGTACCCGAGCCTCTACGATCCGCACGGCGAACTGATCCTCAGGGGATTCCCCAAGGGGACGCTGATCCCCAACGGCATCCCCTCGACGATCATTCTCGACCGGGACGGCAAGATCGCCGCACGGGCGGCCATGGCCGTCGACGAAGAGCAACTCCGATCCATGATCGATCCTCTGATCGCCGAGAAATGAATTACCCCCACTCTGTCATGTCGGCTTGATGGGCACGCATTAATGGCGGAATGAAATCCCTCCCGACATGTCGTGGGTCACATGTCTTTCATGAACATGGCATTCCGATGAATTCTCTTCCTAGGGTCTCGTGACAACACCGCCGCACCCTCAGGGAGAAACATGAGTAAGTTGCGTACGGTCCTCACGACCCTGGCAGTCGCCGCAGGCCTGCTGGTCCTGTCACCCGCGGCTCCGGCCCAGGCCGCGGCTGCGGCCCCGGCCCGGGCCGCAGCCTCGTGCAGCGGCTCCCTGGTCGACTACCAGCAGATGGGTAGCTACCACAAGGTCGAGGTCTACTGGAACAGCTCGACCAAGAAGAACTGCGCCATCCTCCACACCAGTCACGGCACACCGCACGAGATGCACGTCTCCATCCAGCGGTGCACCGAGACGAGCCCCTCGTCCGGCTGTACCCCTGACCTCGCTTCGGGCGGGTACGTCGAGGACTCCGGGAACTACACCCAGTACGCGGGGCCGGTCACCCTGACCTCCGGGAACAAGTGCGTCCGGGTCTTCGCGTACGCCAAGATCGGCAGCAACAGCTGGGGAGCCGACTCCGGCAGTATGCGCGGCGGAAACCAGGCCGCATTCTGTTAGCAGCAACACGGAACCGCCTGGGAGAGCCGGTTCATCCGGCTCTCCCAGTCTTTTACGGCCACCACGTTCCCGGCCGATATCGCAAATTCATCCCACTATCGCGGATGACGGACGCCCGCTGCTGGCGGACCGGTTTCGGCCTGGTCACCTCGATGTTCGTCCTCAATGTGCTGCCCGACCCCTGGCAGCGGATCGAGGCCCTGCGGGACGCGGCCTCCTTCGCCCGGCCGGGGGCGTGAGCCGTGCGCCCGCGCTCGCGCGCCCGTTTCCGAACGGGTCCCGCTGTGGCCGCGCGGCGTTCGCTGGGGTCTCGCCCGTGGGGCACTGACAGGGCGGCGAAGTTCGGAGCGAGGGTGCGGGTGCGGCCTGTGGGGGCTGTGGGGCTGGTCTTCCGTGCGGTGTGCCGGAGGGACCGGCCCCACTGGCCCGGAGTGCTGTCAGACGCGGCTGATCCTGCTGGCGCCGCTCGTCGTGGCGAAGGCGCCGGAGGCGACGTCGCCCTTCCAGGCGGATCCCACGCAGAAGGTGCCGTCGTAGAGGCCGATGGCCTTGCCGGAGCGGTTCCACGCCGACTTGCCGGTGATCCCGATGGGCGAACAGGAGTCCGCGTAGTCCACGCTCTTCTTCGTCCCGGAGTAGTTGTCGTTCTCCCAGAAGCAGATCTTTCCGCTCTCGCAGTCGAACACCCGGAACGACCGGGCGTGGGACATGTTGGCGTAGTTGTTGGGGCCCAGCGTTCCAAGCGACGTGCCTGAGCAGTCGGCGCTGTCGAAGCCCGCCAGCCCGCCGGACCCGGCGTTGTGGATGGTCTTGGGCCCCGACTTGGTGCCGTCGGGCCAGGTGACGTCGTCAAGGGCGAGGCAGGCGCCGTCCGCCGGGGTGGAGAAGCGGTAGATCTGCCCCTGCCCGTCGTTCTGGTCCCACACGCACACGTCCTCGCCCCAGCACTGCTCCGCCGCGTTCGCGGACGGGGCGGCGAGCATCCCCGTGCCCGCGACCGTCACCAGCGCCACCCCGACCAGACGGATCGCGCGGGCCGCCCGCGCAAAGCGCTTCGTCATGTACTCCAGCCTTCCTGTCGGCGCTCTTCGGGGAAGGGCCGTGCTTCCGGGCCCTTCGCCCTTCGCGCCACCCGGTGCCACCTGAGTGGATATCGATGAGATCAATACGGGAGGAGAGGAATCCGGTTCCGGGGGTGACGGGGCATTCATCTGAAAGAGTGGCGCCCCCTGCCCCCCTGCTCCCTGCCCCCTGCACGGCCGCATGGAGGTGCCGACCAGCACCTCGTGCCGGAATCCGCCCGAGGAGCCCGATCGTTCCCGGAGCCACCGTGGTCACCACGGTCCGGGCCCCGCCCGATCCGAACCTGCCGGGCACCGGGTCCCAGCGGGTTCGGAACCGGGCACTCACGAACGGCCCCACGTGCCGGGCCCGTGGGGAGGGGACGGGTCCCGGGGCGTGCCACGCGGTCCTTGCACGGCCGGGGGCGTGAGCCGCGCCGCCGCGCCCCCGAGCTCACGCGTCCCCGTACCCCCGCGCTCACGCGTCCCCGCGCTCACTCGCCCCCGCGCTCACGAACGCCCGCACGTGCCGGGCCCGCAAGGGCCCGGGGCCCGGCCGCGCCCCGGGGCGGACTCCGGTGCAAGCTCAGGGCCCGACGCCCGACGCCCGGGCCCGACGCCCGACGCCCGGCACCCGGGGCCCAGGGCCCGGCACCCGGCACCCGGCGCCCGGCACCCGGACTCCCCGCCGGGCCCCCCGCCAAGCCGCCTTCAGCGGTTGCCCGTCCACACGATCCGGTCGGCGAAGCCGCCCCGCTCCTCCGCCTTGGCCTCGCGGAGCTTCTCCAACTGGTCGGGGCCTACGCCCAGTTCACCGGCGAGCGCGCGGACGACCTCCAGTACGTCCGCGAGTTCCTCGGGCGCCGACTCCTCGTCCGCCGCGAGGAACTCGGCGACCTCCTCGGCCAGTTTGTCCCGCAGGCGGCTCTGGTACTCCTCGGTGTCCGCCTCGTAGGTGACCGGCTCTTCCCCGGCGTCACGGATGATCTGCGGGATCCGGTCCCGAACCAGTTTGCCGTGCGCGCTGTGACGATTCATCCGCACTCTCCCTGACCCTGTCGCCGCGAGGCGGTCCCCGCACGCCGTCCTGATCCCGTCGCAGCCTAGGGAGACCCCCTCGGCCTCCGACAGGGGGCCCTGACCCATCTGCCGAGGGATTCCCCGACCTCCCGTTCTAACCGGCACCGCAGCCGCGTCCGGCCCGTCCCGCCACCGGTCCGCCCTCCCCTCCCCCGCTCCGCCCCCGGCGCGGCGGTGACCAGCGGCGCCCCCGTGACCGCCCCCGCCGTCCCCGTCCGGTCCGGCGGCCCGGTCCTCGCGGCGACCGCCCTGCGCGGCACCGCCCCCGCCCCGCCCATCCGGTTCGGAGGGAATACGGCCGAATTCAGCCTGGCGTACGGAGAACTGACGACTCCCGGCGTACAACCATCCCGGCTCCCCGAGGGTCGTGCGGTCATGGCGTGTCGCCATGACCGCACGACTTCCGGAGGAACACCCACCTTGTCCCGAGCACGCAGCCACCACCGGCTCACCGCGGCCGTGGCCGTCGCCCTCGCCGTGACGGCGGGCCTCGGCCCGGCCGTCTCCCCGGCCCAGGCAGCTCCCCCGGCCGTCTCCCCGGCCCAGGCAGCGCCCCCGGCCGTCTCCCCGGCCCTGGCCGCACCCCCGGCCGCCGCCCCGCGAGCCGCCCTCGCGGCCGACCCCGGCGGTGTCACCGTGCCGTTCCCCGACCACGAGACGCTCAAGAGCGCGGGCCGGACCGGGTTCTTCACCCAGTACCCCTCGGCCGGCATCCCCACGCCCACCACCTGGACGCGGTACGAGGACGGCACGGCGACCGTCCTGCCCGCCGGGACCCTCCCCCCGCTGGGCGGCACCGCCGTCACGACGCGGCGCGAAGGCACCGTCCACACCCTCAGCGACCTGGACACGGGCGCGGAGCCCGTCGTCATCGACACCGCCCTCCTCGGCAGCGGTTACGGTCCGGGTCGGGCCGTCGGCCCCGCCACCTTGTTCTCGTTGAGGACCGACGCGGCCGGGTACCGGGAGATCCACCTCATCACCAGGGCCGAGGACGGCACGCTCACCGACGGCACGGTGACCGGTCTGCCGGAGGGCGCGCGGGCCGCTCTGGTCGCCCAGAGCAGCGCCGACACCCTCGCCTTCCGGTACACGACCGGCCCGAGCGGCTCGCCCTTCACCTCCGTCGCCCTGGTCGACGTGACGAGCCGCAAGGTCGTCGGCACGTACGAGTCGGGGCCGCCCAGCGGGAACAACACCGAGGTCGCCGTGGACTCGACCCATGTCGCCTGGGTCGAGTCGAACCCCTCCTCGCACGACCGGACCGTGGTCGTGGTCCACCGCGCCACCGGGGAGACCAAGCGCGTCACGGTCCTCCGCGCGGGCGGCCTGGACATCGAACTCCTCTCCGGCGGCTGGCTGCTGTACGGGACGCGCGAGGGCTTCACGTCCGTGGTGAACCGTCCCTCGTACACCCTGACCGCGCGGTCCCTGACGACCGACGAGACGGTCCCGCTCCTGGACCACTTCGTCACTTCCGTCGCCGGGCCCGACGGCACCGCGCTGCTGCGCGGCGGCACGCTCGCCGACGGCGAGGGCCTGTACCGGATCGCCACAGGCCCGGACGGCAGGCCGTCGGCCCGGCTCGTGGCCACCACGGGGAAGCCGACCGCGCTCACGCTCTACGGCCAGGAGACCCCCGGGCGGTTCGACCTGGACCGCCAGGCGGCCCCCCTCGCCCTGAACTTCACCTTCGACCGGCCCTGGCCGCCCCTCACCCTCGAACTCACCCACACGGCCACGGGCAGGACCCGGACGCTCTCCGGCCGCCGGATCGACGACACCACCACCATGTCGGTGGCGTGGGACGGCAAGGTCCGGCAGCCCGGCGCCCTCAGCACCCCCCTCTTCCCCGCCCCCAACGGCGCGTATACCTGGCGGATGACCGCCAGGCCCGGCAACGGCATCGGCCCGGCCGTCGAGGCGGACGGCTCCTTCACCGTCACCCGCGAGGCCGTCCCGCACGACTTCAACGACAACGGCGCCCCCGACATCCTCGCCCGGGACGGGGACGCCCTGGCCGCCCAGAGCCTCGGCACCCTCGGGCAGGCCGCCCGCCCGGGAAGCCCCGACGCCCTCGGCACCGGATGGGGCGCCTACGACCGGCTCCTCACCCCCGGCGACCTCGGCGGAACCCCCCACGCCGACATCCTGAGCCGTGACCCGGCGGGCGTCCTCCGCGTCCACCAGGGCACCGGGACCGGTCTCGCCGCCCCCGTCCGGATCGGCGGCGGCTGGCAGGTCTACGAGCAGATCACCGGCGGCCCCGACCTGACGGGCGACGGCCGCCCCGACCTCCTCGCCACCGACAAGTCCGGTCTCCTCTGGCTCTACAAGGGCACCGGGGACGCCGTGAAGCCCTTCGCCCCGCGCGTGAAGGCCGGGACCGGCTGGGGCGTCTACGACCTGATCACCGTCACCGGGAACGTCGGCGGCGCCCCCGGCGGGGACTTCGTCGCCCGCGACCGGGCCGGTGTCCTCTGGCTGTACCTCGGCAAGGGCGACGGCACCTACGCGCCCCGGACCAGGATCGGCGGCGGCTGGAACGCCTACAACGCGGTCGTCTCCTTCGGCGACCACGACCGGGACGGCCGCCCCGACCTGCTGGCCGACGCGGCGGGCACCCCGTACGTCTACCGGAACACCGGCGACTGGCGCGCGCCCTTCGCGCCCCGCGAGGAGGTCTACAGCCGCCCCGGCGCCTTCGGCGGGCGCCTCGTCTTCTGACCTCATACCGGGACGACCGCCCAGACCGTCTTGCCGACGGCCCGGTCCCTGGTGCCCCACGCGGTGCTCAGCGCCCCGACGAGGAGCAGGCCGTAGCCTCCCTCGTCGGGCTCCGTGGACGGCAGCGGGCGGCGCTCGCCCCGCGCGTCGGACACCTCCACCCGTACGTGGTCCCCGTGGTGCCACATCCGCACCTCGAAGTCCCGGCCCGCGACCTTGCCGTGCCGGGCCGCGTTGCTCGCCAGTTCCGCGACGACCAGCGCGACGGCCTCGGCCGCCCGGCCCGTCACGTGCCAGTCGTCCAACTGGTGCACCGCGAACAAGCGCGCGAGGCGCGCGCCCCGGCGCGTTCCGGAGAGCCGTAGCGTGAACTCACCGATTGGGGTGGATGTTTCGGAATTCATGCCCCAGAGATTGGGGGGCCCGCCCTAGTCTGACCAGCAGCGACGCGGCGACGTTGAGTGACTGTACGAGTGCGCCAAAGGGCGGTACGGATGTCAGGGAACGCGGATGAGCGGCCGGAACGGCCCTCCATGGTGGACGGTACGACGCACCTCTTCAGGGCGCTCGGGAAAATCATCAAGGTCCTGCGCAGAAACGCGGGCCTGAGCCAGTCGGAGCTGGCCGCCCTCGCCCATTGCAGCGAGGACCTCGTCTCCGCGATCGAGCGGGGCGTGCGCATCCCGCAGCCGGACTTCCTCGTCGCCGTCGATCCGCTGCTGAACGCGGGCGGCGTCCTCGCCGCCGCCGTGGACGACGTACGGGGTGCGCTGGCGCGGGCGCGGGTACGACATCCGGACTGGTTCCAGGACTTCGCCAAGGCGGAGGCGGAGGCGGTGGCCCTGCACTACTACGCCGTGCAGGCTGTGCCGGGCATTCTGCAGACCGCCGCCTATGCCCGCTCGCTCTTCGAGCACCGCCGCCCGATGCTGGACGAGGAGACCGTCGACAAGCGAGTGTCGGACCGGACCTCGCGGCAGGCGCTGCTGGAGAAGTGGCCCGCCCCGACGCTCAGCTTCGTCCTGGAGGCGGCCGTCCTGCTGCGCCCGTTCGGCGGCCCGAAGATCCACCGCGAGCAGTTGCTGCGCATCCTCGAAGTGGCCCGGCAGCGGACGGTCGAGCTCCAGATCATGCCGCTGGACAAGCACGAACACCCATATCTGGGTGGCTCGTTCACCATGCTCACCCCGAAGGGTCGGCGCGAGGTCGCGTACACCGAGATCTACGGCCACGCCCGGCTGGTGACCGACCCGGACGAGGTGCGGCTGTACGCCGAGCGCTATGGCATCCTGCGGTCGCAGGCACTCAACAAGAGCGAGTCCCTGGTCTGGATCGAGAAACTGCTGGGAGAGGGATGAACACCGTGGAACTGTCCTGGTTCAAGAGCAGCTACAGCGACTCTGAGGGCGGCGAATGCATCGAGGTCGCCTACGACTGGCGCAAGTCCAGCTACAGCAGCGGCTCGGGCGGCGAGTGCATCGAGGTAGCCGCTCACCCCACCACCATCCACGTCCGTGACTCCAAGAACCCCCACGGCCCCCAGCTCGCGGTCTCCCCCGCGTCCTGGACGACGTTTGTGGACGTGGCCACGACGGTATGACCGGCACGGCGCCGCCCTGAGGGGTGGCGCCACGCCGAGCCGAAGGCTCCGGGCGCAGACACTCCGAGACGCGGGGAGAGCCATGAGCACCACGGAACTGTCCTGGTTCAAGAGCAGTTACAGCGACGGCGAGGGCGGCGAGTGCCTCGAAGTCGCTTACGAGTGGCGCAAGTCCAGCTACAGCGGCCCCGAGGGCGGTAACTGCGTCGAGGTCGCGTGCGACTGGAAGAAGTCCAGCCACAGCGGCCCCGAGGGCGGCGAGTGCGTCGAGGTCGCCGCGCACCCCACCACCATCCACGTCCGGGACTCCAAGAACCTTGAGGGTCCTCAGCTCGCGGTCTCCCCGGCGTCGTGGTCCGTGTTCGTCGGGGTGACCGCCGGAGCGTGACCGGTCCGGGCGGGTGGGGGTGGCCCCACCCCCACCCGGCCCGCTGGCCGGATGGGCCGGTGGCGCGCCACCGAGCAGGCTGAACGCGTACGGATTCCCGAACAAAAGGAACTTCTTCGTGTTCAGCGCCACGCCGTCCCGTCGTACCGCCCGCGCCCTCGCCGTGGGCGCCCTCGCCGCCGCCACCTGCGCCACCCTCCTGACGGGGAGCGCGGGAGCGATCGTGAACGGGGACGACTCCAGCGAGAGGTATCCGTTCATGGCGACGATCCCGATGTCGGCGCCGAAGCACGGTCTGCTCGACGGCAACTGCGGGGCTTCGCTGATCAGCCCCCGGTGGGTGCTGACGGCCGCGCACTGCGTGCGGGGCGACGGGCTGGAGCTGGAAGGCGTCGTCAGGGTCGGCTCCGATCACCGGAAGTCCGGCGGAGTGGTCCGGAAGATCGACCGGTCCTTCGTCCACCCGGGGTACGTGAACGGCGCGAACAAGGTCGCCAACAAGGACGACGTCGCTCTGGTGCGGCTCGACGCGCCGGTCCCGCTGAAGCCGGTCAGGATCGCGGACCGGGCGGGAAGGCCGGGCACACCGACCCGGCTCCTGGGGTTCGGGACCACCGAGGACGACGCGTTGGCTTTCCCGGACCGGCTCCAGGAGCTGAACACCCGGCTGGGCGCCGCCTCCGAGTGCGCCCCGGGCTACGCGCACCGGACCCGGCTGTGCACGATCAGCACCGTGCCCGGGGCGATGGCGTGCTTCGGGGACTCCGGCGGGCCGCAGCTCCAGAAGGGCCGGAACGGCGACTGGGAGCTGGTCGGGGTCACCTCGGGCCCCGGAGCCCCGAACGTACCGTGCTCGCAGGGACCGGGCCTCTACTCCAGCGCCCCCGCCTACGCGCACTGGATCCGCCAGACCATGCGGGACCACGGCGGGCGCGGCGGCGCCTCGTAGGACCCCTTCCCGTCCTCCGGGGTGTCACCGGCGCCCTTACGACGGGGAAATCCGCTCGGCTACCGTGTCCCACCCGGGGGGAACCAGCGCCCCGGACGCGTACGACCGGAGTCCTCAGGCAACCCATCGGGAGAGCCCATGAGTACGGCAGATCTGACCTGGTTCAAGAGCAGTTACAGCGGCGGCTCGGGCGGCGAGTGCGTCGAGGTCGCGTACGACTGGAAGAAGTCCAGCCACAGCGACAGCGAGGGCGGCGAGTGCGTCGAAGTCGCCGCGCACCCCACCACCATCCACATCCGGGACTCCAAGAACCCCGAGGGTCCCCGACTCGCCGTCTCGCCCGCGTCCTGGACCGCCTTCGTGAGCACGACGACGACCGTCTGACCCGTCCCGGCGGCGCCCGCACGGGCGCCGCCGGTCGGCCTGAACAGCGAAGAGGGGGCTCCGTGAAGGACGCCAGGAACCTGGGTGACCTGTTCGACTCGTTCGAGGAGGAAGCCTTCCGGCTGGAGACCCTGGACGACTACAGCGGGTCCGGGAACGTGGACGCGTACCGGGCCTTCCTCGCGGGAGAGCCCCAGCCCGCCGACTACAACGACGGCTGGGTGGAGGAACTCCGCCGCCACACGGGCGCCGGGAAACGCGTCTACCGCGTCCACGTCCTCTCCCGGCCCCTCACGCCGTACCTGAGGTTCGAACTCGGCTGGGGCTACCGGAAGAACGCCACCGGAGGGGAGGAGTTCTTCGTCCTCGACACCACGGACGGGAGCGATCCGCTGCACGGCGTGCCGGACTTCTGGCTCTTCGACGGCGTCACCCCGGCGGTGATGCGGTACACCGAGGACGGCTCGTACACCGGGTCGGAGATCCTCCCGGACGACCGGTCCCAGGAGTTCCGCACCTACCGGGACACGGCCCTCGCGAACGCCGTCCCCTTCACCGACTGGTGGGCGAAGCACGGCGAGTGACCAGAGCCCGGCCCGGCGCCGCGCCGCGCGGGACCGGGACGGGCAGGACGCCCCCGCTCGCCGCCGACGTCGGCCGAGGCCGTGTCCGGGGACGCCCTGCGGTGATGCGGGGAGGCGGCCGGGGCGGGACCGCGCGGGCGGAGACGGGGCCGTGCGGGAGCGGCGACCGTCTTCGTGCGGGCCTCGCCCACGTTCGCCGGAATGCGGGGGTCTCCCGGGCGGCGGGGGGTTTGCTGGGCCGCCCGGCCTCCCGTTCGGGTGGCCGGTCCCAGCGGAACCCCCGAAGGATGTGATGGACATGATCACCCTGAAGAAAGCCTGTGCGGTGGCAGCGGCCGTCGGAATCTGCGCCGGTGCCCTCACCACGCTCCCGGCCAGCGCGGCGCCGAGGGAGGGCCACATCTACAACAAGCAGACGGATCTGTTCCTCAGCCCCGGCCCGTACGACAGCCTGGACGTTGAGGAATTCGGCAGGAGCGGCGAATGGGAGCTCCGGACACCCCCGGGGGCGGCCGCCGACGTGTACCAGCTGAAGTTGAAGGGCACCAACCTGTGCATCAAGGCCCTGACCCCCGCGGACGTGGGGCTGGTGGAGTGCGTGGCCAACCCCGGCAAGCCCCAGAGGTGGTTCGTGACCGCAGGGACGGGCCACTGGGGAACCATCCAGAGCAGGCAGTACCCCGGGCACTTCCTCGGAACCACGGGCGGACCTGTTCAGCTCGTAGAGACGCAGCAGCTGGACGCCCCCGTGCTGTGGCGGTTCGCCGAGGAAGGCTGAACCCTTTTCCGGAAGCGGTCGGCTCCGGTCGCCGCGACCGAGCCGACCTGAGGCACCGAGCGCCCACCCCCGCGACCTCACGACGACATCGACGGCCGCGCCTCACTCGCCGCCACCACCGCCCGCCGCCGGAACCTCGACACCGGCGGCGGCGCCGCCCTTTCCCCAGCCGTCAATATCGCACCGCGCCCCGCACTCCTTCGAATGATCCACTTTGGTTGAAGCAGAGCATTCGAGTCGGCTTCCGATACATATGTCACATGATCAACTCCCGTCAGTTCCAGTGCGGTATCGCCGCTCTCGCCGCCACCGGCGCCCTCGCCCTCTCGTTCTCCCTCGTGCCGCCCGCCCAGGCGGTGCCTGCGGCTCTGGCACCCGCGCCCGTGAGCCCGAGGGTCAGCCCCACCTGTAGTGAGGAATGGGTCGACTTCGGCGAAGGCCACAGCCGACGGATGAAGAGCCAGCTCTGTCTCAACGTCAACGAGAGGGGCGCCCTCGTCCCGACGCTGACGATCCAGTGCCACTGGTCCGTGTTCGCCGGAGAGGGCTGGACGGAGCCCAACGGCTGCGGCATCGCGGACCCCGCCCACCTCCAGATCACCAACTCCGAATACACGGACGGGGGGATCTATTCCAACCTCAGTGGGGTGCGGGGGAAGGGCGCGGTCGCCACCACAGGCCGTGACCAGGACTGCTCCGAAGGCAGCTGGAAGCTGTGGTCGAGCTACATCATGGAGACGAAGGACGGCATCGGCCGCTGGAACAACAACGTGGAAGCCTCCCACGAGACCACGTTCAACGTCACCTGCTCCTGACGGAACACCGCCTCCCGCCGACCCGCGCCCGGACCCGCGCCCGGAGCAGGGCGGGTGTCAGGCGGAACCGGTTCGTTCCGGGCCAACCAGGTCTCCGCAAAGCCTTGTTGACTCGCATTCAGCTCGTCATTCCGGACCGCTACCCTGGCCCCCATGACGGGGGAAACTGAACAGAGTTCACGTCCTGACGGGCTGGGCGGGAGCGGGGCCCTGCCCCTGGAGCCGGGCGATCCCCGGCAGATCGGAGCGTTCCGGCTGCTCGGGGTCCTCGGCTCCGGCGGGATGGGACGCGTCTACCTCGGGGCCGTGCCCGGGACCTTCGCGGCGGTCAAGCGGGTCCTCCCGCTGCTCGCCGAGGACCCCGACTTCCTCAGCCACTTCGGACACGAGCTGGACAACCTGGCCCGGCTGCCCGCCGGGGCCGACACCAAGCTCCTGGCGAGCGACCGGACGGCGAAACCGCCTTGGTTCGCGACCGAGTTCATCCCGGGCATCACCCTGAGCGAAGCGGTCCGGCTGCACCGGGGACCGCTCCCCGTGGACGCCCTCTGGCGGCTGCTGCACCACGCCGCCGCCGGGCTCGCGCTCGTCCACGGGGCCAGAATGGTGCACCGGGACCTGAAGCCCTCGAACGTCATGCTGACCGCCACCGGACTGTCCCTGATCGACTTCGGGGTGGCCCGCGCCGCCGACCAGAGCCGACTGACCAGGACCGGCATGGTCATCGGGACACCCGCCTACATGGCACCCGAACAGGCCGTCGCCGACCGGACGCTGACCGGCGCCGCCGACGTCTTCGGGCTGGGGAGCCTGCTCCTGTACGCGGCGAACGGACGGCCCCCGTTCGGCGACGGCTCAGGACCCGACCTGCTCTACCGGGTCGTCCACGGGGAGCCGGAGTTCGGGACGCTCCCGGAGACCGCGCCCGAACTGGCCGCGCTGGTGCGGACCTGCCTCGCCAAGAACCCCGCAGAGCGGCCCACCGCCGCCGACCTCGCCGGGGCCACCGCCGTACACGCCGAGGACGCCGTCTGGCCCGCCGCCGTCGCCCGGCGCATCGCCGAGCGGGCCGTCTTCGCCGCCGGGGCGCCGACCGCCGAACACCTGGCGGAACTGGCCGCGGCCGATCCCGCCGAGGACGTCGCCACGCTCCCCCTGACCCCCCGGGACGGGAAGGAGCCCGCCACCGTGCCGCCGGTCCCGATACCCGTGGTCCCGGGACCGGTCTCCCGGGAGAAGCGGCGCAAGCGGCTGCTGCTGCTCGCCCTGCCGGTCGTGGTGACCACCGGGGCGACCCTGACGATGGCCCTCGGCCCGTACCAGATCGGCCGACTGGGCGCGGCGCCCGGACCGTCGTCCGCGCCGCCGTCCACGGTCGCCTCCCAGCCCGCCGGAGTGCCGTCCCCGCCCGGACCGGGCTCGCCGTCCGCGAAGACCCCGGACGGGAAGCCGTCCTCGTCGTCGCCGCCGGGTGCCACCTCCCCCGGGGCGCCGCCGCCCGCCGACGGAGGTGCGGCCGGTGGCGGGGCGGGAGGGGGCGCCGGAGGGGGCGCCGGAGGCACGGGGACGCTCCCCGGCGGCTCGGGGAACGGCTCCGGGAACGGCTCGGGCAGTGGTTCCGGGAGCGGGAACGGGGGCGGCGGCGGGACCCGTACGACTCCGCCCGCCGGTGGGGGCACGACCACCCGGCCCGCGCCCCGGCCCACACCCACCCCCCGGCCGACGACCACCCGGCCCGCGCCGCCCGGCGGCTCGACGCCCTCGGGGACGTACTCCCTGAAGAGCGCGAGCGAGGGCACCTGTCTGGCCGAGCACGACCAGGGCTTCGCCGTCACCGTCAACGACTACGCGTGCGGCTCCGCGCCCGCCTCCGGGACGATCTCGTACTCCTGGACGTACAAGGCGAACGGCGACGGCACCTTCCGGCTGGTCAACCGGAGGACCGGGCACTGCCTCCAGCCGTCCAGCGGCGGCGCGCCCGGCGGGGGAGCCACCGCCTGCGACGGCTCCGGCGCGCAGAACTGGAAGGTCTTCGCGACGACGTCCTCCGGCCGCGCGCTCCAGAACGTGGGGAGCGGGCAGTGCCTCGCGGCCGGGCCGCCGTTCGTCATGTCGTGGGACTGCGACGCGGGGAACAGCAGGATGCTCTGGCGGAACGCCTCCGCCCTGTGACGCGGCGGAGCCCGGCGGAGTGCGCCGCCGGGCCCCGTACCGGCCGGGCTCCCCTCGGGACCCGGCCGACCGGTCACTTGGACTGCGTGGAGAGCGTCACCCCGCTGAAGTCCTGCGCGGCGGCGAGGGTGAAGTACACCCAGCCCGACGGCGGGTTGTCGATCGTCAGGGTCTCGGTGTTCCCGGCGCCGGTGGACTTCGCCAGGAAGCTGCCGGGCGTGGCCCAGCTTCCGCCGCCGTAGTACAGGTCGGCGTTGCCCGTGCCGCCGCCGCTCGTCAGCTTCAGCTGCTTGACCCCGGCCGGCAGGTACACGAAGTGGTAGCTGTAGTTGCCGGTGGTGGCGGCGAGGCCGTCCCGGCGACAGTTCTGGTCGAACTGGCGGGTGTCGGCGATCGTGCAGAGCGGGATCGTGGTGGCCGGGGGCGTGGCGTCCGGCAGCGGACCGCAGTCGTCCGTCGCGCAGGTCGTCGTCAGCCAGGTCTCGAAGTCCGCGTCGTAGCGGGTGCCGATGGTCTGCTTCAGGAAGGTGCGGGCCCCGGCCCAGTCACCCGTGCGGTACTTGCCGAGCACGGTCTCGATGTCGGCGGGGTGCTTCTGGAGCATGTAGCGGACCGCGAGGAAGCCCCAGCGGTAGACCCGGTTCGAGTTGACCTCGGGGTCCTCCTCCTGGCCGTACACGGTGTCGAAGAGGTCGCTCAGCCTGTACGTCTTGCGGGCGGCCTCGGCGATGGCGTCGGCGTTGCGCTCGTTCCGGTAGCCGAAGGAGATGTTCTCCGCGATGCCCTCGACCCACCAGATCGTGGGCGTGGTCATGCCCGCGTCGAAGTCGCCGTGCATGTTGAAACGGCCGTCGAGGTAGTGGGTGTACTCGTGGTTGAGGTTCCAGATCTGGAAGTCCGGGCGCAGCCAGCTCGCCTCGTGGGCGATGAAACGGGCCTGGTTGCCGGGGACGGCCGGGTTGCCCTCCTCGTACATGCCGCCGTTGTCGATGTCGATGTTGTAGAGGGCCCAGGCGTACAGCGCGTACTGGGTGTAGTCGTCGAAGACGACGACCTCCAGGTCGGTGTTCACATCACCGGGGATCGCGCCCTTGTCGCCGATGATCCGGTGGAAGTACGCGTCCTGGCCGACCAGGCTCGTACAGGTGCTCGCGAGCTGGCCGGGGGACATGTCCTGGGCGCGGATCTTCAGGCCCGGGGTGCAGGTGTGCTGGATCGGCAGGACCGCCGGGAGCACGCGCTGACCGAGGTCGCAGATGGCGTAGGCCGCGCAGTTGCCCCGGTCGTACTGGCGGGTGGCCCAGCCGAGGTTCATGGTGATCGGCGCGGTCGGGCCGACGTTCGGGTAGCGGTTGATCAGGTCCTTGAGGAGCGGGCGGACCCGGTCCTTCAGCTCGGGGACGTCCAGGACGTTGCCGAGGTAGCGGCCGACGTTGCTGACGACGTCGAGACGGTTCAGCTGGGCCTCGTTGCGGGTGATGAACCCGGCCCAGGTGTCGACGATCGCGGGGTCGGCCTTGAGGGCGGCGCGCCAGCCACGGGCGTCGTTCTTCGCCTTGAAGGCGTTGTCGACGACCCACTCGACGTGCTGCATGGCCAGGTTCATCTGGCCCGGCCAGGTGCCGTTGTAGCTGCCCAGCATCCACTTGACGACACCGGCGTAGCGGCCCGCCTCGTGGGTACTGTCGATCAGCGTGACGACCTCGTTGAGGATCTCGCCGTTGGCGTCGGTGACGTCCTTGCTGCGGGGGGACGCGAAGTAGGCGTCGAGGGCGCCGCGCGCGGCGGTCGCGAGGGGAGTGCCGTAGTCGCCGACGGTGGCGGCGTTGTTGTCCTGCACGTAGTAACCGGCGCGCAGGAACAGCACGAGCTGGCCGGTGGCGGTGCTGTTGTCGCCCGCGTAGGTGGCGAAGCTGTCGCGCAGGGCGTTGGCGACGGTCACCATCTGCTCTTCGCGGAAGGCCTTCCGCGCGTTCTCCCCGGTGAGGTTGAACAGCGGGTAGGTGCAGGTGATCTGCGGCAGCGCCTTGAGCTGCTGGACCAGCGCGGCACCGGTGGAGTTGATGACTCCGGAGAGGTCGGGGCAGGCGGCGGTCGCGGCGAGCCTGGACGCCTTGGCGGTCCCGGCGGCGGGCGCGGGCCTCGGACCGGTCTCCTCCGTGCCGTCCTGCGAGGACAGGCGGAAACGGGGGTTGGCACCGATCGCGTCGGGCGACTTGGGGACGGGGATCGCCCGGGGCGCCGAGGCTCCCCGCGGGTTCCCGGCGCCCGGGGCGGTGGCACCGGCGGGGGCGGCCTGGCTCTGCGGCGCGAGCAGACCGAGGGCGAGGAAGGCGGCGGCGCCGAGCACGGGAAGTCTTCGCGCTCGCGTCTTCGATATCCGGAAGGGGGGAAGCATCGGTGGGGGCCTCCGAGGCCGTTCGTGCCACGTGATGGGAAACACGGGCCGCTGTCATGTGACGTGTAAAATTTCACATGTCGCATTGTTCTGGAAGTCTTCTGGCCGGATTAGTCGGTCACGGACGAGGAAAATTTGGAACGGCGCTGGTCAGGCGTGTGGGGGCGAGGGCCGTAGCACGGGTGGGGGCGGGCGGTGGCCGGGAGTCGGGCGGCGGGCGGGGCTGGGGAACGGCCGGAAATCGGGGTGGTCATGGCCTCCGGGGCGGCCCCGGGCCCGTTCTGCCCTCGGGTCTGCCCTCCCGGACCTTCCGGGCCGTCCCGGGCGCCGTGAGGCTCTGCGGGGGCACGGCTGGCCGTCCGGAGGCAGGAGAACCATGTACGCACGGCGGGAAGCGGAGACGGAGCGGGCGAACACCGTTCCTCGGGCGCGGACGGAACGACCGGCGCAACAGGCCGACCGGATAAGGGCGTTGCAGCGGACGGCGGGCAACGCGGCGGTCGTCCAGACGATGCCGAACACCCTGCTGGGCCGGGGCAGCGGCGGACAGGGCCCCGCCGGACTCGTGGCGAACAGCGGCGCCGCAGAACGCGAGCGGGCCCTCAGCGAGAGGTTCGGCATCCGCATCGGGCCGCCCACGGACCGGCCGGACGACCACTTCAGCCACTCCATGCTCTACCGGATCGAGACGATCCTGAGCAGCCTCCCGGAGGCGGACGTCCGCGACAACCCGGAACTGCGGGCCATCGAACCCGCCGCGGCCGACTCGGACAGCGCGGCCAGCACGTACAGCGGAGACGACCGGGCCATCACCATGGTCAGCCCCTTCGGTATGCCCTCCTGGCTCTACACCGAGCTGAACCGGGGCGTCCGCTGGCAGCGCAAGCAGATGGACCAGGGCGCGATGGCCGACTACGAGGGGATCAGCGAAGCCGGGGACAAGGCCCTCGGCATCGACGGCCGGGAACGCGAGGTCATGGGCGGCGTCTCCGACGTGCTGGCCAACGGCAACCTGGTGAAGTGGACGCTGCGGCACGAGATCGGCCACTCCGTCGACAAGCGGGCGCAATGGCTGGACAGACTGAAACACCTGCCCCACTTCGGAGGCTGGGAGACCTACGGAGAGGCGCGGAACCAGGACATCGGGGTGATGGTGAACGCGGTCCTGACCAGGGCGGGGCTCGGAAACCGCCTGACGGTCGAGGACAGGTACCACTCGACGCTCCCCCAGGCCGTGGCGCTGGAGCTGAACTCGGGGAGGGCCTGGTCCAACCCCGCCCTGCTGCAGAACCTCGCCGCGAACTTCACCGGCCAGGACCAGGCGTTCCACGACGGGCTCGCCGAGGTCGTGAGGTTCGGACAGCACGCCCTCGCACAGCCGTGGACGCTGCCGGACGGCGGCGGGGACCTCCTCACCATCGACGGCCGGACCTACCACGTCGACCACTACGGGAACTGGGTCAGCTACCTGCGGGAACAGCGGGAACAGCACGCCGTCTCCAACTACATGTTCTCCACGCCGGACGAATGGTTCGCGGAGGCGTACGCGGCCTTCCACGACCCCAAGCCGGGCGCCCGCGACCGGCTCCACCCGGACGCGGTGGCGTGGTTCGAGGCGCCCGACGCCTAGAGAACCGGGTGGCCCGACGCCTGGAGAACCGTGCGGGACGGCCCCGCGAGGCCGCGTGGTCTCGCCACCCGGACCATCCGTGTAGAGTGGCCTTACCGACGCGGGGTGGAGCAGCTCGGTAGCTCGCTGGGCTCATAACCCAGAGGTCGCAGGTTCAAATCCTGTCCCCGCTACTCTCGTACGAAGGGCCCGGCACATTGCCGGGCCCTTCGTCGTGTCCGGACACCGCGCTCGTGCGGGCGGCGCGCTCGTGCCGGGCGTCGGCTTCCGGTGGGGCGGCGGCCGGGGCGGCGGCTCGTACGGGCGGCCGGTCGAGGTCCTCGCCGTCTCCGGGAGCCTCGCCGCCCTCCAGCGGCGCGGGCCGCCCGACGCGCCCCGCCGCACCGCGCCACCCGCCGTACCTCCCCTATCAGTTCCGCGTGTCGGACAGATGTCCACGGAGGCGTACGCGGGCTTCCGCGACCCCGGGCGGGACGCCCGCGACCTGCTCCGTCGGGCCGCCGAGGCCCGTTTCGAGGCGCCCGCGCCCGGTACCGCGATCGCGTCCGCGTGACGATCATGATTCTGACTCGTTGGTGTGACCGTGCGCTGATGAGCTGACGGTCGCACGGGTCGTGCCGTGGTCCGAGGGCACGGCCGGGGGCTGGAGGCGGTCGCCGCCGCCTGCTGGTCAGCTCGTCAGCGAGGTAGGAGCCACGGCGATGGCCCGGAGAGCATGAGCGGGTGTGTCATCAGCCGCCGTCCGCGTCGCCACGTCGAACTCTCCGCCTCTCCGTGCGATGTGACGTCTGATCAGGAAGGCCACCATGCTGCAACTGCCCGTCGAGGACATGGAGCCGGCCCCCGGACACGCCGTGGAATGGGCGGTGTCCTCGGCGGGAACCGCCGGGCGCGCCGAAGGCTCCGATCCGGGCGCCCTCGCCTCGTACAACCAGAAGGACCACTTCTCGGTCGCCCAGAGCCTCCGCGCGGCGGACATCGGCTACTCCTCGTACATCGGCGGCTCCTTCGAGATCCGGGGCCGTGTCGACCTCGACGCGCTGGAAGCCGCCCTGCTGCACTTCGTACGCCGCCACGACGTGCTGCGCTGCGACTTCGGGGAGCCCGGAGCGGGCGCGGGGACCGGGACCGGGGAGGGCGCGGGGACCGTGGAGGGCGCGGACGGGCCCGTGTTGAGGGTCGTCCCGCCGCAGGACGTGAAACTGGAGCGGGTCGACGTCGGGCGGCTCGACACCCCGGCCGAGACC
The DNA here is from genome assembly GCF_042754005.1 of Streptomyces sp. NPDC059247. NCBI lineage: Bacteria > Bacillati > Actinomycetota > Actinomycetes > Kitasatosporales > Streptomycetaceae > Streptomyces > Streptomyces sp. NPDC059247. Next base: position 31,767 of record NZ_JBHYZW010000010.1, read on the forward strand.
CGCGCCTACGTCCTGCGCTTCCTCCAGGGCACCGACACGCTCCGGGGACCCTGGATCGTCATGGGCGCGCTGCTGCGGGACGACTCCGCCACGGTCTACTTCGCCTGTGACCACCTGCTGGCCGACGGGGTCTCGACCCCCGTGGCCGTACGGGACATCGCGGAGGCGTACGAGGCGTACGCCCAGGGCCGGGAGCCGGTGCTGCCCCCGGCGGACGGCTTCCTCGGCTACGCCACGGCCGAGCGGCACCGGGGCGCGGCGATGGGCCCCGACGACGCGCTCCTCGACCACTGGAAGGGGTTCGTCGCGCGCAACGGCGGAGAGCTCTTCCCCCGGTTCCCGCTGGACCTCGGGATCGAGCCGGGAGTGGTGTACCGCGCCGTGAACGAGGCGGACGCGCTGCTCCCCGCCGACCGCCTCGACGCGATGGAGGCCCACTGCCGTGCGGTGGGCGGCCGGGTGTCGACCGGTGTCCTCGCCGCTCTCGGCGTCAGCCTGAGGAGGGAGGGCGGACCGGACGTCCACCGGGCGCTGCTGCCGGTCAGCACGCGGGACCGGGGGCCCGGCGCCCACAGCATGGGCTGGTTCGTGAACACGCTCCCGGTCGAGTTCCGGGTGGCCGACGAGACGGACTTCGCGGGCGTCATGGCGGGTGCGCAGTCCGCCCTCGACGCGATGCGGCCGTACGCCGAAGCCCCGTTCGTCCGCGTCTTCGACCTCCTGACCTGCGACCAGGACGGGCCCCAGGTCTGGCCGTACGCCGTCAGCTTCTTCTCCTACCTGGACTTCAGGACGACCCCGGGGGCCGACCGGCACGAGGAGCTGAAGGCCCGCAAGTACGTCTCCACGTCGCACAGCAACGGCATCTTCTTCTGGTTCCACCGCAACGACACCGGGCTCCACCTGAACTCCATCTTCGTGGACACCCCGCAGGCCCGCCGCACCAAGACCGCCCTCGTCGGGACGCTCGTACGGTCGCTGGACAGCATCGCGCGCACCGGCCGGTTCTGACGGGCTCCACCCAGGTCACGGGCGGAATCCGCCCAGGTCACGGGCGGACGCCCACCATCGAAAGGGGCGCCGACCGGTGCTTCAACTCCCCAGCTCCGAACTGGTCCTCGCACCGGGGCACGCCGTCGAATGGCGCGTGCAGACCTCAGCCGCCCGTACGGCCGTCCCGGGGCCCGGGCCCGTCCCCGCCGCCGGGTCCGGCGGGCCGGAACCGTCCCGTCCGCTGCCCTCGTACAACCAGGAGTACCACTTCGGCGCCTTCGCGCCCCCGGCCGACGGCGCCGGGGACCGGGACCGGGATACGGACCGCCGCACCGACTCCTACGCCGGGACCTTCGAGATCCGGGGCGGGCTCGACCGCCCGGCGCTGGAAGCCGCCCTGCTCCACTGCGTACGGCGCCACCCGGCACTGCGCTGCGCGTTCCGCCCGTCGCCCGGCGGTCTCGTCATCGAGGTCGCCGCGCCGCAGGACGTCAAGCTCGAACCGGTCGACCACGGGCCCGTGACCTCGCCCGCCGGGGCCCGCGCCCACGCGGAGAGGTTCCTGCGGGCCACCGACACCCGCGACGGACCCTGGATCGTCATGGGCGCGATGGTCCGCGAGGAGTCCACGACGGTCCACTTCGCCTGCGACCACCTCGTGACCGACGGCACCTCGATGATGATCGTCCTGAACGACATCGCCACCGCCTACGAGGCCTTCGCGTCCGGCCGGGAACCGGAGCTCCCCGTGGCGGGCGACTTCACCGACCACAGCGGCGAGGAACGGCGGCGGACCGCGTCGGCGCGCGCAGACGACAGCGGGCTGGAGCACTGGAGGGGCTTCATCGCCCGCAACGGCGGCCCCTTCCCCCGGTTCCCGCTGGACCTCGGGATCGAGCCCGGCGGCGGCGGTCCCGCGCGCAACACGACCGCCACGCTGCTGGACGCCTCCGGCGCGGCGGCCCTGGAGGCCCGCTGCCGGGAGGCCGGTGCGAGCGTGGCGACCGGCGCCCTCGCCGCCGTCGGCGTCGCCCTGAGGAAGCTGGGCGGGCCCGGCGTCCACCGCACCCTGGTGCCCGTCGGCACGCGCGGGCGCGGGCGCCACGCCCACAGCGTGGGCTGGTTCGTGAACCTCCTCCCGGTCGAGTTCCCGGTGGCCGAAGGGGCCGGTCTCGTCCGGACCGTGGCCGCCGCGCGGGACGCGTCGACCCGGATGATCCGGGGCGGCCGGGTCCCCTTCGTCGTCGTCCTGCGGCTGCTGGCCCCCGAGCACTACGCGCGCCCCTGGCCCCACGCCGTCAACTTCTTCTCGTACATGGACTTCAGGGACGTCCCCGGCGCGGCCCGGCACGCCGACCGGGAGGCCGGTGTGTACACCTCGGTGCCCGCGACGAACGGCATGTTCCTGTGGCTGCACCGCACCCACGACGGCCTCCACCTGAACACCGTCCACGTGGACACCCCGCAGGCCCGCCGCACCGGGGCGGCCCTCGTCGGCACCCTGGCCCGGACGCTGGAGGACATGGCCCACCACGGCGGCCTGTGAGCCGGGCCCCGGGGGGGGGAGGTCAACGGGGGCGGGCCCGGTGCGGTGGCGGCCCGTGATGGATTGACCCGTCACGGACCTGGTCCGTCACGCACCGGCCCGTCATGGACCTGGTCCGTCACGCCGGGTGGGCGGGGGCGGTGAAGACCGGGACCGTGACGCCGTCCTCCCCCGTCCGGAACCGCACCACCAGGTCCATCCCGATCCGCAGGCCGTCCTCCGGCACGTCCACGACCTCCGTCATCATGCGGGGGCCCTCCGCCAGGTCCACGACGGCCGCCACGTAGGGGACGCGCCCGCCGAACGGCGGGAGGTCGTTGCGGTGCACGACCGACCAGGTGTAGAGCGTGGCCCGGCCCTCCGCCGCCACCCAGTGGACGTCCTCGCTCCAGCAGGACGGGCAGAACTCGCGCGGGTAGTGGTGGACCCGGTCGCAGGCGGCGCAGCGGCGCAGCAGCAGCCGCTCCTCGGCGGCGGCGTCCCAGTAGGGGCGGGTGAAGGCGTCGACGTCGGGGGTGGCCGTCATCAGAAGAGTCCGATCGCGTGGTCGAGGGACCAGGTCTGCCAGGACATCGCGAGGAGGGCGACGAGGGAGATCAGCGCCATCATCGCGTTCTGCCCCTGCTCGGCCCAGTCGTGGATCATCAGGACGAGGTAGAGGAGGTTGAGCAGCAGGCCGCCGACGAGGGCGACCGGGGTGAGGAAGCCGGTGACGAGGCCGAGCCCCAGGGCGAGTTCGGCGTGGACGACGACGTACGCCATGAGCTTGGGGCGGGGCGCGACGACCGCGTCGAAACCCTTCCGGACCACGGGCCACCGGTGCCGCGCCGCGACGTCGGCGGCCCAGGCGATCCCCGTACCGCGCTCGAACCACCCCTTGCGGTCCTTGTGGCGCCAGCTCTCCAGCCACCACAGGCCGAGCCCGATACGGAGGACGGCGAGCCACTCGGCGCCGGTGAGCCAGACGGTCTGCATGTGCGCTCCCTCGGGGAACTGGATCTGACGGTACGTCAGTTCAGCGCAGGAGCGCGGCGGACGCAAGGGCCCGGGGGGGCGGGGGTCGCGCCGGGGGGCGTGAGGCCGGGGGCACACCCGGGGGTCGGGGGGTCCGCGCGGGTGCGGGGCCGTGCGGGTGCGGGGCCCGTACGGACACAAGGCCCATGCCGACGCGGGCCGACTCCCTTGCGGGCGCGCCCAGTTTCCGGCGGGTGCCGTCCCGCGTGGATACGGGACCCGTGCGGACACGGGCCCACGCCGACGCGGGCCGACTCCCTTGTGGGCGGGCTCAGTTCCTGGTGGACGCCGCCCCGCGCGGGCCCGCGTGATCGATTCGCAACCGAAACCCCTCCCCGTCGAGACCCACTACGTGTACACGTCATTACGCTCAGCAGTCATGGCCACCACCCCGCGCACCCGCCCCGGACCGCCCGACCACCCCGTCTACGTCATCGGTGGCGGTCCCGGCGGACTCGCGGTCGCCGCCGCGCTGGGCGCGCGGGGCGTCCGGGCCGTCGTCCTGGAGAAGACCGACGCCGTCGGCGCCTCCTGGCGCACCCACTACGACCGGCTGCGGCTGCACACCACCCGGCGCCTCTCCGGCCTCCCCGGGCTGCGGATGCCCCGCTCCTTCGGCCGGTGGGTGGCCCGCGCGGACGTCGTCCGCTACCTGGAGAAGTACACCGAGCGGCACGACCTGGAGATCGTCACCGGCGTCGAGGTGCACCGGGTGGAACGCGCCGGGAGCGAGTGGCTCCTGCACGCCAGCGGCGGGCGGCGGCTCACCGCCCGCGCGGTCGTCGTCGCCACCGGCTACAACCACACCCCGCGCCTCCCCGACTGGCCCGGACTCGACACGTACGAGGGCGAGTTGGACCACGCGCGCGCGTACCGCAACCCGGAGCCGTACGCCGGGAAGGACGTCCTGGTCGTCGGCATCGGCAACACGGGCGCCGAGATCGCCGCGGACCTCGCCGAGGGCGGCGCCGCCCGCGTCCGGCTCGCCGTACGGACCGTGCCGCACATCCTGCGCCGCTCCACCGCGGGCTGGCCCGCCCAGCGCTCCGGCATCCTCGTGCGGCGGCTCCCGGTCCCGCTCGTGGACCTGCTCGGACGGCTGCTCGCCCGGGTCGCGGCGCCGGACCTCTCCGCGTACGGCCTGCCCCGGCCGGACACCGGTCTCGCCAGCCGCCAGCGGGCGGGCGCGGTCCCGGTCCAGGACGTCGGCCTCGTGGCCGCCGTACGGACCGGGAAGGTCGAGATCGTGGCCGCCGTCGACGACCTCGACGGGCCCGACGTGGTCCTCGCGGACGGCACCCGGATCACCCCCGACGCGGTCGTCGCCGCGACCGGCTACCGGCGCGCCCTCGAACCGCTCCTCGGCCACCTGGACGTCCTCGACGACCGGGGCCACCCGCTGGTGCGCGGCGCCCGCACCGCCCGCCACGCCCCCGGCCTCTACTTCACCGGCTTCACCAACCCGATCAGCGGGATGCTCCGCGAACTGTCCCTGGACGCCGAACGGATAGCCCGCCGGGTCTCCCGCACCCGCCGACCCGAACCCTCCTGACCGGGCGCGGGGCGCCACGGTCCGGCCTTCCCGGGACCGGGAGGACGCCGACGGCGGCGGTCCCCTGGTGGGGGCCGCCGCCGCCGGGTGGTCCGGGGAGGGTCAGGCCGCGGCGCCCTTGGCGGGGCGGGTCTTCTGGGCGTCCACGACGGCCCGGTCCAGGATCGCGGTGCGCTCGGTGACCGTGCCGGGCTTCACGCCGCCGAACTCCTTGACCTGGACGCCCCGGCTGCCGAGGTAGGCGAAGGTCGTCCGGTCGAAGACCAGCTCAAGGCGCTCGCCGTACTGCGGGTCCAGCCGGGCGAGGGCGAGGCCGGTGCGGCCCGCCGCGTCCTCGGAGTTCCGGACGACGACCACACCGGGGATCTTCGCGGCGGCCCGGTAGAGCGCGGCGGCGGTCCGGGCCGGGACGAGCTGCTCGCCGATGATCGACCTGATCTCCTGGAACGCCTGCTGGTCACGGTCGCGCGGCCCGCCGCCCTTCGCGTAGATCGACTTCAGCAGCGCGTCCGGGTCGGTGGGCTGGGCCTTGAGCCAGTCGTACGACCGGTGGGAGGGGGCCGCGCCGGGGATGTCCTTGCCGTTCACCGGCTTGGAGTTGGGGCCGTCGTGATCGAGGGTGATACCGCCCTCGTCCTGGTAGCCGGGCTCGTCCAGCCAGCCCTTCAGCCCGTCCGGGGACCTCCAGATCTCGCGCTGGTGCAGCGGCTGCACCCACGTCTTCTCCTCGCCGGTGTCGAAGTTGTGCGAGGCCGACATGAAGGAGACCTTGCTGTTGACGTAGATGTACTGGCCCGGCTTCGGCTCGGGCGTCGGCCGCTCGGTCGCGGCGGAGGCGATCCGCTGGACCGTGGAGACGAGCTCGACGGTGCTGCCCGCCTCGACCTGGACGACGGCCGCCTCCACCAGGCCGGGCGTCGCGGGTCCGCCGCCCTGGGTCAGCGTGCCGACGGCGAAGACCGCGGTGAGCGCGGCGGCGGTGACCGGGACGCCGATCAGCAGGGCGCGGCGGACCGGGCGGGCCGGGGCCTCGGCCTCGGGTGCGGAGGTGCGGATCTCGTTCAACAGGTGCTCCTCGAAAAGCAGCTGACGGCCAGGGGGCATCCGGGGGTCCGACGGGGCCGGCAGCAGCCGGGCGAGCTCCGCGTGGTCCAGCTCCGGGTGGTCCAGGGGCTCGGTCCGCTTCCAGAACTTGCGGGTCATCCGTACGTCTCCTCATGCGCCTCGTACGACCGGGCCGCGAAGGTGCGGCCACCCTGTACTTGTCCGGGACCGGGAAGCGGTTCCCGGTATTTTCTGAGTTCCTGTCCGGCGAGCTTGCGCAGTCGCGTGCGGGCGCGGGAGAGCCGCGAACGGACCGTGCCGACGGGGACGCCCAGCGCGGCGGCGGCCTCGGCGTATCCCAGCCCGGACCACACGCACAGGGTGAACACCTCGCGTTCGGTGCGGCGCAGCTTCTTCAGCGCCCGTTGGGCGGCGGCGAGCTGGTCGGCGTCGGCCATGCGTCCGACGACCTCGTCGGAGAAGTCCGGGACGGTGTCACGGACGGGCAGCCGCCCGAGGGCCGCCTGGTGACGGCGGGCGGCGCGACCGGTGTTGCGCAGCACGTTGACGGCGATGCCCATGAGCCAGGGGCGCGGTCCGGCCTCGTGGTCGAGGAGCCGCTCCCGCAGCCGCCAGGCCTCCAGGAAGGTGAGCGAGACGACGTCCTCGGCGAGGGCGTGGTCACCGGTCACCCGGACGCCGTGCCGATGGACCAAGGGGGCGTGATCACGGAAGATCTCCCTGAACGCCTCGGGGTCCCCCGCGCGTATCCGGGCGTGCAATGAATAGTCCACGACCTGCCTTGTCCGCCGGGAGCACCCGGTTCCGGTGACCTGGCTCACAGCTCCCCCGGCCGATCCGCCGCCGTCGCCGCCGTACGGTCCCGGGGGCGCCGCCCTGAGGACTCCGTCACGGGTCGGCGGAGTCCTGGGACTGGGGCCGAGGGCTGGGGCCGGGGGGCCGGAAGCCGGAAGCCGAGGCCGATCGGCCCAGCCTGAAGCGTACGAGCCGGGCGGGCGTCCGCCGACGGGCCCCCGCCCGGGGGTAGGTGGCCCGTGGCCGACGACCCATGACCCGGGCCGCCGGGCTGCGGGCCGTCGGGCTGGCTCCGGGCTCCGGGGGCGGGGTTCGGGCCGTCAGGCTCCGGGCTGCGGCTGCGACTGCGAGCTCCGGGCCGTCAGACTCCGGGGGCGGGTGCGACTCCGGGCCGCCAGGCTGCGGGGCGGGTGCGGCTCCGGGCTGCCAGGCTCCGGGGCGGGTGCGACTCCGGGCCGCCAGGCTCCGGGCTCCGGCTGCGACTGCGGGCTCCGGGCTCCGGGCCGTCAGGCTCCGGGCTCCGGGCTCCGGGCTCCGGGCCGTCAGGCTCCGGGCTCCGGGTGCGGGGTTCGGGGGCGGCCGGGGCCCCGGGCCGCCAGGCTGCGAGGGCGGGTGCGGCTGCCGAGCCAGGCGGGCCCGGCACCGGCCATCCGGTGGGCGGCGGGACTTCCGTACGCGTCCGGACCGGTCGGGCAGGGCCCGCCGAGGCGCCGGGCGGGCCCCGCCCGGCGCCCTCCGCCGTACCGTCCCGTCCGTCCCGTCCATCCCGTCCATCCCGTCCATCCCGGGACGGTGTCCGGGACGCTTTACGGGCTCCCCCGCTCATCCCCCCGCGCCCCGCGCGCGTCCTCCCCCTCGCCCTAGTGGTCTAGACCTATTGGCGGGGGCCCGCGGCCCCCGAAGAGGGATGGAAATGCGACGTCACACGTGCGCCCGGGGAGACTGCGAACTGATCCTCACCCGGCCCGACCCACGACTGCGGCCCGGAGTCGTCGGCTACTGCTCCTACCGTCTGACCGGAGACGGCCCCCGGCAACGGATCTTCGCCCCCGGCGGCGCCGTCTCCCTCTTCCTCGGCCTCGACGGGGAGATGTCGGCGGGCCACACGGGACCGGACGCCCCCGTGTCGCTCCGCCGGGCCGCCGCCCTCTACGGCCCCCACCTCCACCCCAAGCTCCTCGGCCACCGGGGAACCGCCGAGGGCGTCGAGATCAGCGTGCTGCCCTGGGTCGCCCGGCTGCTGTTCGACGCCCCCCTGGGCGACCTCGCCGACGCCGTCGTGGAAGCCGACGCCGTCCTCGGCCGCTGCCTCCCCTCCCTCGCCGAGGACCTCCGCACGGCCCCCGGCCCCCGCGCCCGCTTCGACGTCCTCGACCGGCACCTGCTGCGCTGGACCGCCTCCGCCGACGCCGCCCGCGCCCCCTCCCCGACCGTCCTGCACGCCTGGGACCTCATCACCCGCTCGGCGGGCACCCTGACCGTCCGGGACGTCGCGGCCCGCACCCGGTGGAGCAGCAGACTGCTGGAACTCCGGTTCCGCGAACAGATCGGGCTCTCCCCCAAGCGCCTGGCACGGGCCCTGCGCATGGAACGGGCCATCGGCCTGCTCGCCACCGGCCGCAGCCAGACCGACACCGCGCACACCGCCGGATTCAGCGACCAGCCGCACCTCTCCCGCGAGTTCAGGACCCTGACCGGACTGCCGCCCGGCCGCTTCCTGGACCACCTGGCCCCCGGCTGCGCCTGGCCGACCGTCGCCCAGGACAGCACCTCGTCCTTCGCATTCGTACAAGACCCGGCCGGAGCCCCGCGACAAGACTCGGACCACGACGGGACACCACACCCCGCGAACGCGCACCAGCACCAGCACCAGCACCAGCACTCATATCCGTACCCGTACCCGTACGTCTCCATCGAGAGGAACCCGCGATGACCCGCGCAACGAACCGCCTCCTCGGCCGCGCCGCCGCCGTGACCACCGGCCTCGCGGCCGTCCTGGGCACGGCGCTCGCCGGGGCGCCGACCGCGTCGGCGGTGGGCAGCTCCATCCCCAGCTACCTGGCCGACAACAACTCCTGCATCGGGATCGACGGCAGCGGCTACGCCATCCTCTGGAGCTGCAACGGCAACCCCGACCAGCGGTGGACGTTCGCCGCCGCCGGCGGCGGCTACGTGCGGCTCGCGAACGAGCAGAACGGCTGCCTCGACATCCCGCAGGGCTCCACGGCCCCCGGCACCTGGGCCATCCAGTGGCAGTGCAACAACGGCACCAACCAGCAGTGGAAGGTGGAGAACCTCCCCAACAACAGCTTCCGGCTGCGCAACCGCAACTCCGGCCTCTGCCTCGACGCGTCGGGAGCCTCCTCCGCCAACGGCACCCATCTGATCCAGTGGGACTGCAACGGCGGCGACAACCAGCGCTGGCTGTACTGACCCACCTCCCCGGCCCGGCCCCTCCCCGCCGGACCGGCCGGAAGGGACCGGCCCCGGACGCACGGCGCCCCGCCCCCTCGTACCGAGGGAGCGGGGCGCCGACCGGTCCCGCACGGACCGGTTCCCGGGACGGGATCAGAACGTGTTGATGCCCTTCCAGCCCCAGCCGATCTTCACCCGGGACTTCAGACCGCCCTTGCCGTCACCGTCGTACCGCCACAGGTCACCGGCGGTGTCCCGGGCGATCACGTCGGGCACGCCGTCCTTGGTCATGTCACCGGCGCCGGTCAGCGTCAGGTTCTTCCAGCCCCAGCCGATCTTCTCGCGGCCGGGCCCGTAGCGGAACAGGTTCCCCGCGACGTCCTGGGCCAGGTGCGCGGTGGCGCCCTTGCCCGCCAGGTCGCCCACGGCCGTCACCTGGTAGTTCTGGTAGCCGCTGCCGTACTGGACGCGCGGCAGGAACCCTCCCTTGCCGTTGCCCGCGTACACCCACATGGCGCCCTGGGCGTCGATGGCGAGGACGTCGGGGGTGCGGCTGCCCGTGCCGACCGGGTGTTCATCCCGGAAGTCCCCGGAGGCCGTGAGCCGCATCTTCTGCCAGCCCCAGCCGATCTTCACCTTGGGGCGGAGGCCCCCGAGGCCGTCACCGTCGACCCGCCACAGGTCACCGGCGGCGTCCTGGGCGAGGACGTCGGGGAAGCCGTCGCCGCTGAGGTCGCCGACCGCCGTGAACCGGTAGCCCTTCCAGCCCCAGCCGATCTTCACCCGGGACTTCAGGCCGCCCTTGCCGTCACCGTCGTACCGCCACAGCACACCGGCGGCGTCCTGGGCCAGCAGATCGGGCACGCCGTCCCCGCTGTAGTCGCGGCGGAAGGTGTCCCAGCCCTCGTTCAGACCGACCGGGTTGACCCAGGAGATGTCGGAGGCCGTGGTGCCGGGCGCGGACAGCGTCACGATCCGCCCGCTCTGCAGGGGATGTGTGACGGTGGCCTTCTGCTCCGTGCCCCCGGCGAGGTAGGCGAACGAGAGGGTCGTCGGCGCCCACTCGGGCCGCAGGACGTTCTGGCCCCGGGTGATGATCCTCTCGGCGCCGCTGTCCACGGGCTCGTCCACCCCACGGGCGTGCACGTCGTACGTGCCGTCGTCGCCGTTCGCGTAGGAGATGTCGGTGCTGGTCTGGCCGAAGGTCGGGTGCAGCCCCCGGACCAGCGGCTTCGGGTCGCCGCCCTTCTTCGGCTCCCACGTGTGGATCGTGCCACCGCGCACGAAGACGATCCGCCCGTCCGGAGCCACGTCGACCTGGGTGTCCCAGGTGCGCTCCGGCTGCGCGAAGAGGTAGCCGAGGCCGGTGCCGTCGAGGTTCACCTTCATGATGCGCAGGCGGTCGTGGCCCGGCTTGGCGGTGAAGCTCAGGTAGAGCTGCTTGCCGTCGGGCGTCCAGTCGAGGCCGCTCAGCCAGCCGTCCGGCTCGTCGACGTCCTTGCGGACCAGCCGGGCGTTCGTGCCGTCGGCGTGCGCGACCCAGATGTCGGCGAAGCCGTCGTTGCTGATGAAGGCCATGTACACACCGTCGGGCGAGTACGTGACCCCGGTGATCTCCGCCTTGGGGAGACCCTTGCCGGTGGGCACCAGGACCCGCCGGTCCGTGCCGTCGGAGTTGACCGTGACCAGGGTGTCCGTGCGCACCCCGTCGACGTTCCTGTGCTCGGTGAAGACGACCCGGGGCGCGGACCGGACCTCGCGCGGCGGGTCGTACGCCTCGGCCGGAGCCGCCGTCACCGCGGTGAGCGCGGCCGAGGAGGCGAGGACGGCCAGGGCGGTGGCGAGGGCGCGACGACGGCCACGCGGGCCGGTGGTACGGGCGGTGCTGGTCGTGCCGGTGGTGCTGGCGGTGCTGGTCGTGCGGTACAAGAGCCCCCCAGGGCGGTGTCGTGGAGCGGCGTCGTACGTGTCGTCACTCGTGGCTTCAAAGGGTGAGACAGCCCGTCCGGTCGAATGGTTGTACGGCTCCGCCAGGGCGGCCGGGGACGCCACCCCGGCCACCCCCTCCCGGACCGGTCCCGGACCGACCCCGGCCCCCTCCCGTACCGCTCCCGCACCGCTCCCGCACCGCTCCCGTACCGCCCGTTCACGCTTCCCCGCGCACAACCATTCCTGACAGACTGTCAGTTCTGTAATCTGACTAAGCGTCAGGTGTATACGGATGGGTGAAGGGCGGGCGGAACACATGCTTGGATCGACTCACGGCACCTTCACGGCCGGACTCCGCGCCCGTGTGGTCGCCTGCGGGGAGCCGGACCGCGAGGCCGTGCACGGCACCACCGCCGCCCCCGGCGACCTGGACGTCAGCGGACGCCCGCTGCACGCCCCCGTACCCGACCTCGACCGCTTCTTCCGGCCCGAGTCCGTCGCCGTCGTCGGCGCCTCCGACACCGAGGGCCGCCCCAACACCGGCATCACCCGGCAGCTCCTCGCCTGGGCCGAACGCGTCGGCGCCCGTCTGGTGCCCGTCCACCCCACCCGTACCAGCGTCTTCGGGATCGACTGCGTCCCGTCCGTCGCCGCCCTCACCGAACCCGTCGACCTCGCCGTCCTCCTCGTCGCCGACCCGCTGCCCGTCGTCGAGCAGCTCGCCGACACCAAGGTCAGGTTCGCCGTCGCCTTCGCCTCCGGCTTCGCCGAGACCGGCGAGGCGGGCGCCGCCGCGCAGGAACGGCTCGCCGCCGCCGTGCGCCGCTCGGGGCTCCGGCTCCTCGGCCCCAACACCAACCTCAACGCCTTCGAACACTTCCGCGACGACCTCGAAGGCCCCGCCGTCGCCCTCATCACCCAGTCCGGCCACCAGGGACGGCCCGTCTTCTCCCTCCAGGACATCGGCGTCCGCCTCTCCCACTGGGCCCCCACCGGCAACGAGGCCGACCTGGAGACCGCCGACTTCCTCTCCTACTTCGCCGGACGCCCCGAGGTCGGCGCCATCGCCTGCTACGTCGAAGGGCTCAAGGACGGCCGTTCCTTCCTCCTCGCCGCCGACCGCGCCGCCCGCAACGGCGTCCCCGTCGTCGCCGTCAAGGTCGGCCGCACCGAGACCGGCGCCCGCACCGCCGCCTCCCACACCGGCAAGCTCACCGGCGCCGACCGGGTCGTCGACGCCGCCATGCGCCAGTACGGCGTCATCCGCGTCGACGGGCTCGACCAGCTCCAGGACACCGCCGCCCTGCTCGCCCGCGCCCGCCGACCGCAGGCCGACGGCGTCGTCGTCTACTCCATCTCCGGCGGCACCGGCGCCCACTTCGCGGACCTCGCCACCACCGCCGGACTCCGGCTCCCCACCCTCCCGGAAGCCAAACAGGACGAACTCCACACCTGGATCCCGGAGTACCTGAACGTCGCCAACCCCGTCGACAACGGCGGCCACCCCGTCGGCGACTGGCGCGGCCGGAAGATCATCGACGCGATCCTCGCCGACCCCTCCGTCGGCGTCCTCGTCTGTCCGATCACCGGCCCCTTCCCTCCCATGAGCGACAAGCTCGCCCAGGACCTGGTGGACGCCGCCGAGGCCACCGACAAACTCGTCTGCGTGGTCTGGGGCTCCCCGGTCGGCACCGAGGACGCCTACCGCACCACCCTCCTCGGCTCCTCCCGCGTCGCCACCTTCCGCACCTTCGCCAACTGCATCGGCGCCGTGAAGTCCTACCTCGACCACCACCGCTTCACCGCCGCCTACCGCTCCCCCTTCGACGAGGCCCCCCGCACCTCCTCCCCCTCCTTCCGCAAGGCCCAGGCCCTCATGCGGCCCGGCCACCGGCTCAGCGAGCACGCCGCGAAACAACTCCTGCGCGCCTACGGGATACGGGTCCCCCGCGAACAGCTCGTCACCAGCGCGGCGGCGGCCGTCCGGGCCGCCGGGCTCGTCGGCTACCCCGTCGTGATGAAGGCCTCCGGCGCCCAGCTCGCCCACAAGACGGAACTCGGCCTGGTGAAGGTCGGACTGACCTCCGCCAGCCAGGTGCGGGACGCCTACCGCGAACTCACCGACATCGCCCGCTTCGAGTCCATCGACCTCGACGGCATCCTCGTCTGCCAGATGGTCGGACGCGGGGTCGAGATGGTCGTCGGCGTCACCCGCGACGACCTCTTCGGCCCGACCGTCACGGTCGGCCTCGGCGGGGTCCTGGTGGAGGTCCTCGACGACACCGCCGTACGCGTCCCGCCGTTCGGGGAACGGGAAGCCCGCTCCATGCTCGGCGAACTGCGCGGCCGGGCCCTCCTCGACGGCGTCCGGGGCGCCCCGCCCGCCGACGTCGACGCCCTCGTCGAGGTCGTCCTGCGCGTCCAGCGCATGGCCCTCGAACTCGACGGCGACCTCACCGAACTCGACATCAACCCGCTGATGGTGCTGCCGCGCGGCCAGGGCGCGGTGGCCCTGGACGCGCTCGCCGTCTGCCGACAGGAGCCCCTGGCATGACCGAGGACCTGCTGCACACCGTCGGGAACGGCGTCTCCCGGATCACCCTCAACCGCCCCGAGGCGATGAACGCGGTCACCTGGGACCAGCGGGAACGGATCATCACCCTGCTCGAAGCGGCCTCCGCCGACCCCGCCGTACGGGCCGTGGTGATCACCGCCACCGGACGCGGCTTCTGCGCGGGCGCCGATCTGCGCGGCGCCCCCGCGACCGGCGGCCGGACCGCGGGGGACGTCACCCGGACCATCCGGCGCGGGGCCCAGCGGTTCATCGGAGCCGTACTGGACTGCGAGAAGCCGGTGATCGCGGCGGTGAACGGGACGGCGGCGGGGATCGGCGCGCACCTGGCGTTCGCCTGCGATCTGGTCCTGGCCGCCGAATCCGCCCGCTTCATCGAGGTGTTCGTCCGGCGGGGCCTGGTCCCGGACGGCGGCGGGGCGTATCTGCTGCCCCGGCTGATCGGGCCGCAGCGGGCCAAGGAACTGATGTTCTTCGGGGACGCGCTGTCGGCGGCGGACGCGCGCGAGTGGGGCCTGGTGAACCGGGTCGTCCCGGCGGAGGACCTGGAGAAGACGGCCACGGAATGGGCGGAACGCCTCGCCCGGGGCCCGACCCGGACCCTCGCCCTCACCAAACAACTGGTGAACGCGTCCCTGGACACCGACCGGGCGACCGCCTTCGCGGCGGAGGCGACCGCACAGGAACTCACCATGACGACGAGCGACGCCCAGGAGGGCGTGGCGAGCTTCGTGGAACGCCGGGAGGCCCGCTACCAGGGGAGATAGTCGCGCGACGGGGGTCGGGGGCGGGGCGGTCGGGGGGCGGGGCGGTCGGGGGGCGGGGCGGTCGGGTTCCCTTGCGGGTCCCCCTCGTAAGGGAACCCGCAAGGGAACCCTCAAGGGAACTTCTCAGGGAACTCGTACGCGAAGCCCCGGGGGCTTCCCATCTGACGAGTCGTCAGTTTCAATGGACGGTGTGATGGGACACGCGGGGATGGCGGCCAGCGCCGTCCGACACCTGAGAGCGGCCGGTTCGCCCACGGCCGTGGAACCACTGCCCCGGCCCGTGCTGCGCGCGGTACGGGACGACGAGCGACCGCCCCTCGACCCGGCGGAGTTCCGCCGCGTCCTGGGCCACTTCGCGAGCGGCGTCACCGTCGTGACCGCCCTCGCCCCGGAAGGACCGGCCGGATTCGCCTGCCAGTCCTTCGCCTCCCTCTCCCTCGACCCGCCGCTGGTCGCCTTCATGGTCGCCCGTACGTCCACGACCTGGCCCCGGATCGCCGCCGCGGGCTCCTTCTGCGTCAATGTGCTCGGCGCCGGACAGGACGGACTGTGCCGGTCCTTCGCCGTCAGCGGCGCCGACAAGTTCGCGGGCGTCGACTGGACCCCCGCCCCGGCGACCGGCGCCCCCCGCCTGACCGGCGCGCCCGCCTGGATCGACTGCGCGATCACCGCCGTCCACACCGGCGGCGACCACCTGATCGTGGTCGGCCGGGTGGAGGCCCTCGACGCGGCCGAGGACGGAGAGCCCCTGCTCTTCCACCGGGGGCGGTTCGGCCGGTTCAGCCGCCTCGACGGCTGAGACGGCCCGGGGCGGTACGGCACTCCCACCGGGCGGGCACACCCGTGGGGCGGTACGGGCGATCCGCCGGATTGCGGCGGCTCACACCGTCACCGCCCCGGCCCCGCCACCGTCACCGGCCCCGCCGCTGTCACCACCGGCACCGGCACCGCCGCCGTCACCAGGCGTCCTCCGCCGCGAACAGTTCCCGCACCCAGTGGGCGCTCGCCTCACGGCTGTCGGCGAGCGGGGTGCCGGGGAAGACGCGGAACCAGGAGCCCGCGCGGCCCAGCGCCGCCAGCCGCACCGCGAGGAGCGCCGCCCCGCGCAGTTCCCCGGCCGAAGGGCCCAGGTCCGCCCACGGCTCCAGATACGCCTCCACCAGCGGGGCCACGGCCCCGGGACCGTACCGCTCCGCCACCGCCCGCACCGGGACGAGGAGACTGCCGAAGGGGTGCGCCACACAGGCGTCCCCCCAGTCGAAGAAGGTGAAGCGGCCCGGTGCCGGGGCGAGGATCTGGCCGTCGTGCAGATCGCAGTGGTCCAGCGAGTCGGGCACGCCGTACGCGTCGAGTTCCGCGCACAGGTCGACGAGCCGGGACCGCCGCCCCCGCAACGCGGCCCGCTCGGCCGCGTCGAACAGCGGATTGCCCTCGACCAGCGCGTCGAAGACCTCCGGCAGGTCCCGCGTCCGGGCGCCCGGCACCCCGAGCTCCACCATCCGGTCCGCGTACGGCAGCAGCCGCCGCTGCGTCCGCGCGTACCGGCCGACCGCCAGCGCCCACTCCGCCGGGCCCGCCGCCCCCGCGTCGAGCACCCCCCGGAACAGCGGCCCGCCGTCCGGCAGCAGCGTCCAGCCGCGCTCCGCGTCCACCGCGAGCGGCGCCATCACGTCCTGCGGCACCCACTCCGCGAGCGCCGAGGAGAGCCCCGCCTCGAAGGCGTTGGACGGCGCGCCCGCCTTCAGCCAGACCGCGTCCCGCTCGCCCTCCCCCGTGCGCAGCCGCATCAGGACCGACCACGGGCGCACCCGCACCTCGCGCGGCCCGGTCTCGGTCCTGCCGTGCGCGGCGAGTTCCCGCCCGGCCCAGCCGAGGGCCTCCCGCCGCCACTCCCGGTCGTCCCAGGGCGTCACCGCGTCCGGGAACTGCCCCCGGTCCACCACCGTCTCCGGCTCTTCGCTCGTCCTCATCGCCCGATTCCACCACCGGCACCCGCGCCGACGCACCGGAAATAGGACGCGGCGTACGGGCACGGGGCCGGAGGTCGGGTGGGGCGAGCGCCGGGGCTCAGGCGGCGATCACGCCCGTGCTCAGGCCGACGCCCCCGAGGGCCAGCGCGCCCAGGACCGCGAGCGTGCCCCAGTACAGCAGGCGCACGAACCAGCCCCGGCGGGCCGGACGGGTCAGCACCACCGCCACCGCGAGGACCGCCGTGCCCACCGGCCAGGCCCACCATCCGGCGAACGGGACCAGGAGGGCGCCCGCGGCGCCCGCGAGCGTCAACTGCCAGCCGATCGGGCACCCGCCGACCGTCCGCGCGAGTCCCTCGCCGCCCAGCACGGCGGGCAGGACGACCACCGCCGACACCGCGACCGCCGCCAGCAGGCCCAGCAGCGTCACGAACGGAAGCCCGAAGAGCTGGAGCGGACTGAGCGACGACCCGTCCTCCGCCGGCCGCCCGGCATCGCCGAACACCACCCTCAGGACCATGAACAGCGCCCCCTGGAGCAGCAGCGCCAGCATCGAGACCCTCACCATGCGGGCGTGCGTGCGCCCTTCGACCGGACCGCTCATCGCGATCACCCCCCGCGGATCATCATGCTCCCGCGATGGCGGGCGCCTGCGCCCGGGGTCGCCTGATCACCAGCGCCATCAGCGCCGCCGCCGCGCACAGCGCGCCCGAGGCGTACCAGACCACGTCGTAGCTGCCGAAGACGTCCCGGGCGAGCCCGCCCGCGAACGCGACCACCGCCGCGCCGACCTGGTGGGAGGCGAGCACCCAGCCGAAGACGATCGCCGAGTCCTCGCCGTAGTGCTCCCGGCAGAGCGCGATCGTCGGCGGGACCGTCGCCACCCAGTCCAGACCGTAGAAGACGATGAAGAACACCATCGGCGGCTGGACCGTCGGCGCGAGCAGCATCGGCAGGAACAGCAGCGAGATCCCGCGCAGCGCGTAGTAGACGGCGAGGAGCCTGCGCGCCTCGAAGCGGTCGGTGAACCAGCCCGAGGCGATCGTCCCGGCCACGTCGAACACACCGATCACCGCGAGCAGTCCCGCCGCCGCCGTGACGGGCATCCCGTGGTCATGGGCGGCGGGCACGAAGTGCGTCTTGACCAGGCCGTTCGTGGACGCCCCGCAGATCGCGAAGGTGCCCGCGAGAAGCCAGAAGGGGCCGGTGCGGGCCGCCTTGAGGAGCACGCCGACCGCGCGCCGGGCGGCGCCGGGCACGGGCGCGGGCTTCTCCGCGTACTCCCCGCCGTACGGGGCGAGCCCGACGTCCGCCGGATGGTCGCGCAGCAGCAACCATACGAAGGGGACCACGGCGAGCGCGGCGAGCGCGACCGTCACGGCGGCGGGACGCCAGCCGTGGTGCTCGACCAGCCAGGACAGCAGCGGCAGGAAGACGAGCTGCCCGGAGGCCCCGGCGGCGGTGAGGATGCCGGTCACCAGGCCCCGGCGGGCGGTGAACCAGCGGTTGGTGACGGTCGCCGCGAAGGCCAGCGCCATGGAGCCGCTGCCGAGCCCGACGAGGACGCCCCAGAAGAGGACGAGCTGCCAGGCGGCCGTCATCCACACGGTGAGCAGCGATCCGACGGCGATGACCGTCAGGGCGACGGCGACGACCCGGCGGATGCCGAAGCGGTCCATGAGGGCGGCGGCGAAGGGGGCGGTGAGGCCGTAGAGGGCGAGGTTCACCGAGACGGCGAAGCCGATCGTGCCCCGCGACCAGTCGAACTCGGCGTGCAGGGGCTCGATCAGCAGACCCGGCAGGGAGGCGAAGGCCGCCGCCCCGATGATCGTGACGAAGGTGACCGCCGCGACGAACCAGGCGCGGTGGACACGGGGGGTGCGGGGTGCCCGTCCGTCAGGCGTACGGACGGGCGTCTCGGTTGTCTGGGCCATGCCACGAGCATCCCGGCCCGCCCGACGCCGGACCATTGGCCCGAACGACAGCTTTCGAACGGATCGGGACAGGGGTGGAGACCGGGGGATGGGCGCAGGGCATCGGGCCCAGGGGGCGGGGGCGGGGCCCCGGGCCCCGGACACTCCCCCTCCCCCCTCCCCCCCTCCCCCCTACACCCGTGGCAACGTCCTGATCGGGCGGACCACCAGCAACGCGCACACCACGAGCACCGCGATGCCCGCGCCCGTGAGCAGGACCGCCTCCGTGCCGACCAGCCCCGCCACCGGGCCGGACAGGGTGCGGCCGACGCCCATCATCAGGAGCGAACCGGCCACGTCGTACGCGTGCATCCGGTTCAGCGCCTCCTGCGGTACGTGCGTCTGCACCGCCGTCGACCACATCACCAGCCAGAACGCGAAGGCCGCGCCGCCGATGAACTGGCCCGCGCCGAGCAGGGCGACGGGCGCGCCGAGCCCGAGCAGCACGAGGCCCACGGGGAGCCCGAGGAGGGCGACCGCCCCCGCCGCGAGCGGCTTGCGCGGGCGGACCCGGAGCGCGAGGAGACCGCCGACGGCACTGCCCGCCCCGTTGACGGCCATGAGCACGCCGTACGTGGCCGCGCCGTGGTCCTCGGTGACCAGGCTCGCGGTGAGCGGCACCATGGGCCCCGCGACGGTCAGCCCGTACACCGTCCAGATGGAGATGACCCCCCAGAGCCACTTGCGGGCGGTGAACTCACGCCAGCCGCCGACGAGTTCGACCCCGAGGGAGGCGCGCCGGATCGAGTCGGAGGGCAGCGGGTCCATCCGCAGCAGGACGAGGCAGAAGGCGCTGGCAGCGAACGTGGCGCCGTTGACGGCGAAGGCGGAGCCCGCGCCCCAGAGGGCGACGAGCAGACCGGCGGCGGCCGGTCCCGCCATGGTCATGAGGGCTTCGGCGACGCGCAGCACCGCGTTGGCGCGCTGCACGTCGGGGACTATGCGCGGGATCGTGGAGGCGACGCCCGGCTGGAAGAGGGCGGCGCCGACGCCCATGAGGACGGAGAGGGTGTAGACCGCCCACAGCGGCGGGCTGCCGAGGGTGAAGGAGACGGCGAGGACGGCGGCGCCGGGCAGCCGGAGCAGATCGGCGAGGATCATCATCCGGCGGGCGGTGAACCGGTCGGCGAGGACCCCGCCGAAGAGGACGAAGAGCGCGAAGGCGGCGGTCCAGCCGCCGAGCGCGTAGCCGACGGTGGCGCCGGAGTGCCCGGCGCCGAGGAGCCCGGCGGCGAAGGCGACCGGGACGGTGCCCTCGCCGAAGACGGCGACCGCGCGGGCGATGAAGAAGAGCCGGAAGTTGCGGTTCCACAGGGCGGGCGGCCCGGCCGGTACGGGAATCCGTTCGGCGGCCTCAGACTTGTACGTGTTGTCCGTCACGGACACGAAGAGCTACCAGTGATGGGTCTGGACCACCACTGAATTTCGGAGGGAGCACCGCCCGTGCCGCCGTCACCGCACCGCGTCGCCGTCCTCGCCCTGCCGGGCCTCCTCCCCTTCGAACTGGGCATCCCGCACCGCATCTTCGGGCGCGCCCGGGACGCCTCGGGGGACCCGCTGTACGAGATCGTCACCTGCGCCCCGGCGGCCGGTCCCGTCCCCACGGACGCCGACTTCTCCATATACGTCGAGCACGGTGCGGAGGTCCTCGCCACCGCCGACACCGTCGTCGTCCCCGCCTCCTACGAGCTGGGGCCGGTCTTCGACGAGGGGCGGCTCACGGGGGAGCTGTCCGCCGCCCTGGCCCACATCCGGCCCGGCACCCGGCTCGTCTCCATCTGCACCGGCGGATACGTGCTCGCCGCCGCCGGATACCTCGACGGCCGCCCGGCCACCACGCACTGGGCGACCGCCGCGCACTTCCAGCGGGTGTTCCCCCGGGT
Source organism: Streptomyces sp. NPDC059247 (assembly GCF_042754005.1). Lineage (NCBI taxonomy): Bacteria > Bacillati > Actinomycetota > Actinomycetes > Kitasatosporales > Streptomycetaceae > Streptomyces > Streptomyces sp. NPDC059247. Next base: position 52,241 of record NZ_JBHYZW010000010.1, read on the forward strand.
CCGGGTCGACGCGGACGTCCTCTTCGTCGACGACGGCGACGTCCTCACCTCGGCGGGCGTGGCCGCCGGGATCGATCTGTGCCTGCACATCGTGCGCCGCGACCACGGGACGGCGGTCGCCAACGACGTGGCCCGCAGAACGGTCGTGCCGCCGCACCGGGACGGCGGGCAGGCCCAGTACATCGAGCGCCCGCTGCCGCAGGCGGGCACCCACACCACGACCGCCGCACGGGCCTGGGCCCTGGCCCGGCTGCACGAGCCGATCCAGCTGCGGGACCTCGCGGAGAAGGAGGCGATGAGCGTACGGACGTTCACCCGCCGGTTCCGCGACGAGGTCGGCATCAGCCCCGGCCAGTGGCTCACCCAGCAGCGCGTGGAACGGGCCCGGCACCTCCTGGAGACCACCGGACTGCCCGTCGACCGAGTGGCCAGGGACGCGGGCTTCGGCACGGCCCAGTCCCTACGGGTCCACCTGATGGGCGCGATCGGAGTGACCCCGACGTCGTACCGGCGCACGTTCCGCGCGGGGGCGGAGACCGCCTGAGGGCCCCGGCCCGCCCTCACGGTCCGCAGAAGCCCCTACGGGCCGGGGCCGACCGGATCGCCACAGCCACGAGAAAGGCGTGCCTGCGGCGGAGCCACGCTCACGAAGCTGGTGGCGGTGTCACGGACACACGTGGTGCGATGTGGTCCACCCGGCGGCCGTCCGCCGGTATCAGGCGGCGGCGGACAGCACCACGTCCACGAGCCTGTCCGCCGCGTCCGGGCGCCCGTGTGTCCGGGCCCGTTCCGCCATCGCCGCCCGCAGGGTGGGGTCGGTCAGGAGCGGGCCGACCGCGCTCCGGAGAGCGGGGCCGGTGACTTCGGCGAGCAGGGCGAGTGCGGCCCCCGCGTCGGCCAGGTGACGGGCGTTGTGGGCCTGCTCGTTCCCGGCCGACGTGGCGAGCGGGACGAACACTGCGGGCTTGCCGAGCGCGGTCAGCTCCGCCAGGGTCCCGGCACCGCTCCGGGACACCACGACGTCGGACAGCGCCAGCACGTCCGGCAGCTCCGACCCGAGGAACCCGGTCAGGTGGTAGCGGCCGGCGAGGGCCGGGTCCAGCCCGGCGGCGGCCGAACGGAGTTCGTCCACGTTCGCCGGACCGCACTGGTGGATCACGTTCGCGTGCGCCAGCAGCCAGGGCAGTACTTCACGGACGACACCGTTGATCTGCTGGGCGCCCTGGGCTCCGCCGGTGACGTAGACCGTCGGCAGACGCCGGTCGAACCCGTGCAGAGCCAGCGCCTCGACCGCCTTGTCCGCGTGGCCGCCCAGGACTTCCGGTCGCACCGGGTTCCCGGTGACGACCGCGCGCTCACGCACCTCGGCGGGCAGCAGCGGCAGCGAGGACTCCGAGGACACCGCGATCCGCGCAGCCGAACTCGCGAGCTTCCGGTTGGCCAGGCCCAGCCGGACGGTCTGCTCGTGCAGGACCAGCGGAACGCGGCACAGCCGCGCGGCCAGCCCGGCCGGGACCGCGACGTACCCGCCCGTCGCCAGGACCACGTCCGGCCGGAAGCCCGACACGATCGACCGGGCCTGAGCCACCCCGAGCGGCACCCGTGCCATGTCCTTCACGTTCGCGGTGGACAGCATCTTGAGCGGATTCGACGAGCGGCGGATCTTCCCGGTGGCCACCGTCCTGAACGCGATGCCCTCCGCCGGGGCGACACGCGCTTCGAGACCCTCCGCCGTCCCGATCCACAGGACGTCCAGCGTGCCGCCCGCATCCGCGAGGCGGCCCTGCAGGGTACGGATCGCCGTCAAGGCCGGGTAGGTGTGGCCGCCGGTGCCCCCGCCCGTCACGAGCAGCCGGAACGAACGCGGGAGCACCGACGAAGTATTCATCCCACGCACCCTAGTGGCCGCCCAGCCGCCCACGCCCAAGGACGCCGGACGGTCCGCCGTCCTACCCGGTCGCCGTCCTACCGGTCCGCCCTCAGGGCCGGAGTCTCCTCCGGCAGGGGGGCGGGTTTCCGGTGGTCCGCGCGGTGTTCGCCCAGTGCTCCGGCGAGGGTGAGCAGCAGGGTCAGGCCGACCCCGCAGAGGATGGCCGTCGAGGGGGCCACCACGTGGAGCAGCCCGCCCGCGAGGGCGCCGCTCACCGCGTAGCCCGCGCCGACGGCCGCGTACATGACGGAGTACCCGGCGGCGAGCGCGGACGGCGGCAGGAGCTGTCGGAGCGTCAGGTTGCGGGCGAGGCTGGCGGGGGCCATCAGGAGTCCGGCGCAGGCCAGGGCGAGCCCGATGGCCGCCGTTCCGGGCAGGACCGCGACCAGGGCGACCCCGGCGGTCACGCCCAGGACGAGGACCAGCGACTGCACCGGCAGCCTGCCGGGCCAGCCGCCCCGGAGGCCGTACACGAAGGCGCCGACGGCCGAGGCGACCGAGAACCCGGCGAGCAGCGGGCCCGTCCAGCCGATCCCGATCCCGCGCTGTTCGAGGAGCGCGGGCAGGGTCAGCTCGGCGAGCGCGAGCAGGGTCATGGCGCCCGCGCCCATGACGTACACGGGCCAGGCGGCGAGCAGCGCCCGCCGTACGGACGCGCCCTTCTCCTGCGGCCCGCTGGACCAGCCGGGCGGCAGCAGCCACAGTCCGGCGGTGGAGAGGGCCATGGACGTCCCGGCGAGCAGCATCGGGAGGGCGGGATCGACGCCGAGCGCCAGCCCGGTGGCGAGGGCGGGGGCGGCGGCCCAGATGCCGAAGGTCAGTACCGATTCCATGCTCATCGCCTGGGTGAAGGACCGCTCCGGGACCAGGCGGGTGAGCAGGGCCCGCATCCCGCCGGGCACGGCGGCGGGACCGGCGCCCGCGAGCAGCGCGAAGGCGGCGAGCACCACGGGGTGGGCGCCGGGCCAGAACCCGATGCCGAGGAACCCTGCGGCGCCCGCCGCGAGCCCGGCGGCGAGCTGCGGCCGGGCCCGTTCGGCCTTCATCCGTATCCCGAGGACGGGCGCGGCGAGGATCTCCCCGAGGACGTACGCGGCGGCGAGCACCGCCCCGAGCGCGTACCCGCCGGGCCGCTCCCGCACCAGGAACACCAGCGCGAGCGGCGCCATGGCGACGGGCAGCCGCCCGGTGACGGTGACGGCGGACCAGACGAGGACGGGACGGGTGGCGAGCGCGCGGTAGGACATGCCCAGGACCGTAGGGGCAGACGCCCCTGTTGCCCAGGGGGCGGCCAGGGGCGACCAGGGGGCGGCCAGGGGGCCGCGCGGAGGCCCCGCGCCCTGACCGGACCGGACCGGCCGACGGCCGAGCGGCCCGTGGCCCGTGGCTCGGCCGTCCGTCGCCTGGCGGCCCGTGGCCCAACCGCTCGTCGCCCGTCGCCCGACGCCCGGCCGCCCGACGCCTGGCGGCCCGTGGTCCGGCCCCCCGACGCCCGGCGGCCCGTGGCCCAACCGCTCGTCGCCCGGCGCCCGGCGGCCCAACGCCCGGCCACCCATGGTCCGGCCACCCAACCGCCCGGCCGCCCAACCTCCCCTGGTCAGAAGGTCAGGACCCCCCGGGCCACCTTCCCCGCCTCCGCGTCCTCCACCGCTCGGGCGAAGTCCTCCACCGGGTACGTGGCGGTGACGAGTTCGTCGAGCAGGAGGGTGCCCGTGCGGTACAGCTCCGCGTACAGGGCGATGTCCCGCTGGGGGCGGGAGGAGCCGTAACGGCAGCCCAGGATCGACTTGTCCAGGAACATCGCGGCGGGCAGGAACGTCGCCTCCGCCTTCGGGCCCGTCATGCCGAGGAGGACCGCCTGCCCGTGCCGGTCGAGCAGGTCCACGGCCGTGCGGACCAGCCCGGTGTGCCCCACGCACTCGAAGACGTGGTCGGCGCCGGTCGGCAGGATCTCCCGCACCCCGTCCGCCGAGGACAGGAAGTGGGTCGCGCCGAACCGCCGTGCCACCTCCTCCTTCGCCGGGTTGGTGTCCACGGCCACGATCGTCAGGGCACCCGCGATCCGGGCCCCCTGGAGGACGTTCAGGCCGATGCCCCCGGTGCCGATGACGACCACGGTCTCGCCCCGGCCGACCCTCGCCCGGTTCAGCACCGCCCCGACCCCGGTCAGCACCCCGCAGCCCATCAGCGCGGCCGAGGTCAGCGGGATGTCCTCCGGGATCCGCACCGCCTGGACCGCCTTGACGACGGTCCGCTCGGCGAACGACGAGTTCGACGCGAACTGGTACAGCGGCGCGCCGTCGCCGGTCCGCGAGAACGGGCGTCCCGGCCGCCCGATGGCCTTCCGGCACATCGTGGGCCGTCCCCGGTCGCAGTCCGCGCAGGCGCCGCAGTTCGCGAGCGTGGACAGGGCCACGTGGTCGCCGGGGACGACGTGGACGACCCCGGGCCCCACCGCCTCGACGACCCCCGCGCCCTCGTGCCCGAGCACCACGGGCACCGGGAACGGGATCGTCCCGTCGACCACCGCGAGGTCGCTGTGGCACAGTCCGGCGGCGGCCACCCGGACCAGCACCTCACCGGGCCCGGGGTCCCGGACCTCCAGATCGTCGACGACCTCGATCCGCTTCCCGTCGAAGACCACACCCCTCATGACGACGCACCCGCCTCACCGGAAGCACCGGATACGCCGGACGCACCCGCCGCACCCGAGCCCCCGCCCGCGTTCGGACGGGCCCCCTCCGCCGCCGCCCTCGCCATCTCCTCAAGGCGGGCCAGCATCGGCATCGGGTCGACGCCCACCGTGCCCGGCAGGAAGTCGGCGATGCGCTCCGGGGTCCAGCCGCCCTCCGCGTACCCGGCGCGCAGTTCGCGCGGCTGGGCCCAGACCGCGATCTTGGGGCCCGCGATCGTGTAGACCTGCCCGGTGATCCGCTCCTCCCTGGCCCGGTCGGAGAGGAGATAGACGACGAGCGCGGCCACGTCCTCCGGCTCCCCGATCTCCTTCAGCTCCATCGGCACATTGGCCGACATCCGGGTCCGCGCGACCGGTGCGACCGCGTTGGCGGTGACCCCGTACTTGTGGAGGCCGAGCGCCGCCGACCGGACGAGCGAGATGATCCCGCCCTTGGCCGCCGAGTAGTTGGCCTGGGCCACGGAGCCCTGGTGGTTGCCGCTGGTGAAGCCGATCAGGGTGCCGCCGCCCTGCTTGCGCATCACCGCCGAGGCCGCCCGGAAGACGGTGAACGTGCCCTTGAGGTGGGTCGCCACGACCGGGTCCCACTCCTCCTCGGACATGTTGAACAGCATCCGCTCGCGCAGGATGCCCGCCACGCACACGACCCCGTCGACCCGCCCGTACTCGGCGAGGGCCACGTCCACGAGCCGCTGCCCGCCCGCCATCGTCGCGATGTCGTCGGCGACCGCGACGGCCGTGCCGCCCGCCGCCTCGATCTCCTTCACCACCCCGAGGGCGACCTCGGACGTCGGCTCCCCGCCCTCGATGGACACCCCGTAGTCGTTGACGACGACCTTCGCGCCCTCCGCCGCGCACGCGAGGGCGACGGCACGGCCGATGCCCCGCCCCGCGCCCGTCACGGCGACGACCTTGCCAGCCAAGAAGTTCCCCATGCCCGGCCCCTTCCCGCAGTTTCTGACGGTCCGTTAGATTCATTCGTCGAACCGGATTCTACGACCCGTCAGATACCGGATAACAAGACCCCGGAGGCCCCCGATGTCGCTGCCCGCCGCATTCCACGAGATCGCCGCGCGCGTCAACAACTGGGGTCGCTGGGGCCGGGACGACGAGATCGGCACCCTCAACCTGATCACCGACGAGGTGGTACGGGAGGCCGCCGCCGGTGTCAGGAGCGGACTGCGGGTCCCGCTCGCCGTCGAACTGAGGCAGGACGGCGTGCAGACCGGGATGATCCCCGGGCGGGTGAACCCGCTCCACTCCATGGTCCAGATCAACCAGGAGCTGTTCGGCCCCGGCACGGTCGCCACCAGCGACGACACCGCGACCCTGGGCCTCCAGGCGGGCACCCACTGGGACGCCCTGACCCACGCCTCGCACTCGGGCCGCCTCTACAACGGACGCCCCGCCGACTCGGTCACCCCGCACGGCCGGTCCGCGTACAGCGGCATCCACACCGCCCGGCACCTGGTCTCGCGCGGGGTCCTGCTGGACGTGGCCGCCGCCAAGGGCGTGGACCGGCTGCCCGGCGACCACGCCGTCACCCCGGAGGACCTGGACGAGGCGGCCGACTTCGGCGGGGTGACCGTACGCGCCGGTGACGTGGTGCTCGTACGGACGGGTCAGATGCGGCTGTACCTGGCCGGGGACCGGCACGGGTACGCCTTCCCGTCCCCCGGGCTCTCGATCCGCACCCCGGAGTGGTTCCACGCGCGGGACGTGGCCGCCGTCGCCGACGACACCCTCACCTTCGAGATCTTCCCGCCGGAGATCGAGGACCTGTGGATGCCGGTGCACGCCCTCGACCTGGTCGAGATGGGGATGCTCCAGGGGCAGAACTGGAACCTGGAGGAACTGTCCACAGCCTGTGCACAGGAGCGGCGCCACTCCTTCCTGCTCTCCGCGACGCCGGAGCCCTTCACCGGCGGGACCGGCGCTCCGGTGGCACCGGTGGCGGTCCTGTGACCCGCCACGCCTCTGTGACTCTCCGGGCCTCTGTGACCCGCCACGGCTCTGCGACCCTCCGGGCCTCTGTGACCCGCCACGGCTCTGTGACCTCCAGGGCCCTGCGGCCCCTCAGGACCCCGTGGCCCCCCGGGGCCCCCTGACCCCCCACGATCCTGCGACCCCTCACGGTCCTCGCGGGTGGCGGCGCGCTCGCGCGCGCCCCGAGCACGGCACGGACGCCGCCACCCGGTCGCGACCCGCACCTGTCGAGGGCCCGCCCGGACACACGCCGGACCGCACGGCCCTCGGCTCCCCTCGCCACGAATCGCTCACCCCAGAGTGGGCAAAACGCCATGAAACGTCAACAGCGCACTCGTCCGGGGGACATCGCGCCGGGCCCGCACCCGGGGCCCACCGGAGCCCGGTCCACCTCGCACCAGATGTTCTTGCCGCGCCCCTCGGGCTCCCAGCCCCACCGGTCGGCGAGACCGTCCACCAGCTCCAGGCCGCGCCCGTTGGTGTCCTCGCCCTGCGCGTGCCGGGGCCGTGGCGGACGGTCGCTGCGGTCGGCGACCTCGACCCGCACCCCGCCCTCGGCCCCGAACAGCATCCGGAGCACGGCCGGGCAGCCGGTGTGCACCACGGCGTTGGTGACGAGTTCGGAGATGAGCAGGACCAGCGTCTCGGCCAGCGGCTCGTCGTCCCCTATGCCCGAGCCCGCGAGCCGCGAGCGGGCCCACCTCCTGGCCCGCCCCACCTCGGCCGGGTCGGCCCCGACCTCCAACTGAACCTGAAGCACCTGCACCGCTCACACCATCCGAACCGGCGGACACACCTTCACGGAACGTGATTCCCTTGTGGGACAGCATGGTTGACGTACAGTCACCGCAACAAGCGCTTCGGGCATATTCCAGCGCGAAGGAGTACGTGTGCTCCATACTGTGCGACGCACGTCGCGGGGAGTCGAACGCCGGGCGCGAGAAGCGGGCGTTCCCCGTCGCGGGGCCGCCCCGGGGGCGGCGCCGGGACGATCCGGGCCGACGTGCACTCGCATCCCACGGAGGGTACCGGAGGCGGGGGCCGACTCCGGGCCGTGACGGCCCCGCCCGAGGACACGACACGGTATCGACGTTCGGTGATCCGGCGGAAGCGGAGCGCGACTCCCCCGGTCACCCTGCGGCACCGGCCACCGGCCACCGCCCCGGACGGGCGCCGCCCCGTCCGTCCCGGCCGTTCCGTCCGGTCACAGCGCGGCGGCGAGCACCTCCTCCGCCCGTGCGGCGGGCAGCCGCAGCCCGGCCCGCACCCAGGCCCGTTTCAGATGCAGATGGACGTCCGCCTCCCAGGTGAAGCCCATGCCGCCGAAGACCTGGAGGCAGTCCCGGGCGTTGGCGGCGGCGGCCGTGTCGGCGAGCAGTTTCGCCCCGGCGATCTCGACCGGGTCGGCGGTGAGCGAGGCGGCGCGGACGGCGGCGCGGGCGAGTTCGGCGCGGACCAGCATCCCGGCGCACAGGTGCTTGACGGCCTGGAACCCGCCGATCACCTGTCCGAACTGTTCCCGTCGCTTGGCGTGGGCCACGGCCATGTCGGTGGTGGCCGCCGCGCCGCCGACCTGTTCGGCGGCGGTGAGCAGGATCTCGACCGGCCCGCCCGCGTCCTGCGCGCCGGGCACCCGGTGCAGCGGGGTCAGCGGGTCGAGGGAGCGGATCGGGACGGCGCCCGAGGCGTCGCCGACGACCACGTCGGCCTCGTCCAGCCAGGCGACCAGGCCCTCTCCGACGGAGGTGACGACGACGGAGCCGTCCGCCGCTCCCGGCACGGTCCCGGCCGCCGCGTGGGTGGCGGCCAGCGGGCCGGGCAGCAGGGCCCGGCCCGCCTCCTCGAAGACGAGGACCGCCTCGGGGAGGCCCAGGCCCACGCCGCCGTCCGCCTCGGGGAGCCGGAGCGCGAAGAACCCGGCCGCGCCGAGCTCCCGCCAGAGCGCGCGGTCCAGGGTGCCGCCGGAGTCGGCGGCGGCCCGCAGTCCGGTCCGCCCGAAGCGGCCTTCGAGGAGGTCCCGCACGCCCCGGCGCAGGGCCCGCTGGTCGTCGGTGAGTCGGAAGTCCACGGCGGGTCACCGGCCCTTCGGGAGGCCGAGGACGCGCTCGGCGACGATGTCGCGCTGGATCTGGGAGGTGCCCGCGGCGATCGTGTACGAGAGCGAGGACAGCCGGTCCAGGGTCCAGTCGCGGCCGAGGTCGAGCGCGTCGGGGCCGAGGACGTCGGCGGCGGTGTCGTACAGCTCCTGGCGGGCGTGCGAGTAGTGCAGTTTGAAGACGGAGCCGCCCGCGCCCGGCACCCCGCCGGTCGCGTGGGCCTCGCTGACGTTGGCCTGGGTGAGCCGCCAGAGGGCCAGGAACTCGGCGGAGAGCCTGCCGAGGCGGCGGCGCAGGACGGGATCGTCCCAGGTGCCGTTCTTCCTGGCGGTACGGGCGAGTTCGCCGAGGAGGCGGCGGCAGGCGACGACCTCGCCGACGAAGGCGGTGCCGCGTTCGAAGGAGAGGGTGACCATGGTGACGCGCCAGCCGTCGTTCTCCTCGCCGACGCGGTTCTCGACGGGGACGCGCACCTCGTCGAGGAAGACCTCGGCGAACTCGGTGGAGCCCGCGAGGGTGCGCAGGGGGCGCACGGTGACGCCGGGGGCGTCCATGGGCATCGCGAGCCAGCTGATGCCCCGGTGCTTGGAGCGGGCCGCCGGGTCGGTGCGGACGAGGAGTTCGCACCAGTCGGCGACCTCGGCGTGGGAGGTCCAGATCTTCTGGCCGGTGACGACGTAGTCGTCGCCGTCGCGGACGGCCCGGGTGCGCAGGGCGGCGAGGTCGGAGCCCGCGCCGGGTTCGCTGAAGCCCTGGCACCAGACCTCGTCGCCGCGCAGGATCGGGGGGAGCCAGCGGGCGCGCTGCGCGGGGGTGCCCTCGGCGGCGACGGTGGGGCCCGCGTGGAGGAGTCCGACGAAGTTGGCGCCGACGTAGGGGGCTCCGGCGCGTTCGGTCTCCTCCAGGAAGATCAGGCGCTGGGTCGGGGAGGCGTCCCAGTGGACGTCGGCCCAGCCCGCGTCGTACAGCCCGCGCTGCCAGCCGCAGTCGTAGGCGCGGCGGGCGGGCCAGTCCAGCGGGTCGGGGCGCGGGGGGAGGGCGGGCAGGGCGGTGGCGAGCCATTCCCTGAGGCGGGCCCGGAACTCCTCCTCCTCGTCGGTGCTGCCGAGGTCCATCAGACGATGCCGAGGTCGAGCATACGGATGGCGTTGCCGCGCATGAGTTTGTAGACGGTCTCGTCGTCGAGGCCCCGGACGTGGTCGAGGGCGACCTCCTTGGTGTGCGGGAAGGTCGAGTCGACGTGCGGGTAGTCGGTCTCGAAGGTGGCGTTGTCGCGGCCGACGACGTCGAGCGAGGCGATGCCGTGCTTGTCGCGGAAGAAGCAGCAGAAGATCTGCCGGTAGTAGTACGTGGAGGGGGGTTCGGGGACCAGGTCGCGGACCCCGCCCCAGGCGCGGTGCTCCGCCCACACGTCGTCGGCGCGTTCGAGGGCGTACGGGATCCAGCCCATCTGGCCCTCGCTGTAGGCGAGCTTGAGCCGGGGAAACTTGACCAGGACGCCGCTGAAGAGGAAGTCCATCATCGAGGCCATGGCGTTGTTGAAGCTGAGGGAGGCCTGGACGGCGGGCGGGGCGTCGGGGGAGGCGGCGGGCATCTGGCTGCTGGAGCCGATGTGCATGTTGACGACGGTGCCGGTCTCCTGGCAGACGGCGAAGAAGGGGTCCCAGTAGCCGGAGTGGATCGACGGCAGTCCGAGGTGGGTGGGGATCTCGGAGAAGGTGACGGCCTTGACGCCCCGGGCGGCGTTGCGCCGGATCTCGGCGACGGCGAGGCCGATGTCCCAGAGGGGGATGATGCAGAGCGGGACGAGGCGTCCGCCGCTGTCGCCGCACCACTCCTCGACCATCCAGTCGTTGTAGGCGCGGACGCAGGCGAGGGCGACCTCCTTGTCGTGGGCCTCGGCGAAGGTCTGTCCGCAGAAGCGCGGGAAGGTGGGGAAGCAGAGGGAGGCCTCGACGTGGTTGAGGTCCATGTCCTTCAGCCGGGCGGCCGGGTCCCAGCAGCCCCGGCGCATCTCCTCGCGGGTGATGCCCTCCAGGGTCATGTCGTCGCGGTCGAAGCCGACGGCGGCGATGTTCCGCTTGTAAGGGAACTTGAGGTCCTCGTAGATCCACCAGTCGGTGGGCGGTCCTGCGGGGTCCATGGTGATCCGGTACTTCCCGCCGACGTACGCCAGCTCGCCGATCCCGGCGGTGAACGGGCGGGGGCCCCGGTCGCGGTACTTCTTCGGCAGCCAGGTGTCGAAGAGGTGGGCGGGCTCGATCACATGGTCGTCGACGCTGATGATGCGGGGCAGTTCCGTCATGGCCCGTCCTCTTCCCGAAGGCTTTTCTGATGACCCGTCAGATATCGGCTGGACATCAGGCTAGCCCCGCACCCCTGGACCGACAAGGACCGGACCTCTACGCTCTCCGCACGATCTGACACTCCGTCAGCCACGAGGGGGTACGGGCATGAACGCCACCGCACACGCCCTGAGCGGGTGCCGCACGCTCTGGGAACTCGTCGAGCGCCGCGCCGCCCTCACCCCCGGCCGGCCCGTCCTCCTCCAGGGCGACCGGACCCTCACCTTCGCCGGGCTGCGCGACCGGGCCGAGCGGTGCGCCGCCGGTCTGTACGGCATGGGGGTGCGGCCCGGCACGGTCGTCGCCTGGCAGCTGCCCACCCGGATCGAGACCGCCGTGCTGTCCTTCGCGCTCGCCCGCGTCGGAGCCGTACAGAGCCCGGTCATCCCCTTCTACCGGGACAAGGAGACCGGCTTCGCGCTGCGCGCCTCGGGGGCCGAGTTCTTCGCCGTGCCCGGCGTCTGGCGCGGCTTCGACCACACGGAGATGGCCCGGCGGCTCGGCGCGCGCGGGATCTTCGAGGCGTACGGCCCCGGCACCCTGCCCGACGGCGACCCGGCGGTGCTGCCCCCGCCGCCCGACTCCGGCACCGACGTCCGCTGGATCTACTGGACCTCCGGCACGACCTCGGACCCCAAGGGCGTGCTGCACACCGACCGCTCCCTGCTCGCGGGCGGCTCCTGCCTCGCCCACGCGCTGCGGCTCACCGACGCCGACGTCGGCTCGATGGCGTTCCCGTACGCGCACATCGCCGGGCCCGACTACACGGTGATGCTGCTGCTCTACGGCTTCCCCGCCGTCATGTTCGAGCAGTTCGCGCTGCCCGGGGCCCTCGACGAGTACCGGCGGCACGGCGTCACCGTGGCGGGCGGCTCCACCGCCTTCTACGCGATGTTCCTCGCCGAGCAGCGCAAGCGGCCCGACGAGCCGGTCATTCCCACCCTCCGGCTCCTCGCGGGCGGCGGCGCCCCGAAGCCCCCGGAGATCTACCACGCCGTCCGCGCGGAACTGGGCTGCCAGCTCACCCACGGCTACGGCATGACGGAGGTCCCCATGATCACCATGGGCGACCCGGACGACACCACCGAGAACCTCGCCACCACCGAGGGCCGCCCGCCCGCCGGGATGGAGATCCGGATCAGCGGCTCGGGCGAGGTCCTGCTGCGCGGCGAGGCCGTCTGCGCGGGCTATCTCGACCCGGCGCAGACGGCCGCCGCCTTCGACGCGGACGGCTTCCTCGTCACCGGGGACCTCGGGCACCTCACCCCGAGCGGCCACCTCGTCCTCACCGGGCGCCTCAAGGACATCATCATCCGCAAGGGCGAGAACATCTCCGCCAAGGAGATCGAGGACCTCCTCCACGAGCACCCCGGCGTCGGCGACGCCGCCGTCATAGGGCTGCCCGACCCCGAGCGCGGGGAACGCGTCTGCGCCGTCGTCGAACAGCCTCCCGGCGCCGCCCCGCTGGACCTCCCGGCGGTGACCGCCTTCCTGCGCGGGACGGGTCTCGCCCCGCACAAGCTGCCCGAACAACTGGAGGTGGTGGACGCGCTCCCCCGCAACGAGACCCTGCGGAAGGTCCTCAAGTACCGGCTCAGGGAGCGGTTCGGCGCGCCACGCTGACGCCCCGGGCCAGGGGCCCGCGCGAGAGGGGCACCCGGCCCGCGCCCGCGCGGGTGCCGGGGCCCGTCGCCGCCAGCGCCTCGGCCACGCTCCCGTGGACCTCGAAGAGGCGGCGGACGCCCAGGGTGGCCAGCACCTTGCCGACGTGGCCCTCCCGGTCCTCCGGCAGGATCAGCCGGAGCCGCCCGCCGCAGGACCGCAGCAGTCTGCGGGCCGCGATCAGCACGCCGACCCCGCTGGAGTCGCAGAACCGCACCCCGGACAGATCGACCACCAGATCGTGCCGGCCGCCCGCGACGGCGTCGTGGACCCGGCGGCGTATCCGGGGGGAAGTGATCAGGTCCAGCTCCCCGCGCACCCGGAACACCGTCCAGGCGCCGTACTCGTCCTCGTCGACCTCGATCGTCGTCACGCCCCCCGCCTGCCCCGACGAGAACGGACGAAACCCCCGGACCGGCCGTACCGCCTCCCTTACCACCCGCGCCCGCGTCAAGGGCGCACTTGCGGCAAACAGGCGTGCGCCGTCCGCACGGCCGTTACTTTGGGAAGGAGACCGGGGAGCCGCACGGAGGCCGGGAGGGGCTGGAGGACCGGATGGCGATGGACACACCACCGCGCTGGGACCGCAGGATGCAGCAGCGCCTGGCGCGCGGCGAGGCCGCCGCGCTCGGCGAACTGTACGACCGGTTCGCCTCCCTGGTGCACAGCCTCGCCCACCGCGTCCTCGGCGACGACGACGCGGCCGACCAGGTCACCCGCGAGGTCTTCGGCTACATCTGGGAGAACGCCGACGCCTACGACCCCAAGCGGGGCAACATGCGCTCCTGGGTCGCCGGGCTGACCCAGCGGCAGGCCGTCCAGCGGCTCCGGCAGACCGAGGCGACGGCGTACGCGGAGACCGGCCGGGGCTCCGCCGAGGAGCTGGAGCAGAAGGTCCGCCGGGCCTCCGTCGCCGCCCGCGCGGACTACATCGTCACCTCCATGCCGACCCCGCTGAGAGCCGCCCTCGAACTGGCGTACTTCCAGCGCCGCGACTACCGTCAGACCGCCGCCGACCTCAGCATCACCGAGGAGGAGGCCCGGCGGCGGCTCAGACTCGGTCTCCAACTGCTCTCCTCGGCCAACATCCGGCCCTTCGAGGGCGGGGCGCCGCCCGGCTTCGGGCGGACACGGTGACCGGGGCGAACGGCGGCGCGGAGGACGTCGCACGCGCCCCCTGGACACCGGGTCCGCACCGGGCCCCGGACCACCGCGCGGACCTCGTGTCCGGCTCGGCGGCGGACCCGTCCGTGGACCCGCCGGCCCCCGTCCGGGCCCCGGCGCACGGCGACGACACGGAGGGGAAGTCCGGGGTGGCACCCGACCAGACACCCGGCACGGAGGCGGAACCGGAGCCCGAGGTGCCGGTCCTGACCCATGGAGTGCTCAAGTCCCTGCTGGGGGCCTGGGCGCTTTCGGCGTGTTCGGCGGGCGAGACCCGAGCCGTCGAGGACCATCTGACCTCGTGCGCGCCCTGCGCCGACGAGGCCCTCCGGCTGCGGGACGCCGTGGCCCTGCTGCACAAGGACCGCGATCTGGACCTCGACCCGCTGCTGCGGTCCCGGGTCCTGGAGAACTGCCTGGGCCGCCGCCCGGCCCGCATCCCCGTACCGGACTGGGTCACCCCGTACGACGCGGAGACCGCGCGGCTCGACGCCCTCCTGCGGGACATCGACGAGTCGGAGTGGCACGCGCCGGTACGCCTCAAGTGGTACGAGGAGGACCGGCCGGTGCGCCGCAAGGCGACCGTCGCCGGGGTCATCGGGCACCTCCTCGCCGTCGACGGTCTGGTGACGACCGCGCTCGGACTCGACGACCCGCTCGGCGCGGGCGTCCCAGAACTGTCGCCGACCGAGCGCACCGAGGCGTTCTGGTCGGGGCTCGACCACCCGGCGGGCCGGACCCTGCGGGGGCCCTGGCGGGACCAGACCCACACCCTGATCCGCACGGTCTCCTTCGCGGGCCGGGACACGGCGGACCTGACGGTCACCTACAAGGACTTCTCGCTGCCGCTGCGGGACTCGCTCCTGGAGCGGGCCTTCGAGTGCTGGGTGCACGCGGACGACATCGCGAACGCGGTGGCGTACCCGTACGCCCCGCCGGGCAGCGCGCACCTGCACGGGATGATCGACCTGGCGGCACGGCTGCTCCCGGCGGCGCTCGCGGGGCGGCGGCGCACGGGCCGGGCGGCCCCGGCGCGCCAGTTGGTCGCGGCGGGCGCGCCGGGCCGTTCGCTCCATCTGGAGGTGGAGGGCGCGGGCGGCGGCCACTGGTACATCGCCCTGGACTCGCCCGCCGCGATCGGCTCCCCGGACCTGTCGGTGGCCCAGGTGGCGATGGACGGGGCGGAGTTCTGCCAGCTCGTCGCGGGCCACATCTCCCCCGAGGAGGCGGCGGTGGGCCAGGACGGCGACCGGGAGGCCATCCGGGACGTCCTGTCGGCGGCGGCGTCCCTGAGCAGGCTGTAGGCGGGGCCTTCCCGCGCGGACGGTGGCCTTCGCTGGGCGGGGGCCTCCTCCGAGGGGCCCCGGGTGGGGGCCTTCCCCGGGCGGACGGTGGGCGGAGGTCTCCCTCGGGCGGACGGTGGGCGGGACCTCCTCCGAGGGGGCCTCGGGCAGGGGCCTCCGGGGCCCTCCGGGGGCTCAAGTGGCCCACGGTCAGGGCCCGTCAATGGACCAAGGGGCGCGGGCCACTTCGACCTATCGTCGTGTCCATGGCGAACACTTCCCTCCCCGTGGAACACGTCGGCGACGGCCTCCGGACCGCCCGCGCGCCCCGCGCGCCCCGCGCGCTGCTCCTCGCCCAGGGGAGCAACTCCATCGGCGACGGCGCCTTCTACGTCACCTCCGCGCTGTACTTCACCGAGATCGTCGGGCTCTCCGCCGCGCGGGTCGGCGCAGGTCTCGCGGTCGCCTGGGCCGTCGGCTCGATCGCCGGGGTGCCGTTGGGGGCCCTCGCCGACCGGCGCGGTCCGCGCGGCACCTCCGCGCTCCTCGCGCTCGTGACCGCCCTCGCCGTCGCCTCCTTCCCCCTCGTCGGCTCGTTCCCCGCCTTCCTCGCCGCCGCCACGCTGTACGCCTCCGCGCAGACCGGCCTCGCCGCCGCCCGGCAGGCCCTGCTCGCCGGGCTCGTCGCCCCCGCCGCCCGCACCGCCGTCCTCGCCCGGCTCCAGGCCGTCCTGAACGCCGGGCTCGCCGTCGGCGCGGCGCTCGGCGGGATCGCCCTGCACGCGGGGACGCGCGGCGCCTACCTCACCGTGCTCGCGCTCGACGCCCTCGGGTTCCTGCTCTGCGCGCTGCTCCTCGCCCGGCTCCCGGCCCCCGCGCCCGCCGCCACCGGGCCCGTACCGGAGTCGCGGCGGTCCGGGTGGGGGGCGGACGTGCTGCGCGACCGGCCCTATGTGCTGCTCACCCTGCTGAACGCGGTGATGCTGCTGCGGATGCCGGTCCTGAGTCTCGCCCTGCCGCTGTGGATCACCCAGCGGACGGCCGCGCCCGGCTGGACGGTCTCCGCCCTGTTCGTCCTCAACACCGTGGCCGTGACGCTCTTCCAGGTCCGCGCCGCCCGTTCCGTCACCGGTACGGACACGGCCGTCCGCGCGGTCCGGGGAGCGGGCGCGGTCATGGGCGCGGCCTGCGCCGTCTTCGCCGTGACCGCCCTCCCCGGACTGGGCGCGGGCCCGGCCGTCCTGGTCCTCGTCCTCGGCTCGGTGCTGCTGGTGGCCGCCGAGACGCGGCACTCGGCCGGGTCCTGGCAGCTCGGCCTCGGGCTCGCGCCCGCCGACCGGGTCGGCGCGTACCAGGGCTTCTACGGCGCGGGCGTCCCGGTGGCCCGTACGCTCGGCCCGCTCGTCGTCACCACCCTGCTGGTCGGCGGCGGTCCGGCGGGCTGGCTGCTGCTGGGCGGCGTCTTCGCGGCGGCGGCGACGGCGACCGGCCCGGCCGCCCGCCGGGCGGCCCGCCCGGCTCTCCGTCCGGCCCCGGTCCCCGCGCGGTGAGGCCCCGGGCCCGTACCCCTACGCGAAGACGACCGTCCGGCGCCCGTTGAGGAGGATGCGGTGCTCCGCGTGCCACTTGACCGCGCGGGCCAGTGCCTGGCACTCCACGTCGCGGCCGACGGCGACGAGCTGGTCCGGGGTCACCTCGTGGCCGACCCGCTCGACCTCCTGCTCGATGATCGGGCCCTCGTCGAGGTCGGCCGTCACGTAGTGGGCGGTCGCGCCGATCAGCTTGACCCCGCGCGCGTGCGCCTGGTGGTACGGCTTGGCGCCCTTGAAGCTGGGGAGGAAGGAGTGGTGGATGTTGATGATCCGGCCGGAGAGCTGCTTGCACAGGTCGTCGGAGAGGACCTGCATGTAGCGGGCGAGGACGACCAGTTCGACGTCCTCCTCCCGGACCAGGTCCAGCAGTTCGGCCTCCGCCTCCGCCTTGGTGTCCTTGGTGACGGGGATGTGCCGGAACGGCACCCCGTAGGAGCCGACGAGCTCCTCGAAGTCGGTGTGGTTGGAGACGACGGCGACGATGTCCACCGGGAGCGCGCCGATCCGGGAGCGGAACAGCAGGTCGTTCAGGCAGTGGCCGAACTTCGACACCATGAGGACGACCCTCATGCGGTCGTCCGCGCGGCTGATCCGCCAGTCCATGGCGAACGAGTCGCCGACGGCGGTGAAGCTGGCGCGCAGCTTGTCCACGTTCACCGGCGCTTCGGCGGAGAAGTGCACCCGCATGAAGAAGAGCCCGGTGTCACGGTCCCCGAACTGCTGGCTGTCCTCGATGTTGCAGCCGGTGATGAACAGGTAGCTCGACACGGCGTGCACGATGCCCTGCTTGTCCGGGCACGAGAGCGTGAGGACGTACTGGTCGGTCATTCCGTCAGCCTGCCACACCGGGGGGTCCCGGGCCGTGCACCGTCCGTCAGACGGACCGCGTCATGACCCGGAGCGTGTCGAGCGAGCACGGGGGCGTGTCGGGGTCGTCGCCGTCCGCCCGCGCGAGGCGGACATGGGCCTCGCGGGCGGCCCGGACGGCCTCGGGCCAGCCGGGGTCGGCGAGGTAGGCGGAGACGGGGGCGTCGGGGCCCACCTGGTGCGTGATGCGCACCACCCGGTGGACGGCGGCGTCGACGAGCGCCGCCTCCGCGCCGTCGCGGAAGATCGAGCCGACGTACTTCTCGGCGGACCAGTTGTCGAGCCAGGTGTCCTCGACCAGGCGGTAGACGGCGTCGGTGACGTCGCCGTACCCCTCCTGTCCGGCCAGCCAGGTCGTCTCGTGGAACACGGGGTCGGAGAGCATGTGCAGCGCCGAGCGCACGTTGCTGCGCCAGCGCCACCACGGCATGTCGTTGAGCGGCATGACCCCCATGGTGGAGGAGCGACGGCCGCGACGGGAAGGGTTCTCCGTACCGGAGACGGGAGGAGAGGCCGGACCGGGGGCGGGCGGGGAGGCTGGACTGGACACCTTCCGATCGTACGGTCCCCCGTCCGGTCACCGGACGCACCCCCTCGGCGCCCCCGCAATTCACCCTCGCGTCACCCACCGTTGAACCCCGCTCACTCCCGCGTTACCCCGGGGGCGGAAACGTACGGGTCCATGACCCGCTGGCGACTGACCTCACTCCTCGCGTACGTCACGGCCACGGCGGCCGGAGCCTCGTTGCTCACCGGGTGCGGCGTGCTCCCCGGGGCCATGGGCGGCTCCAGGGAGCCCGTCACGGTGATGACGTGGGCCCCCGACCGGACCAGGGCGACCAACATGCCGGGGATGCCCGCGATGGCGCAGGCGTACGCCCGCTGGGTCAACTCCCGGGGCGGCATCGACGGGCACGAACTGCGCGTCCTCACCTGCAACGAGCACAACACCCCCTCCGGCGCCGCCGCCTGCGCCCGCCGCGCGGTCCGCGAGGGGGCCGTCGCCGTCGTCGGCTCGTACAGCCAGCACGGCCGTGCCTTCATGGCCCCGCTCGAAGCGGCCGAGATCCCGTACATCGGCGGCTACGGGCTGACCGAGGACGAGTTCAGCAGCTCGCTGTCCTATCCCGTGAACGGCGGACAGGCCTCCCTCATCGCGGGGCACGGCCTGCAGCTCGCCGAGTCCTGCCGGACGGTCTCCCTGGTCCGCCCCGACACCCTCGCGGGGGACCGGCTGCCCGCACTGCTCGACTCCGGGCTCCGCAAGGCCAGCCACCGGGGCGCCGTGGACATCCCGGCGGTGGAGGACGCCGCCGAGTACACCGCGCAGGCGGCCCGCGCCCGGGAGCGGGCCGGGGACGAGAAGGGCTGCGTCGCCGCCGTCCTCGGCGAGCGCACCCAGACCTTCTTCGACTCCTTCCGCCGCCTCCCCGAGCGGGAGACCGGGCGGGACGGCGCCGACGGGGAGCGGAGCACCGTACGGATCTCCTCGGTCCTCGGCAGCGTCGGCCAGCCCGTGATCGACCGTACGGGCGGCGCGCACAGCCCCTTCGAGGGCGCGTTCGTCACGGGCTGGTACCCGGAGGCCGACGACCGGAGCTGGGCGCCGATGCGCGAGGTCATCCGGGAACACGCCTTCGCCGACAACCGGGTCGATCCCACCGACGCGGGCGTGCAGACCACCTGGATCGCCTACACGGTCCTCAAGGCGGTCGTCGAGTCCCTCGGCACCGACCGCGTCACGGCCGCGAGGATCACCCAGGCCCTCGACCGGGGCGAGCGGATCGACACCGGCGGCCTCACCCCGGACCTGCGCTGGAAGTACGAGGATCTGCTCGGCGCGGCGGGCTTCCCTCGGATCGTCAACCACGAGGTGACGTTCCAGGTCGTCCGCGAGGGACGGCTGGTGGCACAGCGCCCCGGCTTCGTGGACGTCGGGCAGACCGTCCTCAGCGCGCCTTGAGCGGGTGAGGGGTCCCGGCGGCAGCTGCGGGGCTCCGGCGGCGGAGGGGCCCGGTGGGTGAGGGGCCCCGGCGGGTGAGGGGTCCCGGCGGCGGGTCGTCCCCGCCGCCGGGAGCGGTCCTCACAGCTGGGTGAACGTCCGCTTCTCCAGGCCGTACTTGGCGGCGGTCGGGTTCCAGAGACCGGCCGCCTCCTTCTTGGCGGTGGTGGCCTCGCCGCTCTTCGCGTTCGCCGCCGCCGTGCGGTTCGTGGAGCGGGCCTTGCCGCCCTTGCACGCCTTCTTCGACTTCATCTGGTCGGCCCAGGCCGCGTAGTGGTCGTCCGCCTCCGCGGACGCCCGCCACGCCTCGGTGAGGGCCTCGGTCAGCGCGGGGCTGTCCGGGATCTTGTCGACGTCGAGGGACTGGAGCCGGGTGACCAGGCCCCGGCGCTGCTCGGCGGCGCCCCGCAGGTCGTTCGCCGCCTTGTCCAGGTCCTCGCACCGCTTGATCAGCTCGACCGAACTGATCACCGTGTCACGGCTGTTGCTGCTGTCCGCGAGGAGCTTGCTCAGCTCCCGCGCCTGCGGCTCCGCCGGGTCGGCGGGCTTCTCGGCGGGCTTCTCCCCTCCGGAGGGCGCGGCGGAGCTGGCGGCCACGTTCTGGCCGGGCTCGTCGGACGGCTTCTCGCCGCCGCTGAGCAGCGCGCCCGCGCCGAGCCCGACGACGGCGCAGCCCGCCACGACGGCCGCGATCAGCGCGACCGGCGACTTGCGGCGCGGCGGCTCGGGCTCGCCGCCGCCGTCGTCGTAGTACGCGTCCTGGTAGGCGTACTGCTGGGGCGGCGGCGGAGGCGCCTGATGCTGCTGCTGGTACGGGGCGGGGGGCTGCTGGTACGGGGGTGGAGTGTGCGGCTGCTGATACGGGGGTGGGGTGTGCGGCTGCTGGTACGCCTGCGCCCGGGGCGGCTGCGGGGTCCTCGGCGCCTCCGTGCGGAAGAGGTTGTCGAACTCGGCGGGCGGCTGCCGCTCTCCGGGCTCCCGCGCCGGTACGGGAGCGATGTACTGGGTGGCGTCCGACGCCCCGGCGGGCGCGGCGCCCTGCCCCGGGACCGGTCCGCCGCCCGGGAAGCCCGTGGCGCCCGCGCCCTGCGGCGGCACCGGCGGTATGTGCTGGGTGGCCTGCATGTCCCCGGCGGGCGGCGGATAGCCGTACCCGGGCCCCGGTCCCGGCGGGTACGCGGGGGGCGTCGATCCCGGCACGGGGGCGATGTGCTGGGTGGCCTGCATGTCCCCGGCGAAGGGCGGCGGATAGCCGTACCCGGGCTGCGACGGGACCGGCGGCAGGTACTGGGTCGACTGCGCGTCGGCGCCGCCGGGGGTCGCCTCGGGAGGCAGCGGCTGCGCGGGCGGCAGCGGCTGTCCGCCCTGCTGCCCGGCGGCGGGGCCCCAGGCTCCGCCGTCCCACGACGGTGCTCCCCCGTGGGCGTCGTACGCCGGGGGCACCGCCGGGTACTGCGGCTCCGGACCCTGTCCGTTCTGCGTCACCGGGACTCCTACTGATGGACCAACGGAATCGTCGGCTCACGCTACCGGGTGGGCGCGGGGCTCCGCACACACGTGTGAGCCCGGTTACACCCCCTTCCCGCACCGTTCCCGAACGACCCCGCCCGGAAGGCGTCTTCCCGTGCGCGGGCCGGTCCGGACGGTGCCACCGGACCCCGCCGGGGCCCACCGGCCGGGTGGAACCGTCCGGCCGGTGCCGGACACCCCCCGGAAGCAGCCGCCGCGACCACCACCCGCCGGGCCCCCTCGGGTCCCGCCGACACCCTCCGGGTCCGTCCGACACCCGCCGGGCCCGTCCGGCACCGGCCGGACACCGCGGGGACCGGCCGACGCCCGCCCGGAGCCACCACGGGCCCGACCGGAACCCACCAGCACCGCCGACACCCACCGGCACCCACCGGCACCCGCCGACTCCCATCGGCAGCGCCGACAAGGACCCGCCCCCGTCCGTCCGGGTCCCGCCGGGGCGCCCGGCCCCCGGCGGGCTACGCCGCGTACATCTCCATCCGCGCGCCGAACTCCCTCACCACCGGCTCCCCCGCGTACGGCGACAGGCGTTCGCGCAGGTCGTCCAGGTACTCCGCGCCCCGCGACGACCGCAGGGTGCCCAGGAGTTCCAGGGCCTCCGTGCCGATCCGGCACGCCTGCTCCACCTCCCGCTGCTGCACCCGCGCCGAGGCCAGCAGGGCCAGGCCGATCGCCCGGCGCCTGGCCCGGGTCTGCGGATGACCGGCGATCGACTCCTCGGCGGCCCGCGCCGCCGCCTCCGCCTGCCCCAGGTCCCGGTGGCAGTGGGCCAGTTCGTCCGCGAGGTACGCCCCGTCGAAGTGCGCGATCCACGACGGGTCGTCGCCCGCGGCGGGTTCGGCCCGCTCCAGCGCCTCCAGCGCCCGCCCGGCCGCCGTCTCGAAGGCGCGGACGTCACCGAGCAGCGCGTGCCCGCGCGCCTCCGCCGCGAAGAACATCGCCTCCGCGCGCGGCGGCACCTTGCCCCGCGCGCCCTCCTGCGCCGCCCGCGCGAGCTGCGCGATCTCCCGGGGGTTGCCCAGCTGGGCCGCGAGGTGGCTCATCGAGGCGGCCAGCACGTATCCGCCGTAGCCCCGGTCACCGGCCGCCTGCGCCATCCGCAGCGCCTGGATGTAGTACCGCTGCGCCAGGCCCGGTTCACCGGTGTCGACCGCCATGTACCCGGCCAGTTCGGTGAGCCGGGCGACCGCCGCGAACAACTGCCTGCCGACCGCCTCCCGGTAGGAGCCGGACAGCATCCCCGACACCACGCTGTTGAGGTAGTGCACCACCACCGGACGCACGTGCCCGCTGCCGAACCGCCGGTCGAGGTCGACGAGCGCGTCCGTCATCTCCCGTACGGCCGCGACGTCCGCGACCCCGACGCGGGCGCCCGCCGTCCTGGCCACGTACGGGTCCGGGCCCGTGATCAGCCAGTCCCGGCTGGGCTCCACGAGCGCCGACGCGGCCACCACCGAACCGGAGAGGAAGTCGCGCCGCCCCACGTCGCTGCGCCACAGCTCGCAGACCTGCTCGATCGCCCCGGGCACGGTCGGCGCGAACTGGAGCCCCACGCCCGCCGCGAGGTTGCGGCCGTTGGCCATGCCGACCTCGTCGATCGTGACCGTGCGGCCGAGTTTGCGGCCCAGCGCCTCGGCGATGACGCCGGGCGCCCGGCCGCGTGGTTGTTGACCGCGGAGCCAGCGGGCCACCGAGGTCTTGTCGTACCGCAGGTCGAGGCCGCGTTCCGCGCCGACCATGTTCACTCTGCGGGCGAGGCCCGCGTTGGAGCACGCGGCCTCCTGGATGAGCGACTGGAGCCGTTCGTTGAGCTGACGCGGAACGAGTGGCCTGGCTGCCATGAGTACCCCCTGAGCCGTGCGGAGATCACCGGAGGAGTGATCAATGCCCGGTGGATATCCGGTCAATGCCGATGTGAACACGCGAAACCGGACACGCCGGTCGCGCACGCTCCGGCGCCCCCCTCCCCTCCGTACCCACCCCCGCTCCCGGCCCCTCCGCGCGCCCCCGCACGTGCTCCGATGCGCCCCGCGTGCGGGATCGATGTCCCGGACCACCGCGCGCCCCGCCCGTAACTCCGGGTGGCGGGCGGAGTTGTGCTCACCGTGGAAGAGACCATGGGAATCACGGACGCCGCCCAGATCCCCGGGCAGCGGGGCGAGCTGCTGCTGGACAACGCCGTGCGGTACGCGGAAGAGCGGCACTGGGACGTGTTCCCCGGGACCTGGCTGGAGGCCGTCGAAGGCCGGGAGCGCTGCTCCTGCGGCGCGGAGGAGTGCGTCACGCCCGGCGCCCACCCCGTCCGTCCCGACTGGTCGACGCAGGCGACCGGCAGCGGCGTCGGTGCCCGCCGGATGTGGTCGAAGCAGCCGAAGTCCTCGATCCTGCTGCCGACCGGCCGCACCTTCGACGCGATCGAGGTGCCCGAGTCCGCCGGGTTCCTGGCGCTCGCCCGCATGGAGCGGATGGAGCTGACGCTCGGCCCCGTGACCTGTTCCCCGGACCGGCGCGTGTACTTCTTCGTCCTGCCCGGCGCCGCCGCGAAGGTGCCGGACCTGGTCCGCAGGCTCGGCTGGGCCCCCGACTCCATCGACCTCACCACCCGTGGCGAGGGCCACTACGTCGCCGCCCCGCCCACCCGCGTCGGCGGCAGCGGCGCCGTGCAGTGGGCCCGGCGCCCCACTCAGGCGAACCGCTGGCTGCCGGACGCGGAGGAGCTGATCAGCGCCCTCGCGTACGCCTGTGGCCGGGAAGCGGCGGAGGCCAGGGCCCGTACGGCCTGACCCTGGGAGCCGTGATGCCCCACCCGTAGGGTGGTGCCCGTACTGACGGGGACCATCGAGAGGGTGAGGCACCATGCCTGACCAGGCATCTGACGGAAAGTTCGACGCGGCGGGCGCCGCACCGGGAGACGGTGCGACGCCCGCCGTGCGCGTCGAGGGGCTGTGGAAGCGTTTCGGCCAGCAGATCGCGGTGAACGGGATCGACCTGGTGCTGCCCGCGGGCAGGTTCATCGGTCTCGTCGGACCGAACGGCGCGGGCAAGACCACCACCCTGTCCATGATCACGGGCCTGCTCCGGCCGGACCACGGCCGCATCCTGGTCGCCGGACACGACGTGTGGGCCGACCCGGAGTCCGTCGCCCAGGTCAAGGCGCGGATCGGCGTCCTGCCGGAGGGCCTGCGGCTCTTCGAGCGGCTCTCGGGCCGTGAACTCCTCGCGTACAGCGGGCGGCTGCGGGGGCTGCCCGGTGCCGAGGTCGACAAGCGGGCCGCGCAGCTCCTCGACGTCCTGGACCTGACCGGCTCGCAGAACAAGCTGGTCGTCGACTACTCGACCGGTATGCGGAAGAAGATCGGGCTGGCGGCGGCGCTCCTGCACAACCCGGAGGTCCTCTTCCTCGACGAGCCCTTCGAGGGCGTGGACCCCGTCTCGGCGCAGACCATCCGCGGTGTCCTGGAGCGGTACACCGCCTCCGGCGCCACCGTCGTCTTCTCCAGCCACGTCATGGAACTGGTCGAGTCGCTCTGCGACTGGGTCGCCGTGATGGCCGCGGGCCAGATCCGGGCGCAGGGCCCGCTCGCCGACGTGCGGGGCGACGCGCCCTCGCTCCAGGCGGCGTTCCTCGAACTGGTCGGCGCGCACGGGCGCGACGCGGCCGGGGACTCGCTGGACTGGCTGGGCGGCGGGGCCAAGCGATGAGCGCCGTCACGAGCCCGGCCGCCCCCGGGGCGCAGTCCCTCACCCGGGTCTTCGTCCTGCTGAAGCTGGCGCTGCTGCGCAACGGGCTGCGGCAGTCGGGCGGGCGGACCGCCGCGTACGTCCTCACGATCGTCTTCGGCGCGCTCTTCGCGGCGGGCTCGGTGCTGGGCCTCGTCCTGCTGCGGGGCCGTACCGACGCCGACACCGTCGCGGTGCTCCTCACCGGGGTCCTCGCGCTGGCCTGGACGGTGATGCCGCTGTTCATCCCGAGCGGTGACGAGACCCTCGACCCCTCGCGGCTGGTGATGCTGCCGCTGCGGCCCCGGCCGCTGGTCCGGGCGCTGCTCGTGGCCTCGCTGGTCGGTGTCGGGCCGCTGTTCACCCTGTTCCTGGTGTCCGGTGCCGCGCTGGCCGTCGCCCGGGGGGCGGCGGGGACGGTGTTCGCGGTGCTCGCGGTGCCGCTGGTGACCGTGACGTGCGTGGCGCTGTCCCGGGCGGTGGCCGCCGCGAACATCCGGCTGCTGACCTCCCGCAAGGGCCGGGACCTGGCGCTGCTGAGCGGTCTGGTGATCGCGGTCGGTATGCAGCTGGTGAACTTCGGCGCCCAGCGGCTCGGCCAGTCCGGCGGTCTGGAGTCCCTGGAGCCCGCGACGGCCGTCGTCGGCTGGCTGCCGCCGGCCGCCGCGATCGGCGCGGTGGACGCGGCGAGCCAGGGCTCGTACGCGGTGGCGGCGGCCCGGCTGCTGCTCACGGCGGGCGCCCTGGCGGCGCTCGTGCACTGGTGGCGGCGGAGCCTGGTGCGGCTGATGGTGGAGCCGGACGGTTCCACGATCGGGGCCGCGCCGGACGCGGGGCGGGAGAAGTCCGCCGGTGCGGGGCGGCTCGGGCGGCTGCTGCCGGGCGGGCGGACGGGCGCGGTCATGGAGCGCAGCCTGCGGTACATCTGGCGCGACCCGAAGACGAAGGCGGCGTGGGTGACCTCGCTGGCCGTCGGTCTGATCGTGCCCCTGTTCAACGCCTTCCAGGGGACCGGCTCCATCTACTTCGCGTGCTTCGCGTCGGCGATGCTCGGCATCCAGATGTACAACCAGTTCGGGCAGGACACCTCGGCGTTCTGGATGGTGGCGCAGACCATCTCGACGGCGGCCGACGCGTACGCCGAACTCCGGGCGCGGGCACTGGCACTGCTGGCGGTCACCCTGCCGTACACGGCTCTGGTGACGGCGGTGACGGCCGGGGTCCTCGGTGACTGGTCGCGGCTTCCGGAGGCGCTCGGTGTGGCGTTCGCGCTGCTCGGCGCGATGCTGGCGACCGGCGCGGTCGCCTCGGCGAGCTTCCCGTACTCGATCCCGCAGGACAGCGGCTACAAGAACGTGGCGCCGGGGCAGGGCGGGCTCGCCTGGATCTCGATCCTCGGCGGCATGGTGACGGCGGCGGTGCTGTGCGCGCCGGTCATCGCGGCGACGGTGTACCTGCACGTCTCCGACCAGGAGTCGCTGCTGTGGCTGCTGTTCCCGGTGGGCACCGCGTACGGCGCGCTGATCGCCTGGGCGGGTCTGAAGGCGGCGGCGCCGCGCACGGCCCGGCGGCTCCCGGAGATCCTCGCGGCGGTCAGCAAGGGCTGAGACCGTCCGGGGGCGCCGGGTCGTCTCCCGGGGCGCGTCCCGGCCGTCCCGGGGACGGCCGGGACGGCCGGGCGCCCGTTCCCGGTCCTAGGGTCTTCCAGCGTCGGTGGTGCCCGGCGTTGACTTGGAAGGAACCCGATGGCTGACGAAATGGTGCTCCGCGCCCAGCGATTCATCAACCTCACCTATATGGACGGCTCCCTGCTCGGGATACCGAAGCTGGAGGAGAACGGGCGCACGGGCTGGACCGTGATGTACGCCCTCACCCGGGCCCTCCAGTACGAGATGAACATCTCGCCGCTGTCCAACAGCTTCGGCCCGACCACGCTGTCCACGATCCAGACCAAGTACGGCCAGATCGACGAGAACACGGTCCCGTCGGGGAACTTCTGCCGGATCATCCAGTCCGCGCTCTACTGCAAGGGCTACGACGGCGGCGACATCGACGGCCAGTACAACGCGCGCGTCAGGGCGGCGGTCTCCCAGCTCAAGGACCACATGGGCGTGACCTACGCCTTCCCCGGCACCGGCCTCCAGCCGAAGGTCATCAAGGGCCTGTTCAACATGGACGCGTACGTGAGCGTCAACAACGGCTCCAACAACGTCCGGGCGGTCCAGCGCTGGCTGAACGGCCAGTACACGCAGCGCAAGGACTTCTTCATCATCCCGTGCGACGGGCACCACTCGCGGGACGTCGCCAAGTCGATGCTGTTCGCCATCCAGTACGAGCTGGGCATGGCCGACGGCGTCGCCAACGGCGCCTTCGGACCCGGTACGCAGGCGGGTCTGAAGACCCGCGTCCTGGACGTCGGCTCCACCGGCGTGTGGGTGCAGCTGTTCACGGCGGCCATGGAGCTGAACAAGCGCCCCACGACCTTCACCGACAGCTTCACCTCGTCCGTCGCCACCAACGTCCGGGCCTTCCAGGAGTTCATGCAGCTGGACATGACGGGCCGGGGCGACTTCCGCACCTGGGCCTCGCTGCTCGTCTCGTACGGCGACCAGACCCGGCCCGGCACGGCCTGCGACGGCATCACGAAGATCACCCCGGCCCGTGCGCAGAGCCTCAAGGACGCGGGCTACCTGTACATCGGCCGCTACCTCTACAACCCCGCGACCACGCTGCCGGAGAAGGAGATCCAGCCGGGCGAGCTGGACACCATCAAGGCGTACGGGCTGCGCTGCTTCCCGATCTACCAGACGTGGGCGCGGTCGGTCGACTACTACACCACCAAGCAGGGCTTCACCGACGTCATGACGGCCGTCTACAAGGCGCAGGAGCACGGCTTCAAGAACGGCGCCCGGATCTACTTCGCCGTCGACTACGACGCCGTCGACGACGAGGTGACCTCGCACGTCCTGCCGTACTTCGAGAGCGTCCGGGCCACGATGACCCAGCTGGGCAGCCCGTACAAGATCGGCGTGTACGGGCCCCGCAACGTCTGCGCCCGGGTGACCGGGAAGAACTACGCGGACTCCTGCTTCGTGTCCGACATGTCGTCCGGCTTCTCCGGCAACCTCGGCTACCCGATGCCGGACAAGTGGGCCTTCGACCAGATCGCCACCAAGACGATCGGCACCGGCGCGGGCGCCATCGAGATCGACAACAACATCGCCACGGGCTGGGACACCGGCCAGGGCGACTTCCTGCCCCGCCCCTCCCTCAAGCAGGACATCGGCTTCAACCTGTCGTACTGGGACGCGCTCCTGTCGGAGATCCAGGCGTACATGGCGTCGATCGGGCGGCCCGGCGGCCCGCGCATCTACACCGTGGAGCAGTGCCTGGGCGAAGTCATGATCAACCAGGACGCGACGATCAGCTCCTCCGTCCGCATGTTCCGGATGCGCAAGGCGCTCGTCCAGACCTCGGCGTTCTGGGAGTTCTGCCACTACAGCCTCAAGGACATGGTGGAGGACGCGGGCGTCGGCCTCTACCACACGGGCGTCATCCCCGACTGGGGCAAGGACCTGCCCGGTGTCTCCCGGCTCGTGGACAGCAGCACCGGCGTCGCGAAGATCTCGGGCCGCACCTGCATCCTGGCGCGCAACAACGCGATCAACGCCGGGCTCCTGGAGGGCGAGCTGATGCAGCACCTCGACGACGGGCACCGCTGGACCATGTGGCAGAAGTCCAACAAGGACAACGCCTTCAACGTGGGCATGGTCCCGTACATGCACATCTGGGGAGCCGACGGAAAGGCCGGGGACATCGCGGAGACCCCGATGCGGCGCCCCGCGCTCGACTACACCCCCGCGGAGACCTCCGAGATCCTCCGCCGCTACCAGGGCTCCGGCGACCAGGCGGTCTCGGACAACGCGCTGCGCCAGCCGCTCTACGCGATCTTCGAGAAGTACAACCGCATCATCCGGGAGTCCTGAGCCGCCATGGCCGCCGCCGTCGTCACCGCCGCCGTCACCGTCGCCGTCCCGGCCGACCCGTGGGCGGGGCACGACTTCGGCGTGCTGCTCACCGTCCTGTTCTGCGGGACGGCGGTCCTCGCGGGCCTCACCGCCTTCCTGGGCTCCCGCCTCGCCCCGCGCGCCCGCCGCCGGTACACCCCGGCGCGGGCGTGGCGGGACGCGTCGCTCCTCGCGGTGGCCGCGGGCCTCGCCCTCTACCTCTGGGGCTGTCTGCACGTCCTCTTCCTGGAGGACGGGGAACAGGCCGCGCGGTGCGAACGGCACCGGCCCCCGGGGCTGCCCGCCCTCGTGGGCCGCCGGGGGGACTTCCTCCCCCTGCGGCTCGTCTGCGAGGTCTCCGACGGGCGCGACTACACCGTCGTCGTCCCCGGCTTCGTCAATCCGACCCTCGCCGTCCTGCTGCTGCTCGCCCTCCTCGGCGCCCTGACGGCGGCCCTCCTGCACCGCAAGCAGCGCACGTCCACCCGGCACGTCCACGGCGCCCACGGCGCCCATCCGGAAGAAAGGCCGATCCGTTGACCCACACCGGCATCACCCGCAGGCGGACCCTGCTCGCCACCGCAGGCGTCACCGCCGCCGCGGGATTCGGCGCCTCCGGGCTCCTCGCCTCCCCCGCCGCCGCCGCCCCGGCCCTCCCGCCGGGCCTCCGCGACGAGCGGCTGGCGGAGGCGCTGCGCCTCGCCGAGGCCCGGCGGCGGCGCGTCCACACCGGCCGGCCCTCCGCGAACGGCTGGGAGATGCAGAAGGTCACCGACGAGGACGGCGACATCGTCACCACCTCCGTGCCGGGCACGGGCCTGAGCGTCCCGCTGCGCTCCGGCGACGCCGGGACGCTCCTGGTGCACGTGGTCCGGCGCTTCCACTACGAGATCGACGCCCTCGGCCGCGACGAGCCCGGGGCGCTCGTGGGCTGGGTCGCGCCCTCGTCCGTACGGGACGGGCGGCGGCCCGAGTCGAACCAGGCGTCCGGCACCGCCGTCGTCGTCCGCCCCGGCTCCTATCCGCCGGGCGTCCGGGGCGCGTTCACCGCCGCGCAGGAACGGACCCTCCGGGACGTCCTCGCCGACACCCAGGGCCTGGTCCGCTGGGGCGGCGACGGGCGGCGCCCCTACGAGGGCCTGTTCCACCTGGCCGTACGGCCCGGGGACGGGCGCCTCGAACGGGTCGCGGCCACGGTCCGTTCCTGGGACGGGACCCCGGGCGCGGGCGCGGGCACGCTCCCGGACGTCACCGCCCCGGCCCGACTGCGCCGAGCGGCCCGCTACCGCTGACGGGGGGGGCCCGGTTGTCCCGGGCGTCAGGGGCGTCCTGGGTGTCCGGGATGTCCCGGGCGTCCTGGGTGTCCGGGGCCTGAGGGTGGTGGGGCGGTCCGGGGGCTCCGTGACCTCCGGTCGGGGCTCTGGCCTCGTCGGGACTCTGGCCGTGTCGGGCCTCTGGCCGGTGTCGGGCCTCTGACCGTGCCAGGACTCTGGCCGTGTCGGGATCTGGCCGCTCGTGCGACCGGTGGCTCCGCCGGGCCGTCGGCCGCCGGGCGGGCCCGCTCAGCGTCCGAGGAGGTCGAGGGCGGCCCGGACGGTGTCCAGAAGGGGCTGGCCGACCGTGCCGAGGGCCACGGCGACGGCCGCGAGGGCCATCAGCGACCGGCGCTGCGCGCCCGGCCCGGCGGCCGGTTCGGCCGCGAGGACCGGCAGCGCCGCGTCGATGGAGGCCCGGTCCTCCTCGGGGACCTCGCCGCGCAGCGCCCGTGCCAGGTCGGCGACGGCCTTCAGCGTCTCCTGGATCGTGGGCGGCGGGGCGTGGTGATGGTGGACGATGCCCTGGTGGTGCTGGCCGCCGTGGATGTTGACCACGTCCCCGAAGTGCTGGTCGCCGCCCGTCATCGCGCCACCCCCGTGTGCCCGCTGCCGCCGTAGATGTTGACCGAGTCGCCGAAGTGGTAGTTGCCGTAGTTGCTGATCGCCAGCGACGCCACCGTGGCGTGGAGCTCCGCGTCCGGCCGGTCGATCGCCTCGGCGATGGTGAGCACCAGACCGTTCAGATAGTCGCGCCGCCCCGTCACCAGGGCCGTGGACCGGCCGTTCGTCTCCACGGCGAGGACGGGGTGGCTCATCGCGAAGACCACCGCGAGCATGTCGCCGATGAAGTAGACGAACAGACACCCGGTGACGAGGAGGGCGAACCCCAGGAAGTCGTCGATCCCGGAGGACGACGATCCGTAGCCGCCGCCCGTCGACTCCCCGATCCACGTCAGGAGCAGGATCAGGAGCAGAGTGAAGCCGCCGCGCTTCAGGAACCGGGCGAACGCCTCGCCCCGGCGCGGTCTCAGCTGGAAGGTGTAGACGCGGACGATGTTCTCCAGCGGATACGCGGCCCCGTGCACCCAGAGCAGCCGCTTGCTGATGACCAGGCCCTGGCGCGGCGGGACCCCGGGTCGGGGGGCGGACGCCTGCGCACGGGCGGACGGCGGGGCCGGCGCGGCCCCCGGCGGCTCGGGAGCCGGGGCCGGGGCCGGGGGCGATACCGGTGGCGTGGGGACCGGGCCGGGGGCCGGACCGGAGGCGGGGGCCGAATCGGACGCCGGGGCGGGGCCGGAGGCCGGGGCGGGAGCCGGACCGGACGAGGAGGCCGGACCGGACGGACCGGACGGACCGGAGCCGCGCGGCGCGGGTGCCCGTGGCGGCGCGGGCGCGGGCGCGGGCTCGTGCGTCGGTCTCGGCGGTGGCTCTTCGGACGTCCCCATCTTTCCCCCCGAGCTGGAACCGTTGCGGCGTGGCACTCATTACGCTCCCGAACCACCTTTCCCACAAGGTGAGTTCAGGACTGCCGGGCGGTGGATCGCGCCACTGTGCGGGCCGTGGGGCCGTCCGGGGTCAGGGGGTCAGGACGCCGTGCAGGAAGGGGGCGACGGCCTCGTGCCAGGCCTCCGGGTGCTCGTAGTGGAGGAGGTGGCCCGCGTCGGGGATCTCCGCGTACGCCCCGTGGGGCAGCACCCGGACCATCTCCTGGGCCTCGGCGCGGCCCAGTTCGCCGTCGAGGCCACGGACGACGAGGGTGGGGCAGCGGACCTGGGCGAGCGAGTCCCAGTGGGCGTCGTGCACCCAGGTCTCGCGGGAGGCCAGCATCTGTTCCGGGTCGAAGGCCGGGCGCCAGCCGTCCGGGTGCTCGACGAGGACTTCGGCGAAGAAGGCGCCCCGGGCCGGATTCGGCCGCTCGACCCACGGGTCCTCCGCGCCGAACCAGCGGCGGGCGGCGTCGAGCGACGCGAACGGCACGGGCCAGCGCGGGAACCAGTCCCGCCACTCGCGCTGCGAGGCCGCCCCGAGCGCCGAGGCGCGCATGTCGCAGATGACGAGCGCGCGGACGAGGTCGGGGCGCTCGGCGGCGAGCTGCCAGGCGGTGAGGGCCCCCATGGAGTGCCCGATGAGGGTCACCGGGCCGAGCCCGAGCTGCTCGACGGCCGCCGCCGCGTCCGCCACGTACGCCTCACGGGTGAAGGGGGCGGTGGCGGGCTTGTCGCTGGACCCGTGGCCGCGCTGGTCGAGGGCGACGGTCCGGAGGCACGGACGCGGACCGTCGCCGGGCCCGGGTCCGGCCGCGAGACGGGCGACGGCCGGGGCCCAGTGGGCCGCGTGACCCATCAGCCCGTGGAGCAGCAGGACCCCGGGGCCGGTCCGGGGAGCCCCGTCCCCGGGTGTGAGGTCCCAGGCCGCCAGCCGCACGCCGTCGGCTCCGCTGACGTCGAGCCGTCGCGCCATCCCTGGCACCCCCTCTTTCCGTCGAACCACGCCAGACTATCGAACTCGCATTCGAAAATGCGCTCCTGCCACACAACACCCCTCGTTCGAGTGACAGGGCTCAAGGATTGGCCGCCACCGCCGAGGGGAGATCTTGAACGGGAGGCGGACCGCTCGGGGAAGACGGTCCGCGGGGACTGACCTCGGGAGCTCGGGGCTCCAGGTCAGGCAAGGGGAGGGCAGGCCCCGGCGCCGTGAGGCGCCGGGGCCTTCTGTCTCCGGGGCGGGCCCGGTCGGGCACACGGAGAGCACTCGCCGCACGGCCCCACCCCTCCCGGTCTCGCACCTCTCGCCCCAGCCTGGCACGCCGAGGAGGCGGCCGTGGCCCATTCCGGCGTAAACCGGGGCGCACACCCGCCACCCCACCTCAAACGTTCGAACACCCGCGCCCGCCGATGCCCACCGGCCCCCCGGACCCGCCGGAGTGCCGGGACCCGCCGGAGTGCCCCGTAACGGCCAGAGGTCCCGGACCCACCAGAGTGCCCCGTAACGGCCAGAGGTCCCGGAACGGCGAAAGGGGTGTCCCGCCGGGTCGGCCTTCCGGCGACCGGCGGGACACCCCCGGGAGGACGGCGTCCTCAGCGCTTCGCGACGAACACGTGCGCCGCGACCTCCGCGTTCAGCTCCGCCGCCTCACCGCTGCTGCCCACCAGGACACCACCGGCCGACTCCGTCACCGACACCACCGAGCCGGGCTGCACGCCCGCCCTGCGCAGCGTGTACATCAGCTGGGCGTCCGTCTGGATCGGCTCGCCGATCCGCCGCACGACCACGGTCTTGCCCTCGCTCGCGTCCAGGTCCGCGAGCGACACCATCGAGTCGTCGAGGAAGGCCTCGGCCTCCGCCTTCTCGCCCAGCTCCTCGAGACCCGGGATCGGGTTCCCGTACGGCGACTCCGTCGGGTGCCGCAGCAGCTCCAGGACGCGGCGCTCCACGGCCTCGCTCATCACGTGCTCCCAGCGGCACGCCTCCGCGTGGACCTGCTCCCACTCCAGGCCGATCACGTCGACCAGCAGGCACTCCGCGAGGCGGTGCTTGCGCATGACGCGGGTGGCGAGGCGGCGGCCCTCCTCGGTGAGCTCCAGGTGCCGGTCGCTGGCCACGGCCACCAGGCCGTCCCGCTCCATCCGGGCCACCGTCTGGCTCACCGTGGGGCCGCTCTGGTCGAGCCGCTCGGCGATCCGGGCACGCATGGGGACCACACCTTCTTCCTCGAGCTCGAGGATGGTGCGGAGGTACATCTCCGTTGTGTCGATCAGTCCGGACATACGTGCCCCTCGATGAGTCGTGCGCTGGCCCTGCACCAATTCTGACGCATCACGCCGACAACCGGACCGTACCGGCTCCGGCGGTATTGACAGAGCAATGGTCCAGACCGCACCGTGAGCGGCGACCAGGGCACGACCATGACACGACGGCGACACCACGGCGACGAGAAGGAGCTTCTGGAATGGGCGACAGCGTGGGCGAGAGCAAGCTGGCCGGACAGTTCTTCGACGCCGCGATCGGCCTGCTCCAGCAGGTCAGGGACGGCGACTCGGCCGAGATCGCCGCCGCGGGCGCCGCGATCGCCGGGGCCGTCGAGAACGGCAACCGCCTCTTCGCCTTCGGCGCGGGCCACTCCTCCCTCGCCGCCCAGGACGTCGTCTACCGGGCCGGTGGCCTGGCCCTGATGAACCTGCTCGTCGTCCCCGGCGTCCTCGGCGTCGACGTCATGCCCGCCACCCTCGGCTCCGCCCTGGAGCGGGTCGACGGCCTCGCGGGCGCGGTCCTGGACTCCTCCCCCGCCAAGTCCGGGGACGTCCTGATCGTCATCTCCCTCTCCGGGCGCAACGCCCTGCCCGTGGAGATGGCGATGAACGCCCGCGCGCTCGGCCTCACCGTCATCGGCGTCACCTCGGTGGCCTACGCGACGGAGACGAAGTCCCGGCACGTCTCGGGCACGTACCTCAAGGACCACTGCGACATCGTCCTGGACTCGAAGATCGCCGTCGGCGACGCCGAACTCAGCCACGAGGGCATCGAGGCCCCCTTCGCCCCCGCCTCGACCGTCGTCACCAGCGCCCTCATGCAGGCCACCCTGGCCGCCGCCGCCGAGGAGCTCGTCCGGCGCGGCATCGAGCCGCCGCTGCTGCGCTCCGGGAACGTCGACGGCGGGCACGAGTGGAACGGCCGGGTCATGACCGAGTACGGCGACCGGATCTTCTACCGGCACTGACGGGGGCCGCGCCGGGCCACCAGCCGGTCCGCACCGCGAGCCGCACCGGACCGGGTCACCAGCCGGATCGGACCGGACCCCCGGCCGTAGCGGACCGGGCCATCGGCCGTAGCGGACCGGCCACCAGCCGCTCCCGGCCGGGACCCGCCCGGTGCCGACCCCGGCACCGGGCTCCGCCGTGCCGTCAGGCCCCCGGCCCCCGGTCCGTCCCGAGGTCCAGGGCCGCCGCCACCCGCGACGCCACCGCCTCCGCGAAGACCACGTCCTCGCGCTCGAACGCCGGGCGGCAGGCGGCCCGCAGGAAGGTGACGACACCGAGCGTCCGGCCCCGGGAGCGCAGCACCGCGCACACCGCGTGCGCCGCGTCCCCCGGCCACAGGTGCGCCTCCGCCCACACCTCGGCGGTACGGCCCGCGCTGGCCCGGACCGTGCCCACCCGGTCCCAGGCCTGGAGCGCCGGGTGCCGGGGCCCGTACCGCAGCGGGATGCCGCCGCCCACCACCGGGGACGCCGGGCCGGGGGCGGTGGACGCCGGGGTGGTGAGGGTCCGGGTCAGCCGCCGCTCGCCCGCCGGCCGGTCCACGAGGGCGTGGTCGGCGAACCCGGCCAGCGCGAAGTCCAGCAGGACCGCCGCCGCCTCCGCCGGGTCCTCGCACTCGGCCGCCGCCGCGCCCGCCCGGTGCAGCTGGCTCCACCGGAAGCGCAGCCGGTCCGCCTCGCGGGCCGCCAGCCGCTCCTCGGTGACGTCCTGGAACAGCCAGGCCACCCCGAGCGGCACCGGCTCCTCCGCCATCGGCGAGGACAGCCGCAGGAAGCCGCTGCGCCAGCACCGGCGCCGCTCCCCCGAGGGGGTCCGCAGCGTCACCCACACCTCGGCGGGCGCGGACGGGGTGCCCTCGGCGAGGACGTGCTGGAGGGCGGCCTCCAGTTCCTCGGCGCCGTGCACGACGACATCGCCGAGGGGGCGGCCCAGGAGGGACGTGCGGCCGGTGCCGAGGGCGCGGCCCGCGTGCGCGTTGACCGTGGCGGGGCGCAGGTCGGCGTCGACGAGGACGACGCCCCAGGGCGCGCCGTCGAAGAGGGCCTCGCTGAGGGCCACCGAGCGTTCCAGGTCGAGCTGGACGTGGACCTCGCTGAACGCGCAGTACACGCCCGCGGGGGCGCCGTCCGCGCCGCGCACGCCCGCCGCCTGGCTGCGGACCAGGACCCGGCCGCCGTCCTTGCGGAGCAGCGCGAGTTCGAGGACCTGGCGTCCGGGGCCGTTCATGACGCCCATGAGTCCCCGGAGGATGTCCTCGGCGTCGGCGCTGCGCGCGGCCCAGCCCTCGAAGCCCCGGCGGCCGACCGCCTCCGCGGCGGTCCAGCCGAGGATGCGTTCGGCCTCGCGGTTCCAGTGGGTGACCGTTCCGTCGGCGGCGAAGGCGCAGAGTGCCGCGTCCATCCCGTCGAGCAGGGCGGCCAGCAGGTCGGCCCCCGCTCCGGGAACGGATGCGGTGTCGCTCGCGGACCCCGTGAATGCGCTCATCCCCCACCCCCCATGCTGCGACCATTCAACTGGAACGTGACGCAGGGCACATCACCTTCCGGTGAATCGTCGCATCGAAGGAACGAATCAGGGTAGGGCGGGCCTCCCGCGCCGGACGGGTCTGTCAGGTCGGAGCCCCGCGAGGGCCGTCCGGACCCGTAAGGGTGCGTCCGGACCCGTAAGGGTGCGTCCGGACCCGTAAGGGTGCCTCCGGTCGCGGGCGGGGAGCGCGGGTCAGGGGTCGGGGGCAGGGGTTCCTCAGGGTGCCAGTCGCTCCACCCGCCAGGTCTCGCCCCCGGGGCCGCCCTCGCGGACGTAGCGGAGACGGTCGTGGAGGCGGTTCTCGTGGCCCTGCCAGAACTCGACGGCGTCGGGGACGACCCGGATG
Source organism: Streptomyces sp. NPDC059247 (assembly GCF_042754005.1). Lineage (NCBI taxonomy): Bacteria > Bacillati > Actinomycetota > Actinomycetes > Kitasatosporales > Streptomycetaceae > Streptomyces > Streptomyces sp. NPDC059247. The sequence continues at coordinate 89,066 of NZ_JBHYZW010000010.1, forward strand.
CCTCCCCACTCCGGCGGGACGGGCACCCGGGTGCCCTCGGGGTGGCGGGCGGCGAGGTCCGCGTACCGGGCGAGGAGTTCCTCGCGGGAGCCGATCACCGAGGACTGGCGGCTGGCCCAGGCGCCGAGCTGGGAGCCGTACGGCCGGGTGCGGAAGTAGGCGGCGGTCTCGTCGCGTCCGATGTGCTCGGCGCGGCCCGTGACGACGACCTGACGGGCCAGCGGATGCCAGGGGAAGAGCAGCGAGACGTACGGGTTGGCGGCGATCTCGGTGCCCTTGCGGGAGCCGTAGTTGGTGAAGAAGACGAAGCCGGACCGGTCGTAGTGCTTGAGCAGGACCGTGCGGGAGGACGGGCGGCCGTCGGGGGTGGCGGTGGAGACGACCATCGCGTTCGGCTCGTGGACCGCCGGGCTCGCGGCGGTCTCCTTGAACCAGCGGGTGAACTGCCCGATCGGCTCGGGCGCCAGGTCCTCGGCGGACAGCTCCGTGGTGCGGTACTGCTCGCGCATGTCGGCGGGATCCGGGGCGTCGGGCGCGGGATCGGTCACGGGATCGGTCACGGCCTCATTGTGCGGCAGCGCCTCATTCTGCCCGGCACCGCCCGGCGTCAACCCTCAGTCGCCGGATCGGCGCAGTGTGCCGGATGTCACGCTTCCCCGCATCATCGGAACCGTACAGAATCTGGGGCTGGACGACTGTTGGGACCCGACCATCGACCAGCACTCGGTTGATCGATCATCGATTAGAGGAGCCGCCTGATGTCCGACTTCGTACCCGGGCTCGAAGGAGTCGTCGCGTTCGAGACGGAGATCGCCGAACCGGACAAGGAGGGCGGCGCCCTCCGCTACCGCGGGGTCGACATCGAGGACCTCGTCGGCCACGTGTCCTTCGGCAACGTCTGGGGCCTCCTCGTCGACGGCGCGTTCAACCCCGGTCTGCCCGCCGCCGAGCCGTTCCCGATCCCGGTGCACTCCGGCGACATCCGGGTCGACGTGCAGTCCGCGCTCGCGATGCTCGCGCCCGTCTGGGGCCTCAGGCCGCTCCTCGACATCTCCGCCGAGCAGGCGCGCGACGACCTCGCGCGCGCGGCCGTGATGGCGCTCTCGTACGTCGCCCAGTCCGCGCGCGGCCAGGGCCTCCCGATGGTCCCGCAGAGCGAGATCGACAAGGCCGGGTCGGTCGTCGAACGGTTCATGGTCCGCTGGCGCGGCGAGCCCGACCCCCAGCACGTCAAGGCCGTCGACGCCTACTGGACCTCCGCCGCCGAGCACGGCATGAACGCGTCGACCTTCACCGCGCGCGTGATCGCCTCCACCGGCGCCGACGTGGCCGCCTCCCTGTCCGGCGCGGTCGGCGCGATGTCCGGCCCGCTGCACGGCGGCGCGCCCTCCCGCGTCCTCGGCATGATCGAGGAGATCGAGCGGACCGGTGACGCCACCGCGTACGTGCGGCAGGCCCTCGACCGGGGCGAGCGGCTGATGGGCTTCGGCCACCGGGTCTACCGCGCCGAGGACCCCCGCGCGCGCGTGCTGCGGCGCACCGCCCGCGAGCTGTCCGCGCCGCGCTTCGAGGTCGCGGAGGCGCTGGAGAAGGCGGCCCTGGAAGAGCTGCACAACCGGCGCCCGGACCGGGTCCTGGCGACGAACGTGGAGTTCTGGGCGGCGATCGTCCTCGACTTCGCGCAGGTCCCGGCGCACATGTTCACCTCGATGTTCACGTGCGCGCGGACGGCCGGCTGGTCGGCGCACATCCTGGAGCAGAAGCGCACCGGCCGCCTGGTCCGCCCGTCGGCCCGCTACACGGGCCCCGGCCAGCGCGACCCGCGCGAGATCGAGGGCTACGCCGACATCGCGGGCTGAGCCCGGGGGTGCGTCCTGGGGTCGTCCCCGGGGCGCGCCCCGAGGTGCGTCCCGAGGTGCGTCCCGGGGTGTGCCCCGAGGGTCTCGGGGTGCGTCTCCGGGTGCGTCTCCGGGTGCGTCTCCGGGTGCGTCTCGGGGTGCGTCTCCGGGTGCAGGAGGAGGTCCGCGTGGTGGCGGGCGGCCACCAGCGGGTGGGCCCGCATCTTGCCCTTCAGTTCGTTGCGGCCGTACTCGGCGAACAGCGGGTTCGCCGGGTCGGCGGTGACGCCGGGCGCGGTGGACGCGTACGGGAAGTCGAGCGGGGCGACGCGGGCGTCGAGCCTCGGGTTGTAGAAGAACGGCACGGAGTAGCGCTCCGTGGTGCCGGGCGGTGACACGACCCGGTGGCGGGTGGCGAGGAGATACCCGTTCGTCGCCACTTCGAGGAGTTCGCCGAGGTTGACCACGAAGGCGCCCGGCTGCGGCGGCACGTCGTGGAACTCCCCGTCCTCCCGCTGGACCTGGAGCCCGCCGACCTCGTCCTGGAGGAGCAGGGTGAGGAAGCCGTAGTCCTTGTGGGCGCCGACGCCCTGGGCGTCGCCCTCGCCGCTGCCACCGGGGTAGCGCACCAGCTTGAGGTGCGGGTGGGCGCGCGGTCCGAAGGCGTCGTCGTAGAAGTCGGGGGACGCGCCGATCGAGGCCAGCAGTTCGCGCAGCAGCCGGTCGGCGACCCCGCCGAGCCGGTCGATCCAGTGCAGGGCGGCGGTGCGCAGCCCGGGCAGGGCCCGGGGCCACTGGTTGGGGCCTTCGAGCCACCAGTAGGGGGCTTCCCAGGGGGCGGGGGCGCGCGCGGGGCGTTCGGCGCCGATGTCGAGCTGGTCGCGCCAGTCGCGGGAGCCGCCGGTGCGTTCGTCGCCGACGCGGGTGTAGCCCCGGAAGTGCGGGGAGTTGATGTTGTCCAGGGCGCGCCGGTCCTCCTCGGGCAGCGCGAAGAAGGCGCGCGTGGCGGAGGTGAGGGCGCGGGTCTCGGCCTCGGTCACGCCGTGTCCCACGAGCTGGAAGAAGCCGACGTCGTGGGCGGCGGAGTGGAGCTGCGCGTGGAGCAGTCGGCGGGCCTGGGGGCCCCGGTCGGCGGCGGAGAGGTCCACGATCGGGAGCTGCGGGATGTACGGGCTGTGCGTCATGACGGTGTCCGCGGGGTGTACGGGTGCCCGGGGCTGCCGCCAGGGGTGGGGCGGGGGCCGCGGGTGCCGGTCGGCTGGGGCTCTGGGGGACCCGGGGCGGCTCGGTGGTGCCCTCGGGTCAGACGGAGCGGCGACAGCTCATGCTCGTGACGCGGACGAAGTCCACGTGGCGACGGCGTACGAGCGTTGACATGCGACCAGCCTACTGCGGCCCGCCCGGCGTGACTGTGGCCCGGGTCACTCGGGCGGGGCCGGGACGGGCCTGGCCGGGGGCCTACGGGCCGGGGGCGTGGCCGGGCCGGGGGCGTGGCCGGGCCGGGACCAGGGCCGTGGTCGGGGCCGTACGGTCGCGGGGCGGGGCGTACGGTCGCGGGCCGGACCAGATGTCGGGCGGAGGGCGGAGGTCCTTACGGAGCCCGGGAGGCCCCGCCACGGGCGCGGGCCCGTACCGCCCCACCACTCTCCTGCCGTCCTGCTGTCCTGCCGTAGACGTGGGACTACGGCAGGACAGCAAAGGCCGGTCCGGCCTCCCCGCGGCCCGCGTCCTACAGTGCTTCGTCCAGCAGCCGGGACCACTGGGACACCACGCGTTCGCGGCGGGCGCGGTCGTCGGTGAGGAGGGTGGCGAGGCCGAGGCCCCGGGCCATGTCCAGGAGGCCCTGGACGGTCTCGCGGACCCCGGGGCGGGACTCGTCCGCGCCGAGGACGTCGACGGCGACGCGGTGCGACTCGCGGCCGACGCGGGCCTCCAGTTCCGTGACCCGGGCCCGGAGCTGGTCCTCCCCCGAGGCGGCCACCCACAGATGGAGCGCGGCCCGGAAGAGCGGTCCGGTGAAGAGGTCCACGAGCGCGGCGACGGCCTCGTGCCGGTCGCGGGAGGGCAGGGCCCGCAGCGCGTGGGAGCGTTCCTCGGCGACGTACTCGACGGCGGCGGTGAACAGGTCCTCGCGGGTGGGGAAGTGGTGCTGGGCCGCGCCCCGGGAGACCCCGGCCCGTTCGGCGACGACGGCGACCGTGGAGCCCGCCCAGCCGTACTCCGCGAGGCAGGCCACCGCCGCTTCCAGGAGCCGCTGCCGGGTGGCGCGGCTCCGGTCCTGCTTGGGTGCGGTCACAGCCGCCATGCGGGGTCCCGTCGTTCGAGGAAGGCCGTCATCCCCTCGCGCGCCTCGGCGGAGGCGAAGAGCGTGGCCGACCTCCGCACCAGGTCCTCCGCGTCGCGTTCGAAGGTTTCCAGGACTCTAGCGGTGACCAGCCGCTTCGCCTCGCGCAGGCCCTGCGGGGAGGCGGCGCGCAGGGCGTCGAGGATGCCGGGCAGTTCCTCGTCCCCGGCGGTGACGAGGCCCGCCGCGAGCGCCTCGGGGAACCCGAACCGTTCGCCGGTGAGGAAGAGGCGGGCCGCCGCGCGGGGTTCGAGCCGGGGCAGCAGGGTGAGGGAGATGACGGTGGGCGCGACCCCGATCCGTACCTCGGTGAGCGCGAAGTCCGCCGTCCGCGCCGCCACCACGAGGTCGCAGGCGCCGAGCAGGCCGAGCCCGCCCGCCCGCGCGTGCCCGGTGACGTGGCCGACGACCGGTTTGGGCAGGGCGAGGAGCTGCCGGAGCAGGTCCACGAAGGCGTACGGGCTGGGCGGGCCCTTGAGGTCGGCGCCCGCGCTGAAGGTGGTGCCGGTGTGGGTGAGGACGACGGCGCGGACGGCCGGGTCCTTGCCGCAGGCGGTGAGCGCGTCGGCGAGTTCGGTGACGAGCGCGGCGGAGAGCGCGTTGCGCGTGGCCGGGGAGTCCAGGGCGAGCGTGGCGATCCCGCGTTCCTCGGTGATGGCGACCAGGTTCATGTGCGGTCCCTCGCTTCTCTGTCCCGGAGCTCCCTCCGGAGGATCTTCCCCGACGCGGCGCGGGGTACGCCGTCGATGAACTCCACGGCGCGGACCTTCTTGTACGGGGAGACGCGGGCGGCGACGTACGCCATGAGGTCCTCGGCGGTGAGGCCCGGCGCGTCGGCCCGGCGCACCACGTACGCCTTGGGGATCTCGGTGTCGTCGGCGCCGGTGACCCCGATGACGGCGGCGTCGGCGACGTCGTCGTGGGTGAGGAGGAGCGCTTCGAGTTCGGCGGGGGCGACCTGGAAGCCCTTGTACTTGATGAGTTCCTTGACGCGGTCGACGACGAACAGCCAGCCGTCGTCGTCGACGCGGCCGATGTCGCCGGTGTGGACCCAGCCGTCGGCGTCGATCATGGCGGCGGTGGCGTCGGGCCGCCCGAGGTAGCCCTTCATGACCTGCGGGCCCCGGATGGCCACTTCGCCCTCCTCGCCGGGGGCCGCGTCGCGCGCGGGGTCGTCGAGGGAGAGGATGCGCAGTTCGGTGGAGGGCAGCAGCCTGCCGACGGTGCCGGGCGGCGGGTCGGCGGCGTCGAGGGGGACGACGTGGGTGCCCGGGGAGAGTTCCGTCATGCCGTACGCCTGGCGGACGGGCGGGAGTCCGAGCCGGGCCGAACACGCCTCGGCGAGGGCCGCGTCGAGCGGGGCGGCGGCGCTGACGACGTACTCCAGGGAGGACAGGTCGTAGTCGGCGACGGCCGGGTGCTTGGCGAGGGCGAGGACGATCGGCGGGGCGACGTACAGGCCGTTGACGCGGTGCTTCTGGATGGCGCCGAGGAAGGTATCGAGCTCGAAGCGGGGCAGGACGACGACGGTGGCACCGTGCCGGAGGGGCGCGTTCATCAGGGCGGTGAGCCCGTAGATGTGGAAGAAGGGCAGGACGGCGAGGATGCGGTCTCCGGGGCCCATGGGGACGAGGGGCGCGAGCTGGGCGAGGTTGGTGGAGATCGAGGTGTGCGTCAGCATCACCCCCTTGGGGGCGCCGGTGGTGCCGGAGGAGTACGGGAGGGCGGCGATGTCCTCGTCGGGGTCGATCCCGGGCTCGGGCACGGGTCCGGTGGAGCCGAGGAAGGACTGGAGGGACCGTACGGGCTCCCCCTCCGGGGGCTGGTCGCAGACGAATATCTCCCGTATGCCGCCCGCGAGTCCGGCGGCGGCGCGGGCGGCGGGGAGCAGCGGGGAGACGGTGACGATCCAGCGGGCGGCGGAGTCCCGCAGCTGCTTGGCGAACTCCTCGGGCGTGGCCAGCGGATGGACGGTGGTGACGGTGGCCCCGGCGCGGGTGGCGGCGTAGAAGGCGATCGGGAAGAGCACGGTGTTGGGGCTGTGGAGGGCGAGCACGTCCCCCTTGCGCACCCCGGCTTCGGCGAGCCCGGCGGCGACCCGCCGGTGGAAGGCGTCGACCTGCCCGTAGGTGAGGGTGAGGTCGCCGGTCCCGTCGACGAGCGCGGGCGCGTCCCCGCGCTCGGCGGCCCGGCCGAGCACGGCGTCGTGGATCGGCAGGGAGAGGGAGGGGACGGGGTCGTACGCGCTGTGGAACACCATGCTGGCCTCCTGAGGAGGGGAAAGGTGAGCACCGGACCGCGGTGGCCGCCGCGATGTGGGGTGACCTTTCCAGTACCCCGAAGAACAATCAAGCACGCACGCATGATTCAGAGCGGGCGGGCCGCCGCCCGTCACGAGCGGCACGCGGACAAACCAATGCGGCCCCGCACGGAAGTGCGGGGCCGCACGGAACGCGCCCTCACCGGCCCGGAAGAGCGGCCGGAGAACTACAGACGGCCGTCCCGGACCGCGTCCACCAGAGCGCCGAGGGCGTCGAAGCCCATCAGCAGCGCGGGCCCGGTCGGCGCCTTGCTGTCACGGACGGCGACGACCCGCCCGGCGCCGTCGACGATGCCGCACTCGACGCACTGCGCGGTGCTGTCCGAGTACGTCGACTTCCACCAAGTGGTGCGCAGGGTGGAGGCGTCGGCGATGTGATTCATGGGGAGTTCCTTGTCTCGGCTGATCCTCGAAACGGTGAAGGCGCCGTCGGAGGCCGTGGCCACCTCTTCGATGGTCCGGCCGCCGCGCGGAACACGCAGCGTCGCACCGAGTCCGCGTCGACGCACCGTAGGCGCACTCGCTCTGCCCCTCCCCGCCCACCTGTCGCTCGGCCACTCTGCCGTGCGGCGCCACCCTCTGTCATTCGTCGAAGCCCTACCCCTCGCCATCCGCGCGCAAGCGGGCGGATGCCGTGCCCGATCACCCGGCGCCGGAGGGCGCGCGCCCCCGCAGAAGCGGTTCGACGGGGCTCCGGAATCCGCGAGGGCCGCGTGCGACTACGTCCGCGACATCGTCGGCTCCGGCACCCACGGCCTCACCCCCGACCGGGTGGACAACATCCGGCTCATCGTCTGGGCGGAGTTCGCGTGACGGTCGCCACCGGCCCGCCCCTCGTCGGCGGCGGGCCGGTCAGTACGTCACCTCTAGTTCTCGCAGCCCACGCCGTCGCCGTCGCGGTCGAGGCGACGGCTGTAGCCGGGGTCGCCGACGCGGACCGGGGCGGCGCCCGCCGCGCGGGCCGCCGTGCAGTTGGCGTAGTAGACGCTCTCCTGGGTGGGTTCCGGCTCGGGGGCCACCGTCGGCGGCTGGGTGGTGGGCCGGGGCTTCGGGGGCGGGGTCGGCTTGGGCTTCGGCTTGTGGAGCACCGTGTTCGGGGACGCCGGGCACGGGACGCCCGGCTCCGTCAGGTAGACCACCGGCACCATCGAGGTGACCGGCGCACCGGCGTCGGGGCGCTGGAAGCAGACGAGCCAGGTGCCGTGCTCGGCGGGGAGTTCGACGTCCTTGTAGGCCGCGTAGACGCGGCCCTCGTTCTCGGTGAGGACCTTCGCGGCGGACGCGTGGTCACCGCCGACGAGCGAAGGCATCACCGGGACTTCCGGGGTCTTCGACGGCGTCGGGGTCGGCGTGGGCGTCGCCTCGGGGCTCGGGGTCGCCTCTGCGGTGGCCGCCGGGCGCTTCTCCTTCGCGTCGTCCTCCGGCTTGTCCTGGGCGGGGGTGAGGAAGGGCAGCAGGAACCACAGGCCCGAGAGGACCGTCGCCAGGATCTTCCGCGACTGCTTCCAGAGGCTCGTCCACACCAGGGCGATGCCCGCCGGAGGGAAGAACACCAGGAGCACGATGATCAGCGCCGGGTGCTGCCACCAGCGCCGGACGGGCGGGCGCGGGGGCAGGGGCGGCGGCGGAGGCGGGTACGGGTGGCTGGACGGCGGCGGATACACGGACGGATCTCCCGGGGGCATGGACAAGAAATGTGAACGAGCTGTGTGCGAAGTGACGAGATCGTACACACGCTGTTCATGTCGGGGGACCCTCCGTGCGGAGATCGAGGACCGATCGAGGCCATGACAGGTCCTCCGTCCGCCCGGACCGGGGCCCGTCGGCCCGGTCCCGGCGGACCCGGTCCTCTAGTACGACTTCGGCAGCCCCAGCGTCTGGTGGGAGACGTAGTTGAGGATCATCTCCCTGCTGACCGGGGCTATCCGGGCCACCCGGGCCGCCGTGACCAGGCGGGCCAGGCCGAACTCCCGGGTCAGGCCGTTGCCGCCCAGGGTGTGGACGGCCTGGTCCACCGCCCTCACACACGCCTCGGCCGCCGCGTACTTCGCCATGTTCGCGGCCTCGCCCGCGCCCGCGTCGTCCCCGGCGTCGTAGAGCCCCGCCGCCTTCGCCATCATCAGCCGGGCCAGTTCCAGTTCGATGTGGGCCTGGGCCAGCGGGTGCGCCACGGCCTGGTGGGCGCCGATCGGGGCCTTCCACACCTGGCGTTCCTTCGCGTACGCCACCGCCCGCGCGAGCGCGTACCGGCCCATGCCGATCGCGAACGCGGCCGTCATGATCCGCTCCGGGTTGAGCCCCGCGAAGAGCTGGAGCAGGCCCGCGTCCTCGTCGCCGACGAGCGCGTCGGCCGGGAGCCGCACCTCGTCCAGGGTCAGCTCGAACTGCTTCTCGTTCGCGTCGAGTTCCATCTCGATGTGCCGCCGCTGGAAGCCCGGCGCGTCCCTCGGCACGATGAACAGGCACGGCTTCAGGTTCCCCGTGCGGGCGTCCGAGGCGCGCCCCACGATCAGGGTCGCGTCCGCGATGTCCACGCCCGAGACGAAGACCTTCCGGCCGCTGAGGACCCAGCCGTCCCCGGTGCGGGTCGCGGTGGTGGTGATGCGGTGCGAGTTGGACCCCGCGTCGGGCTCGGTGATGCCGAACGCCATCGTCAGGGAGCCGTCCGCGAGCCCCGGCAGCCACGCCCGCTTCTGCTCCCCGGTGCCGAAGCGGGCGATGACCGTGCCGCAGATCGCGGGCGACACCACCATCATCAGGAGCGGTGCCCCGGCGGCCCCCGCCTCCTCCAGGACCACCGACAGTTCGGCCATGCCGCCGCCCCCGCCGCCGTACTCCTCGGGCAGGTTCACCCCGAGATAGCCGAGCTTGCCCGCCTCCGCCCACAGCGCCGCCCGGTCGAAGCCGGGACCGTGGCGGTGGCCGAGCGCGGAGACGGCGGCGCGGAGCGCGGTCAGCTCGTCACTTTCGATCATGGAGCTCATGCGGTCTTCTCCTCCTGTGCGGCTGCTTCGGTCGGGGGGTGGTCCTGTGCGGCCCCGGGCGTCGTGCGGCCCTGTGCGGCCCCGGGCGGGGTGTGATCCTGTGCCGCTCCGGGCGGGGGGTCGTCCGAGACGACGGCGAGCAGGGCGCCGACCTCGACCTGACGGCCGGGGGCGGCGTGGAGCGCGGTGAGCGTGCCGGAGGCGGGGGCGGTGACGCGGTGCTCCATCTTCATCGCCTCCAGCCAGAGCAGCGGCTGCCCGGCGGTGACCCGGTCGCCGACGGCCAGGCCGTCCGCGACCCGGACGACGGTTCCCGGCATGGGCGCGAGCAGCGAGCCGGGCGCGGTCTGCTCGCGGGGGTCGGTGAACCGGGGCAGGGCGGTGAGCCGGTGGCGTCCGGCGTGGACGACGCCGTCCCCGTACGCCGCCACCTCGAAGTGCCGTACGACTCCGGCGACTTCGAGGCTCACCCGGTCCGGGGAGGCCGCCGCGACCCGGATCCCGGCGGGGGCGGTGACCTCGTGGCCGCCGTCCCTGGTGGGCCGGTAGCGGACCTCGTGGCCGCCGTACGTCCGGCTCTCGTCCCGCGAGCGCAGGTTGCGCCAGCCCCCGCCGAACCGGCCGCGCCGGGCGCTCGCGGCGGCCAGCGCGGCGGCGACCGCCGCGAGCCGCCCGTCGCCCCCGCCGTCGCCGTCCTCGCCGTCGCCCTCGTCGCCGTCCGGGGTGGTCAGCGCCGTCAGGTTCCGGCCGTAGAAACCGGTGTCGAGCCCCTCCCCCGTCGCGTACTCCGGGTGCCGCAGCGAGGCCACCAGCAGGTCCCGGTTGGTGACCGGGCCGTGCACCCGGGCCCGCTCCAGTACGTGGGCGAGCTTGCGGACGGCCTGCGCGCGAGTGGCGGCGTGGACGGTCACCTTGGCGAGCATCGGGTCGTAGTGGACACCGATCCCGTCCCCGGAGACGTACCCCGTGTCCACCCTGACCCGGCCCTCACGGGGTACGTCGAAGGCGTGCAGGACTCCGGTCTGCGGGGCCCAGTCCCGGGCCGGGTCCTCCGCGTACAGCCGTGCCTCGACCGCGTGCCCGCGCGGCGACGGCGGTTCCGGCGGCAGGGCGCGGCCCTCGGCCACGGCGATCTGGAGGGCGACGAGATCGAGCCCGTACACCTCCTCCGTCACCGGATGCTCCACCTGGAGACGGGTGTTCATCTCCAGGAAGTGCGCCCGCCCGTCGGCGACGAGGAACTCGACCGTGCCCGCGCCGACGTATCCGACCGCCTTCGCCGCGCGGACCGCCGTGTCCAGGAGGGACGCTTCGAGCGCGGCGGGCAGACCGGGCGCCGGGGCCTCCTCGATCACCTTCTGGTGACGGCGCTGGAGCGAGCAGTCGCGGGTGCCGAGCGCCCACACCGTGCCGTGGGCGTCGCCGAGGAGCTGCACCTCGACGTGCCGCCCGTCCTCGACGTACGGCTCGACGAAGACCTCCCCGTCCCCGAAGGCGCTCGCCGCCTCCGCCGAGGCCGACACCAACTCGCCTTTCAGCAAAGCCAGTTCGCGGACGATCCGCATCCCGCGCCCGCCGCCGCCCGCCGCCGCCTTCACCAGGACCGGCAGGTCCTCCTCGGTGACGTCCGCCAGGGGCGCGATCCCGAGGAGTTCCTTCGCCCGGGTCTTCGAGGCCATCGCCTCGACCGCCTCCGGCGGCGGCCCGATCCACGTCAGCCCGGCGGCGAGCACCGCCCGCGCGAACTCCGCGTTCTCGGAGAGGAAGCCGTAGCCGGGGTGGACGGCGTCGGCGCCCGCCGCGAGCGCCGCCGCGACCACCAGATCCCCGCGCAGATACGTCTCCGAGGGCGCCGCCCCCGGCAGCCGTACCGCCGTGTCCGCCTCCCGTACGTGCAGGGCACCGGCGTCCGCGTCGGAGTACACCGCGACGGTGGCGATGCCCAGCTCACGGCAGGTGCGGAAGACCCGGCAGGCGATCTCCCCCCGGTTCGCGACCAGGACGGATCCGACGGGGGACGGGGACGGGGGCCCCTCTTGGGGCAGGGGCAGAGGCTGGGGCTGGGGCTGGGACCGGGGTTGGGACTGGGACTGGGACTGGGACTGGGACTGGGACAACTCCCCTTCCTCTGAGGGGGTTCGCTGGCTCCGTGCCAGCCGGGGGCTCATCTTCGGAAGACTCATCTGGGGCCTCACATCCGGAAGACGCCGAAGCCGCCGCGCGCGCCCTCGACCGGTGCCGTGTGGATCGCGGACAGGCACAGCCCGAGGACCGTGCGGGTGTCGCGGGGGTCGATGACCCCGTCGTCGTAGAGCCGCCCGGAGAGGAACATCGGCAGCGACTCGGACTCGATCTGCGCCTCGACGAGCGCCCGGAGTCCGGCGTCGGCCTCCTCGTCGTACGGCTGTCCCTTCGCGGTGGCGCTCGCCCGCGCCACGATCGACAGGACCCCGGCGAGCTGCTGCGGGCCCATGACGGCGGACTTGGCGCTCGGCCAGGCGAAGAGGAAACGGGGCTCGAACGCCCGCCCGCACATGCCGTAGTGCCCGGCTCCGTAGCTCGCGCCCATGAGGACGGAGAGGTGCGGGACCTTCGAGTTCGACACCGCGTTGATCATCATCGCGCCGTGCTTGATGATGCCGCCCTGCTCGTACTCCCTGCCCACCATGTATCCGGTGGTGTTGTGGAGGAAGAGCAGCGGCACGTCCCGCTGGTTGGCCAGCTGGATGAACTGCGCCGCCTTCTGCGACTCCGGGCCGAACAGCACGCCCCGCGCGTTGGCGAGCACCCCGACCGGGTAGCCGTGCAGCCGCGCCCAGCCCGTCACCAGGCTCGGCCCGTACAGCGGTTTGAACTCGTCGAAGTCGGAACCGTCCACGATCCGGGCGACGACCTCGCGCGGGTCGAACGGGGTCTTCAGGTCGCCGGGCACGATCCCGAGGAGTTCCTCCTCGTCGTACTCCGGCGGCTCCGCCGGGCCCGGATCGGCCCGGTGCTTGCGGTGGTTGAGGCGGGCGACGATCCGTCGTGCCTGGCGCAGCGCGTCCCGCTCGTCCACGGCGTAGTGGTCGGCGAGCCCCGACACCCGGGCGTGCATCTCGGCGCCGCCGAGGGACTCGTCGTCGCTCTCCTCGCCGGTCGCCATCCTCACCAGCGGCGGCCCGCCGAGGAACACCTTCGACCGCTCCTTGATCATCACGGTGTGGTCGGACATGCCGGGGACGTACGCCCCTCCGGCCGTCGAGTTGCCGAAGACGACCGCGACCGTGGGGATGCCCGCCGCCGAGAGCCGGGTCAGGTCCCGGAAGAGCGCCCCGCCCGGGATGAAGATCTCCTTCTGGGACGGCAGGTCGGCGCCGCCGGACTCGACCAGCGAGACGAGCGGCAGCCGGTTGGCGAACGCGATCTCGTTGGCCCGCAGGGCCTTCTTCAGGGTCCACGGGTTGGAGGCGCCGCCGCGCACGGTCGGGTCGTTGGCGGTGATCAGGCACTCGACGCCCTCGACGACCCCGATGCCGGTGATCAGGGAGGCCCCCAGGGCGTAGTCGCTGCCCCAGGCGGCGAGCGGCGACAGCTCCAGGAACGGGGAGTCGGGGTCCACGAGCAGCTCGATCCGCTCGCGGGCCGGCAACTTTCCGCGCTCGCGGTGCCGTCGGGTGTACTTCTCGCCGCCGCCCGCCAGGGCCTTGGCGTGCTCGGCGTCGAGCGCGGCCAGCTTGTCGAGCATGGCGTCCCGATGGGCCCGGTAGTCGGCCCCGCCGGTGTCGAGGGAGGTGCGGAGCACGGTCACAGGAGGTCCTCCGGGACGTCGAGGTGGCGGGAGCGGAGCCATTCGCCGAGCGCCTTGGCCTGGGGGTCGAAACGGGCCTGTGAGGCGACGCCCTCGCCGAGGATCCCGGCGACGGTGAAGTTGAGCGCGCGCAGGTTCGGCAGGACGTGCCGGACGACGTCCAGACCCGCCGTCTCCGGGAGGAGTTCCCGCAGCCGGTCGACGGTGAGCGCGTGGGCGAGCCAGCGCCACTCGGACTCGGTGCGGACCCAGACCCCGATGTTGGCGTCACCGCCCTTGTCGCCGCTGCGGGCTCCGGCGATCCGGCCGAGCGGGACACGGCGGACGGGCCCCGCCGGGAGCGGCTCGGGAAGCTCCGGCTCCGGTACGGGCTCCAGCGCCCGGCTCGACGGCGGTACGGGGACGGGCAGACGGGTCCCGTCCGGGAGCACGGCCGTGTGCGGGACGTCGGCGGCGGGCACGTACGCGCTCTCGCACACCCCGTAGGGGGCGCCCCTGCCGGGCGGGGTGGTCACATGGAAGCCGGGGTAGCTGGCGAGGGCCAGTTCGATCGCCGCCCCCGTCAGGGTCCGGCCGGTCCGCTCCGGGTCGGGGTCCCGGACGACCAGCCGCAGCAGGGCGCTCGCGGTCTCCTCGGTGGCGGCGTCGGAGCGGTCGGTACGGGCCAGTTCCCAGCGGACGTCGGCCGGGGGCGCGGCGGCCAGCGCGTCGGCCAGCTGGGCGCGGACCAGGGCGGCCTTCTCCTCGATGTCGAGGCCGGTGAGGACGAACACGACCTCGTTGCGGAAGCCGCCGAGCCTGCTGACGCCGACCTTGAGGGCGGGGGGCGGGGCCTCTCCCCGTACGCCCTCGATCCTGACCCGGTCCGGCCCTTCGGCGACGAGCCGCACGGTGTCGAGGCGGGCGGTCGCGTCGGGGCCCGGGTAGCGGGCTCCGGCCGTCTCGTAGAGGAGTTGGGCGGTGACCGTGCCGAGGTCGACGAGACCGCCGGTGCCGGGGTGTTTGGTGACGACCGCGCTGCCGTCCTCGTGGAGTTCGGCGACGGGGAAGCCGGGTCGGCGCAGGACGGCGGGGTCGAGTTCGCGGAAGAAGGCGTAGTTGCCGCCGGTGGCCTGGGTGCCGCACTCCAGGACGTGCCCGGCGACGACCGCGCCCGCCAGTCTGTCGTACTCCCCGGGGCCCCAGCCGAAGTGCCACTGGGCCGGTCCGGTGACGAGGGCGGCGTCGGTGACGCGGCCGGTGACGACGACGTCGGCGCCCGCGCCGAGGCAGGCGGCGATCCCGGCGCCGCCGAGGTAGGCGTGGGCGGTGAGGGCGCCGTCGGCGGCGGGCAGCCGGTCGCCCTCGACATGGGCGATCCGGGTCGGCAGGCCGAGCTTCGCGGCGAGCGCGCGGAGGGCGTCGGCGAGCCCGGCGGGGTTGAGTCCGCCCGCGTTGGTGACGATCCGGACGCCCCGCTCGTGGGCGAGTCCGAGGCCCTCCTCCATCTGCCGCAGGAACGTCTTCGCGTACCCGCCGGAGGGGTCCTTGAGCTGGTCGCGGCCGAGGATGAGCATGGTCAGCTCGGCGAGGTAGTCGCCGGTGAGGACGTCGAGTTCCCCGCCGGTGAGCATCTCGCGGACGGCGTCGAAACGGTCGCCGTAGAAGCCGGAGGCATTGCCGATCCGGAGCACGGCTCAGCCCTCCTCGGGACGGGGGGCCGTCGGGGGACGGCCGGTGGGCTGGTGGGGGGTGGTGGGCTGGTGGGGGCCGGTGGGTTGGTGGGGGGTGGCGGTCCCTTCCGGGGCGGTGGCCCTGTGGGGGGCGGTGGTCCCGTAGGGGGTCGCGGTCCCTTCCGGGGTGGGAGTCCCGTAGGGGCCGGGAGTCCCTTCCGGGTCGGGAGTCCCGTAGGGGGTGGTGATCCCTTCCGGGTCGGTGGCCCCGTAGGGGGTGCTGGTCCCGTAGGGGGTGCTGGTCCCGTAGGGGTCACGAGTCCCGTAGGGGGCGGCGGTCCCGTAAGGGGCGGGAGTCCCCTCCGGGGTGGCCGTCCCTTCCTGGTCGGGGGCCCTCTCCGGGGCGCGGTCGCCGCTCCGGGCGCGCCCCGGGCCCGCCGGGCCCGCGAAGGCCTGGGCGATGTCCAGCCACCGTCCGGCGTCGGCGCCGTGCGCGACGAGGCCGGTGTCGGCGCGGTGGACGCGCTGGGTGACGAGGAGGCAGAAGTCGAGGGCGGGGCCGGTGACCCGGTCGGCGGCGTCCTCGGGGCCGTACGTCCACAGGGTGCCGTCGGGGGCGGTGACCTCGACCCGGACCGGTCCTGCGGGCACCGGGAGGCCCCGGACCAGGAAGGCGTAGTCACGGGCGCGGTGACCGATCCAGGCGACGTGCCGGAGCCGCGCGGTGGGCGGGCGGACCGCCCCGAGGGCGTCGGCGACGTCCCGGCCGTGCGCCCATGTCTCCATGAGCCGGGCGGTGGCCATGGCGGGAGCGCTCATCGGCGGCCCGTACCAGGGGAACCGTACGCCGGGCGGCACCGCGCGCAGGGCTTCCTGGAGCAGTTCGCGGCCCGTGCGCCACCGGGTGAGCAGTGCGGCGGGCGGCAGCTCCGCGCCTTCCTCCGCGCCCTCGTCGACGAAGCGTGCGGGTGCGGCGAGCGCCCTGCGGGTCTCGGCGGCGAAGGCCCCGGCGTCGGTGGCGGCGAGGAGCGCGGCACGGTCGGTCCAGGCCAGATGGGCGATCTGGTGGGCGAGGGTCCAGCCGGGTGCGGGAGTGGGCGCGGCCCACCGTTCCTCGCTCAAGTCCGCGACGAGACGGTCGAGTTCGTCACTCTCGTCGCGCAGGTCGTCGAGGACGACGACGGGGTCGGACACGGTGCGCTCCCCTCGGGGGACGGGCGGTCTCGGGCCTTCGCCAGGAGCATGGCAGCGCCACCATAAACAATCAAGCGTGCTTGCTTTACTCGATGGGCGGGGCGGGCCGATGGGGAGGGGGTGACTTGCGGGGTCCCTCGGCGGGAGGCTGCCTGATGGGGGGCGGGCAACGGCCGTGCCCGGCGTCCGATGTCCGGCGCCCGATACCGATGCCCGATGCAGATGCTGATGCTGATGCCCGCCGACACCGTCGCCGCCCTGCGCCCGGCCCGGTCCCCGGAGGGCGGCGAGGCCCTCCGGTTCGCGGGCCGGTCGCGGGGCCGACGGCCGTGGTCAAGGTCCGCCGCGTCACGGCTCTGTCCCGGCGGGTGACAACCGCGCACGGAGCGCGAGGAGTTGGGGAACCACGGCGGGAACGGTCGTCCTGCCAGGTCAGCGGCGCCCCACCGGTGCCGGGCGGGCCCCCGGGCGGGCGGTAGGTGTCACAGGAATGTATGGGGAGGCGGGCGGCCGGAACGGTTCTCCGGGCCGGGCGCCTCCTGGTGAGCAGAAGCACCCGCTCCGTACGAGACGCCCTCCCGTACGGAGCACCCGGAACCGCCGACCGAAACTGGGGAAGAAACGATGCGCGTCCACAAGCTCACCTTCGCCGTCCTGGCCGTCGCCGCGAGCCTCTCGCTCACGGCCTGTCAGAGCACGGACACCGCCGCGGGGAAGAGCGACCCGTCGTCCGCGCCGTCCTCTTCCTCCGACGCGCGGCCCTCGGCCGGTGGTGCCGCCCCGGACGGTGGCGCGGAGGCGGACGGCGCCGGTTCGGCCGGTACCGACCAGGACGGCGGGTCGAGCGCGGGCGGCTCGGGCACGGGCGGGTCCACCGCCGGGGGGACGGCTTCCGGCGGTACGACCTCCGGGAAGAAGGGTTCCGGCGGTACGGGGGCCGGGTCCGGGTCCGGCACGAAGGCCACGGCCCCGAAGTGCGCGACCGGCGACCTGAGGATCACCGCCTCGGACAGCACCATCGACGGCGACGGCGAAGGCACCGTCGCCGTGGAGCTGACGAACCGGGGCGGCCGGACCTGCGTGGTCTCCGGCTGGGCGGGCGTCGACCTCAGGACCAGCGCGGGAACGCTGTCCGCGAAGCGCAGCGGCGAGAAGGCCGGTCCGGTCACCCTCAAGAGCGGCGCGTCGATCCCGTTCGGCGTCCACTACCCGCTCAACGAGTCCGGCGGCTCCGGCATCCGCGTCACGGGCCTGGTCGTGACCCCGCCGAACGAGACCACGCCGGTCACCCTCGCCTGGCCGGGCGCCGCCACGCTGCCCGTCACGGAGGGCGGCGGCTCCCCGGTGCGCGTCGGCCCGCTGGGCGGCATCGGCCAGGGCGGCTGATCCGGCCGCCTCGATTTGGCCGCCCCGATCCGGGCTCCGCGCCCGACCTCCCGATCCGGCCTTCGGACTTCGACGGACGCCCCGGTCCCTGGGACCGGGGCGTCCGTGCGCCCCTCGTCCCCTGACTCCCCCTCCGTTTCCCCCCGTCCCCCTACTTCCTCCGGATCGCGGAGGACAGGGCGGTGACGCCGACGACGAGGGCGAGGGAGCCGAACGGGAGCAGGGTGTAGGGGGCGTCGTCGATGGTGTCGATGCCGTCGCCGACGGCCGTGATCCAGCTGATCGTGCCGACGAGGACCATCGGGCCGACCCGGCGTTCGCCGGTGACGAGCATCCCGATCCACAGGACGATCGGCATGAGCAGGGCGGTGTTCACCATGGCCGCCGTGAAGGCCTGGTCCGAGCTGAACCCCGACCCGGTCCCCAGCGTCGCCGCCGCCTGGCCGCTGAAGGACAGTTGGAGCCCGTCCGACATGATCACGTGCGACAGGGCGACGGCGATCGTCGAGACGATCAGCGCCTTGAAGAGACGGGGGCCGCGCGGGGTGGGCGAAGACGGTGCCATGGAGCGTGACTATACGCATCGTCTATACACGCGATGTATAGGGGGCGGGCCGGGGAGCGGCGGGCCCGGTCCGCCGTTGCCCTCACCCCGGGCCCCGGGCCCTCGCCCCCCCTCCAGATCCCCCAGGCCCCCCAGTCCCCTCAGGCCCCCGAGGGGAAGAACGTCGCCGCGTACGCCGCCGCGGCCGGGGCGGGCTGGAGGGCCGCGTGCGCCCCGATCGCGTGGAGGTCGCGCCAGGCGCGTTCGAGGCCGCCGCCCGCGATGAGCCCCCGGGCGCCGCCCGTGCGCATGAGCCGCTCCACCGCTCCCGTCAGCAGGTCCACGGCCACGGCCGCGTCCCGCTGATTGAGCGCGGTGGCCGCCGCGCCCCCGGTCACGGACCCGGCCGGGTCACAGGCGCACGGGGTGGGGCCCGGGGTGCCGGGTGCGGGGGCGAGCGGGCCGAGGGAGTGACCCGCGCCCGTGGGGCCCGTGCCCGTACTCCTTCCGTCCCTCGTTCCGCCGCCCGCGCCCGTCCCGGTCCAGCCGTCCGCGCGGGCCGCCGCCGCCCGGAGCAGCAGGTGCGCCGCGTCGATCTCCGCCGCGCAGCGGGCGAACGTCTGCTGGACCACCGGGTCCGCCGTCAGCGGACTGCCGTCGGGAAGGCGGCGCGGACCGGTGAGGACGGTCCACGCGTCGAGCGCGCCGCGCGCCGCGCCGAGCGCGGGGGCCGCGAACAGCAGCGCCGCGACCAGGGGGTACGGCACCCGGTGACACGGCGCCGGGACGCCGCCGGGCTCCGCCGCCTCCGTCGCCCCGGTCATCAGCGTCTCCCGCAGGAACGTGCGGTGTTCCGGTACGAACACGGCGTCCGCCGCGTCGACGACCACGCTGTGACTGCCCGTCGCCCGCAGCCCCACCGCGTCCCAGGTCTCCCTGATCCCGACCCGCTCGCGGGGCACCGCCAGGACCCGGTACCCGGGCGCGCCCGGCCCCGTACCGTCCAGGGACGCCAGCAGCAGCCACTCGGCGTGCTCGACCCCGCTCGCGAACGCCCACTCCCCCGACAGGGTCCACCCTCCCGGGACCCGGGTCAGCCGCCCCGCCGGGGGGACGACCGCCGCCGCGACCCGGGTGTCGGGCGAGTCGCCCCACAACTCCCGCTGCCCCTCGGCCGGCAGGTGCGCGGCGAGGCGTCCGTGCGCCGCGAGCAGCACCCCGCACCAGGCCGTGGAGGCGCAGGCGGCGCCGACCCCGGCGACCGTGTCGAGGAGAGCCGTGAAGGTGCCCGCCGTGCCGCCCCAGCGGCGGGGCACGAAGTGGCGGGCGAGACCGGCGCCGGTCAGCGCCGCGACCACCTCGGGGTGCAGCACACCGGACCGTTCCGACTCCTCGGCGCGCCGTGCGGCGGCGGCACGCAGGGAGCCGGTGGCCGGAGCCCCGGGAGCGAGGGTCGGGGTCGGGGTCGGGGTCGGGGTGAGGGTCGGGGTGGGTGTCAGGGTCGGGGCCGGGGCCAGGGCCGGGGTGGATGTCGGCTCGGCGGGGGCGGATGTGGTGACGACGGGCATGACGCGTGCTCCTTGAGTGGCGGTGCTGATGCGAGACGGTGACGAGTAGAAAAAGATTCGATCCAGAAGGTATTTTCTGAAGGGCCGTCATGGACCTCATGGAGGCCGGACACAGCGACGGGAGGCGGACGCTCGGTGAGGCGACAGGACAGGGCCCGCGTGACCTACGAGCTGGTGCTCGGGGCAGCAGCGGCCGAGTTCTCCCTGCACGGATTCGCGGGGACGAACCTGGCCGACATCACGGCCCGCACCGGACTGACCAAGGGAGCCCTCTACGGACACTTCTCATCGAAGGCGGACCTCGCCGGTGAGCTGACCCGTTCCTTCGAATCGGGCTGGGCCGACGCCCTCGCCACCGCCGTCGGCGAGGCGGAGGAGGAGGACACGGCGCTGCCCGCCCTGCGCGGACTGCTCGTCGCGCTCGCGCGCAGGCTGGACGAGGACCAGCCGTTCGCGGCGGGGCTGCGTCTGGTCCTGGACGCGGCCCGCGCCGAGGGAACCGTGCCGGTCCACCTCGGCAACCTGTGCGGTGTGGTGGCCCTGTTGATCCGGAAGGGACAGCAGGAGGGTTCCGTTTCCGGCACCCACCCGGCCGAGCTTCTGGCCCGGCTCGTGGTGGCGCTGCTGATCGGTGCCCCCGCCGCGGTGACGGCGACGGACACGGACGGACCCGCCGAGTTCGTACGTGAGGTGTGGAACGTCCTGGAGCCGTCGTTCGCCGACGCCTCCCGGCCCTCGCCCGGCTGAACCACCTTGCGTACGGGCGGAGTCGACGGCCCCGTCGCCCCTGTGGCGGCGGGGCCGTCCCTCCTGCCCGGACCCGGGAGCGGGGGGGGTGAGGGGTGAGGGGTGGGGACGAGTGCGAGGGTGAGGGTGAGGGCTGCGAGCGGGCCGGTGGGGGGAGTGGCCGGGTGACGGTGGCTACGGCTCCGGCTCCGGCTCCGGCTGCGACGGCGACGGCGACGGCTGTTCAGGCTCCTGCCCCGGCTCCGGCTCCTGTGCCTGCTCCGGAAGCACCGTCATGGCGGCTCCCCCGGCCCCGCCGGGCGACGCGGAGTCTCAGGCCGCCTGCGACGCCATCGCGCCGACCGGCACCACCGGCGGGGGCGGGACCACCCCGGACGTACAGGGGGAAGCGTGCGTGACGGTTCCGGCGGACCGGTCCGCCCGGCCGGTCGCGGCATCTTCCGCGGCCACGGCGACCCCAGCGGGCGCGGGCGTCACGGAGGCGGCGACGGACTCGGCGGGTGCTGCGGCGGCCCCGGCGGGCGCCGGGACGGACCCGGCGTCTGCGGGAGTCGTGGCGGCGCCGGTCGCCACGGGCGCGGAGGTCACGGCGGGCGCGGGAGTCTCGGCCGCCGCGGGCGTCACGGCTGCCGCGGGCGTACCGTCAGGTGCGGGCGTTCCGTCAAGTGCCGCCCGCACCATCTGATCGGGGCCCGGGAGCCGGGTCCAGGAGTCCGTTTCGGAGGGCGGGGCGGAGACGGGGCCGTCGCCCACCAGGACGGGATGGCCGACCGCGCGCAGCAAGGGCAGATCGCTCTCGTCGTCCGCGTAGGCGAAGCAGTCGCCGGGCGCGAGGCCGAAGGCGGTCATGATCCGGCGTGCCGCCGCCGCCTTGGCCTCGCCGATCATCGGCGCGCCGATCAGCTCCCCGGTGAGCCGTCCCTCCGAGGTGATCTCGGGGACGGTGCACACCACCAGGTCCGCGCCGATCTCGCGGGCCAGCGGGTCGAGGCAGGCGGAGAAGGCACCGGAGACGAGGACGACCAGGTCACCGGCGTGCGCGTGCCGCCGCAGCGCCTCGTGCACAGGGGTGTGGAGGAGTCCGCCCGCGCGGGCCTTCTCGTACCACTCCCGGCCGCAGGACTCCAGGTCGTCGAGGTGGCTGCCGACGAGGAAGCGGAAGAACGAACGGTTCACCTGCTCCCGTGGCGCCCCCGCGCGGATCAGACCCTGGAGCGAGGCCCACGCGGCGGCGAGCCGGTGGTCCGTCCGCTCCCCGTGCCCCCAGAACCGGGCGAGGACACAGGCCATGCTCTTGCAGGTGATCAGGGTCTCGTCGACGTCGAAGAACGCGGCCCGGACGGGGGCGAGGCTCATGCTCTTCCCCCTCTGCCACCGATACGGGCGTCACCGATACGGGTCTCGCCGATACGGGCCTCGCCCCTACGGGATTCCCCGAGCCGGGTTTCGCCCTTACGGGTTTCCCCCATGAGGGCCTCCCCCCTACGGGACTCCCCCATGAGGGACTCCCCGAGCCGGGACTCTCCGAACCGGCCCCCGGCCGGTGTCCCCCCGCCCCCGGCCGGTCCGCCGCCGCGCGGGACGCCCGCGACGGTCGGCGCGCCCCTGCCGACCCGCGCACCGGCGCCGAGCCCCGCCCCTCCGCCCAGGGGCACGGTGTTCCGTTCCCGGTTCCGCTCGCCGGTCCTCGGATCGGCGATCTCGTCCTGGGCCGTCTCGACGAGTTCGAGGATGCGTTCCGCCAGTGGCCGCAGCCGGGCCCCCGCCGGGGTCAGCTCCACGGAGCGGTTGCCCCGGCGCTGGAAGAGCGACGCTCCCATGTCCTCCTCCAGGCCCTTGATCTGCGCGGTCACCGCGGGCTGGGAGTAGTGCAGGTTGTGGGCGGCTCGGGTGAAGCTGAGCTCTCGGGCCACTTCGCGGAAGGCCCGTAAGTGCTGGAGTTCCATCTCCTCAGCCTTTCTCTGCTCGTCCGGTCTTGCCTTCGGTCGTGCCTGGATTCGTGCCTGGATTCGTGCCTTCGGCCGTACTTCGGCCGTACTTCCGTCGCGCTTCCGTCGCGCTTCCGTCGTGCCTGGGTTCGCGTCCCGGGGTTCGCGTCCCGTGGGTCCGAGTCCCTTGCCCGCGCACCGAGTTCGTGTCCGGGCCCGGGGCCTCGCCCCGGTCCTGTCCGGGGCCCGCCCAGGTCACCGCCCGAGCGCGTCTCCGGCCACATGTCACGCGGTACGGCGGGCCACGCCCGCGGCAAGGACCCGGCCGCCCTGGGTCGCGGACAGCCGGACCCGCCCGTCTCCGGCCGGGGTCGCGTCCACGGTCACCGGCGCGGACAGCTCGCCGAAGGCGCGGAACTCGGTGTCCATGGAGACCAGCGCGCCCGTGGCGGAATCGGGGAAAACCTCGGGTCCCGCCCCCGGAACCCCTACGGATCCCCCGGGGCGGCAGGCCAGCAGGGCCGCCTGCCGGAAGGCCTCCAGGATCAGCATCCCGGGCACGTGGTCCGAGGGGTGCTCGAAGTACCCGGGGTGCGCGGGATCGACGTGCAGCCGCCACTCCCGCGTCCCCGCCGCACCGGTCCCGGGGACGGGGACGGTCCCGGGGACGGGGCACAGCACGCCCCGCCCGTCGCCGTACCCCCCGGCCGGCGTCCCGGCGGGGCCCGTCCCGATCGGCCGGGCGGCGCGCCCCCGCTGCCGGATGCGCGCGTACCGCACGCCGTCGATCACGGTCACCCCGGCGGAGGCACGGGCGCACTCCCGGCCGCCGACCTCGATCACCATGTCGAACCGGGCGTCGAACCGGCGCGGGTTGCGCGGCCCTTCCGGGGTCACGGCCTTCACGTCGAGGACGATCCCGAGCGGCCCGCCGCCGACCCCGAGGGCAGCCGGGTCGGCGATGTGCAGCGACAGGGCCTTGAAGATGAAGTGGTGGCCGAGGGGCACGTCGTGGTAGCGGTGGCTCAGGAAGATCCCGGCCTGCCGTACGACCTCGACCAGCAGCATGAAGTCGGCCCGCCCGGCCCCCTCCGGGCGGAACAGCGCGTGGTTCCTGGGCAGTTGGGCGCCGACCAGGAAGCGACCGGATCCGGCCATGATCGCGTCGGTGAGGAAGACCTCCGTCACCGAGGCGCGATGGACGAGTCTTCGCGAGATGGTGCGGTCGAAGCTGATCCCCTCCTTGGCCTCCCGTATCAGGGACTCCAAGGACTCCAGCGAGTCCAGGGGCTCCAGCGGCTCAAGAGGCAATACGTTCTGCAGCACACCGACGGACATCTCTTTTCCCCCTCAAGATGAGTCATCTCGGTGACGAGGAACCTCCACGGCCCCTCGGCAGCAAGAAATATACCTTCGAGAATGTATATTGCAAGGCGTTGGAACGAGAGAGGCGGACAGGCATGGCGACACTCCGGAGCGAACCGAAACAGGAACGCGCCCGACGCACCAAGACGCACATCCTCCAGTCGGCTGCCGAGCTCTTCGCGGAGCGCGGCTACGCCACCGTGACCCTCCAGGACGTGGCCGAACGGGCCGAGATGACCAAGGGAGCGGTGTACTTCCACTACACGAACAAGGAGGCTCTGGCCGTCGCCGTGGTGCAGGAGCACTACGCGCGCTGGCCCGAGATCCTCAAGGGCGCCGAGGGCACCCACGCGGGGCCCTTCGAGATGCTCGCGGCCGTCCTCGACACCGTCACCCGCGCCTTCTCCCGGGACATCGTCGTCCAGGCGGGCGCCCGCCTCCAGATCGAACGCGCGCTGATCGACGCCGAGTTGCCCGAGCCGTACGTCGGCTGGGAGGACTACCTCAGCAGGCTCATCACGGAAGCCCGGGACGCGGGGCAACTGCGGGACGGAGTGGAACCGCGCGCGGCGGCCCGCGTCCTGGTCGCCGCCTTCTTCGGGATGCAGCACATCTCCGACGTCCTGAGCAGGCGCAGGGACCTGCCCGAGCGGTACGAGGAGCTGCGGATCGTCCTGCTCGATGGGATGCGCGGCTGACCGGCCGCGTACGGCTGCCGTGAGAGAAGGGAAACGGCGTGGCCCCCCACGAGAGGTGGGAGGCCACGCCGTAGGCGTTCCGGGGGACTTCGGGGTCAGGAGCGGGTGCCCGACCCGACCGGCGACGAGGCCGAAGCGGAACCGGGACCGGAGGCCCGTCCCTGAGCGGAACCGGAAGCCGGGGCGGACCCGGAGGCCGGGGTGGCGGCCGGTCCCGAGGCCACCGGAGCCGGGGACGGCGCCGGGGCCGCCTTGGCCGCGATGCGGCGCAGGTACAGGTTGTTGAAGACGAGCGCCGCCGCCGTGAGCGAGGCACCGGCGATCTGGACGCCCGCCGGGACCACCCCGGTCAGGGCGGAGATCACGAAGGCCGTCACCGGCACCACGTCCATGAAGAGGACGCCGTTGAGCGGGCCGAGGTAGCGGTTGCCGAAGTTCCAGCCGAGGACGCCCACGAAGCCCGCGATGACGCTCATGTAGGCGAGCTGGGGAAGGATCGTGCCCACCGTGCCCACGGTCGGGACCGGCACGCCGCCCGCCGCCAGGATGACCGCCGTGATCACGGTCGCGCTGGCGAGGCCGAGGACCGTGGTGATCGCCGTGTACTTGATCGGGGACCAGGTCGGGAAGAAGCCCGCGCCCGAGGTGTAGACGACCCAGCACAGCGCGGCGAAGAGCAGCAGCGCGTCGGCGCCCGCCTCCCTCGGGGAGGAGATCAGCGAGCCGATGTCGCCGTCGGAGACGACCAGGATGGTGCCGACGAAGGACATCGCGATGAAGACCAGCGAGCCCTTCGGCGGGACGACCTTGCGCAGGACCCAGTTCACCAGGAAGCCCATCATGGGCATGGTGGCCATCATGATCGAGGCGTTGAGCGCGCCCCGCGCACCGATGAGGTCCTGCCCGAAGAAGACCAGGAACTGGAAGCCCGCGAACCCGGCCGTGCCGAACAGCCAGGCCAGGCCGATGCGTTCGCCCTTGAGACGCAGTCCCGCACGCCCCTCCCTCATCCGGAGGAAGACCAGGAACATCGCACCGGCGATGGTGTACCGCATGACGGTGAAGGTGAACGGGTCGATGTGCTGGAGGGTGGAGTCCATCAGGGGGAACATCGCGCCCCAGGACACCGTGGCCAGGAGGCAGAGGAGGACGCCTCGCGTGTACGTGTTCTGACTGCTCATGACTCTTCCTGTCAGGCCGGATGCGGCTGGAGTTGAGGAGGGGTAGGGGTAGGGGTACAGGCTCCGGGGGGGCGGACGTCCGCCGGGGAGGGAGCGGACGTCCGGCCCGGGTCCGGAGGGACGGGATCGAAAGGGCGGGGTCGGAAGGGGTGGGGTCGAAGGGGCGGGATCGGAGGGGCGGGGTCAGACCCCGACGGGCTCCGCCTCGCGGGTCGCCGTCGGACGGATGTCGATCAGCGGCAGCACCGACTCCAGGAGCTGGCCCGCCCTGACCTTCCCGGTCGGGCTGTACGGGATGGCGTCGACCGGCACCACGTACGCGGGCAGGCACGGCACCCGGCGCGAGCAGGCGGCGCTGACCGCCCGGTAGCCGCTCTCCTGGCGCTCGGGCGCGACCGGGGTGAAGGGCACGATCAGGACCTCGCCCACCCCGTCGATCCGGGTCCGCAGGACGGCGGTCTCCCGGACGCAGGGCAGGTCCATCAGGTCGGCCTCCAGGCCGAATATGTTGACGTCGAGCGGCTTGCCCGCCTCCGCCTTGGCCACGCCGTCGTTGCGTCCGGTGAGTTCGAGACGGCCCGCCTCGTCGACGAGACCGCTGTCGCCGGTGAGCAGGAAGCGCTGGGTGCGCCCGCCGTAGTCGAGGGTCATGAAGTCGGGCTCGCTGGTCGCGTAACTGTCCATCAGCTGGTAGCTGGCTATGGCGATCCGGCCCCGGCTCCCCTTGGCCAGGGGCCGGTTGTCGGCGTCGAGGACGACGACGGTGTTGCCGGGCATGGGGCGGCCGGAACGGGCGGGTGCCACGTGCAGCTCCTCGGGGCCGATCATGACGTTCACGCCGGTCTCGGTGGTCCCGTAGTAGAGGTGGAGGACGGGCCCGAGGCGGTCCCAGGCGTTGTTGATGACCCAGCGGTTGAGGTGCCGTCCGCCGGAGAGCACGAAGTGGAGCCGGGACGTCTTGTGGAGGTGCTCGGAGTCCGGGTGGGCGACGACCCGGGCGAGGACCGGCGGCACCATGAGGGTGGTCGAGACGCCCTCCTCCTGGATGATCCGGATGAGGTCCCCGGCGTCGTCGTGCGGGCCGAGGACGACGGTGCCGCCGAGGGTGAGGAAGATGCGCGCCCAGCCGGGCCCGGAGGCGTGGTAGAGCGGCACGGTCACCAGGTGCACGTCCTCCTCGTCGAAGGCGTACTGGTCCACGAGGTCGGCGAACCTGCGGGCCTCGAAGGAGGTGCGGCGGACCACCATCTTGGGCACGCCGCTGGTGCCGGAGGTGAAGGAGAAGGCCTCGAAGGGCTGTTCCACGGGGTGCGGTTCACCGGGCGCGGACACCAGGAGGTCGGTGAAACTGACCGAGACGGTCTGTCCGTCGGGCAGGCCCACGGGCTCGCTGTCGATGAATATGTCGAGTATGTCCCGGCCGCCCGGCCAGCCGCACGCCTCCACCAGGCCCCGGTGGGCCCGGGAGGTGATCACGACGGTCGGTTCCAGCTGGTCGAGCGCCGCCCTGGTCGCGACGGGCCCGGCGGTGTAGTCGAGGCCGACGCAGGGGATGCCGAGCGAGCTGACGGCGGCCATGGAGACCACCAGCTCCCAGCTGTTCTCGGCGACGAAGACGGCACGGGCGGGCCGGGTCTCGGGCAGCAGGTCCTGGACGGCGCAGGCCACCCGGCTGACCTTGTCGGCGAAGCTGGCCCAGTTCAGCCGCGTCTCGCCGTCGACGACGGCGACGCGCTGCGGCCAGCGGACGGCGTGCTTGCGGATGTCCGCGATCTTGATCATGGAGAACTCTCCTGAAGGTCGGGCGGTACGAGGACGAGGAACGGGGCCCGTAGGGGACGACCCGGGGGGGGAGGCACAGGGCCGGTCCGGGGCCGTACGGGTCGCGACACGGGCTCGGGGCCGTACGGGAAAGGCCGTAGGGGTCCGAGGGCGGATGCGGGGGCGGGGCGGGGGCGGGTCAGGGAGGATTCAGGGGGATTCGGGGTCGGGGGCGGATTCCGGGTCAGCCGGAGGCCGAGACGCCCGCGGTGGCGGTCGCGGTCGTGCTGCTGGTGCTGGTGGTGGTGGCCGCCGCCGTGACCGTGGCGGCGGTGGTGGCCGCCGCCGAGATGGCCGCGGCGGCCCCGGCGAGCCGCTCGGAGGTCAGGGCGGTGAGGCCCGCCGCCAGCCGGTCGGCCGTGACCGGCGGGGGCCCGGTCACGGCCCGCGCGGCCGGTTCGCCCGCCGGGACGGCCGGGTTCCGCAGGGTGTAGATCTCGCAGCCGCTGGACCGCAGGGAGTCGATCTGGCTGAGGGTCCGCTCGCAGAGCTTCTCGCCGGGCACGGTGATCGGGATGCCGGGCGGGTAGGCGATGATGAAGTGCTCGGAGGTGCCCGCGGCCAGGGCGGCGGAGGCGCTGCGATAGGTGCGCTGGATGGTGCGCAGGGCGTCGAGGAGCCGCAGCAGGGTCGCCTCGTCCACCCCGATGTGGATGTGGAAGAGGACGGCGTCGCCGCTCTCCCGGGCGACGTACAGGGCGTACTCGTCGAAGAGCATCCGGCGGAAGTCGGCCGCCGTGATCCCGAGGGCGCTGATGTCCACGAGGACCCGGGTGGGGTCGTCGCTGACGAGCTGCCCGGGATCGGTGAGGTGCCCGTCGGGCCCGAGCGGGCGGTAGGCGGAGAGGCGCGGGTCCGTGGCGAGTTCGACGCGCAGGGTGCGGGCGAGGGCCAGGGAGCGGCCGAGGAGCATCTCGCCCTCGGTCTCCGCCTGGAGCCTGGCCAGGTCCAGGCTGGCGAGCACCGGCCAGCTGGGAGAGGTGGTGTGGTGCTGGAAGAGGGCCTGCGCGGTGCGTTCGCGGGCCTCGGCGTCGCCGATGAGGTGCAGGTAGGAGCCCTGGCGGAGCGCGGACATCGACTTGTGCGCGGAGTGGGTGACGGCGACGTTCAGGTCCAGCCGGGGGTCGCCGGAGCGCAGCGTCTCGACGGCGTGCAGGGCGGTGAGCGGGCGCAGCCGGGGGTGGAAGCGGTGGGCCGCGCCCCAGGCTTCGTCGACGAGGACGGAGACACCGGGGTGGACGGCGGCGAGTTCGGCCAGGACCGTCGGCAGGTCGTAGCGGACGCCGTCGTAGGAGACGGCGGAGAGCACGACGGTGTCGTAGGGGCGGCCCTCGACGGCGGCGGCGCGGAACATCTCCAGCAGCCGGGGGAGGTCGGCGTAGGTGCGGGGGCAGGCGTCGCAGCAGTACTGCATCGGCGCGTACGAGACGGTGACGCCGAGCGAGTTGAGGGCGAAGTGCACCGACTGGTGGCAGGAGCGGTCCGCGAGGACCCGGGAGCCGGGCTGGGTCAGCGCGGTGAGGGCGACCCGGTTGGCGGTGCTGGTGCCCGCCGAGAGGAAGAAGGTGGCGTCGGCGCCGAAGCTGCGGGCGGCGAGGCGCTGGGCCTCCCGGAGCGGGCCTCGGGGCCGGAAGAAGGAGTCGAGCATCGTGCCGCTGTACGACACGTCGGCCGCGAGCTGCGCGGCACCGAAGAGCGCCTCGTAGGTCTCCCTCATGCGGGAGTCGCGGATGGACCGGCCGTGCGAGAGGGGCAGCGCGTGGAACGTGGCGATGTCACGTCGGGCGACTGCGAGCACGGCGTCGGCGAGGGGTGTGATCATGCCGTCCGGGTAGGCCCCGGAACGAGCCGGCGGTGAAGCCGGCTCCGGAGTGGAGCTGGTGGATGCGGTCATGGATCCATGAAATAAAAACCTTCGTGAAGGTATCAACTGTCATCAGCGACCGTGATGGACCCCCGCTCCGGCCATCCGGCCGACCAGCACGGATGACGGAGGGCGACGGGGGGAGGGGGCGGGGGCGGTTTGGGCGTCCGGGGCGGTCGCCCCTCAAGGGGTCGGGGCTGGTGGGGTGCCGGTCCGGACCCCAAGCGGCCGGGGCGCTACCGGTCCGGCCCCCAGCGGCCGGGGTACCGCCGGTCCGGCCCCTGAGGTCCGGGCGGGCCCGGATGGAGGACCTGCGGGATTGCCGCATGAGACGACGGCAGGACTACGTATTCACCGTGCGCCCCGCGCTTTCTCCGGATTTCTCGCGCAGGTCTGTCTGCCCCTCGGGCTGCTCACCCGAAGCCGAGGGCGGAACCGCGCCGGGCGGGGGAAGTCCCCTCGTTGCTCAGGGAGTCGCAGGCACCGCAGTACGGCTCCGGCACTTCCGTTGACGTCGGTCTCAGCGCCCGAGGAGGCAGAACGGGTGGCCCGCCGGGTCGGCGTAGACGCGCCAGCCCCGGTCGGCGGGGCCCTCGTCCAGGAGGGTCGCGCCGAGGGCGAGGACCTGTTCGTGGGCGGCTCCGGCGTCGGGGACGTCGAGGTCCAGATGGAACTGCTGGGGCCGCTCCGGGTCCGGCCACACGGGCGGGCGGTGGTCCGCGACGCCCTGGAAGCAGAGGACGAGCCCGCCGGGCGCGTGCAGGGTGGACCAGTCCGCGCCGACGCCCCAGCGCGGGTCGGGCCGGTCCACCTCGCCCCCGAGAACGGCCTGGTAGAACGCGGCCAGCCGGGCGGGCTCGGGACAGTCGACGACGAGGCACTGCAGGGTGGCGATCATGCGGGGATCGTAGGGCCGGGCGGAGCCGGGCGCCGGGGCGAGGACTCTCCCCACCGCCCCGGCCGCCCCCGGTCTCGACGGTCTCTCGGGGTTCAGGTGGGCAGGTGGAACATGACTCCGTAGGCCGCGCCGGACAGGACGAGGCCGCCCATCGACGCGAGGACCAGGGTCCGTACGGCGAATCCGAAGGTGAGGGGGCGGCTGGCGCGGGACGGGTGTTCGGGGTCGTAGACGAGATCGACCCCGCGACCGGGCAGCGAGGCGTCGCCGAGGCCCCAGACCGTCACCACCGAGGGCACCTCGGTCATCTCCTGCCCGCCGACGGTACGGAACGCCATCCGGGAGAACATCCACAGGTGCAGGCCCTTGGACCAGATCCGCACATGACCGGTCACCCTGCCCGTCACCCCGATGCCGCGCCCGCGCAGCAGCCACAGCGACCGGGCCCGGCGGCCCACCCGCCACAGGACGTTGCCGCCGACGAGCCCCGCGACGGCGCTGAACGACAGGGACACCCAGACCAGCGCGGTGTCCGTCTCCGGGCTCGCCATGCCCAGCAGCACGAAGGCCATCGCGTAAGGGACGAGCCCGGCCACGACGAGCGCCACGCGCTGGGACGCCCCGCCGTCCGGAAGGTCCTGGGGCACGCGGCGCTCCCTGCGGACCAGCGCGGCCCCGTCCGGCGCCCGCCGGGCCGTCGCGATCCCGGCGCGCAGCAGACCGTGGAAGGCGCCCGCCGCCGTGGCGTTGGGCGCCCGTAGCTCCACGGCCGGTCCCAGACCGTGTGCCGCGCCGGTGTCCTCCCGGGGCACCCCGCCGATCTCCACCCGCACGGCCGCCCCCGTGAGGGACGTCCCGGCCAGTGCCTCGACCGGAACGGTCCAGACGGTGTCCCCCCGCTCGATCGTCAGCGACACCCCGTCGAAGCGCGCCGTCGTGCCGCCCCCGGTGATGACGCCGTTCGGCGTCCCCTCTCCCACGAGTCCCCCCGTTCCGGCGCCCGTCGGGCGCCCTCGATCAAATGATCGATTGTCAGGGTCGGGGCGGGTCGGAAGCAATGATTCCCCCTTGTTCCGGTGTCCCGGCCTCTCGACTTCCCGTCCCGGCCCGCCCCCGGAGGGTGAGGCAGACCGCCCAGGCCGTTCCCGCCAGGGTGAGCAGCGGGAGCAGGACCCTGACGTCGGTCAGGGTGACGAGGGCCGCGCCGAGGCCCATCGACAGGGCGTTCGGGGCGAAGACCAGGGTGTTCGTGGTGGCCGCCGCCCGGCCGACCGCGTCCGGCGGGGCCTCCCGCTGCACCGCCGTGACCACCGCGACCAGCACCCACGGCAGGCCCACGCCGATCAGCCCGCTCGCCGCGAGGGCCGTCGCCTCGTACGGCAGCGCCCGTACCCCCGCCGCCACCGCGAACAGGAGCAGTCCGAGGGCCGCGAGCGACCGTTCCGGCAGGCGGCGCAGGAGCGGCCCGGTGAACAGCCCCGCGAGGACGGAGCCCGCGCCCTGGACGGCGTAGAGCACACCGGCGTACGCGGGCGGGCGCCCGAGCCCCTGGTCCACGACCGCGTACACCGAAGCCCCGTTCACCCCGGCGAGCAGCATCGTGAACGCGCCGGTCGCCACCAGGGGCCGCAGCACCGGTGAGGCGCGCAGGAGCCGGGTCCCCTCGACGGTCTCCCGCCACCAGTTCCGGGACCCGGGCCGGGCGGGGCGGGGCTCCCGTACCGGCATCAGCGCGAACACGGCCGCCGCGAGGACGAAGCTCGCCGCGTCGAGGAGGACGACGGGCCCGCCGCCGTACCGGGCGAAGAGTCCGGCGGCCACCAGCGGGGCGACCAGTTTCACCGACTCGTTCGCGGTCATCCGCAGCCCGTTGAAGGCCCCGCGCCGCTTCTCGTCCAGGGCGGTGGCGATGAGGGCCTGCTCCGCCGCGTCGTGGACGGCGCCCTGCGCCCCGTAGAGCACGAGCACCGCGAAGAGCAGCCACACCCGCCCGGCCGAGTCCACCCACAGGAGCAGCGGCAGTACGGCCGCCGCGCCGAGGTCGAGCGCGACCAGGAGCGGGCGCCGCCGCACCCGGTCGGCGAGCGTGCCGAGCAGCGGCCCGAGGAGGACGGGGGCCCAGAGGGCGACGGCGGCGAGGGCCGCGAGACCGTCGGACCCCGTCAGGGACTTCACCCAGATCCCGGAGACCAGCCACATCGCCGTCGTACCGAACCCGGACACGACGACGCCTGTCAGATACCAGCGCATGACCGCCAGGCTGACCCCTGAGGAGGCCCCGGCGGATCGGTCGTCCTCCCAGGGCCCGCCCGAGCGGGTGGTACCGGAATCGCCCTGGTCCTCGGCCTCGTCCCGTTCCCTGGGGCGTTCCCTAGGGGGCGCGTTCCCTAAGGGGTGTGTCCTCCAGGGGACGTGTTCCCTAAGGGGTGTGTTCCCCAGGGGGCATGTTCCCCAGGGGACGTGTCCCCCAGGGGACGTGTTCCCCGGGCCGCGCCTTCGTCCGGGCGGCCCGGCGGCGGTGGGGCGGCCCCGTGCCCGCCGGTCGGGCGCCGCCCGGCCGGGCCCCCGGTCCCGCCCCTCGTCGTGGCCGGGGGGCGGGGCCCCGTTCCCGTCCCCGTCGTGGTCGGCGCGCGGACCCTCAGGCCCGCCCCCCGTCATGGTCGGCGGGCTCGTCCCCGTAAGGGTCCTCGGGGCGGGAGAAGGGCGGCAGCACGAGGTCCGGCGGGAGCGGTTCCCCCTCCTGCTGGCGGCCGTAGCGGTGCATACGGACCCGCAGGTGCATCTTGCGCTCCTCCAGCTTCAGTCTGCGCCGTTCGCGGCGTCCCGCCTCGTCGTCCTCGAGGTCCTGGATGAGCCGCCGGTTGTCCCAGTAGGAACGCTCCTGGTCGGCCACCCCCTCCCCGGGGGAGGACACGTCCTCGCTGTCGCCGTACTCGTCCATGTCGCCTGTCATACCTCGCAGATTACGGGTCGGCCGGGTGCCGGTGGACCCGGTTCCGGCATCGGTTCCCTCTCCCCCGGCGCGCGCGGGCGCCACCTCAGACGGCGGTGCCGGGACCGCCCCGGCCCACCCGCTCCAGGCGCCCGAAGAGGTCCGCGAGGAGGGCGTCGCGGTGCTCCCGCAGATAGAAGTGGTCGCCGTCGAAGGCGCGCAGGGAGAAACCGCCGCTCGTCACGGACGACCAGTGCGCGACGACCTCCCGGCCCGCGTGCGGGTCCCCGGTCCCGAAGTACGCGACGACGGGCAGCCGCAGCGCCTCCTCGACCGCGCCCCGGTACCGGCCCACCAGGTGGTAGTCGCCGCGCAGGGAGGGGAGCACCAGGTCCAGCACGTCCGGGTCGCGCAGCGCGTCCCGGCCGGTCCCTCCCAACGACTCGACGTGTTCGAGGAGTTCGGAGACCTCGGTGTACGTGAAGGGGCGGGGGAACTCCTGTCCGGGCGCCGTACGGGCCGAGACGAACAGCGCGGTCGGCGCGGGGGCTCCGGACCGCCGCAGGCGCAACGCCGTCTCGTAGGCGACGGACGCCCCCATGCTGTGGCCGAACAGTGCCAGCGGGACGTCCAGGAACGGGCCGCACGCGTCCGCGACGAGTCCGCCCATCTCCTCCAGGGAGGCGGGCGGTTCGTCGAAGAGGCGGTCCTCCCGGCCGGGGTAGCGGACGGCCACGACCTCCACGTCGTCCGGGACGGCGCCCGCCCAGTCGCGGAAGAAGCTCGCCGCGCCGCCCGCGTGGGGGAAGCAGAGCAGTCTGACGCGCGGGGCGGCACACCGCTTGACGGTCCGGAACCACACCGTGCCGTCCGGGCGTTCCCCGGCGCCGTCGCCCCGGGTGCCGCCCCGGAGGGGGCCGTCCTTCAGGATGCTGTCTTCCAGAACGCTCATGGCTGTCCTTCGTGGTGTGCCCGGGTCGGGGCGGGAGTGGGGGTGGGCGCGGTACGGGCGGGGTGGGCGCGACGGCGGGCTCCGCGGTCGTCGCCGGGCACGGGGGCGCGGGCCCCTCCGGGGGCGCGGCACGGCCGTCGCCCGGCGGCGCGGTCAGACGACGAGGCGGCCCGCGGCGGAGTCCCGGGTGCCGCGCGACCTGCGGAGGTCCCGGGTGATGACCGCCTTCTGCAGCCAGCGGTCGGTTCCGTCGTAGCGGGCGGTGAAGGACCGGCGGCCGTGGACGGCGAGGTAGTTGTCGACGACCAGCAGGGTGCCCGCGTCGACGACCACGTCCTGCTGGGCCCGCTCCAGTTCCGCGACGAGTTCCTTGAGCGCCAGCTCCGCCCCGGCGTCGCCGTCGACGCAGCGCATGAAGTACGGGTCGATGCGGAGGTAGGGCGAGTCGGCGGCGCCGAACAGCACGGCGACCGGCTCGGGGTTGTCCCGCATGGCGCGCACCCGCAGCAGCCCGGGGTCGTCGGGGCGGTGCACCGCGAGCTGACGCAGGTGCTCGTCGTCGGGAAGGATGTAGAAGCGCCGCTCGGACAGCACCCGGCGGACCTCGGGCGACAGCTTCACCTCCCGGACGGAGGCCAGGGTGGTGGGGACCCGGTCGTGGTTGCGCACGCCGAAGAGGGAGAGGTAGTCGCAGCGGTAGGGGTGGAAGGCGTCCTCGGTGTGCCACTCCAGCAGGACGTCGCTGCCGTGGCCGCTCTGCTGGGCCTCCTCGCCCTCGATGGGCAGCACGTTCTGGATCATGCGGCCGTTCTGCAGGGTGGGCCAGCTGAACACCTCGCCCAGGCACTTGCCGATGACCGCGAGGAACAGCTCCTCCCGGCGGGTACGGCCGCCGGACGCGGCCTCGGACCAGTTGCGCGGGGTCGGGCCCACCGCCTCGTCGTCGACGCCGAAGCCGCGCAGCAGGAAGGCGGCGGCGGAGTCGTTGCGCCGGAAGTCCTCCAGGAACCGGCGCAGTCCGACCGGGACCCGCGCGGCCAGCTCCCAGGCGTCGTCGTGGAAGCCCTGCTCGCCGGGGTCGCGGCGGGCGACCTCCGGGTGGGCGAGCAGCTCCTCGATGGCGGCCTTCTCCTCGGCCGAGATGTCGTAGCTCAGGATTCCGCGGTACTCGTTCACCGGCGTCTCTTCTCTTCTGCGGGCTGCGATTTCTGTTGCGGGCTGCGTTCTCTGCTGGGGGCCGCGATTTCTGTTACGGCCGGGGCGTCCGCCGGAGCCGGGGCGTCCGCCGCGCGCGGGCCGGGGGGGGCGTCCGCCGGGGCTCCG
Organism: Streptomyces sp. NPDC059247; assembly: GCF_042754005.1. Classification (NCBI taxonomy): domain Bacteria; kingdom Bacillati; phylum Actinomycetota; class Actinomycetes; order Kitasatosporales; family Streptomycetaceae; genus Streptomyces; species Streptomyces sp. NPDC059247. The sequence goes on from NZ_JBHYZW010000010.1 coordinate 124,395, forward strand.
TGGTGCGGGTGTTCACACGGAGTCGGCGGCTTCCCCGGTCCACCACGCGATGTGCTGGTCGATGGGGTCGATCGGCATCACGGCCTTGAACATGTCGTTCTCCACGTTCGCCAGGCGCGCCGAGTACGGCTTGCCGACCGCGGTGAAGGCGCGGTGGATCCCGGCGCGCCGACGGTCGATGGCCCGGGCGTTCCGCTCGAACGTGCTGGCCGGCTGGAGCAGGAAGTAGGTGCGCCGGTCGCCGTACGTGTGTCTCGGCGAGGTGTCCGGATAGCAGGGCGCGAACGAGACGACGAAGAAGAGTTCCCTCTCGATCATCGCGTACCACCGCTGGTCCGGCCGGGGTTCGTCGGGGAGGTAGACGCTCGGGAAGAGGTCGGCGAGCGTCCGGTAGAAGCGCCGGGTGAGGTCCACCAGCGCGTCCAGGGTGGCGCCGAGGGAAGGGTCCTCGAAGGTGATGACCATTCCGTCGCGGGTGCGTTCGTCCGCCGTGCGGAAGAACTCCGCGACGGCGTCGCGGTGTTCCGCCAGTTCCTTCTCGATCCCGGTCGTGGCGACGGTGATCCCGGGGCCCATCAGCGAGGGTCTGGCGAAGGGGCAGTACGTCTTCCGGGTGATCTCGTCGAAGCTCATGCCGGGCTCCCCGTCCTCTCGGCCGCGCGGGCGGCTGCCGTGGCCCGGCAGCCGATGACGTAGAACCACCAGCTGGCGACCACGACGGCGATCAGGACGTAGAACATGACGGCGGGCGGGAAGTGCTGGAGGAGGAATCCGCAGAGGATCGGGCCCAGCGCGATGCCGACGTGGATCAGGTTCTGCGCGCCGAAGTAGCTGCCGCGCAGGTGGTCGGGGGCGATGGCGTCGATGAACGTGAACTCGGCGGGCACCACGATGACTTCGCCGATGCTGAAGATCACCACGGCGATGACGATGACGGCCACGTGGGTGGAGAACGACATCACGGCGAGTCCCGCGACGAACGCGCCGATCCCGGCGGTCAGCCAGCGGAGCAGGGTGTCCTGTCGCAGCCTGCTGCCGAGGAGGTACTGGAAGGTGATGACCACGGCGGCGTTGGCGGCCGAGATGTAGGCGACCAGCCGGTAGGCGGTGTCGCGGTCCTCGACCAGGACCAGGTACTGGGACATGAAGGTCAGCAGCGGCCCGTACACCACGATGCTGAGGATGCCGCCGACGGTGAAGTAGGCCAGCCGCCGGTCCCCCCGCATGGTCCTCAGGACCTCGCGGAAGCTGGGCGCCCGCTCCTCGGCCTCCTCGGTCTCCCCCGCCGTCTCCGGGGTGCCGTGCGCGGGGCTCGCGGTCGGTACGAAGCGGCTGCGGAAGACCACCAGGGGCAGCAGGGACGCGCCGATGACGGCGGCGCTGAGGACGATCGGCCCGTTCGCTCCGGCCGTGACGGCGGCGACGCCGAGGAAGGGGCCCACCGCCGCCCCGATGTTCTGCAGCGAATAGCGCAGGGAGAACACCTTGGTGCGGTTCTCGGGCGGCACCAGTTCGGAGAGCAGGGCGCTGCCCGCGACGCCCATGGTCGAGGAGGCGACGTTGGTGAGCAGCAGGATGGCCGTGACCGTGAACGGGTCGTGCAGGACGGTGAGGCCGAGGTAGAGCAGGATGATCACGGCGTCCAGGGCGATGATCAGGTTGATCTTCGTGACGCGGTCGGCGACGTAGCCGCCGTAGACGCTGGCCACCGTGCCGACCAGGACGCTGCCGCCGATCACGTAGCCGATGCCCGCGCCGCCCATGCCCACCGTGTCGTACAGGTAGATGGGCATGTACGCGAGGATGGCGAAGAAGCTCAGGCCGCGCGCCGCCGTGGAGACCAGCAGGACCTTCATCGCGAACGGCAGTTCGCGGACCATCGTCAGGAAGTTCTTCATCGGTCCTCCTCCGCCGCGATGGTTTCGAGCGTGCTGATGATGGATGCCTCGATCTCGTCGATCCGGGTCGTGTCGAACACCTCGGGGTGGTGTCCGACGATGATGTCGAGCCGCGTGCCGGGGATCACGGTGATGCCGAGGGGGTAGTGGGACACGCCCTTCGCCCCGTGCGTCCGTTCCCGCGCCCGCAGTCCGTCCCCGCCGCCGCACTCCAGGGCGTCGGCGGGATAGTTCTGGAAGACGTAGCAGGTGTCGAAGAGTTCGTCGGCGCCGAACATCCGCTGGATGTCGGTGAGTTCGACGGAGCGGTGCGGCAGCGTCTCCAGCTGCGACTCCTGCACCCGGGCCATGGTCGTGCCGACCGGTTCGCCCGGGACGGCGCGGACCCGCAGCGGCACGGTGTTGATCAGCAGTCCGATCATCGACTCGACGCCGTCGAGCTCGGCGGGGCGCTCCGAGACGGTGTTGCCGAACACCACGTCGTCGCGGCCGGTGAGCCGGGCGAGCACCAGGCCCCACGCCGTCTGCACGGCCGTGTTGAGGGTCACCCCGGACCGGGCCGCCCGGCGGCGCAGGGCCCCGGTCAGTTCCGGTGACAGCGTGACGGTGCGGGTGTGCGGGGGGACGTCCCGGGCCGGTTTCACGGGATGGACCCGGGTCGGTCCTCCGGCGTCCGCCAGGCAGTCGCGCCACGCCGACAGCGCGGCGGTCTCGTCCGATCCGGCGAGCCAGGCCAGGTAGTCGCGGAAGGGCGTCGTCTCCGGCAGCGGTTCGCCCCGGTACAGGGCGAACAGTTCCCGCCACAGCAGCGAGGCCGACCAGCCGTCGAGCAGGATGTGGTGGTCGCTGACGACCAGCCGGTACCGCTCGGCGCCCAGCTTCAGCAGGGTGAGGCGCACCAGGGGCGGCGCGGCCAGGTCGAAGCGGCGTCCCAGGTCGGCGGCGAGGATCTCCTCCTCCGCGCGCTCCCGCTCCCGCTCCGGCAGCAGGGACAGGTCGTGCGCGGTCCACGGCAGGTCCACGCGGTCCCGCACCACCTGCACCGGCCGGGGCAGTCCGTGGTGCGTGAACCCGGCGCGCAGGTTGTCGTGGCGCATCAGGAGCGCGTGCGCCGCCTGCCGCAGCCGGTCGGCGTCCCAGGGCCCGTCCAGGTCGAACAGGGTCTGGCTCTGGTAGGGGTCGGGGCCGTCGTCGGCACCGGCCGCGTGCATCAGGAAGCCGCGCTGGAGCGGGGCGAGGGGCAGGATGTCGCGGAGGCCGGGGTAGGTGGTCTCCAGCTGGTTGACGGCCGACTGGCTGATCTCGACCAGGGGTACGTCGGACGGGGTGAGGCCGCCGAGCTCCGGGTGGTCCACCAGCTCGGCCAGGGCCTCCAGGAGGGTCCCCCACCGGTCGGCGAGCGCGCCCACGGCGGCTTCCGTGAGGCGGGCGGTGTCCCAGCGCCAGGCGCTCTCCAGGGCGGTGCCGTCCCCGGACGGCCGGACCTCGATCCACAGGGCGCGGCCCGTACCGTCCGTGGCGTCCGGGGGTCCGTCCGTGGCGTCCGGTCCGTCCATCGGGGCACCGGCGGGCAGCAGCCGGAACGACACCTGGGAGGCGTCGTGCCCGGGGCCGCCGCGACCGGTGTCCGGCACCGCGCGCACCTGCTCCTTGACCCGCTTCAGTACGCGCGCCAGCTCCCGGGGCCCGGCCAGTGCCCTGTCCGTGTCGGGGACGCCCGCGTGGAGGCGCACCGGGTACGGGGTCCCGGACTCCGCCGTGGCCAGGTCCAGCCGGAGCCAGGCCCCGGCCTCCGGCAGCAGGGTGCGGCGCCATTCGACGAGCACCGGGGTCAGGGCGGCCAGCGCGATGTGCCCGGTGTCGCAGTGGTACAGCTCCGGCAGGGCGGTCAGCAGCCTCTCGGCGCTCGCCCCGGTGAGGCGCCGGACGATCAGGCCGCCGGAGGGGTCACCGGCGGGCGGCGCCGTCACCGGGTAGACCGGGTCGGGGGTCCGCAGGATCTTCCGCCAGGCATCGGCGGTGTCGGCCGTGTCGGCCGTGCGCTCCGGCTCCGTTCCGGTCCCGGCGGTCCGGGCGGCCCGGGCCACCAGGGCCTCGACCGTCTGGTCCTGGAAGACGTCGCGCGGGGTGATCCGGAAGCCCTCGGCGCGGGCCCGGCCGACCAGCTGGATGGACCGGATGCTGTCGCCGCCGAGGTCGAAGAAGCGGTCGTCGGTGCCGACCGTCGCCAGACCGAGCACCTCGGCGAACAGCGCGGCCATCGCCGCCTCGCGCGGGGTGGCCGGGAGCCTGCCCGTCCGGCTGACGAACTCCGGGGCGGGCAGCATCCGCACGTCCAGCTTGCCGTTCGGGGTCAGCGGCAGCGCGTCCAGGACGACGACGGCCACGGGCACCATGTGGTCCGGCAGCCGCCGGGCCGCGTGGCGGCGCAGTTCGGCGGCGAGCCGGGGGCCGCGCTCGGCGGCCTGCGGGTCGTTGGCGAGGTCGCCCGGGGTGCGGGAGTCGTCCCGCGCCGTCAGGAACACCCCGCCCAGCCCCGTGCCCGGGTCGGTGTCCCCGGCGAGGAACACCACGTCGAACAGATCGCCCGGGGCGGTGTCGGCGCAGGTCGGGTGGGCGGTGTAGCCGAGGTCCGCGCCGAGTGCGCACAGGTCCTCCGGGTCGACGGCGGACGGTGCGAGGACCGCCGCCCCCGGCAGCTCCCGTACGAGGGTGGCGGCACCGGCCGCGACGCGTTCCGCGACGGCCACCTGGGCGGCCACCCGGCCGTTGGGGACTCCGGTGACCCGCAGGGCGGGCGGCCGGTGCCCGGCGAGGTGGGCGGCGAGGTCCTCCGTACCGTTCCATGCGTACGCGGGCACGTCGGCGAGGGAGCGGAGGTCCGCGCCCGACTTGTGCACGACCACGTCGTAGCGGAAGTCGGTGAGTTCGTTGCGGTACGGGCTGCGCTTGAGCCGTACGTCCACTCCGGCGACGTCCGGCACCCAGTCGCCGATCCGCGCGAAGAACGCCGGGTCGAGCAGCAGTTCGGGTTCCAGTTCCCGCTGGTGGGCGACGAGCCGCTGGACGGCGGAGAGCGGTTCGTCGGCGTGCGCCCCGTCGTGCAGGACGACGGCGGTGACGAAGGCGCGCAGCAGCCGCAGGTCGCGGATGTCCCCGAGCAGGACGCGCCCGCCGGGGGCGAGCAGTCCCATCGCCTGCCGGATCACGTCGACGAGGTAGTCGACGCTGGGGAAGTACTGCGCCACCGAGTTGATCACCACGGTGTCGTAGCGGGCGGGGGCCAGCGTGCCGATCTCGTGGGCGGCCAGGGTGTGCAGCTCGACCCGCTCGTCCAGCCCGGTCCCGGCGACGGCCTCGCCGAGGGCCCGGATCAGCGCGTGCGAGAAGTCGACGCCCGTGTACGAGGTGCAGTGCGGGGCGACCGGGCGGAGGATGAGCCCCGAGCCGACGCCGACTTCGAGGACCCGGTCCGGGCGCAGTTCCAGGATGCGGTCGACCGTGGCCCGCTGCCAGCGGGTCATGTGCTCCAGCGGCAGCGGCTGGTTGTCGTAGCTGGAGTTCCAGCCGGTGAAGTCCTGTGCGGCGCCGAGGTCCCGCTGCTCGCTGTAGCCCTGCTCGTGGATCTCGTGCCAGGTGCCGACGTGCCCGATGTCGTGGGCCGTGCCGGACGCCCGGGAGTCCTCGGGGACGACGTATCCGACGAGCTGCTGGTGGCCCGGGGTGTCCTCGCGGACGACGACGGCCGACCGCGCCACGTCGGCGTGGTCCTTGAGGACGGCGTCGATCTCGCCGAGTTCGATGCGCATCCCCCGGACCTTGACCTGGTCGTCGGCGCGGCCCACGAAGTCCACCACGCCGTCGGCGCGCCACCGGGCGAGGTCGCCAGTGCGGTACATCCGCGCGCCCTCGGGGCCGAACGGGCAGGCCACGAACCGTTCGGCGGTCAGACCCGGCCTGCCGAAGTAGCCCCGGGCCAGGCCGTCGCCGCTGATGTACAGCTCGCCCGTGACGCCGGGCGGCACCGGGTTCAGCCGGGCGTCGAGGACGTAGATCCGGGTGTTGGTCAGCGGGCGGCCGACCGGGACCGAGGAGTCCTCGTAGCCGTCCGGGCCGCTGCCGCACTCCCAGTACAGGGTGTCGACGGTGGCCTCGGTCGGCCCGTACGCGTTGATCATCCGGCGGCCGGGCGCCCAGGCGGCGGCGAGCGCGGGCGGGCAGGCCTCACCGGCGACCATCAGGTTGCCGCAGTCCGCGAGGGCCTCCGGGTCCATGCCGCCGAGGATGGTGGGCGAGAAGGTGATGTGCGTCGGCCGGTGGCGGGCGGTCAGCTCCCGCTGGCGGTCGGCGGACAGCAGTTCGTCCGGGGAGGTGAGGATCACGGTCGCCCCGGCGAGCAGGGTGCAGCACAGTTCGCAGAAGGTGGGGTCGAAGTTGATCGAGGAGAACTGGAGGAACCGCGAGCCCTCCTCCAGCCGGAACCGCTCCAGGTAGTTGTGCGCCAGGTTGGGGATGCCCCGGTGGGTGACGGCCACGCCCTTGGGGCGGCCGGTGGAGCCCGAGGTGTAGATGACGTACGCCAGGTCGTCGGGGCGCAGGGGGGCGCGGCGGTCCGCGTCGGTCGGGGTGGTGTCCGGGTGGCGGTCCAGCTCGCGCGGCGCGTCCGGGGCGTCGAGTTCCAGGCGCGGCACCCGCCGTGCGTCCTCGGGGAGGTGCGCCACGACGTCGGACGTGGTCAGGAGCATCGCCGGGGCACTGTCGGCGATCATGAAGTCCAGCCGGTCCGGCGGGTAGCCGGGGTCCAGCGGCAGATACACGGCACCGGCCTTCAGGATGCCCAGCAGGGCGCTCAGCAGCTCGGGGCGGCGGCGCATGGCGAGTCCGACGACGTCGTCGCGGCCGATGCCCCGGGAGATCAGCCAGTGGGCGATCCGGTTGGAGCGGCGGTCGAGTTCGGCGTAGGTCAGCTCGGTGTCCTCGTGGACGAGCGCGACGGCGTCGGGGGTGCGGGCCATCTGTTCGGCGAGGAGCTGCGGGTAGGTCGCTCCGGAGAGCGCGAGCCCGGTGTCGTTCCACCCGGTCAGGACCCGGTGGCGGTCGTCCGCGCCGAGGACGTCGAGGGAGCCCAGCGGGCGGGACGGGTCCTCGGACACCGCACGCAGCACCCGCAGGAGCCGGTCGGCCAGGGTCCGTGCCGTGGCGCGGTCGAACAGGTCGGTGGCGAACTCGATCTCGCCGCTCAGCCCGTCCGGGCGGCCGTCCGGGGCGAACCGTTCGGTCAGCTCGAAGGTCAGGTCGAACTTCGAGGTGCGGGTCGGCACCACCTCGTGGGCGGCGGTCAGGCCGTCCAGCCGCCACCGGGGCGCCACGTTGTTCTGGAGCACCAGCAGGACCTGGAAGAGCGGGTGGTGGCCGGTGCCCCGGGCCGGGTTCAGGACGTCCACGAGGTGTTCGAACGGCAGGTCCTGGTGTTCGTACGCGGCCAGGTTCGCGGTCCTGACCCGGGCGAGCAGTTCGGTGAACGCCGGGTCGCCCGAGGTGTCGGTGCGCAGGACCAGGGTGTTGACGAAGAAGCCGACGTTCTCGTCGAGGGCGCGGTCGGCGCGTCCGGCGAGCACGCCGCCCAGCGGGATGTCCGTACCGGCTCCGAGCTTCGTGAGGAGGGCCGCCGTGGCCGCCTGGAGGACCATGAAGAGGCTGACGCCCTCCCGTCCGGCCAGTGCGGCGAGCCGGTCGGCGAGGGCGGCGGGCACCTCGAAGGGCACGACGTCGCCCGCGTGGGTGGCGTGCGCGGGGCGGGGCCGGTCGGTGGGCAGTTCAAGCAGTTCGGGGGCGCCCCTGAGCTGCTCGCGCCAGTAGGCGAGCTGCCGGGCCATGAGGCTGTCCGGCTCGTCGGCGGAGCCCAGCAGTTCGCGCTGCCACAGCGTGTAGTCGGTGTACTGGACCTCCAGCGGCGGCGTCGTCGGGGCGGTGCCCGCGCGGTGGGCGCCGTACGCGTCGCAGAGGTCGCGCACCAGCGGGGCCAGGGACCAGCCGTCGCTGGCGATGTGGTGGATGCAGAGCAGCAGGACGTGGCTGCGGGCTCCGGTGCGGAACAGGTCGACCCGTACCGGGATGTCGGTGGTGAGGTCGAAGAGGTGCCGGGCCGCGGTGTCGACGGCCGCCGGCAGTTCCTCGTCGGTGACCTCGTGCACCGTGATCCGCGCGGCGGCGGCCACGGCGTCGTCCGCCGCGTCGACCACGATCTGTTCGGCGCCGTGCGGGCCGTCCGAGAAACGGGTCCGCAGGCTCTCGTGGCGCCGCAGCAGCCCGGTGACCGCCGCCCGCAGCGCGGCCGGGTCGAGGTCGCCGTCCAGTCGTACGGCGATCGGCAGGTTGTAGGTGGAGGACGGGCCTTCGAGGCGGTGCAGGAAGTACAGCCGCTGCTGGGCGTACGACAGGGGCAGCGCTGGGCCCCGTTCCATGGGGCGCACGGCGGGCCTGGCCCGGTCGGCGTCCGCGAGGCAGCGGGCGAGGGCGGCGGGGGTGCGTTCGTCGAAGACGGACCGGATCGGCAGCTCCACGCCGAGTCCGGCCCGGACGCGGGCGACGAGCCGGGTGGCCAGGAGCGAGTTGCCGCCCCGGTCGAAGAAGCTGTCGTCGGCGCCGATGTCGGCGGTCCCCAGGACCTCGCGGAACAGCTCGGTCAGGGCGTGTTCCGCCGGGGTGGCCGGGGCGCGGCCCGTGCCGGAGCCGGTGAAGTCCAGCGGCGGCAGCGCCTTGCGGTCCACCTTGCCCGCCGGGGTCAGCGGGAACCGGTCGAGCACGGCGACGCCGTCGGGCACCATGTACGGCGGCAGCCAGGCCCCCAGGGCGTGGCGCAGCGCGTCCGGCGCGGGCGAGGCACCGGCGGCCGGTACGACGTACCCGGTCAGCCGGGGCGCGCCGGGGACGTCCTCGCGCAGCACGACACGTGCCTGGGCGACGTCCGGGAGGCGGCGCAGGGCCGCCTCGATCTCGCCGAGTTCGACGCGGTGGCCGCGGATCTTCACCTGCTCGTCGACGCGGCCGACGAAGGCGAGGGCGTCGTCGGGGCGCCGCCGCACCAGGTCTCCGGTGCGGTACATCCGGCTGCCGGGGGCGCCGAAGGGGCAGGCCACGAAGCGTTCGGCGGTCAGCGCGCCCCGCCCGTGGTAGCCGCGGGCCAGGCCGTCCCCGGAGAGGTACAGCTCGCCGGTCTCCCCGGGGGCCACCGGTGCGAGCCGGTCGTCGAGGACGTGGACGCCGGTGTTCCGCAGCGGGCGGCCGATGGTGACGGGCTCCCCCTCGGTCACCGGGGCCAGCAGCGACCAGATGGTGGTCTCGGTCGGGCCGTACAGGTTCCACACCTCGGCCGCGCCGGAGGCGAGGAAGTCGCCGAGGTCCTGGGGCAGCGCCTCGCCGCCGCACAGCAGACGGGTTCCCGGCGCCAGTCCTGCGGGGCTCCAGCCGGACTCCCGGAGCAGTTGCCACAGGGCCGGGGTGCCCTGCACCAGGGTGGGCCGGGCCGAGGCCAGGAGGCGGCGCAGCGCCACCCCGTCCACGGCGGTGTCCCGGGGGACCAGGTGCACCGAGGCGCCGTTGACCAGCGGCAGGTACAGCTCGAGTCCGGCGATGTCGAAGGAGATCGAGGTGGTGGAGAGGACCACGTCACCGGGGTGGACCCGGAACCGGTCCGTCAGGCAGTCCAGGAAGTTCGTCAGCGACCGGTGGGTGACGACCACGCCCTTGGGGCGGCCCGTCGAGCCGGAGGTGTAGATGGTGTACGCGCCCCGGTCCGGGTCGTGCCGGGGGTACGGGCCGTGCCCGGGGGCGGGTACGGGTACGGGTACGGCGGACGGGGCCGCCGTGTCGTCCCGCTCGTCCAGGTGGAGGTGCGGGGCCCCGTCGAACGCGGTGGTTCCGGCGAGGGCCGCCGCCGTGCCCCGGGTGGTGAGCAGCGCCCGGGGTCCCGCGTCCGCCCACATGTGGGCGAGCCGGTCCGGCGGGTACTCGGGGTCCAGGGGCAGGTACATCGCCCCGGTCTTGAGGGTGCCGAGGAGCGCGGCGACCAGGTCGGGCGAGGAGGGCAGCAGGACCGCCACGACGTCCTCGGGGCCGACGCCCCGGTCGGTGAGCCGCCGCGCCACGCGGTCGGCCCGGTCCTTCAGCTCGCCGTAGGTGACGACGGTGTCCCCGGCGACCAGCGCGGGCGCCAGCGGGGAACGGGCCGCCCGCTCCTCGAAACGGTCGACCAGACCGGTCGTCGCGGGGCCGGTCGTCGCCGGGCCGGTCGTCGCGGTGCCGTCGCCGGAGCCGGAGCCGGAGCCATCTCCGGAGCCGTAGCCATCTCCGTACCCGTCGCCGTCGAGGAGGCCGACGGCTTCGTGTCGTGTGCTCGTCATGCCGTCCGGCCTTCCGTCGCGGCGGGCCGCCGGGCGGGGGTCAGGTCCGTCCAGTTCTCCTCGACGTGCTCCACGCACGCCGTCCGCGGCGCGGGCCCGAAGACGGTGCGCCATCCGCCGGGGACGTCCGCGAAGTCCGGCCACAGGGAGTACTGACCCGTGGTGTTGCGCAGGACGAGGTACGTGCCGGTGGCGTCCTCGAACGGGTTGGTGGCCTGGTTCTCCATGGCGTTCACTCCTCGCCCAGGTAGTCGACGGTGCGGGCCGCGACGTACGCGGCCTCTTCGATGCAGAGCCGCTGGCCGTAGAAGTCCGACCGCAGCACCTCGGCGGTCAGCTCGCCGGTGATCACCGAACGCCACTGTCCGAGGGTGTCGTTGTCCTTCGCGAACAGCATGAGCAGATCGACGTCGGCGGGCTCGGGCCGGTACGAGGACAGGGCGTGCGCGGTGGCGAGGAACGAGGCGTACAGACGGCGGCAGAAGGCCTCGGCCCGCTCGTCGTACCCCAGGTCCGTGCCGAACATCGCCGCCGCCGAGTACCGCAGCACCCGCTCCAGGTCGACGTCCTCGGAGGTCATCGCCGGGTACTGGTCCGTCGTCCCCGACATGCGCAGCAGTCCGTCGTAGAAGTCGACGAGCAGTTCGGCCTCCGACATCGGCGCGGTGGAGTCCGGTTCGAGGTAGCCGTCGACCACGACGGTCCTGCCGACGCCGAGCCCCCGGTCGGCGGCGATGCGGCCCAGCTCCACGCAGATGGCGCCGCCCGCGCAGGACCCGAGGAGGTGGAACTCGTCGTCGCCGAACTCGTCCTGGAGCAGATCGGCGTAGTGCTCGGCCAGCCCCTGGATGCTGTCCGGCACGTTCTCGGCGCCCTCGGTCAGCAGCGGGGACTGGAGTCCGTAGCAGGGCCGGCCGGTGCCGAGCTCCCGGACGAGCCGGCCGTAGCCGTCGACCATGCCGTGCCCGGCGTGGACGAACACGAGGGGCGTCCCGTCGCCGCCGTCGCTCATCCGGATCAGCGCCCGCTCGGAGTTGGCGGCCTGCGGCTGCGCCTTCTCCGCGGCGAGCCCGGCGATGGTCTGGAAGCGCAGCAGGTCGCCCATGTTGATCCGCCAGCCCAGCCGCTGGTTGATCTGCTCGACGACGACCAGCGCCGACAGGGAGTCGCCACCGGCCTCGAAGAAGTTGTCGTCCGCGCCCACTTCGCGCTTGAGGGTGGTGCTCCAGATGTCCTGGAGCATGTGGTGCACCAGGCTCGGCCGCGAGGGGCCGGCCGACACGGTGACGGCCGTCTCCGCTGCGTTCATGGCTGTGTCCTTTTCGGAAGTCTCGGTGGGCGGGCGGATCAGGCCAGTACGGGTCCCGGCCCGACCCGGTGGGACAGGCCGCGCCGCCCGTCCAGATGGACGTAGACCCGGTGCAGCCAGCGGTCGCGGCCGTCGTAGCGGGGGGTGAACTCGGTACGGCCGTGGACCACGACCCGGTTGTCCAGGAAGGCCATGTCGCCCGGCCGCAGGACCAGCTCGGACGCGACCTCGGCCAGGGCGCCGCCGAGGCGGCGCAGTGCCGCCGCCGCCTCGGCGTCGAGGGCCCCGGTCGCGTGGAAGTCGACCCGGATGTCCGGGTCGTCCGGGCTGCCGCCCAGGACGGCGTGGGTGACGGCCGCGTCGCCCGTGCGGAACGACGGGGGCGCCTCGGTGACGAACCGGGGCTCGCGCAGGACCGCGATGTCGGCGTCGTCGAGCAGCACCCGCGCCTTCCTGACGGAGGAGAACAGGGTTCCCGCCCGGCCCTCGTGGTCGCTGCGCAGGCAGAGGAGCCCGATGACGTCCGGCCGGTGCGGGTGGAAGGCGTTCTCGTTGTGCAGTTCGAGATCGACGGAGCCGCCGTTGCTCTGGGACCGGGCGAGGGACCGCACCGGCACCACGTTGTGCACCAGCGCGCCGTGCTTCTCGTCGCGGAACGCGAACACGTCGCCGAGCTGCTGGCCGAGCAGCATCGCCGTCGCCGCGGGCCCGGTCGCGGCGCGCTCCACCGAGTCCGGCACCGTGGGGGTGTCGGGCAGCGCCCCGGGGTCGACGGGCAGGCCCCCGATCAGCAGGGTCCCGTCCGGGCCGGGCTCGCTGCGGAAGTTCCGCAGCGATTCCAGCAGTCTGACCGGCAGACGGCAGCTCTGCAGCCGGGCCAGGGCCAGCCACCTCGGATCGTCGACCCGTCCGTCGGGCGAGGACCGTCCCAGCTCCTCGGTCAGCGCGCGCACCCGGCCGCGTTCCCGGTCGGTCAGCGTCATGCTCGACTGGTCGATGTGCTGGGGGGTCCGTTGGTCTGACAGGAGAGAGCGCATGTCCGGTCCTTTGGTGGTTTCCACAGCCGTGCGGCTGAACGTCGCGCGGTGCCGGTGCCGCCGCGGCCGGACGGCCACGGAGCACACCGGCCGCCGCCTACACGCCGACGACGGCGGACATCTCCCGCTCCACGAGGTCGCGCAGCGCCTCCGGGCAGCGCAGGAACTCCCAGTGGTCGCCGTCCAGCACGTGGAAGGTGGCGGCGAACCGCTCCTCCCAGCCGGGCCACACGGTGTCCCCGGGGACGACCGCGTCCTCGGTCCAGCCGATCACCGACACGGGCACGTCCCGGCCGGGCAGCGCCTCGGCCCGGTAGCCGCGCTGCACCCGCAGGTCGGCGAGCATCGTCTCCGCCGCGATCTCGACGAACTCGGCGTGCAGCCGGTAGCCCAGGGCCGCGCAGCGCTCCTCGATCTCCGCGACCAGGTCGACCTCGGCCAGGTCGGTGAAGTTGAGCCTGCCGTACAGCCCCCGGTGCGGGGCGCCCCAGCCGGAGGCGAACAGCCGCCGGGGCAGCGGCAGTCCCCGCCGCTCCAGGTGCGCCGCGGTCTGGAGCAGGAACGGCACCGCGCCGCAGTGCCCGATCAGCGCGTACGGCCGGTCGAGCCGGTCCGCGATCCCCTCGGCGAGGCCCTCGGCGAACTCCTGGTGGCTGGTGACGCCGTCCTCGCCGAACCGGTTCTCCCGGCCGGGCGGCTGCACCGCGCAGAACCGGCCCGTGCCGAACCGGCGCGGCCACTGCCCGAAGGAGGACGCCCCGGTGCCCGCGTAGGGCAGGCCGAAGAGGAGGTAGTCGCCGTCGGACGGGACCGGCTGCAGGGTCCAGCGGCTCATGACCGCTCCCCGAGGTGGAGGACCACGTTCATCCGGGCCATCCCGTTGATCCAGTTGGAGGTGAGGTGGACGGGCTCCTCGGGGATCTCGAAGCGTTCCACCCGGTCGGCCAGGATCTCGAACAGCACCGTCAGCGCGGCCCGGGAGATCATCGCGCCGATGCAGTAGTGCGGTCCGACGCCGAAGCCCAGGTGGGGGTTGTTGCCCCGGTCGATGCGGAACTCGTACGGGTCGTCCCACACGGTGTGGTCGCGGTTGGCCGAACCGACCCAGCCGCACAGCCAGTCGCCCTTCCTGATCGGCGTACCGCCCAGCTCGGTGTCCACGCTGGCCCGCCGCACCAGGTGGTGGGTCGGGGACGTCCAGCGGGTGCCCTCGTCGATCAGCGCGGGGATCAGGGTGGGGTCGGCGCGGACCGCCTCCCACAGGTGGGGGCGGTCCACGAGGGCGGTCACGATGTGCCCGGCCACGTGCGGGGTGGTGGCGTGCGCGCCCATCATCAGGCTGTAGCAGTTGAGCGCCACGTGCCAGTCGGTCAGCGGCTCGCCGTCGAGCAGCAGCCCGGTCAGCGCGGTCATCACGTCGTCGCCCGGATCACCGGCCCGCGCGGTGATCGCGGCACCGAACAGGTCGAGCAGGTGCACATGTGCCTCGCGGGCCGCCGTGTGCGCGTCGAGGCCGCCGGTCAGACCGGGCTCGTCGGGGGCGATGCTCACGGCCGACCAGTGCGCGATCTCGTCGCGCAGTTCCTCGGGGATGCCCATCATCGGGGCCAGCATCGCCATCGGCAGGCGGTGCATCATCCCGACGAAGTCGCCCTTGCGGTCCGCCAGGAGGGGGGCCACGACCCGGGCGACCTCGTCGTGCAGCTGCTCGGTGGAGCGGCGGATCATCGAGCGGCCCAGCTTGCGCATCACCGGATTGCGCAACTGCGCGTGCCGGGGCGGATCGGTGACGGTCATCGTCTTCCCGGTCGCGGCGTCGCCGACGCCCACCGAGCTGAGGATGGTGCCCTCCTCGGAGCTGAACCTGCGGTGGTCCTTGAGGAGTTGCTCGACGTCGGCGTGGCGGGTGAAGTTCCAGAAGCCGGTGCCGTTGGGGGCCTTCTGCCACCAGACGGGGGCGTCCGCGCGCAGGGTCTGCCACAGCGTGTGCTGGCAGGCGTCGCGGTAGGGCGCCGGGTCGTAGAGGTCGACCCCGGCCAGCGGGACCCGGGCGTCGCGGGCGGGGGAGGTGATCCTCATCGGGCGCCTCCGACCAGTTGCCGCTGCTCCGCGACGAGTCCGGTGAGGCCGTGGGCGGTGGGCCTGCGCATGAACTCCCGGGAGCTGATGGTGATGCCGAGGGAACGCAGCTGCTCCAGCATCCGGACGCTGCGCAGGGAGTCGCCGCCGAGGGCGTAGAAGTCGTCCTCGACACCCACCTCGTCCAGTCCGAGGACGTCGGCCATCACCTGGGTGACCAGCCGTTCGGTGTCGGTGCCGGGGGTGACCGGCGACGGCAGGTCCAGCTCCGCGCGGGTGGCCCACGGGCGGGGCAGGGCCTTGCGGTCCACCTTGCCGTTGGGGTCGAGCGGCAGGGTGTCCATCCGTACGTACCGCGAGGGGGCGAGGTAGGCGGGGAGGGTCTCGTCGACCCAGCGCCGCAGCTTGGCGGTGCTCAGCTCGGCGCGCCCCGCCGGGGCGACGTAGGCCACGAGCCGCTTGCTGTTCTCGTCGTCGCCGAGGGCGAGGACGGCCACCGCGCCGATCTCCTCGTGCGCGGAGAGCGCGGCCTCGATCTCGCCCAGCTCGACGCGGAAGCCGCGCACCTTCACCTGGCGGTCGGTGCGGCCGATGAACTCGACCTCGCCGTCCGGGAGGACCCGGCCGAGGTCGCCGGTCCGGTAGAGACGGCCGCCCGCCTCCGGGGAGTACGGGTCGGGCAGGAACCGCTCCGCCGTCAGGGCGGCCCGGTCGTGGTAGCAGCGGGCCAGACCGTTGCCGCCGAGGAAGATCTCGCCGACCTCGCCGGGCGGCACCTCGCGGAGGTCGCCGTCGAGGACGTACAGCTTCTTGCCGTCCAGGACCCGGCCGATCGGCACCCGCTCGTAGGAGCGTGCGGGGTCCACCTTGTGCAGGGTCGCGAAGACGGTCGTCTCGGTCGGGCCGTACGCGGCGTAGAGGTCCCGCGACACCTGCGCCGCGGCGGCCCGCACGTGCTGCGGGGAGAGGACGTCGCCGCCGGTGAGGACCGTTCCGACGGCGCTGAACATCTCCACGTCGTGGTCGACGAGCAGATGGAACAGACCGGTGGTGAGGAACATCCAGTCGGGGCGGACCGCGCGCAGGGTCCGGCCGAGTTCCGCGACGGAGATCTCGTCCTTGCCGAGCGCGGCGACGGTGGCGCCCCGGGCGAGGGCGGACCAGATCTCGAAGGTGGCGGCGTCGAAGGCGGTCGGCGCCAGGTGGGCGACGACCTCGCCGCGCCCGACGGCCAGCCGGGGGTCGGATCCGATGAGGTCGGTCACCGCGGCGTGGGTGATGCACACGCCCTTGGGGGTGCCGGTCGATCCGGAGGTGTAGACGATGTAGGCGAGGTCCTCGGGCCGGACGTCGGGGGCCGGGTCTCCACCGTCCCGACCGGAGCCGGTCGCGGTCTCCGGGGCGGTCGCGGTCTCAGTGACGGTCGCGGTCTCCGGGGCGGTCGCGGTCAGCGCGGCGCGCATGTCGACCGTCGGGAATCCGTCGGGGCCCTCGGTGCCCCCGGTGCCCGCGGTGACGATGAGGGCGGCGCCGGAGTCGCTCAGGATGAGCTGCCGTCGCCGTTCCGGGTACTCCGGGTCGATCGGCACGTAGGCGCCGCCCGCCTTGAGCACCGCGAGGGCGGCGATCACGAAGTCGGTGGACCGGGGCACGGCGACGACCACCCGCGAACCGGCGGTGACGCCGTGCTCCCGGAGCACCCGGGCCAGCGCCGTGGCGTCGGCTTCGAGCGAGCGGTACGTGAGGACGGCGTCCCCGGCGGTGACGGCGACCGCGTCCGGGTCCTCGGCGGCGGCCTCCGCCACCCACTGGTGGATGAGCTGGTGTTGAGCCACTGCTATCTCCCTTTCGATCTCAGCGAGCCGCGCGCAGACTCAGCGGGCACAGGTCGGTCCAGGCTTCTTCGATGTGGGCGAGGCACTGCTCCCGGGAGCCAGTGAAGCCCGCTTCCCGCCAGCCCTCGGGCACCGGCTCGCCGACGCGCCAGAGGGAGTACTGCTCCTCGTGGTTGCGGACCACGGTGTGGTCCGCGCCGGTCTCGGGTGCCGCGTTCGCGGGGGGCGCCTCAGCGGCCGTTTCGCGCATAGTCATCCACCTCGGGATTCTGAGACTGCGTCATTCTGCGATCCGTGGGATTCGGGTTTTTTCATGGAGGGCAATTCCGTGCGCGTCTCGCGGCCGGTCGCGGACGGGACGCGGAAGTGCGTGCGGCCGGTTCGCGGGTGCGGGACCCATGACCCGTGGGCGGACGGGTCTGCCGGGTGTCGGGGCGAGTGCGGCGGGGCCGCGTGGGGGCCGGGGCGCGCGGTGGGCGCGGGCGGCGGCTGCGGGAGCCGGCCGCGCGGTGGGGCGGGTGCCGTACGGGCCGGGGTGCGGCCTCGGTGACGGCCGGTACCACCGGGGTCCCGTGGTACGCGGCGGGCCGGGGTCCGGTGTCCCTCGAGGGACGTCCGGTGGGCCCAAGTCCTGTGGTGGGCAAGGCGTCCGGAGGGCCGGGACCTTGTGGTATGCGGTGGACGTCCGGTGGACCGGGCGGGCCGCGAGCGGCTCACGGTGCCGGGTGTCCGGGGCTCGCGGGGGAGCCGGTGCGCCGGGTCGGTCCCGGGTCGGCGGGGGTTCCCGTCGGCCGGCCGGGGGGCGCGGGGCGGATCACTGCCAGCCGAAGTCGTCCGGCGTCGGCCGGGCGCTGTCGGCGGCCTGGACCGCATTCGTGTGGTCGGTGGCGAGATCGGCCGCGAATACCAGCGGAATGGTGAAAGCCGCCATGACAATTGCCCGCTTGATAAACTTCACGATGAGCCTCCCCGTTTCGGCTTTCGCAGCCGTTCTTCTCTCTTCCGATGCCCCGATCTTTACGGAGGCCGGGGGCCGGGACCAGACTTCGGGCGTGGCACAAACTGTTCCTGGCACTTTCATGCCCGAGCGGGCAGCGGAAGGACTCCGCACTCCAGGAGCCGCCAATTGCACACCGGTCCTTCGCCCTCGGCGGCGGCGGCCCAGAGCGCGCGCGCGTAGGCCTCGGCACCCTCGCCGTCCTCGGCGGACAGGAAGAGGACACCCCGGGCGCCCCGGTGGCCGATGTGCAACCTCACGTGCTGCAGCCGCCCGTGCGGTGCGTCATTCTGCAGAAGAACACCTCTCAGCTCACCCTCCGCCGCGGTGGGCGGGGGACCGGAGAATGACCATGCAGCAGCTACCAGGAACACCTGTGCCCCTCTCGGGATGAGCGGTCGGGCCAAGAGACGTACGGGAAGGAAATACGTGCTCCACACATGGGGGGTGGGAGATGCCACCGATGCCGTCTACCGGGAGATGCTCCGCAGTCCGGGCATTGAAATGGCGAACCTGTGTACGAAACTCGGTCTGAGTGAAGGTCAAGTTCGTGAAGCATTGGACAAGTTGGCCGACCTGGCCCTGATCAAGGCGTCATGGGACGGCGGCGGCAGCGCCCGCCCGGTGAGCCCCCATCTGGGCTTCCAGGCGCTGTGGGCGAAGCGGCAGGCCGAGATCGCCGGTCAGCAGCAGGCCCTGGACGAGGCCCGGTCCCGGATGGCCTCGCTGATCGACGACTACATGAACGAGTACGCCGGGGCGCGCGTGTCCGGGATGGAGAAGCTGACAGATCTGGGCTCGGTCCGTAACTATCTGGAAAAGCTCGCGGTGGACACCCGGCACGAGTCGCTGGCCTTCGCACCCGGCGGACCCCAGACGGAGGCCAACCGGCTGGCCAGCCGGCCCCTCCTCCAGGACCTGCTGTCGCGGTCGGTGTCCATCAAGACGATCTACCTGGAAAGCATCCGGAACGACACCGGATCCGTGCAGCACTCCGCCTGGCTCACCGCTCAGGGCGGCGCCGTTCGCACCGTCCCCCACCTTCCCTTCCGTATGCAGATCGCCGACCGCAGGGCGGCGCTCATCCCCCTGTCGCTGGAGGATTCCGCCCAAGGGGCCCTCATCATCGAGGAACCCGCGGTGGTGTCGGTGCTGTGCGCCCTGTTCGACATGGTGTGGGCCACGGCCGCGCCCCTCGGAGAAGCCGTTCCGACGGGCGAGGACCTGTCCGCCCAGGAACGCGAGCTCCTGAGGCTCCTGGCCCAGGGGCTCACCGACGAGGGTGTGGCCCGCAAGCTCGGTGTCTCCATCCGCACGGAACGACGCATGGTCACCAAGGTCTCGGAAGTCCTCGGCGCCCAGAGCCGTTTCCAGTTGGGCCAGAGGGCCGCCGAAATAGGCTTGTTGTAGAGCGGCCCGGACCCTCGCGGACGGTAGGGGGGAGCGCGGGGTTCCGCGCTCCCCCCTGCCGTCCGCGAGGGCACCAGTGTTCCACGCGCGGCGAAACACGGGGGTTTCGTTCCCCTGGCAGAAAACACGCAGGGCATCTTTGTGCCACGTTCCGGATCGCGTCCGTGCCACGCTCCGGATCGCGCGGCCCCGGAACGGCGAAGCCCCGCCGGGACGGTCCGGCGGGGCGGTGGCCCACCCGGCGGCCCACCCGGTGACACGGGCGGCGGCACGGGCGGAGAAACGGGCGGAGAAGCCGAGGGGCAAAGCCCGGAAGGCCGGGCGCACCCCACAGGCGGAGAAGCGGGGGGCAAAGCCCGGGAGACCGGGCGCGCCCCTCCCTCAGGCGTCCCGGCGCGCCCGCCCCGGGAAGTTCCGGCGCGCCCGCCCCGGGGAGCCCCGGCGCCCGCCCCCCGGGGAGTCCCGGCGCCCGCGCCCGACCTGGCCCCGGACCGCGCCCATGCTGGCGCCGATCACCAGGGCGATGGCCAGGGCGTCCGTCACCGCGAGGGCCTGGTGGAGGACGAGGAAGCCCGCCGTCGCAGCGATGGCCGGTTCCAGGCTCATCAGGATCGCGAAGGTCGGCGCGGGCAGTCGGCGCAGCGCGAGCAGTTCCAGGGTGTACGGCAGGACCGAGGACATCAGGGCGACCCCGAGGCCCAGGGCGATCGTCGAGGGGACGAGGAGCTTGTCACCGGCGTCGGCGATGCCCAGCGGCAGCGTCAGGACCGCGCCGAACGCCATGGCGAGCGCCAGCCCGTCCGCCTGCGGGAAGCGGCGCCCGGTCCGCGCGCTGAACACGATGTACGCCGCCCACATCGCGCCCGCCGCGAGCGCGAACCCGGCTCCCAGCGGGTCGAGCCGGTCGAGACCGCCGCCGCTGAGCAGGACGACACCGCCGAGCGCGAGCCCCGCCCACAGCAGGTTCATCAGCCGCCGGGAGGCGACCACCGAGAGGATCAGCGGCCCCAGGACCTCCAGGGTCACCGCCGCGCCCAGCGGTATCCGGGCGACGGAGAGGTAGAACAGGACGTTCATCCCGGCCATCGCCGCGCCGAAGGCGAGGACCGTGCCCCAGTCGGCCCGCCCGTACCCCCGGACCCTGGGACGGCAGATCAGCAGCAGGACGGCGGCGGCGAGCACCAGCCGCAGCGTCACCACGCCGAGCGCACCGGCGCGGGGCATGAGGAGGACGGCGACGGCCGAACCGAACTGCACGGAGAGACCGCCCGCGACGACCAGCGCGACGGGCCCGAACCGATGGCCCGCGATCCCCCGGGCGGCGACGCCCGGGGGACCGGCACCCGCCCCCGCACCGGCGTCGGCACCCGCGCCCGCGCCCGCCACGACGGCTCCCGTCGGGTCTCCGGCGGCCACGGCGACGCCCGCCGCCGCCGCGCCGACCGGTGCGGCACCCGTGGGCCCGCCGCCGTCCACCGCGGCACCCGACGGGGCCGCCCCCTTGACCGGACTGTCCACCGACCGACTCCTCACGCGTCCACCGGACTGTACTTTCAGTCCAGAATAATGCACCACCGGTGAACCGCCACCGACTTCCCCCTTCACGCTACGAGCTCCCGCGCGGCACCGGAAATGCCGACTGCGCTGCGGTTATGCTCCGAACGCATGAGCATCGAGCTACGCCATCTCCGCTGCTTCCTCGCCATCGCCGAAGAGCCCAGCCTCACCAGGGCGGCGGCCCGGCTCCACCTCACCCAGCCCGCCGTCTCCCGTACGCTCGCCGCCCTCGAACAGCACCTCGGCGCCCGGCTGGTGGACCGCTCCACCCACCACCTCGCCCTCACCGCCGACGGCCGCGCCTTCCGGGACCGGGCCGCCGCCGCGCTCGCCGCCTTCGAGGACGCCGTCGACCCCGCCAGGCTCCGGCACCGCCCCCTGCGCCTCGGACACGCCTGGTCGGCCTTCGGCCCGTACACCACTCCCCTGCTGCGGCGGTGGCAGCGCGAACACCCCGAGACCCCCCTCGAACTCCTCCGGGTCGACGACCGCACCGCCGGACTCACCCGGGGCGAGGTCGACGCGGCCCTGCTCCGGGGCCCGGTCGACGCGCCGGGCCTGGTCACCGTCGAACTCACCGCGGAGGAGCGGTTCGCCGTCGTCCCCGCCGACGGCCCGCTCGCCGACCGGCCCCGGCTCGCCCTCGCCGACCTGACCGACCGGACCGTCGTCCTCAACACCGTCTCCGGCACGACCACCCTGGCCCTGTGGCCCCCCGCCGCCCGCCCGGCGGCCACCGTCACGGTCGCCAACACCGACGACTGGCTGACGGCCATCGCGGCGGGCCGGGGCGTCGGCGTCTCCTCCGCGTCCACCGCCGCCCTCCACCCGTACCCGGGGGTCGCCTACCGCCCGCTGACCGACGCCCCGGCGCTCCCCGTGCTCCTGGCCTGGCGGGACGCCTTCCCGCACCCGGCGACGGCGGCGCTCGTCACGATGGCCCGGGAGATCGTCAGCGGGGAGTGACCCCGCCCCCGGCCCCCGGGCCGCCCGTCTCCCCCGGGCCGCCCGTCTCCCCCAGGTCCAGCGCCTCCGCCAGGACCTCCGCCAGGTGCCGGGCCCGGCCGCCGGTCAGGTCGGCGATCTGCGTCCGGCAGGAGAAGCCGTCCGCCAGGACCTCCGTGTGCGGGGCGGCCCGCCGGAGCGCCGGGAGCAGCCGGTCCCCGGCGCACGCCACCGACACCTCGTAGTGCCCCGGCTCGAAGCCGAAGTTCCCGGCGAGACCGCAGCACCCGCCCTCCAGTTCACCGGTCAGACCCGCGCGCTCCCTGAGGCGCCGGTCGGCCGCGTCGCCGAGGACCGCGTGCTGGTGGCAGTGGGTCTGGCCGGTCACCGGGCGGTCCAGGCGCGGCGGTTCCCAGTCGGGCGCCAGCTCCTCCAGCGCCTCGGCGAAGGTGCGGACCGAGGCCGCGAGCCGGGCCGCCCTCGGGTCGTCCGGAAGCAGTTCGGGCAGGTCGGTGCGGAGCGCCGCCGCGCAGGACGGTTCGAGGACGACGACCGGTCCGGGACCGCCGCCGCCCGGGGCGTCCAGAGTGTCCAGGGTCCGGCGCATCACCTTGCGGGCGGCGCCCAGCTGACCGGTGGAGACGTACGTCAGACCGCAGCACACCCGGCCCGGCGGCAGCGCCACCCCGAGCCCGGCCGCCTCCAGGACCCGGAGCGCCGCCAGACCGGTCTCGGGCGCCAGATGGTCGGTGAAGGTGTCGGGCCAGAGCGTCAGGACGGGAGGGCGGGCCGAGGCGCGCTCGGCGAACCAGGACGTGAAGGTCCGGGCGGCCACGCGCGGGATGCCCCGCTCCGGGGTGACGCCCGCCCAGCGGGCCGCGAACGGCAGCCGCGACGCCGGGTTCAGCGCCCGTCCGAACAGGTCGAGCCAGTGCGGGAGCCGTCCCATCGTCCAGTGGGAGCGGGGCCTGCGCAGGAAGCCGAGCGGGCCCGCGTAGTGCCGGTCGAGGAACTCCGCCTTGTACGCGGCCATGTCGACGCCCACCGGGCAGTCGGCGCGGCAGCCCTTGCAGGACAGACAGAGGTCGAGGGCCTCCCGCACCTCCGCCGAACGCCATCCGCCGGTGACGACCTCGCCCAGCGCCATCTCGTGCAGCAGCCGTGCCCGGCCCCGGGTGGAGTGCTGCTCCTCGCCGGTCACCCGGTACGAGGGACACATCACGTCCGGTCCCGTGGCCGGTCCCGTCACCCGGCACTTGGCGACGCCGACGCAGCGGGCGGCGGCGCGCCCGACGCCCGTCGCGGGCAGTCCGGCGAACCGCAGGCCCTCGTCGAGGGGGCCCGGCCGGACCAGCATCCCCGGGTTGAGGCCGCCGTCCGGGTCCCACACGTCCTTGACCGCGCCGAACAGGGCGACGAGCTCGTCCCCGTACATCCTCGGCAGGAGTTCGGCCCGTGCCCGCCCGTCGCCGTGCTCCCCGGAGAGCGAGCCGCCGTGGGAGACCACCAGGTCGGCCATCGCCTCGGAGAACCGCCGGAAGTCCCGTACGCCCGGCTCCGTCCACAGGTCGAAGTCGATCCGGACGTGGACGCAGCCGTCGCCGAAGTGCCCGTAGGGGACGCCCCTGAGGCCGTGCTCGGCGAGGAGGGCCCGGAAGTCGCGCAGATACGCGCCGAGCCGGGCGGGCGGCACCGCGCAGTCCTCCCAGCCCGGCCAGGCCATGGTCCCGTCCGGGAGCCGGGTCGCGGTGCCCGCCGCGTCCTCCCTGATCCGCCAGAGCGCCCGCTGCCCGGCCGGATCGGTCACGAGGGCCGCGTCGAGCGCGTCCGCCGCCCGCACCAGACGGCGGGCCGCGCCCTCGCCGTCGGTCTCGCAGAACAGCCAGGCCCCGCCCCGGGGCAGTCCCGCGCCGCCGTCCCGTACGAGGTCGGCGGCCATGCCCTCCACGGTCAGCGGCCCGTAGGGGAGGAGTCCGGCCGCCGCCTCGGCCGCCGCGCTCTCGTCGGCGTACCCGAGGACGACGAGCACGGGCGCGGCGGGCAGCGGGACCAGCCGGAGGCTCGCCTCCGTCACGATCCCGAGGGTGCCCTCGCTGCCGCAGAAGGAACGGGCCACGTCCACGCCCCGCTCGGGCAGCAGCGCGTCGAGGGCGTACCCGGAGATCCGGCGCGGGAGCCCCGGCGGATAGCCGGTGCGCAGCGGCGCGAGGTTCCGCCCGACGAGGTCGAGCAGCCCGGCGGGCGCGCCCCGCGCCACGGAGCCGCCGTGACCCGGCACCACCGGCCCGCCCGGCACGGACCCGTTCGGCCCGCCCGGGACCACCGGGGTCCCCCGCCCCAGCGTCAACCGCTCGCCCCGGTAGGTCATCACTTCCAGCGAGCGCACGTTGTCGGCCGTCGTGCCCCAGGCGACCGAGTGCGCCCCGCAGGCGTTGTTGCCGATCATGCCGCCGAGGGTGCAGCGGCCGTGGGTGGACGGGTCGGGGCCGAAGGTCAGCCCGTACGGGCGGGCCGCCTCCCGCAGCCGGTCGAGGACGAGCCCCGGCCGGACGACCGCCGTGCGCGCCTCCGGGTCCAGGGAGACCAGCCCGTCCAGGTGCCGCGCGAGGTCGAGCACGACGCCGGTCCCGGTGGCCTGGCCGCCGATCGAGGTGCCGCCGCCGCGTGCGACGACCGGGGTGCCGTGCGCCCGGCAGACCTCCAGGACGGCCGCCAGGTCGTCGGCGTCGCGGGGCGCGACCGTGCCGACCGGGACCCGCCGGTAGTTGGAGGCGTCCATGGTGGTCAGGGCGCGTGCGGCGGCGGAGAAGTCGACGTCCCCGGCGACGGCCGCCCGCAGCGCGGCGGCGAGTGCGGTCGCTTCCCCGGTCCGTTGCTCGTGTGTTCCCACAGGGCCAGGATGTCTCAGTCCTCGTCTCATCGGGCGGACATGCGGCGACCGGCCCCTTCCCGACCCGATACTCTCCGCCTCGTGGCTGATATCCAGATTCCCGCTGACATCAAGCCCGCCGACGGCCGTTTCGGCGCGGGCCCCTCCAAGGTGCGTACGGAGGCGCTGGACGCCCTGGCCGCGACCGGCACCTCTCTTCTCGGCACGTCCCACCGCCAGGCTCCGGTCAAGAACCTGGTCGGCGAGGTGCGTACCGGCATCCGTGACCTCTTCTCGCTGCCCGAGGGCTACGAGGTGATCCTGGGCAACGGCGGCTCCACCGCCTTCTGGGACGTGGCGACGCACGGGCTCATCGAGCGGAAGTCGCAGCACCTCACCTTCGGCGAGTTCTCCTCCAAGTTCGCGAAGGCCGCGAAGCTGGCCCCGTGGCTGGACGCGCCGACCGTGATCTCCGCCGACCCGGGCACCCACCCGGAGCCGGTGGCCGAGGCGGGCACCGACGTCTACGCGTACACCCACAACGAGACCTCCACCGGTGTCGCCGCCCCGATCCGGCGGGTCGCGGGCGCCGACGAGGGCGCGCTCGTCCTGGTCGACGCGACCTCGGGCGCGGGCGGTCTGCCGGTCGACATCACCGAGACGGACGTCTACTACTTCGCCCCGCAGAAGTCGTTCGCCGCCGAGGGCGGTCTGTGGCTGGCGGCCTTCTCCCCCGCCGCCCTGGAGCGGGCGCGGAAGATCCACGAGTCGGGCCGGCACATCCCCGAGTTCTTCTCGCTGCCGACGGCGATCGACAACTCGCTGAAGAACCAGACGTACAACACCCCGGCGCTCTCGACCCTCTTCCTGCTGAACGAGCAGCTGAAGTGGATCAACGGCCAGGGCGGTCTGGACTGGGCCGTGGCCCGGACGAAGGAGTCGTCGGACGCGCTGTACGGCTGGGCCGAGGAGTCCAAGCACGCGGCGCCGTTCGTGACGGACCCGGCGAAGCGCTCGCAGGTCATCGGCACGATCGACTTCGCGGACGAGGTCGACGCGGCGGCGGTCGCGAAGGTGCTGCGCGCCAACGGCATCGTGGACACCGAGCCGTACCGCAAGCTGGGCCGCAACCAGCTGCGGATCGCGATGTTCCCGGCGGTCGACCCGGCGGACGTGCGCGCCCTGACGGCGTGCGTCGACTACGTGATCGAGAACCTGTAACCGCGTCCCCCGTCGTACGGAAGGGCCCGGCACCGCACGTGCGGTGCCGGGCCCTTCGCGTCCCCTCTCACCTGCTGAGCGCCTGGTACTTCCGTACGGCCAGCGGCAGGAAGACGGCCGTGATCACCAGCGGCCAGGCGAACGCCATCAGGACGGCGTGCTGCTCCACCCAGGTGCCGCCGTCCGCACCCGGGTTGCCGAAGAGTTCGCGGGTGGCGGTCACCGTGGAGGAGATCGGGTTCCAGGCGGCGACGGGCCCGAGCCAGGAGGGCATCAGCGAGGGTGCCACGTACACGCTGGAGATCATCGTGAGCGGGAAGACGACCGCGTAGAGGGCGCCCGCCGTCTCCGTGTTCGGGACGGTGAGCCCGCACCACACGCCCACCCAGATGAGGCTGAAGCGCAGGAGCAGCAGCAGGCCGAAGCCCAGGAGGGTGGCGGCGGGGCCGCTGTCCGAGGTCCAGCCGATGGCGAGGGCGGTGGCGGCGAGGATGGCGAGTTCGGCGGAGGCGATCAGGAGGTCGGACAGCCCCCGGCCGGTGGTGACGGCGGACGGGGCCATCGGCATGGAACGGAACCGGTCCACGACCCCCCTGCCGCTGTCGGAGACCACGGCCGTCGCGGTGTTCATCAGCCCGAACGCCATCGTCATCGTGAACATGCCGGGCATCAGGAACTCGCGGTAGTCCCCGCCGCCGGGGACCCGCATGGCGCTGCCGAAGACGAAGCCGTACAGCAGCACGGAGACGATGGGGAAGCCGAGCTGCCAGAGGATGGCGACCGGCTTGCGGCGGTAGTTGAGCAGGGTCCGCCGGACCAGGGTGAGGCAGTCGGCGAACGCCCAGTAGGCCCGGTCGAAGGCGACGGCGCTCATACGGCGGCCTCCCGGCCGTCGGCGGCGGACTCCCGACCGCTTCCGGCCTCACGGCCACCGCCTGCCCCACGGTCACCGTCCGGCTCCCGGCCGCCTCCCGACCCCCGGTCACCGTCCGGCTCCCGGTCGGCTCCCGGTTCCTGGCCCGTCAGCCGGAGGAAGACGTCGTCGAGGGCGGGGCGGCGCAGGGCCAGGTCCTCCACGGCGATCCGCTCCTCCTGGAGGGAGCGGGCGATCCCGGTGAGGGCGGCGACGCGGTCGGTGACGGGGACGTGGACCCGGCGGCCCGCCTCGTCGGTACGGGGCTCCGCGCCCGCGACCCGGGCGAGCACCGCGCGGGCCGCCGGGAGGTCGGCGGGCTCGGCGACGACGACCTCGACCCGGTCGCCGCCGACCCGGTCCTTGAGCCGGTCGGGGGTGTCGTCGGCGATGGCCCGGCCCCGGTCCATCACGGTGATCCGGGAGGCGAGCCGGTCGGCCTCGTCGAGGTACTGGGTGGTGAGCAGGACGGTCGTGCCGGCCGCGACGAGCGCCCGGACCGCTTCCCAGACCTCGCCACGGGCCCGGGGGTCGAGTCCGGTGGTGGGCTCGTCGAGGAAGAGCACGGCGGGGGCCAGGATCATCGAGGCGGCGAGGTCGAGACGGCGGCGCATCCCGCCGCTGTACTCCTCCGCGCCCCGGTCGGCGGCCTCGGTCAGCCCGAAGCGGTCGAGGAGTTCGGCGGCGCGGTCGCGGGAGCGGCGGGCCCCGAGGTGGAAGAGCCTGCCGAAGAGTTCGAGGTTCTGGCGGCCGGTCAGGCCCTCGTCGACGGCGGCGTACTGCCCGGCGAGGCCGATGCGGGCGCGGACGGCGCCCGGGTCCCGGGCGACATCGGCCCCGGCGACCTCGGCGCGCCCGCCGTCGGCCTTGAGGAGGGTGGCGAGGATGCGGACGGCGGTGGTCTTGCCCGCGCCGTTGGGGCCGAGGAGGCCGTGGACGGTGCCGGGGCGGACGGCGAGGTCGAAGCCGTCGAGCGCGGGAACGGCGGCGCCGCCCTTGCCCCGGTAGTGCTTGCGGAGCCCTTCCGCGAGGACGGCGTGTCCGGCGGGGGCGCCGGAGCGGTCGCCGTGGGGCGCGGGGCGGCGACCGGACGGCGCGGGGCGGCGACCGGACGGCGCGGGGCGGTGGCCGGGTGGGGCGGGGCGGCGACCGGACGGCGCGGGGCGGTGGCCGGGTGGGGCGGGGCGGTGGCCGGGTGGGGCGGGGCGGTGGGCGGGCGTCACGGCGGATTCGGGCATGGCTGTGCCTCCGGATGTCGGGGGCGCGGTCTCGCCGGGCCCCAACTGAGTACACCGTACCCAAGCGAGTACGGTGTACTCAATTTCAATTCCGCGTCCGGTTCGCCGGGTTTTAGAGTGACGGCATGACGAAGAGCAGCCTCGACCTCCTCTGGGGCACGGGCGACCGACCCAGCCGGGGCCCCAAGCCGGGCCTCACCCTCGACCGGATCGTCACGACGGCGGTCGGCCTCGCGGACGCCGAGGGCCTCGACGCCGTCTCGATGCGCCGGGTGTCGGCCGAACTCGGCGTCGGCACCATGTCGCTCTACCGGTACGTCCCCGGCAAGACCGAACTCCTCGACCTGATGCTCGACCGGGTCCAGGGCGAGTCCCTCCCCGACGGCCCGCCCGCCCCCACCGACTGGCGCGACACCGTCACCGCGCTGGCCCGCACCACGATCGCCCTCTACCGGGCCCACCCCTGGCTGCTCAAGGTCAACGAGGCCCGTTCCGTCCTCGGCCCCAGCGCGCTGCGCGGTCTCGAACTCTGTCTGGCGGGCCTCAAGGGACCGCACGGCATGGGGCTGAGCGACCCGGACACCATCTCGGTGATCATCGCCGTGCAGAGCTTCGCGGCGGGCTCCGCGCGCATGGAACTCCAGGCGACCGAGGCGGCGCGGGAGACCGGCGTCGACGACGAGGAGTTCTGGCGCGTCCAGCACCCCTACCTGGAACGGGCGATGCGCTCCGGCGACTACCCGCTGATGGCGGCGCTCGCCGACGACACCTTCGACCGCGAGACCGACCACTTCGCCTTCGGCCTCGCCCGGCTCATGGACGGCTTCGAGACCCTGGTGGCCGACGCGGACCGCCCGGACACCACCGGGACCGTCCCGGACACCGCCCCTGGCGACGGACCGGACCCGGACCCGGACCCCGGGGTCACTTCTTCCTGACGAGCCGCTTCCCGCCGATCACCAGGACGGTGGCGCCCGCCAGCACCAGGAAGCCGACCGTGACGCTTCCCCGGTCGCCCTCGGCGGCCGAGCCCCCGGAGGGCGGGGCCGACGCGCCGGGACCGCCGGACGGCCCCCCGGACGGACTCGCCGAAGGGGCCGGAGCCCCGGACCGCTCCACCCTGAGGACCCGGCTGCCGCTCCCCTCGGAGCCGAACATGAACGCCGAGCCGTCCCTCGTGTACGTCACCGACTCCGCCTGGCCCTGGAACGGCGCCGCGACCGGCGTGCCCTCGTCGCCGAGGCTCCCGCCGCCCGCGCCGCCCGCCTTCCAGACGTACTCCTTCGCGCTGAAGTAGCCGCGCAGGACGAGCCTGCCGCCGTCCGGGGAGAAGGCGCCGTCGGTCACCCAGGGCACCTCTCCGACCCGGCGGAAGACGTTCGTGCCCGAGGAGGAGAGCCGCTCGGGGCCCGCGTACAGGCCGCCGCCGCTCTGCTTCTTGCTGGCGATGTAGACCCGGCCGGTCTTCGGATGGACCATGAGCGCCTCGGCGTTGCGGGGCCCGTCGGCGTACTTCACGACGTACTGCTTCGCCGCCACCGTCTGGTCCTTGAGGACCTCCGGCTCGGGGAAGCGGTAGATCCACACGTGGTCCCAGGAGCCGTCGAGGTTGTCGCCGATGTCCCCGACGTAGATGTCGCCGTCCGGGCCGACCGCGATGGCCTCCATGTCCCGGGGGGTTCCGACCCCCTTCATGGTCAGGGTCGCCACGGTCCTTCCCGTACGGGAGTCGACACCGTAGATCAGGGGCGCGTCCTGGTCGTTGTGCGTCCAGTAGATCCCGGGGTGCGCGCGGCTCGCGGCGAGACCGCTGGACTCGGTGATCCGGGGGTCCTCGACCGTGAAGTCCCGGTCGGGCTCCTGGCCTTCGGCGCGGGCATGACCGGCCGGGAGCAGCACCAGGGCCGCCGCCGCGCCGAGGGCGCACAGAGCAGATCGCATGACCCCAGCCTGCCACGGCCCACGGCGGAGGCGACGGGCCGCCCGGACCGGGCCCGCGCCACGGACCCGCCGTCCCGCACCACCCGGCCCCGGCACCCGGCCCGGACGGGACCCTTGCCGGGACCTGCCCGGGGCCTGCCCGGAACCGGACCGCGCGCCCCGCGCCCGTGGCCCGCGCCCGCGCCCGCGCCCCGCGCCCGTGGCCCGCGTCACGTCGCCCGCGCCGGACGGCGTCCGCGATGATGTGACCATGCGTTTTCTGTTCGTCGGCGACAGCATGACCATCGGCAGCGCCGGCGACTGGACCTGGCGCCACCGCATGTGGCGGCACCTGGAGTCCACCCTGCCCGGCGGCTACGAGATCGTCGGGCCGCGCACCGGGCTGTACGACCCGGCGGCCGACGCCCCGGTGTCGCAGGCGTACGCCGACCCCGCCTTCCCCGCCGCCGCCCGGCGGCACCTGGCGGGCTGGGGCGAGGGCTGGCTGCACATGGCGCCCGTGATCGGCGGGACCGTGGCGGAGACCGGCGCCGACGTGCTGCTCGTCTCGCTGGGCCTGATCGACCTCGGCTTCTACACCGACAGCGGGCAGACCGAGGAGAACGTCCGGGCGTTCACGGCGGCGGCCCGCGCCGCCAACCCGCGCGTCCGGGCCGTCGTCCTGCCGGTCATCCCCAATGTGCGCGCCGGGTACGACCCCGCGTTCGCCGCCGAGTGCGCCCGGTTCAACGAACTGCTCGCGAAGGCCGTCGCCGACCTGGACACGGCGGCCTCGCCCCTGCTGCTCGCGACGGTCCCGGAGTCGTACGACCTCGGGACCGACACCTACGACGGCACGCACCCGGGCCCCACCGGGGAGCACAAGCTGGCCGCCGCGTTCGCCGACGCGATGCACCAGGCATGGGGGCTGGGCGGCCCGTACCGGCTGCCCTGACCCCTACCGGCGCCGGGCGCGGACGGCCCCGACCGCCCAGACCGCGAAGAAGGTCACGACCGGGACGACGAGGATCCACTCGGGGGCCATCGCCGCGCCGTCCGCGACCAGCAGGACGACGAAGAGCGCGAGGGCCACGAAGACCGAACCGAAGGCCCAGTACATCGCCTTGAACAGCGAACCCTCCCGGGCCCGCCGTCTGCCGATCATCCGCTCGGCCGCCGCGTCCGGCGTCCAGTCCGCGCCGCGCAGCTCCTCCCAGGCGGCGCGGAGCACGGCGATCTCCTGCTCGACGACCACATGGGTGTCGTCCAGGTACATCAGCTGGACCCGGCGCCCGTCGCGCCCGTAGGCGTACGAGAGGACCCGGGGCTGGCCGCCGCCCGTGCTCGGGTTGGGCGCGGCGCGGATGTCATGGACCTCGGACCAGGCGAGCCCCCGGGTGCGGACCATGCCCCGGACCCGCAGGCCCGTGCGGTCGGCGGTGGTGGAGCAGTTGCGGGCGGCGACGACGATCCAGACGACGAAGGCGAGGAGCAGCCCGCCGATGAGGGCCTTCACCCCGCCGGGGATCGAGCGGTCGTTCAGGAGCGGCAGGATCCCGGCGGGCACGGCGACCCCCACCGCGATGTAGACGCCGGTCATCCGGCCGGGTTTGACCCGGTACTCACGTGGCAGCGTGCGCTCGGCCTCCATGGTTCCCCCCAGGATCCCCGCGTGACGGACATCCAGGTTAGGACCCGGCCGCCTCGCGGAGAAGGGCCTTTCACCGACCGGACGGCCCGGATCGGGGCACCGTCCGGCGGGGCGCGGGGCGGGTGCGGCGCGGGCGCGGCGCGAGCGGCGGGGGCACGCACCCCCACCGCCCGGGACGCGCCCGGACGCGCGCCGTCACGCGCCCCCGCCGCCCGGCGGGCGCGTCACCAGGCGAAGGCCTCCGGGGACGGGCCGGGGCCGGGGAAGATCTCGTCGAGGGAGGCCAGGAGCTCCTCGCCCAGGTCGAGTTCCAGGGCGCGCAGGGCACCGGAGAGCTGGTCGGGGGTGCGGGGGCCGACGATGGGACCGGTCACGCCGGGCCGGGTGAGGAGCCAGGCGAGGGCGGTCTCGCCGGGCTGGAGGCCGTGCTTGTCGAGCAGGTCCTCGTAGGCCTGGAGCTTCGCCCGGGAGGCCGGGTCGGCGAGGGTGGCCGCCGCGCGTCCCTCCGTACGGCGCTTGCCCTCGGCCTCCTTCTTGAGGACGCCGCCGAGCAGACCGCCGTGCAGCGGCGACCAGGGGATGACCCCGAGGCCGTACTCCTGGGCGGCCGGGATGACCTCCATCTCGGCGCGCCGCTCGAAGAGGTTGTAGAGGCACTGCTCGCTGACGAGCCCGACGGAGCCCCGGCGGGCGGCGGTCTCGTTTGCCTGGGCGATCTTGTAGCCGGGGAAGTTGGAGGAGCCCGCGTACAGGATCTTGCCCTGCTGGATCAGGACGTCGACGGCCTGCCAGATCTCCTCGAAGGGGGTGGCCCGGTCGACGTGATGGAACTGGTAGACGTCGATGTAGTCGGTGCCGAGCCGCCGGAGGCTGCCCTCGACCGCGCGGCGGATGTTCAGCGCCGAGAGCTTGTCGTGGTTGGGCCAGGCCTCGCCGTCGGGGCCCATGTTGCCGTAGACCTTGGTGGCGAGGACGGTACGGTCGCGACGGCCGTCGCCCAGGGCGAACCAGGAGCCGACGATCGACTCCGTCCGCCCCTTGTTCTCGCCCCACCCGTACACATTGGCGGTGTCGAAGTAGTTGAGACCGGCGTCGAGCGCCGTGTCCATGATCGCGTGGCTGGTGGTCTCGTCCGTCTGCGGTCCGAAGTTCATCGTGCCGAGGACGAGGCGGCTGACCTTGAGTCCGGTGCGTCCGAGCTGCGTGTACTCCATGGACGTCAAGCCAACTGCCTGGAGTGCGCTCGAAGCAAGCGGCTTCCCACTCCGTGGGAGGCGCCCCGGGGCTACAGCCCGGCCACGGACGCCACCGCGATAATCGCGAACATCAGTACGAGCACACCGGCCATGATTCGGTTTCGGGTCTTCGGATCCACCCTTCGAGGTTACCCGGCCGCCGGACGCGCCCCTCACCCCGCCCGTGCGGGCCCGCCTTCCAGCGGCCAGCCGTCGAGCCGCTCGTACCGGGGCCGCTCGCCCGGCACCCCGCTCTCCGGCGGGTTCGAGCGGACCAGGGACAGCTCGGCGGCCTCCCAGCGGGCCCCTTCGAAACCGTCGAGCCCGTCGAGGAAGGGCCGCAGGTCGACCGCGTCCGTACGGGCGCGGGCCAGGGTGAGGTGCGGCCGGTAGCCGCGGTGCTCGTCCATGGGGACCCCGGACCTGCGCGCGGCGGCGTCGGCCCGTTCGGCGAGGAGCCGCAGTTCGTCCAGGTCCCCGGCCACCCCGGTCCACAGGGCCCGCCGCCCGAAGTGTCCGCCGCCGCGCAGCCGCAGCGGGAAGGACGGGGTGCGGTGGGCGGCACGGGCCAGCCGGACGCGCAGCTCGGGCAGCAGTTCCTCGTCGACCTCGCCCAGGAAGGCGAGGGTGAGGTGACGGCCGGGCGGCGAGGTCCAGCGGAGCGCGTCGGCCCCGGGCAGCCGGTGGAGCCGGTCGACGACGTGCGCGAGCTCGGCCAGCCGCTCGGGGGGCGGGAGGACGGCGGCGAAGAGCCTCATGCGGCGAGTCTGGCACCCGCTCGTGCTGTGACCGCATAGGTTCGCCGGGTTGGTGGTCGTGGCGGTCGGATGTGCGGCGATGTCCGGTCCGACCGTTGGAGGCGGGGTGGCCGAGCCTGTCCGTGTGCGCAGACTGACCGACCTGCAGCAGATCGTGCGTCGGGGCAGGCCTGCCTGGACCCTCTGTGGGCGGGAGGCCGTCCCCGCCCGCTCAGCCGTGACGACGAGGAACGCGCCCGCATCCGCAGCGAAAAGGGCGTCCGCTGGGGCGGACGCCCCCTCGTCGTCACAGCTTGAGCGGCCTGCCCCGATGGTCCGCGCGGTCACACGTTCATGCTGTAGCCGAGCTCCTCGGCCGCGACGTGCCAGAAGGAGTTCTCGTCGGCAACGGCCTCGGCGTCAAGCATCCCGAATCGCTCCAGCAACGCTTCCGTGAGCGCGTCCGCGGCCCGCATGGCCAGGTCCTCGTCCTCGTCCTCGTCCTCGTCCTCGTCCTCGTCCAGATCATCATCTGACCCCTCGTAGGCTTCGGCCTCGGCGGCGGCCTCCTCGTAAGCACGGTTGAAAGCGACGAACGCCTCGACGCTGGAGTTCACCAGGTGAGGAACGCCGCCCTCCGGCAGACCCCACAGCGAGCCGTCATCACGCCGCAGAACGAGCGCGCTCAGCCCTGGGTCGACCGCGACCGCGGCATACCGCCCACCGTCGACCACGCGTTCCGTAAAAGGGGAGTCCTGCCACACCCCGGGGTACGGGCACCGAACGCATCCGGCCAAGAGCGAGGCGACTTCAGAATCGTTCATGCCGAGAACATAGTCCGCCCCGCCGACACTCCACCAAGCCGGTGAACCTACGCGGTCAGAGCACTAGCCTCGGCCGGATGGAGATCACCATCAGGAAGGGCGGGGAGGCCGACCTCCCCGCGATACTCGGCGTGCTGGACAGCGCCGTGACGTGGCTCAACGCCCGGGGCATCACGGCCCAGTGGGGCACGGAAGCGTTCTCCGCCCGCCCGAAGGCCGTACGGCTGGTCGAGGACACCGTGGCGGCGGGCGACCCGTGGATCGCCGAGATCGACGGCGTACCGGCGGGCACGATGACGCTGACCCCGTTCCCGGGCGAGTACGTCCAGCCCGCCGGGGAGCCGGAGGTGTACGTCCGGCTCCTGGCGACGGACGCGCGCTTCCACGGCCGGGGAGTGGGCGCGGCGCTCCTGGCCCACGCGGAGGCGGAGACCCGCCGCCAGGAGGTCTCGCTCCTCCGCGTGGACTGCTTCGCGGGCAGCGGGGGCCGCCTGGTCGACTACTACGAGTCCCAGGGCTTCACCCGCACCACCCCCTTCACGGTGGGCGACTGGCCGGGCCAGATCCTGGAGAAGAGACTCTGACGACAAGCCCCCGCGGAGGTCCCGGCCCCGGCCCGCCACCGGGCGGGGGCGGGACCACCCACCGCACACGGGGACGAGCCCCGGCGGACCGGGCCGCCCGCCCGGGGGCTACGCCACCACCGCCAGCCGCTCCCGCGAGACCACCCGCACCCGGGGATGCCCGTGCCGCCAGGCCCACGCGACCCTGAGCCCCCCGACCCGGGCGAGGACGAGCCCGACGACGACGGCCGCCAGCAGCGAGATCGCGCCACCGGCGGCGAACCCGGCGCGGGCGCCGTACGTGTCGGTGACCCAGCCGAGGAGCGGCGCGCCGATCGGCGTGCCTCCGGCGAAGACCATCATGTAGAGGCTCATGACCCGCCCCCGCATGGCCGGGTCGGTCGCCATCTGGACGGCGGAGTTCGCGGCGATGTTGACGGTGAGGCCGATCATGCCGATCGGTACGAGGAGCAGCGCGAACAGCCAGAAGGTGGGCGACAGGGCCGCCGCGATCTCCAGGACGCCGAAGACGGCCGCCGCGATGACCAGCATCCGGAGCCGGGTGGAGCCGCGCCGGGCGGCGGCGAGGGCGCCGACGAGGGATCCGGCGGCCATGAGGGTGTTGAGGAAGCCGTAGGTACCGGCTCCGACGTGGAAGACGTCGCTGGAGAAGGCGGTGAGCCAGATGGGGAAGTTGAATCCGAAGGTGCCGATGAAGCCGACGAGGACGATCGGCCAGATGAGGTCGGGCCGTCCGGCGACGTACCGCAGGCCTTCCCGGAGCTGGCCCTTGCCGCGCGGGGCGCGCTCGACCTTGTGGAGTTCGCCGGTCCGCATGAGCAGCAGGCTGATGAGCGGGGCGATGAAGGACAGGCCGTTGAGGAGGAAGGCCCAGCCGCTGCCGACTCCGGCGATGAGGACGCCCGCGACGGCGGGGCCGATGAGGCGGGCGGACTGGAAGTTGGCCGAGTTGAGGGAGACGGCGTTGCGGAGCTGGGCGGGTCCGACCATCTCGGAGACGAAGGACTGGCGGGCCGGGTTGTCGACGACGGTGACCATGCCGAGGAGGAAGGCGATGAGGTAGACGTGCCAGACCTGGACGTTGCCGGAGAGGGTGAGGACGGCGAGCGCGATGCCGCAGAGTCCGAGGGCCGCCTGGCTGACGAGCAGCAGGTTCCGTTTGGGGTAGCGGTCGGCGATCACTCCGCCGTAGAGCCCGAAGAGCAGCATGGGCAGGAACTGCAGGGCGGTCGTGATGCCGACGGCGGCGGCGGAGCCGGTGATGCTGAGGACCAGCCAGTCCTGGGTGATGCGGGCCATCCAGGTGCCGGTGTTGGAGACGATGGCACCGGTGAAGAACAGCCGGTAGTTGCGTATGCCGAGCGAGGAGAAGGTTTCCCCCCGCCGACGGGTCTTGAGGGTGGGTTGGTGGACGGGTGCGGAGTCTGCTCCGGGTCCCGTGCTCAAAGTGCGTCGCCTCCTTGGCGCCTGGGTTACAGGTGGGCGAGCTTCTCCAGGACCGGGGCGGCGGCGCGCAGCTTGGCCCATTCGTCCTCGTCCAGTCCTTCGGCGAGGGAGGCCAGCCAGGCGTTCCGCTTGCGGCGGGACTCTTCGAGCATGGTCTCGGCCTGCTCGGTCGGGCTGACCACCTTCTGCCGGCGGTCGTCGGGGTGCGGCTCCAGCAGGACCAGTCCCTTGGCTTCGAGCAGTGCGACGATGCGGGTCATCGACGGCGGCTGGACGTGCTCCTTGCGGGCCAGTTCGCCGGGGGTGGCGGAGCCGCAGAGCGCGAGGGTGCCGAGCACCGACATCTCGGTGGGGCTCAGCGACTCGTCGACGCGCTGGTGCTTGAGGCGTCGGCCCAGTCGCATGACGGAGGAGCGCAGCGCGTTCACGGCCGCGACGTCGTCGGCGGTGCCGTGGGACAGGTCAGGCATGTTCGTTAGCCTAACTCATTACTCTTCCTAAATACCAACGGGAACACGCCGACGTAGCGTGGATCACATCCCTCTCTCCCGCCCCATGGGTGAACCGGGCGCCGGGAAGGAACACTCCGGCCTCGATGTATCACCCGAACGAGTGAGCCGAATCCGGAAAGCGACACGATGGGGCCCCGGGTGGACCGACCCTGAGCGGCATGGGATCGACAGTGCTCAGCCTGCGCATCGACAGTGAGCTGCTCGACCGGCTCAAGGGTCACGCCGCCAGAAGAGGAACGAGCGTCCAGGACTATGTCGTCCGGACGCTCGTTCGAGAAGACTTCGACGAGCGGTTCACGACCGCCGTCGAGGAGACGGAGAAGTTCTACGGGGAGGGCGGGGCACCCGGGCCCGCGGGGGCCCGGGACCCGGATCACGTGAGGCCGAGCGCCGGCATCGCGTAGTAGAAGACGAAGACCGCCGACACGACGTACATGGCGACGGGGACCTCGCGGCCCCGGCCCGCCGCGAGGCGCAGCACGCTGAACGAGATGAAGCCGATGCCGATGCCGTTCGTGATCGAGTAGGTGAACGGCATCATGACCATCGCCAGGAACGCGGGCACCGCGATGGTGTAGTCGCTCCAGTCGATGTCCTTGACCGAACCGGCCAGGATCAGGAAGCCGACCGCGAGCAGGGCGGGCGTGGCCGCCTGCGAGGGCACCATGGTGGCCAGCGGCGTGAGGAACAGCGCCACGGAGAACAGCGCGCCGGTCACGACCGAGGCGAGGCCGGTCCGCGCGCCCTCGCCGACGCCCGCCGTGGACTCCACGAAGCAGGTGGTGGCCGAGGACGAGGTGGCGCCGCCGGAGGCGACGGCCAGACCGTCCACGAGCAGGACCTTGTTGATGCCGGGGAAGTTGCCGTCCTTGTCCGTCAGCTTGGCCTCGTCGCCGACGCCGAGGATCGTGCCCATGGCGTCGAAGAAGCAGGACAGCAGCACGGTGAAGACGAAGAGGACGCCGGTGAGGACGCCGACCTTCGAGAAGCCGCCGAAGAGGCTGACCTGCCCGACCAGACCGAAGTCCGGGGAGGCGACCGGGTTGCCCGGCCACTCCGGGGTGGTGAGGCCCCAGGAGGGCACGGTCGCGACGGCGTTGATGACCATCGCCACGATCGTCATGACGACGATCGAGATGAGGATCGCGCCCGGCACCTTGCGGATGATCAGCGCGAGGGTGAGCAGCGTGCCCAGGACGAAGACCAGGACCGGCCAGCCGAGGAGGTGGCCGGAGCCGCCGAGCTGGAGCGGGACGGTGGTGTGGGCTGCGTCGGGGATGCGGGAGACGAAGCCGGAGTCGACGAGCCCGATCAGCATGATGAAGAGGCCGATGCCGATCGCGATGCCCTTGCGCAGGCCGACCGGGACCGCGTTCATCACACGCTCGCGCAGTCCGGTGGCGACCAGCAGCATGACGACGACGCCCGCGAGGACGACCATGCCCATGGCGTCGGGCCAGGACATCTTGGGCGCGAGCTGGAGGGCGACGACCGTGTTGACGCCGAGACCGGCGGCGAGGGCGATCGGGACGTTGCCGATGACCCCCATGAGGAGGGTGGAGAACGCGGCCGTCAGGACGGTCGCGGTGACGAGCTGGCCGCTGTCGAGCTGGTTCCCGTACATGTCCTTGGCGCTGCCGAGGATGATCGGGTTCAGCACGATGATGTAGGCCATCGCGAAGAAGGTGGCGAAACCGCCGCGGATCTCGCGGGCGACGGTCGAACCGCGCTCGGAGATCTTGAAGTAGCGGTCGAGGCCCGAGGCGGGTGCGGACGGCTCGGGGGGCGTGGCCTTGGCGGGGGCCGTGGTGCTCATGGGGGTCCTCATCGGGGAGAAGTCCATTTGGCGGTTCATACGAAAGAAACCCGCCACAGGCAAACCGTTTCAGTATGAACACATGAACGATCGGGAGTCCATCTCCGCGCGTAGACCGCGTGTGGGGACTGATTCCCGCCACCTAGACTGATGCCCATGGCGAAGTGGACACCGAAGCACGAGGCACCCGAGCCCCTGGAAGGGCCCGTCGTCGCCACCATCACCGGCGGAACGATCCTCTGGTTCGTCCTCTTCCTCGTCCAGGTCCCCTTCTACGGCTGGTTCGACGACCGGGACCTCACCTGGTGGGTGTGGACCTGCCTGGCCGGTGGCGGACTCGGCCTGATCGGCATCTGGTACGTACGGAAGCGGGACGCGGCGATCAAGCGGCACGCGGCGGCGGTGGCGTCCGGAGCCGCTCCCGGCCACCCGGACGACCACCCGGACGCGTAGCCTCCGGCGGCGGCCCGGACGCGCGGCTCCACCCGGCGGCGGCCCGCACCCGGAGGGCACCCCGCACCACGGGACCCGGGGACCTCCGGCACCACGGCGGGACCCGGCACTCACCACGACATCCCCACCTCGCCCCCGGGCCCGGCGGTCACCACGACACCCCCACCACCGCGCCGGGGCCCACCGCACCCCCGGGCCCGGTGGCCCGCGCATGGCACCAGCGGACGATTCCCCTCCTCCCCCGGTCTGATCTTCGCCCGTCTCGGCAGGTGAACGCCCCGAACCGGCCGTACCGTCGAAAACATGACTCAGCGGGCGAAGATCGACACGGGCGGCGGCGAGACGGCGGGGAGCGGGCCACCCGTCGTGCACCGGCCCGGCGGACTCACCTCCGCCGAGGTCGCCGAACGCGTCGCGCGCGGCGAGGTCAACGACGTCCCGGTGCGCAGCTCCCGCTCGACCACCGAGATCGTCCGGGCCAACGTCCTCACCCGCTTCAACGCCATCATCGGCGTCCTCTGGGCGATCATGCTGTTCGTCGCGCCGATCCAGGACAGCCTCTTCGGCTTCGTGATCGTCGCCAACACCGGCATCGGCATCATCCAGGAACTCCGCGCCAAGAAGACCCTCGACGGGCTCGCCGTCATCGGCGAGGCGAAACCGACCGTCCGGCGCGACGGCGCCCCCACCGAGATCTCCACCTCCGCCATCGTCCTGGGCGACCTCATCGAACTGGGCCCCGGCGACAAGGTCGTCGTCGACGGCGAGGTCGCCGAGGCGGACAGCCTGGAGGTCGACGAGTCCCTGCTGACCGGCGAGGCCGACCCCGTCGTGAAGAAGCCCGGCGACCGGATGATGTCCGGCTCCTTCGTCGTCGCGGGCGGCGGCGCCTTCACCGCCACCAAGGTCGGCCGCGAGGCGTACGCGGCGCAGCTCGCCGAGGAGGCGTCCCGCTTCACCCTCGTCCACTCCGAGCTGCGCACCGGCATCTCCACGATCCTCAAGTACGTGACGTGGATGATGGTCCCGACCGCGTTGGGGCTGATCCTCAGCCAGCTCTTCGCCAAGAGCGACAACGTCAAGGACGCCATCGCCCGTACGGTCGGCGGCATCGTCCCGATGATCCCCGAGGGTCTCGTCCTGCTGACCTCCGTCGCCTTCGCCATCGGGGTCGTCCGGCTGGGCCGCAAGCAGTGCCTCGTGCAGGAGCTGCCCGCCATCGAGGGCCTCGCCCGGGTGGACGTCGTGTGCCTCGACAAGACGGGCACGCTCACCGAGGGCGGGATGAACCTCACCGAGCTGCGTCCGCTGCACGACGCCGACGAGACGTACGTACGGAAGGTGCTCGCGGCCCT
Source organism: Streptomyces sp. NPDC059247 (assembly GCF_042754005.1). NCBI lineage: Bacteria > Bacillati > Actinomycetota > Actinomycetes > Kitasatosporales > Streptomycetaceae > Streptomyces > Streptomyces sp. NPDC059247. Next base: position 164,638 of record NZ_JBHYZW010000010.1, read on the forward strand.
CGGCGAGTCCGACCCGCACCCGAACGCCTCCCTCCAGGCGGTCGTCGACGCCTTCCCCGAGACCCCCGTGGAGTGGCGCTGCACCGCGTCGCTGCCGTTCTCCTCCGCGCGCAAGTACAGCGGGGCGTCCTTCAGCGAGGGCGACGGGGAGAACTCGACGTGGCTGCTCGGCGCCCCCGACGTGCTGCTGCGCGCCGGGGACCCCGTGCTCGCCGACATCGACCGGCTCGACGAGCAGGGTCTGCGGGTGCTGCTGCTCGCCCGTACGGACCACGACCTCGACGAGCCCGGTCCGACCGCCGACGCCCGGCCGACCGCGCTCGTCGTCCTCGAACAGCGGCTGCGGCCCGACGCCGCCGAGACCCTCGCCTACTTCGCCGAGCAGAACGTCACCACCAAGGTCATCTCCGGTGACAACGCGGTCTCCGTCGGCGCGGTCGCCGGGAAGCTCGGCATGGCGGGCGCCGAGGACACCGTGGACGCCCGCACCCTCCCCGCCGACCGGGAGGAGATGGCGAAGGTCCTGGACGCGAACGCGGTCTTCGGCCGGGTCACCCCGCAGCAGAAGCGGGACATGGTGGCGGCGCTCCAGTCGCGCGGCCACACCGTCGCCATGACCGGCGACGGCGTCAACGACGTCCTGGCCCTGAAGGACGCCGACATCGGCGTGTCGATGGGCTCCGGCTCGGAGGCGACCCGGGCGGTCGCCCAGATCGTCCTCCTGAACAACTCGTTCGCCACACTGCCCTCGGTGGTCGCGGAGGGCCGCCGGGTCATCGGCAACATCACCCGGGTCGCCACGCTCTTCCTCACCAAGACGGTGTACTCGGTCCTCCTGGCCGTCCTGGTGGTCTGCTTCCAGGTCGAGTACCCGTTCCTGCCCCGTCACCTGACGCTGCTGTCGACCCTCACCATCGGCGTCCCGGCCTTCTTCCTGGCCCTCGCGCCCAACACGGAACGGGCCAGGCCGCACTTCGTCCGCAGGGTCATGCGGTACGCGATCCCCGGCGGGGTCATCGCGGCGGTGGCCACCTTCACCACCTATCTGCTGGCCCGCCACCACTACACCGGCCCGGACGCCCTGGCCGCCGAGACCAGCGCCGCCACCCTGACCCTCTTCCTGGTCTCCATGTGGGTCCTGGCGATCATCGCCCGCCCCTACACGTGGTGGCGCCTCACCCTGGTCGCCACCATGGGCGGCGCCTTCCTGCTGGTCCTCGTCGTCCCCTGGCTCCAGCAGTTCTTCGCCCTGAAGCTGATCGGCGTCACCATGCCGTGGACGGCCGTGGCCATCGCGGCGGCGGGCGGCGTCCTCCTGGAGTTCGTCTGGCGCTGGGTGGGCCGGAGGTTCCCGGCCTGACGCCCGGAGGGACCGGGGCCGGGAGGCCCGGACGGAGCGTCCGGGAGGGGGCGGCGGGCCGGGCGGGGCCGCACCGCCCGCCGCCGGGACGGCGGTCACCGCCGCAGCGACCCGTGCTCCTCCTCGTACGCGGCGATCTCCTCCGCCGTGGGATTCGCCGCGCTCATCGAGCTCAGCGGCTCCTCCCCTATTTCCGGGCCGTAGACCTCGCTGAGCGGGGTGCCCATGGTGAAGAACTGCTGGTGCATCACCTGCACCGGCCCCCTGACCTGGACCTCCGTCTCGTTGAAGAAGGCCACGTCGTTCTGCCCCGGAGAGGCGAACACGGTCACCATCTGTCCCAGCACGTTCGCGGGGTCGCCCTGGTCGTATCCCTGGACGAACCGGGCCTCGTCCCCGTCGCCCATGCCCGTACGGGAGACGGCGGCCCCCAGCGCGACGGTCTGCGTCGGCGCGAACGGGATGAAGGACGTCTCGCGGGTGTCGAAGTTGGGAAGACGCCCCTCGCCCAGCGGAGGCACCGTGCGCGAATCGTTCAGCTGATGCCAGGTGGGGTGCCAGCGCGGGACCCCCCGGTAGAGCAACATGCCGCCCCCGAGGAACTGGTTGATCAGCCTGGCGAGACCCGCGTCGACCTCGCCGTTCTGCACCGCGAGGTCATGGATGAAGACGGTCCGCCCCTCGTGCGCGAACTCGTAGAACCCGTTCTCGCGGCGCATGGGGATGACCCGGCCGCCCACCCGGACCTGCTCCGGCTCCGGAGCCGCCGCCTCCTGCTTCCCGCCTCCGAACAGGGCCTTGAAACGGCGCTGCACGGGCTGCTCCGCGTGCGCGTGCCCCTCCCCGGGCCCGTGGGCCCCGCTCTCCCCCGCTGCCGGGACGGGCCCGGACATCACCCGGGTGGCGTTGGCCTCGGCGGCCCGCTCGAAGCGGTCCGAAGGGTCCGAGACGCTGAGCCCGCCGCCGTTGTCGGTGCCGGACACGGGGCCCTGGCGCTGCTGGATGACATGGGTCAGCTCATGGGCGAGGGTGTGCTTGTCGCCGCCGCCGCTGCCGATGACGACGTGGCTGCCGGAGGTGTAGGCGCGGGCGCCGATCTCGGCGGCGGAGCGCTGCGCGGCCACGCCCTCGTGGACGCGGACGTCGGAGAAGTCGGCGCCGAGACGCCCCTCCATCTCCGTGCGGGTGCCGTCGTCGAGCGGCCTGCCCCCGGCGCGGAGGACCTCCTGGACGGCGGAGCGCTGCACCGGGGCGTCCGGCTGGGAGTGGCCGCATCCGGCTCCGTGCTGGTGGCGGGAGTCCTCGACCAGCCGGGCGACGGCGGCGTTCCCTGCGGTCCGCTGGAGGGCGAGGACCTCCCGGGGTGCCATGCCGCCGGGGAGGGCCGCGGGCGCTCCGGCCTCGGCCCGGGTCGCGGACGGACGGGGGACGGACCGGCCGGGAGCCTTCTCCGGTTCTTGCGCACGCACGTCGGTTCCCTCTTCCCTCGGACCGGGGGACCAGGGAGCCGAGCGCGGCGCCGCTCCCCCGCCAGGGCCCGGACGGGCACACGACACCGCTCCACGGCCAGTGCACCACCGCCCGGCCCTGCCGGGCCAGACGGCGGCGGACACCCACGGGGGCAGAACCGGAAGCCGGACTCTGCCCCCGCGTACGGCCGGACGGACCTGACGCGCCGCCACCGCGCCTGGTAGCGACCGGCCGCCGGGGCCGGTGCGGGCCGGGCCACCGCGTCCGCCACCGACCGGCTCCGCCGGGGTCGCCCCTCGTGGAACCGGGTCGCCGGGGCCTCGGCCGGGACCGTGGGGTACGCGCGTGCGGACGGGACGGAACATACGGGCCGAGGGCCCGAGGCGGGGTCGGGTGGCCCGCCGGGACACCCCCGGCGGGCCACCCGTGGAGCCCTCATGAGCCGCACCGCCCACCACTTCCCGCCCGCCCGCGCCCGCGCCGCCGGGGACCGGCCGACGGGGCGGCCCTGGCTCGCCGTCGTCCTCCACGGCCTCCGGTACGACGCCTCCGGCAGCCGCGAGGCCGTACGGGAGGGCCGTCGGCAGCGGCCCCGCGCGGTGCGGCGCGCGGTGGAGGTCCACGCGTTCCCCCGGTACCAGAGGGACCGCACCGTCACCCGGGAGGCCGGGGTGGAGGAGCGCCGGGCCCGGCAGCGGCTGCGCCACCGGACCGGCGTCCTGCGGCGGCTGGTCGACGGGCCCGGCGCCCGACTCGACCTCGACGCGGCCGAGACCGCCGACGTGCCGGAGGCCCGGCACCGGCGCGGCGCGCTGTGGTGCGCCTGACCGGCGCCCCCCTCAGTCGAACCAGCGGTCCCTGGCCAGTTCCGCCGTCCGGGTCGGGTCCTCCAGGAGGGCGGCGACCTCGAAGCGGCGGGGCCACTGGCCGGTGGCCCAGGCCAGGGCCGCCGCCACGCCCTCCAGGGTGGCGGCGTGGACCACGCCGTCCGGGGTGCGGCGCCAGTCCAGCTCCGCGCCCGCCACGAGGAGCTCCTCGTGCTCGACGTACGTCGCCGGGGTCGTCGGCCCCAGGAGCGCGCGCACCGGGGACGGGACCCCGTGCTCCTCGCCCGCCGTGGTGACCTCCGCGTCCACCGTGGCGCTCAGCCGCCGCACCTGGAGCAGGTCCGCCAGGTCGGCGGCGCGCGACGGCGACACCGGGAGCAGCGGCAGCCCGTCCGTGAGCGGCAGCAGGTCCGGGGCGTCCGCGACCACCGCGTCCGCCGCGTCGACCACGACCACCTCGCCGTCCACCACCGCCCGCAGCTCGTCCGGCAGCGTCACCTGCTCCGGGTCCAGCTCGGCGAGGGCCGAGTACAGGGCGTGCAGCTGCGCGCCGGTGACCTCCCGGGACGGGTCCGCGAGCCGGGCGAGGAGCTCCGCCGCGCCGCCCGGCTCGTCCAGGAGCGCGCCGACCGAGGTGCGGACGCCCAGGGCCCGCAGGACCTGCTCGTCCTCGAAGCCGGTCGCGTCGGCGGAGTCGTACAGTCCGGTCAGGAGCGGGTCCGAGCCCTCGGCCCGCAGTCCGGCCGGGCGGCGGCCGTCCAGGACGGGGTGGTCGCGCAGCCACCACGCCGTGTACGGCCGTACGGTCTCCGTCGTGCCGTCGGGCAGCAGGACCCGTACGGGCTGCGTCAGGGCGTCCCGCAGGGGCGGCAGGGCGAGCATCGCGAGGGCCCGGGGCCAGGCGTCGTCGTCGACCAGGTCCAGGTCCCGTACGGCCACGATCTCCGTCGCCACCGGCGGCACCGGGGACTCCGGCAGCCGGTCCAGGACGTCCTCGCACCACACGTCGACCGCGTCGAGCAGCCCCGCGTCGTCGGGCTCCGGGTAGTCGCCCTCGCGGGGCTCGACCTCGTCCGGGTCGAGCAGCAGGTCCGTCGCCCGGACCAGCGCGAACGTGGTGAGGGCCCCGCACGCGGCGAGCGGCCGTTCGCCCCAGCGGGCGGCCAGGTCCGCGTCGACGAGCGCCAGTTCGTCCTGCCGCATCACGGCGGCGAACGCCGATCCCGGCACCACCAGCTCGCCCGCGGGCGACAGCTCGCCGTCCTCGTCGGGGAGCGCGAGCGCGCCCAGCCAGGGTTCGTCGCCCGGCTCCAGATCGGCGTCCCTGACCAGGCCGAGGACGGTCTCCGCGAGTTCCTCCGCGTCCAGCGCGTCCTCGTCCCAGATCTCGCCCGCGTCGAGGGAGCCCGCGACCGCCGCCCGCACCTGCGGGGTCGTCAGGACCGCGCGGGGCGTGGCGGGCAGGGCGCCCAGCTTCTCCAGGATCGGGTGGGCGGCCTCCGGGTGGGCGACCTTCAGACCCAGCCGGGTCAGCTCCACCGGGGTGCCGTGCTGCGGCAGCAGCACCTGGCGCGGGCCGGTCGTCGTACGGATCGGGCCGCCGTCCTCCGGCGCCGCCAGCGGCACCGGCAGGCCCGAGAGCCGGTCGGGGTCCACGCCCGCGAGGGAGTCGTAGAGCCGCCACCACCACCCCGGGGGGCGGTCCACGCCCGCGAGCCGGTCGACCGCCTCGGTCAGCGGCACCCGGCCGACCCCGAGGGTCCGCAGCTCGGGCCGCCGTTCGAGACCGGCAGGGAGCAGGGTCGGGAACACTTCCGCGAGCACGCCGACGGTGTCCGCGCCCGCGCCCTCCGCGACCTCCGCCTCGATCGGGCGGAGCGCCGGGAGTTCCTCGGTGGGGACGGCGGGCGCGAGGAACGCGACGCGCGGCAGCCGGTCGAGGATCGCCTCGCGCAGCGCCCCGTCGAGCGGGCCCTTGCCGAGCGGTCCGGGGACGAGGTCCAGGGACGCGCTGGTCACCGGCCGCCAGTCCGCGAGGAGTTCGGCGTAGGCGTCGGCGGCGCGCTGCACCAGGAAGTCGGTGAGCGGGCCGGGCGCCGGGTGCCTGCGGGCGGTGTCGAGCGGCAGCGAGGCGATGAGCAGCGCGGGGATGCCGAGGGGTTCGTCGGTGGGGGTGGGGGCGTGGACGACCGGGGTGGTGCGCGGGTGGCGCGGGGCTCCCGCGTCGTCCACGGGTACGGCCCAGGTGACCGACCAGTGGGGGCGCAGCCGCTCCTCGACGGGGCGATCCTTCAGCAGCTCGGGGTCGAGGGGGCCGGTGTGGCTGACGGTCCGCCAGCGGCGGCTGCCGGTGGCGGAGTCGTCCACGCGGACGTGTCCGTCGTCCTCGGAGCGGCTCAGGGTCCGTACGCCGTCGGCGGTCTCGACGACGATCTCGGCGAGCCCGGGGAGGGTGAGCAGGAGGGCGTCGTCGATCGCGCCGAGGAGCCGTTCGGCGAGGGCGACGGCGGCGGGGTCGCGGAGCGGGAGGACGACGACGGTGTCGTAGCCGTCGGGGGCGGTGCCCTCGGCGGGCAGCGGGAGCCGCAGCAGGGGGACGTGGCCGTCGCGGCGGCGCAGTTCGTCGCCGAGCCCGGGGCTGTTCCGGGCGGTCTCGGCGGCGAGTTCGCGGGCTTCCGCGAGGGACCAGCGGACGCCGCCGTGGCGGCCGAGGACGGCGGGTTCGTCGGTGACGGCGAGGACGGCGGCGAAGCCGACGCCGAAGCGGCCGACGGCGCCGGGGCCGCCTTCGCCGCCCTGTTCCCGCTTGGCGGAGGCGCGGAGCGTGGACAGCGACTCGGCGCCCACGGCGTCCAGCGGGGCGCCGGTGTTGGCGGCGGCGAGGGCGGCGGGGCCTTCGTGGTCCGCCGGGTGCAGGGTGAGCCGCAGACGGCCGGTGACGCCCGCGCGGTGGGCGGCGTCGGCGGCGTTCTGGGCGAGTTCGACGACGAGCCGGTCGCGGTAGCCGCCGAGGGCGAGGTCCTCCTCGGCGTTGGCGTCCTCCCGGAAGCGGGCGGGCGAGGCGCCCCAGGCGTCGAGCACTCCCCGGCGCAGCCGTGCGGTGCCGAAGGGATCGGTTCCGTCGGCCGTCGTCCGGACGCTGACGTTCACGTCTGACTCCACTCTGCGGGGCGGTGGCCGCCCGGACGGGCGGCACGTCCGGGACCCGAAGTCCCGGGGCCCGAAGGTACCGCGCCCCGCGCCCCCCGGACCGCCGGGGCGGGTACGGCCCCCTTGGGGCCGGGGCGGCGGGAACGCCGCCGTGCGTCCGGGTCCCGGCCGGGCACCGGGTGATCCGGCGCCCGCCCGTGGCGGGGCGGCGGGCCCGTCCGGCGGCCCGACGACCTGGTGCACGCCCGCACGCCGGACGTCCCGGCGTACGACCGGCGCACGACGGGCGGACGGGCGGCCCGAGCGCGCACCGGGAGTCAGGCGACCGGACGACTCGACTCCGCTACGGGCCCGCCGGGGGTGGCCCCGGGTGGGGTGGGGGCCGGTCTCCGGACGGGCCGATGCCGGTCCGGGGGGGGGCGGGCGAGTCGGGCGTACGGCCATGGGCCCGGCGAGTCTCACGCACGACGAGTGATGAGGCACCCCGGCACCGACGCGGGGCCTGGTGCCGGGCGGTCCGGTGCCGGGCGGTCCGGTGCCGGACGGGCCCGGCCAGTCCGGCGTACGGCCACGGGACCGGCGGACCCCGAGCACGGCAAGCGGTCGGGGGGATTCGCGGCTCGGCCCGGGACCGGGGTCGGGCGGGCCCGGTCTCTCCGGCGTACGGCCGCAGTTCCGGCCGACCCCGAGCACGGCAAGCGGTCGGGGACTCGCGGCTCGGCCCGGGACCGGGACCGGGCGGGTCCGGCCCACTCCGCGTACGACGAGCGGCCGGGGCTCACAGCCCCGGTGGCGGGCGGGCCCGGTCTGTCCGGCGTACGGCCGCAGTTCCGGCCGACCCCGAGCACGGCAAGCGGTCGGGGACTCGCGGCTCGGCCCGGGACCGGGACCGGGGCCGGGGCCGGGGCCGGGACCGGGACCGGGGCCGGGGCCGGGGCCGGGACCGGGACCGGGGCCGGGGCCGGGGCCGGGACCGGGGCCGGGGCCGGGGCCGGGACCGGGGCCGGGGCCGGGGCCGGGACCGGGACCGGGACCGGGGCCGGGACCGGGACCGGGCGGGTCTGGCGCACTCCGCGTACGACGAGCGGCCGGGGCTCACAATCCCGGTGCCGGGCGGGTTCGGCCTGTCCGGCGTACGGCCACGGCCCGGCGCACTCCCACACGTACGACGAACGGCCGAGCGGCTCGGCCCCGGCGCGGAATCCGATGCCGGACGGCGCCGGATGGCCCGGTGGGCGGCCACGGCCCTGCGGGACCCCGTACGACGAATCGTCGGCACTCACAGGCCCGGCGCCGGGTGGGCCCGGTCTCTCCGGCGTACGGCCACGGCCCGGCGCACTCCCACACGTACGGCGGATGGCCGAGCGGCTCGGCCCCTGCGCCGCGCGGGCGGCCGACGGCGCCGGTCCCGGTCCGGGGCGGGGTCGGCGTACGGCCACGGGTCGGTGAATCCGGTGCCCGGCGGGCGGTCCGGCCCCGGGCGGGGCCGGGGGCCCGCGTGGAGCGCGTACGGATCGGGGCGGGTCCGGCTCACGACCGCCGGGCGCCCGGCGGTCCGGCGTGCGGCCGGTCCGGGGAGTCCGGCGTACGGCCGCCTGGCGGTTCCGGTGCGTACGGCCGCCCGCCGGTCCGGGGTGCGGGGCCGGTGTGGGGCGGGTGGGGCCGGTGGGTCGGGGGTGACCCACCGGGGGGCGGGACGGGTGGCCGTTCCCGGGGCGGGAGCGCCCCGGGGCGGGTGGGCTACGAGTGGCCCAGGTCCTCCGACGCCGCGTCCGGTTCCGTCGTCGAGCCGGAGTCGTCGGCCGGGCGGAGCGGGAAGACGTCCACGCCCACCGAGTCGAGGACCGGGGCCGCCGGGCGCGGCGTGTTCGGCATGACGGCGGCCTCGGAGTGCCCGCCGCAGCCGTACGCGAGGGACACGACCCGGCCGTCCGCCGGGGAGAACTCGTTGGCGCAGATCCCGAACGCCTGCTTCAGCGACCCCGCCAGCGGCACCAGGAAGGCGCAGGAGACGCAGGGCGCGGGCGCGGCGAGGGCCATCGGCGTCCGGGGGCCGAACGCCTCGTCCCAGCGGTCGGCGGCCATGTGGAGCCCGTACCGGGACAGGACACGGGCCCGGCGCGTGCCCAGTTCGTCGGCGACCGAGGCGATCGCGCCGCGCGAGGGCGCGCGGGTGACGATCTCGGCGTCCTCGACGTCGAGGTGCGCGGCCAACTCATCGGAGACGACGGAGTTCGGCGGCGGTTCGTCCTCGCCGGTGTAGCCGGGCTCCAGGCGCGGATCGTCCTCCTCGGTGGGCAGGAGGTCGCCGGGGCCCATGTCGCCGGGGCGCAGCCGCTCGCTCCACGGCACCCACTCGGGGGCGAGGAGGGCGTCGGAGCCGGGCAGCAGGACGGTCTCGTCGAGCGTGACGTTCTTCGCGCGGGAGGCGCGGGTGACCGTCACCGCCCAGCGCCAGCCCCGGTAGCCCGGTTCCTTGGACTCGAAGTAATGGGTGACGACGCGGTCACCCTCGGCGACCACGTCGACATGGGCGCCGACGACGCCCGGGGCGGCCGCCTCCTCGGCGGCCTCCCGCGCGAGGTCTACGGCCTCGGCGCACAGGCGGTCGGGGGTACGCGTGGCTCGCGGGGTACGCGGGGTACCGCTTCGCGTCGTCGCAGCACTCACAGGTCTCGCTTCTCTCCTACGCCGTCTCACGGGTGCGCCGGCCGAGCGACGGGAGCGAACCTCGGGCGGCGGGCGGAGCGGACCTGTGGGCCGCATCGACGTCCGCGCACCCGACTTGTCTCGCGTGTCTCGGGCACACCTATCGCCATCCATTCTGCGGGATGCCGAAGAGGCGCGCGGCCGAAAGCTTCCGCCGGTGACGCGCTACGCACGCTACCCCGTTCCCGGGCCAGAGCCCACCTGCCCGTCCCAAGTGGCCCCGATCACAGGTCACGGATCGGGTGGCGAGGACGGCCGAAAAGGGGTGGACGGCGGGGCGGCGGACGGCCGGGAAGGGTGGTGGGGGACGGGCGGAAGTGGCCGTGGGAGACGGGCGGGAGGCGTGTCCACCGCCGCGCCACGGTTCGTCCGGCGGGCCGGTGGGGCACTATGACGGAGTGGCAGCCGCACGGTCCCCCGCACGATCCGAAGATCATGCCGGGCCGCTCCGCCGAGCGGGCCGGAAGGTCGGTCGTGTCCTGCACCTGCCCTTCACCGGGACGGCGAGGGGCATCCGGAAGGCGACGCACGCGCACGGCGCGGGCGAGTCGGGGCTCGGGAAGCTGATCGAGCTGCACGCCGTGAACGGCGCCGGGGACGTCATGATCACCGTCGCCCTCGCGTCGACGGTGTTCTTCTCCGTGCCGACCGACGAGGCCCGTGGGCGCGTCGCGCTGTATCTGGCCATCACGATGGCGCCGTTCACCCTCCTCGCCCCGGTGATCGGTCCGCTCCTGGACCGCGTCCCGCACGGGCGGCGGGCGGCGATGGCAGGCGCGATGCTGACCCGGGCGGTCCTCGCGCTGGTGCTCTCGGGTCTGGTGGCGACGGGCGGGATCGAGCTGTACCCGGCGGCGCTCGGGGTCCTGGTGGCGTCGAAGGCGTACGGGGTGGTGCGCAGCGCGGTGGTGCCCCGGCTGCTACCGCCGGGCTTCTCGCTGGTGAAGGCGAACTCGCGGGTGACCCTGGCGGGGCTGCTCGCGACGGGGGTCGCCGCGCCGGTGGGCGCGGGGCTCCACCTCCTCGGCACGCCGTACCCGCTGTACGGGGCGTGCGCGCTGTTCCTGCTCGGGACGTTCTGGGCGCTGCGGATGCCGCCGAAGGTGGACTCGGCGAAGGGCGAACGGCGGGCCCATCTGCTGGCGCACGGCGGGAAGGGAGAGAAGGGCGGGAAGGGCTCCAGGGGTGAGAAGGGTGAGAAGCCGCCGAACCTGCGGACGGTGGGGCCGTCCGTGCTGCACGGTCTGCAGGCGAACGCGGCGCAGCGGATGCTGTCGGGTTTCCTGATCTTCTTCCTGGCGTTCCTGCTGCGGGAGCATCCGCTGTCGGGGCAGAGCGCCGCCGTGTCGCTGGGGATCGTGGGCGTGGCGGCGGGCGTGGGCAACGCGTGCGGGACGGCCGTGGGCTCGCTGCTCCGGGACCGGGGGCAGGGACCCGAGGTGATCATCGCCACGATGATCAGCGTGGTGTGCGGTACGGCGGTCCTGACGGCGGTGTTCTTCGGCGGGGTGATGGTCGCGGTGCTGGGCGCGGTCGCGGGGCTCACCCAGGCGCTGTCGAAGCTGTCGCTGGACGCGCTGATCCAGCGGGACGTGCCGGAGTCGGTACGGACCTCGGCGTTCGCCCGGTCGGAGACGGCGCTGCAGATGGCGTGGGTGGTGGGCGGCGGCATCGGGATCGCGCTGCCGCTGAACGGCACCCTCGGCATGTCGGTGGCCGCCGCGATCCTCGCGCTGGGCGCGGCGCTCGCGGTCCGTGGCCTGCTCGCCGAGGCCCGCCGCCCCCCGGGCCCGAAGAACCGCCCGAAGGCCCGGGTGGCCTGACGGGGCCTTCGGCCTGAGCGGGGGGGGCAGGCCGCTGGCCTGTACGGGGGCTGGGCCTCCACCCGGAGCGGGGGCCGGGCCTCCGGCCTGAGCGGGGGCTGGGCCTCCACCCGGAGCGGGGATGCGCCTCCACCCGGAGCGGGGCCGGGCCTCCGGCCGCCGGGCCGTCACCGGGCGGGGCGAGCGCGGCTGGCGCGGCGGCTCAGGCGCGGCGGCTCACCGGACTCCGAGCCCACCGGCCCCTCCGGCCCACGGGGGGCCCACCGGACTCCGGGCCCACCGGCCCCCACCGGCCCCTCTGGCCCACCGGCCCCCTCCGGACCCACCGGTCCTCTCCGGACCGTCAGCCCCCTCCGGACTCTCCGGACCCTCCGGACCGTCAGCCCCCCTCCGGACCCTCAGGGGCGGGCCCCTCCCCGGCCGCCGCGCCCCAAGGGTCCGGGGCTTTCCGGGCCGCGCCCGAAAGGCCCCGGGGGCCCTTCTCGTACCGTCGAGGCGGCCGTCGCGCGGGGGTGCCCCGGAGGTACCCCGGGGCGGCACGCCGTACCCCCTCGTGGCGTGGACGCGACGGCCCGATAGCCTTCGGCTCATGACCGTTGCGTTCTTCTCCGGCTCGGGCCGCCGGGCCGCCGTCGCCCTCGGGGCCGTCTCCGCCGGGCTCCTCGTCCTCTCCGCCTGCGACAAGCCGACGCCTGTCGCGACCCTGACGGTCGGGACCGACTCGATCCACTCCGAGGCCGCCTGCTACAACGACGGCGAAGCCATCAAGGAGTCGCAGATCCAGCAGTGCCTCAACAAGAAGGCCGAGAAGTCCATCTCCGTCGCGATGGACGACAAGATCCGCTTCGGGGTCGACCCCGACATCGCGGAGAACGGCTGGACCATCTTCCTCGGCGGCCAGCAGGCCGAGCCCGAGCCGTACAAGAAGACGTACCGGACCATTCCGGCCAGCGCCTTCTTCTCGACCCAGTCCGGCGAGGCCACCAACTCCAGCCAGGTGACCATCGTCGAGAACACCGGCAAGAAGCTGACCGGCATCTGGCACTTCCAGCTGAAGAAGGAATCCTGATCCTCCGGTGGCCCACCGGAGCCTGATCGTGACGGCCGTGGCGGCTGAGGCGGACTCCGTCTCCGCCGGCCTCGGCCCCCACCTCGGCGGCCCCGCGCTCCTCCCGCTGCCGGGGGGCCTCGTGCTGCGCCGTCACACGGCCGGCACCGACGCCGGTCCCGTACGGGTCGACGTGCTCGTCGGCGGGGTGGGACCCGCCGCGGTCGCCGCCGCCACGGCCACGGCCCTGACCTCCGCCGCGCTCACCGGCCCCGACGCCCCCTACGGGCTCGTCGTGTCCGCCGGGATCGCGGGCGGCTTCCTCCCCCTCGCCCCGCTCGGTTCGGTCGTCGTCTCGGCGTCCGTCGTCGCCGCCGACCTCGGCGCGCGGACCCCCGACGCCTATCTGACCGTCGAGGAACTGGGCTTCGGCCGGTCCGCCCATCCCGTGCCGGACGCGCTGACCGGCCGGATCTCCGCCGCCCTGACGGCGGGCGGCCTCCCGCACGCCGTCGCCCCCGTCCTCACCGTCTCCACCGTCACCGGCACCGCCGACCGCGCCGCCGAACTCGCCGGGCGCCACCCCGGGGCCGGGGCCGAGGCCATGGAGGGCTTCGGGGTCGCCGAGGCCGCCGCCGCGCACGGCCTGCCCGTCGTCGAGATCCGGGCCGTGTCGAACGCCGTCGGCCCCCGCGACCGTGCCGCCTGGCGCATCGGCGACGCCCTGGAATCCCTGCGGCACGCCTTCGAGCTGCTCAGCAGCACCGTCCTCGTGGAGCCGTCGTGACCGAGCTGAAGATCGCCTACTCGCCCTGCCCCAACGACACCTTCGTCTTCGACGCCTGGGCCCACGGCCGCGTCCCGGGCGCGCCCCGGCTCGACGTGACGTTCGCCGACATCGACGTCACCAACGGCTGGGCGGAGGGCGGCACCGACGACCACGACGTGCTGAAGGTGTCGTACGCCGTGCTGCCCTGGATCCTCGACGAGTACGCGCTGCTGCCCTGCGGCGGCGCCCTCGGCCGGGGCTGCGGGCCGCTCGTCCTGACCCGGGAGGCGGCCACCGGAGCGGACCTGGCCGGGCGGACGGTCGCGGTGCCGAGCGAGCGCTCGACCGCGTACCTGCTGTTCCGGCTCTGGGCCGCCGACCAGGTGCCCGGCGGGGTCGGGAAGGTCGTCGTGATGCCGTTCCACGAGATCATGCCCGCCGTCCGCGACGGGAAGGTCGACGCCGGGCTCGTCATCCACGAGGCCCGCTTCACCTATCAGGAGTACGGGCTGCGCCGCCTCGCCGACATGGGCGAGCACTGGGAGGCCACGACCGGGCTCCCGATCCCCCTCGGAGCGATCGTGGCCCGCCGCTCGCTGGGCGCGGAGACCCTGCGGCGGCTCGCCGACGCGGCCCGCGCGTCGGTGCGGATGGCCTGGGACGACCCGGCGGCCTCCCGCCCGTACGTCCTCGAACACGCCCAGGAGATGGACCCGGGCGTGGCCGACCAGCACATCGGTCTGTACGTCAACGAGTTCACCGCCGACCTCGGCGAGGACGGCTACGCGGCGGTCCGCGGGCTGCTCACCCGCGCCGCGGCCGAGGGACTCGTACCGCCCCTCGGCCCGGACGCGCTCGCGTTCCCCTGAGGGAGACGGCCGGGCGCGTTCCCTGACGGGGGCGGCCCGGCGCGCCGCCCGTCAGGAGGGCGTCACACGTCCAGCTGGTCGGCGACCGCGCGCAGCAGACCCGCGATGTTCTTGCCCTGGGTCTTCTCCGGGTACCGGCCGCGCTCCAGCATCGGCGTGATGTTCTCCAGGAGCGTCGTCAGGTCCTGGACGATGGACGCCAGTTCGTCGGGCTTGCGGCGCTGGGCCGCCGCGACGGACGGGGTCGGGTCGAGGATCGTGACGGACAGGGCCTGGTCGCCGCGCTGTCCGGCGACGACGCCGAACTCGACCCGCTGTCCGGGCTTCAGCGCGTCGACTCCGGCAGGGAGCACCGACGAGTGGACGAAGACGTCGCCGCCGTCGTCACGGGAGAGAAAGCCGAAGCCCTTCTCACTGTTGAACCATTTGACCTTGCCGGTAGGCACGTCTTTCCTCGTCCTCGTCCTTGTCGATGGGGATGGCAGACAGCGGGCCGACCGGCCCGCCGGGACCAGGCTAGTGCTCCCGGGACCGGTGACAAGACGTCGCCGGTGTGTTCCTGTGGCCTGGGAACTACCCTGGCCGGATGCGTAGTGAAACCCCCGCCGCCCCGGCGGACGACAGCGCCCCCGGCGACGGCCTCGTCAAGGCCGGTGTGATCATCTTCGCGGTGGGCGCGGTGGCGACGCTGGTCACCGTGGCCCCGCTGTTCCTGGGCACCGACCCGTTCCCCACCGTGGCGTACACCGTGTCCATGCTGATGGGCGTCGGATTCATGGTCGCGGGCGCGGGCGTGCTGCGCGCGATCGCCGCCCAGCGGCGGCAGGCGCGCGACGGCGGGGCCGTACCGGTTCAGGCCAGGTAGCCCGCCCACCACTCCCGGAAATCCGTCAGGTCCGTCAGGACCACGTCCGCCCCGGCCGCCGTCAGCTCCCCGGCGGCGCAGGGGCCGGTGGCGACCGCCACCGAGAGGGCCCCGGCCGCCGCCGCGCCCCGGACGTCGCCGACGTGGTCCCCGACGTACACCTGGGCGCCGTGCGCGCGCAGGGCCTCCGCCTTGCCCTCCGCCCACAGGCTGCCGACGACCGCGTCCGGCTCGATGCCCAGGTGCGCCAGGTGCAGCTCGGCGTGCGGGCCGTTCTTCGCGGTGACGACGATCGTCCGGCCGCCCGCCTCGCGGACCGCCCGGATCGCGTCCCGGGCGCCCGGCATGGGGTGCGAGGGCTCGATCGCGTACGCCGGGTAGAGCGCGCGGTAGCGGGCGGTCATCGCGGTCACCGCCTCCTCGGGCACCCAGTGCGCCATCTCGTGCTCCAGCGGCGGGCCGAGCCGGTTGACGACCAGGTCGATGTCGGCCGTGACACCGGTCTCGGCACAGAAGGCCTCCCAGGTCGCCCTGATGCCGGGCCGGGTGTCGATCAGCGTCAGGTCGAGATCGAACCCGACGGTGAGCGGTACGCCGCCGGGCCCCGCCGCCGTCTCCGTCTCCGTCTCCGTCTCTGCCTGCGCTTCTGCTTTCGCCTTTGTCTTCGCCGGACTGCTGGCGGGGGGCGTGGCCGGGGACGGGGTGGCTGAGGTCGTCGTCATACGCCCCATTCTCCGGGGTCGCCCCTGAGACGGACCGGGGCGATCCCGGACCTCCTGTCCGGGGCCGGATCCCTTTCGGGGGGGGCCAGCCCGGGAGCGGTCGCTCTGGGAGCGGTCGCTCCGGGGCCGGTCTGTCCGCGGGCGCTCCCGGAATCTCCCGCGTGAGGTGCGCCACCCGGCTCCCGCCCCAGGACGGGGCCTGGGCCCTATGTCCAGCGCGCGCGGACCCCTGAGCGCCCCGGCCCTCAGGAGCCGCCCGTAGGGGCCCGGCCGCACGGGGCCCGCCAGTACCGGCCCCGGCCCCACCGGTCCCGCCCCACAAGGTCCCGCCCTGCCCGCCCCGACCCGTAAGGGCTCCCGTACGCGCTCCCGCGAGGGCTCCCGCGAGGGTCCTCCGGCCCGCGTCCGGGGTGGTGAGTGGTGCTTACACTGAGCCAAGCCTTACCAAACCCGTACTCCCCCCGATGGGTCCCGATGCCAGCCGCTCTCC
The DNA here is from genome assembly GCF_042754005.1 of Streptomyces sp. NPDC059247. NCBI lineage: Bacteria > Bacillati > Actinomycetota > Actinomycetes > Kitasatosporales > Streptomycetaceae > Streptomyces > Streptomyces sp. NPDC059247. The sequence continues at coordinate 180,740 of NZ_JBHYZW010000010.1, forward strand.
GTACCAGACGGGTCCTCGCGACCTCGGCGGCTGTCGTCGCCCTCCTCCTCGCCGTCCTCCTCAGCCTCGCCGTCGGCGCCCGCGCCATCGCCCCCTCGACGGTGTTCGACGCCCTGCTGCATGGCGGCACGAGCGCCGACGCCGAGGTCGTACGGGGCCTCCGCGTCCCCCGTACCCTCATCGGCCTCATGGTCGGCGCCGCGCTCGCCCTCGCGGGCACCGCCCTCCAGGGCATCACCCGCAACCCGATCGCCGACCCCGGCATCCTCGGCATCAGCCAGGGCTCCGCCGTCGCCGTCGTCGTCGCCATCGCCTTCTTCGGCGTGCACGGACTCAGCGGCTACGTGTGGTTCGCCTTCGCCGGTGCCGCCGTCGCCGCGGTCGCCGTGCACGCCGTCGCCTCCGGCGGGCGCGGCGGCGCGACCCCCGTGAAACTGGCCCTCGGCGGCGCCGCGATCAACGCCCTGCTGCTCTCCGTCACCACCGGCATCCTCACCACCCGCGCCTCCGCGCTCGACGAGTTCCGGTTCTGGCAGACCGGCTCCCTCGACGGGCGCGACGCGCAGATCGTCGCCCAGGTCTGGCCCTTCCTGCTGGTCGGCGCGCTCCTCGTGGTCTCCGTGGCGCGCGGCCTCGACGCGCTCGCGCTCGGCGAGGACGTCGCCAAGGGCCTGGGACAGCGCGTCGCGACGGTACGGATCGTGGGCGGGGCCGGAGCGACCGTCCTCACCGGCGCGGCCGTCGCCGCCGCCGGACCGGTCGCCTTCGTCGGCCTCGCCGTCCCGCACATCGCCCGCGCCGTCGTCGGCTCCGACCACCGCTGGGTGCTGCCGATGGCCGCGCTCATCGGCCCGGTCATGCTGCTCGTCGCGGACGTCGCCGGACGGATCGTGTTCCCGCCGGGCGAAGTCCCCGCCGGAGTGATGACCGCCCTCATCGGCGTGCCGTTCCTGGTCGCCCTCGTCCGTCGCAAGGCGGTGGCCGCGTGAGCACCGGAACCGCCGCCCGCCCCGCCGCGACCCGCCCGAGCCCCCGCCCCGCCGGGTACGGCCTGGTCCGCGCCGGGAGCGCCTCCTTCCTCGTGCACCGCCGTTCGGCCCTGGTCGCCGGGGCCCTGCTGCTGCTCCTGGCCGTGTCCTCGGTCGCGTACCTCTGTGTCGGCGAGAAGTTCGTCGCCCCCTCCGAGGTCCTGCGGATCCTGCTCGGGCACTCCTCGCCGTCCGCGTTCGTCGTGGCGGAGCTGCGCGAGCCCCGGCTCGTCGTCGCCCTCGCCGTCGGCGCCGCCTTCGGCATCGCGGGCGGGCTCATCCAGACCGTGGCCCGCAATCCGCTCGCCAGCCCCGACATCATCGGCATCAGCCAGGGCGCCGGGGCCGTCACCGTCGCCGCGATGACCTTCGGCCTCACCTCGTACACCGTGCTGCCGTACCTGTCGATCGCGGGCGGTGTCCTCGCCGCCGCCCTCGTCTACGCCTTCGCCTGGCGCGGCGGACTGCACGCCACCCGCTTCGTCCTCATCGGCATCGGCTTCGCCATCGCGCTGCGGTCCCTCACCACCCTCTTCATGACCAAGGGCGACTACCTGGTCGCCCAGCAGGCCCAGATCTGGATGACGGGCTCCCTCAACGGGCGCGGCTGGGACGAGTCCGCGCCGGTCCGCTGGACGCTGCTGCTCCTGCTGCCCGCCGTGCTGTGGGCGGCCCGCGCGCAGCGGACCGTCTCCCTCGACGACGACACGGCGACCGGGCTGGGCGTCCGGCTCGGGCGGGTCCGGCTCGGGCTGGTCGCCGTCGGCGTGGTCCTGGCGTCGGTGGCGACCGGGGTCGCCGGGCCCGTCGACTTCGTCGCGCTGCTCGCCCCGCAGATCGCCCGCCGCATGACCAGGACCGCGCAGATCCCGCTGTTCTGCTCGGCGCTCGCGGGCGCCCTGGTCGTGGTCCTCGCCGACCTGCTCGGCAGGCGGCTCCTCTCCCCCGTCGAACTGCCGGTGGGAGTCCTGACGGCGGCGGTCGGCGCCCCGTATCTGATCTGGCTCATCGTCCGCAGCCGTACCGGAGGGAAGGCATGACCAGCAGGCTCACCGCGCGCGGGCTGACGCTCGCCTACGAGGACCGCACCGTGGTCCACGAACTGGACCTCGCGATTCCCGACGGCCGGGTGACCGTGATCGTCGGCCCCAACGCCTGCGGCAAGTCCACCACCCTCCGGGCGCTCGGGCGGCTCCTCAAGCCCCGGGGCGGCGCCGTGCTGCTCGACGGCGAGGACCTCGCGAAGCTCCCGACGAAGAGCGTCGCCCGCTCGGTCGGACTGCTCCCGCAGACCCCGGTCGCGCCGGAGGCCATCACCGTCGCCGACCTCGTCTCGCGCGGACGGCAGCCGCACCAGGCGTGGTGGAAGCAGTGGTCCGAGGAGGACGAGCGGGCCGTCACCGACGCCATGGAACGCACGGACGTCGCCGCGCTCGCCGACCGGTCCGTCGACGCGCTCTCCGGCGGCCAGCGGCAGCGGGTGTGGATCGCGATGGCCCTCGCGCAGGAGACGGAACTGCTGCTCCTCGACGAGCCCACCACCTATCTGGACATCTCCCACCAGGTGGAGGTCCTCGACCTGGTCCGCCGCCTCAACCGGCTGCGCGGCCGGACCGTCGTCCTCGTCCTGCACGACCTGAACCAGGCGGCGCGGTACGCGGACCACCTGATCGCCATGAAGGAGGGCCGGGTCGTCGCGGAGGGCCCGCCGTCGGAGATCGTGACGGAGGACCTCGTCCGGGACGTCTTCGGCCTCGCCTCGGTCGTCGTCCCCGACCCGGTGACGGGCTCCCCCCTGGTGATCCCGGGAGCACCGTGGAGGTCGGACACGGACACGAGCGCGGACGCGCGTCCGGATGCGGGTACGGGTACGGGGGCCGTGCCCGGGTCGCGGCCCGGGTCCGAGCCCGAGGTCTCCAAGGGCTGACGGCCCGGACACGGGCGCGGACGCGCGTACGGATGTGGATACGGGTACGGGGGCGATGCCCGAGTCACGGTCCCGCGAGGGAGCCCGGTCCCGCGCGGCCCGAGCCTGAGCCCGAGGTCTCCCAGAGCTGACGCCCCAGGGACGGCGGGCCGGATACGGGTGCGGATGCGGGCGTAGGCGCGCGTACGGATGTGGGTACGGGTACGGGTACGGGCCCGTGCCCGAGTCACGGCCCGGTGCCGGGCCTGGGACCGCACGGAACCCGGTCCCGGGCGGCCCGGGTCCGACCCGAGCCGAGGTCTCCCGGGGCTGACGGGCCCGGATACGGACACGAGTGCGGACGCACATACAGGTACGGGTCCGTGCCCGAGTCGCGGTCCGGCGCCGGGACCGGGACCGGGACCGCGCGGGAATCCGGTCCCGGGCGGCCCGGGTCCGAGGTCTCCAAGGGCTGACGCCCCGGCGAGCTCGGCGAGCACGGACCCGGGGCGCGGCGGGGCGCCGGGCTCAGCGGCGGCGGGACCGCCACAGCAGGAACAGTGCCGAGGCGACCGCCGCGCCCCGCAGGACCCACGGCCAGGTCTCCGAGACCGCCGCGCCCATCGCCTCGCCGCCCGCCACGACGGGGGCGCCCCAGCGGCCGTCGACCCTGCCCCACAGCCAGAGGACGCCGGAGGCGGCGGCGAGGCCGGGGATCACCAGGACGGCGGTCTTCGCCTCGCCGGGGGTGAGCCGCCGGGAGGCATACGCGAGGAGCCAGCCCGCCGCCAGGGCGAGGAGCGAGCCGAAGAGGGCGCCGCCGAGCAGCAGCAGGGCGGCGAGCAGCACGAACGGGTTCGAGAGACGGAAGCGGGCGGCGGGCACCTCCGGTGCCGCCTCGGGTTCCGGTGCGGCGGGCGCCTCGGGCTTGCGACGGCGCAGGACCCGGACGAGACGGCGGCGCACGGGCGCGGCGGCCCCGGGACCGTGACCCCCCTCGCCCTCCCCGTCCCCCTCGGTCCCGTCCCCGTCCCCGTTCTCGTCGTCCTCGTCCTCCGGGAGGGGTTCCTTGAAGAGGTCGGGGCGTTCGACCCCGCCGAAGAAGCCGGGCAGTCCGTCGGCGGCGTCCACCGCCTCGGCGTCCCGCCACCAGTCGGACCCGGTGTCGGACCCGGTGTCGGACCCGGCGCCGCCGAAGCCGGTGGGGCCGGACCCGGTGGACGGGGCGGCGGACACGGGTGCGGCGGGTGGGCCGACACGCCCGGCGGGCCGTCGGCCGTCCGCCGGAGTCCCGGCACCGTCCGCGAGGGCGCCGGAGCCGTCCCGGGGACGGCGGCGGCCCGGCAGCCATCCGGCGCCCCGCCCGGCCCGCGCCCCCGGGACCTCTCCCCGCCCCGACGCCCCTCCCGTACGGGTCCGAGGAGATTCCGCACCGGGTCCCTGGGCGGACCCCTGACCCGGTCCCTTACGGCTTCCCGTACGGGGTGCCTCGGGGGAGTCCGCGCCCGGGGACCCGCCCCGGCCCGTGCCCCCACCGGGTTCCCGCCGCTCTCCCTGACGGGGTGCCGGGACCCCGGGTCCGGGGCGCGGCGGCCGGTCGCCCGCCCGGTCCACCACCTCGTCGGGGGTCCCGAGGGAGCCGAGGATGCCCCGGACCGCCGCCGGACTCTCCTCGCCGCGCGTGGCGCGACGGCGGTCGATCTCGTCGCGGAGGCCCGACACCAGACGCATCCGCTCGCTCGCGGGAAGCTGCCGCTGCTGGGCCAGATCGCCGACCCGGCTCAGATAGTCGTAGACCAACTGGTCGCTCTCGATCCCCATGCTGCCCCTCCACGGCCGGTTCGCCCGGTACGGCCCGACGTTAGCGCCTGAACAGCGGCTAACGTGGTCCGGATGGGGATCGGTGAGCTCGACCGGGAGGCGCACGTGCCCGAGGTAACTGGCGCCACCGCGCCGCGCACGCTCGCGGAGGCGCTGCGCGCACGCGGTGACGAGGGGCTCGCCGCGCTGCTGCGGGCCAGACCGGACCTGCTGAACCCGGTCCCGAACGACCTGACGCAGTTGGCGACGCGCGCCGGGACGCGGGGCTCGGTGGTCCGCGCCCTCGAACGGCTCGACCGGTTCGCCCTCCAGGCGGCGGAAGCGCTGGCGGTGGCCCCGGACCCGGCACCGTACCCCCTGCTCCTGGGCCTGCTCACCGGTGACGAGGGCGATCCGGGGATCGAGGCGGCGCTGCCGGGCACGGTGGGGCTGCTGCGCGAACAGGCCCTCGTGTGGGGGGACGACGACCGGCTGAGGCTGGTGCGGACGGCCCGCGAACTGCTGGCGCCCTCGCCGCAGCACCCGTCGCCGACCGGTCTCGGGCCGACGGTGGCGGAGGCGACGTCGGGGATGTCGCCGGGCCGGGTGCAGGAGATCATCGCGGCGGCGGGACTGCCCACGACGCACGACCCGGTGTCGGCGGTGGCGCTGCTCACGGGGCTGTTCACGGACCGGTCGCGGATGGAGGCGCTGCTCGACACGGCGCCGCCGGAGGCGCTGACGGTCCTCGACCGGCTGGTGTGGGGTCCGCCGTACGGGGAGGTGACGGCGAATCCGGCGCCGCCGGTGCGCTGGCTGCGGGACCGGGGGCTGCTGCTCCCGGTGTCGGCGCGGACGATGGTGCTGCCGCGCGAGGTGGCGCTGCACCTGCGGGGCGGGCGGGCGCACCGGACGCCGGAGCCGTACGCGCCGGAGATCGGGGTGGAACGCGACTACCGTCCCCAGGTTGTGGACAGTGCCGCGGCCGGGCAGGCGCAGCTCGCGGTGGCGACCGCCGAGGAGCTGCTGAAGTCCTGGGACCGGGGCGGGCCCCCGGTGCTGCGCGCGGGCGGCATGTCGGTGCGGGACCTGCGGCGGGTGGCGGTGGCGCTGGACGTGCCGGAGGAGACGGCGGCGTTCTGGCTGGAACTGTGTCTGGGTGCCGGACTGCTCGCGTCGGACGGGGAGGCGGACGAGCGGTACGCGCCGACGCCCGCGTACGACGCGTGGCTGGACCTGCCGCCCGCCGAGCGGTGGGCGCGGCTCGTCGCGCCGTGGCTGACGGCGACCCGTACGGCGGGGCTGGTCGGCGGGCAGGACGCGAAGGGGCGGACGCTGTCGGTGCTGGGTCCGGACCTGGACCGGGCGCCCGCGCCGGAGGTCCGGCACCGGGTGCTCGTCCTCCTGGCGACGCTGCCGCCGGGTGCGGCGGCCGATCAGGGGTCGCTCCTGGCCCGGCTGCGCTGGGAGCGTCCGCTGCGGGGTGCGGCACCGGCCGGGCCGGACGAGGTCCAGTGGTCCGGCGGGGCGCCCACGGACCTGCGGTCGCGGCTCGCCCGCTGGACGCTCGCGGAGGCGGAGCTGCTGGGGCTCACGGGGCGGGGGGCGTTGTCGGGCCCGGCTCGGGCGCTGCTGAACCTGCCGCTGGCGGAGGCGGCTCCGGCGGACGGGGACGGCGGCGGGGTGGAGCTGTCGGTGGCGGCGGGGCGGGCGGCGACGCTCCTGGCGCCGCTGCTGCCCGAGACGGTGGACGAGGTGCTGTTGCAGGCGGATCTGACGGCGGTGGCGCCGGGTCCGCTGCGACGGCCGCTCGCGGACGCGCTCGCGGTGCTCGCGGACGTGGAGTCGAAGGGCGGCGCGACGGTCTACCGGTTCACTCCGGGGTCGGTGCGGCGGGCGCTCGACGCGGGCCGGTCGGCGTCGGACCTGCACGAGTTCCTGCGGACGCATTCCCGTACGCCGGTGCCGCAGCCCCTGTCGTACCTGGTGGACGACGTGGCGCGGCGGCACGGGCACCTGCGGGTGGGGACGGCTTCGGCGTACGTCCGCTGTGACGACGACGCGGTCCTCGGGGAGATCCTGGCGGACCGGCGGTCGGCGGCGCTGGGCCTGCGGAGGCTGGCGCCGACGGTGCTCGCGGCGCAGACGGACCCGGGGTCGCTGCTCGACGGGCTGCGGTCGATGGGGTACGCGCCCGCGGCGGAGTCGGCGGCGGGCGATGTCCTGATCACCCGGGCGGACGTGTACCGCACGGGCCCGAGGAAGGCCCCGGTGCCGGTGCCGGACGGCCCGCCGTCCCCGGACGGGACGCTGCTCGGCGCGGCGGTCCGGGTGATCCGGGCGGGCGACCGGGCGGCGACGGCGGTACGGAAGGAACCGGCGTCGTCCCCGACGACCCCGGGCGCCCTGCCCCGCACCTCGGCGGCGGAGACCCTGGCGACGGTCCAGGCGGCGGCGATGACGGGCTCGGCGGTGTGGATCGGCTACGTGAACGCGGAGGGCGCGGCGAGCCAGCGGGTCATCGCCCCGGTCCGCGTGGAGGGCGGCTTCGTGACGGGCTACGACCACACGGCCGACGAGGTCCGCACGTACCCCCTGCATCGCATCACGGGCGTGGCGGAACTGGCGGACGACCAGGTGTGAGACGCCCGCCCCGGAGCCGGGCGGGTAGTGCGGCGGGTGTGGTGGGGGCGGGCCGGGCCGGGTCCTGAGCAGGGGGGTGGGTGATGCGGCACACTGGAGGATTGGCCGTTACCGGAACGGCAGGGTGTCGGAAGGACCTGATCACGTGAGTGGACCGCTCATCGTCCAGAGTGACAAGACGCTGCTCCTGGAGGTCGATCACGAGCTGGCCGGGGCCTGTCGGCGGGCCATCGCGCCGTTCGCCGAGCTGGAGCGGGCGCCGGAGCACATCCACACCTACCGGGTGACGCCGCTCGGGCTGTGGAACGCGCGGGCCGCCGGGCACGACGCCGAGCAGGTCGTCGACGCGCTCGTCGCGTACTCGCGCTACCCGGTGCCGCACGCGCTGCTCGTGGACATCGCCGAGACCATGGACCGGTACGGGCGGCTCACCCTGTCCAAGCACCCCACCCACGGTCTCGTCCTGACCAGCACCGACCGGCCGGTCCTGGAGGAGGTGCTGCGCTCCCGGAAGGTGCAGCCGCTCGTCGGGGAGCGGATCGACGCCGACACCGTCGCCGTGCACCCCTCCGAGCGCGGGCAGATCAAGCAGACCCTGCTGAAGCTGGGCTGGCCCGCCGAGGACCTCGCCGGGTACGTCGACGGCGAGGCGCACCGGATCGACCTCGCGGAGGACGGCTGGAGCCTGCGCCCCTACCAGCAGCAGGCCGTCGAGGGGTTCTGGCACGGCGGTTCCGGGGTGGTCGTACTGCCCTGCGGCGCGGGGAAGACGCTGGTCGGGGCCGGTGCGATGGCCCGCGCGAAGGCGACGACCCTGATCCTCGTCACCAACACCGTCTCGGCCCGGCAGTGGAAGCACGAGCTGGTGAAGCGGACCTCGCTCACCGAGGACGAGATCGGCGAGTACAGCGGGACCCGCAAGGAGATCCGGCCGGTCACCATCGCCACCTACCAGGTGCTCACCACCCGGCGGAAGGGCGTCTACCCGCACCTGGAGCTCTTCGACTCCCGGGACTGGGGGCTGATCGTGTACGACGAGGTGCACCTGCTGCCCGCGCCCGTCTTCAAGTTCACCGCCGACCTCCAGGCCCGGCGGCGGCTCGGCCTGACGGCGACCCTCGTACGGGAGGACGGGCGGGAGTCCGACGTCTTCTCGCTGATCGGCCCCAAGCGGTTCGACGCGCCCTGGAAGGAGATCGAGGCGCAGGGCTACATCGCGCCCGCCGACTGCGTCGAGGTCCGGGTCAACCTGACCGACTCGGAGCGGCTCGCGTACGCCACCGCCGAGGCCGAGGAGAAGTACCGCTTCTGCGCCACAACCGCGACGAAGCGGAAGGTGACGGAAGCGCTGGTGAAGAAGTTCGAGGGCCAGCAGACCCTCGTCATCGGGCAGTACATCGACCAGCTCGACGAACTGGGCGAGCACCTGAACGCCCCGGTCATCAAGGGCGAGACGCCGAACGCGCAGCGGGAGAAGCTGTTCGACGCCTTCCGCAACGGTGAGATCAGCGTCCTCGTCGTCTCGAAGGTCGCCAACTTCTCGATCGACCTGCCCGAGGCCACGGTCGCCATCCAGGTGTCGGGGACGTTCGGCTCCCGGCAGGAGGAGGCGCAGCGGCTGGGCCGGGTGCTGCGGCCGAAGGCGGACGGGCACAAGGCGCACTTCTACTCGGTGGTCGCCCGGGACACCATCGACCAGGACTTCGCCGCGCACCGGCAGCGGTTCCTGGCCGAGCAGGGGTACGCGTACCGGATCGTCGACGCGGACGAGCTGCTCGCCCCGTAGTTCCCCGTCGCCCCCGTAGCCGGGTGGCTTCGTCGCCGAGTGGGTCCGTAGCCGGGTGGCTCCGGGCTCCGGGCTTCCCGTGAGGGCTCGGGCTTCCCGTGAGGGTTCCGGGCTCCCCGTGAGGGTTCCGGGTCAGTCCGGGGCCGGGCCGTGGCCCGGGCCGACCCGGCCCGTGTGCGTGGGGTGCGGGTTCCTGACGGCCGCTCCCGGCGGGCCGCAGTCGCCCAGGAGGACCACTCCGGCGACGGCACCGCCGAAGGCGCGTATCGCGCGCAGGGCGGAGGCGGTGCGCCGGAGGCGGGGCACGGTGGTCACGAGGGTGAACGTCGTCGCGGTCATGTCTCCATGATGGAATTCGGACATTACGAACACATCGGTCTGGGGGCTGAACCGGGGCCCGACCGCCGTCCGACGTGAGACGGACCCCCTCCCCTACGGGGATGACCCGGGGGCGGCCCGGGACCCGTAGGGGTCGGACCCGCCCCGTACGGGCCCCCGGGTCACACCGGTACGGGCCCCCGGGTCCCACCCGTACGGCTCCCCAGGTCACGGCCCGTACGAGTCCCCAGGTCACGCCCCCTGCGGGCTCCGGGACGCCCCCGTACGGGCTCCGGCGCCGGTCCCGTATTCGTTCGCCTTCGCGTCCCGCCGGAGCTACACTCGCCAGCTTCCCCGCCTCCCTCCGCGGAGCGCCGCCGCCCGGTCGGAAACCGGCGGCCACCTCGACGTGTCCGCGCATCCACGCATCCGCGTGTCCGACCCGGAGGCTCCACCGTGCCCGTATCCGACGATCCCCTCGCGCGCGAACGCGCCCACCTGGCGTCCTCGCGCGCCGCCCTGCGCGCGATGCGCGAGGACGTGGAGGCGCTCGACATCAAGGACGTCACCGCCAACTGGGTCAACTCCCTCGTCCTCGGGCGGCAGATCGAGGACCGCGTCAAGGCGCTGGCCGACCTCTCGCACACCCCCCTGTTCTTCGGGCGCCTCGACTACCTGCACACCACGCAGGAGGGGCAGCGCTTCTACATCGGACGGCGGCACGTCCACGACGCCGACGGCGACCCGATGGTGATCGACTGGCGCGCGCCGGTCTCCCAGCCGTACTACCAGGCGTCCCGGAAGGACCCCAGGGACGTCGGGCTCCGCCGCCGCTTCGGCTACACGGGCGGCGAGCTGACCGCGTACGAGGACGAGCACCTGTCCGATCCGGCGGAGCTGGAGACCACCAGCCGACTGCTCCAGGCGGAGATCGAACGGCCCCGCGTCGGCCCCATGCGGGACATCGTCGCCACCATCCAGCCCGAGCAGGACGGGATCGTCCGCTCCGGTCTGTCGGGGACGGTCTGCGTGCAGGGCGGCCCCGGCACCGGCAAGACCGCCGTGGGCCTGCACCGGGTCGCCTACCTGCTGTACGCCCACCGGGAGCGGCTGGCCCGCACCGGCGCCCTCGTCATCGGCCCGAACCGGTCCTTCCTCCAGTACATCGAGCAGGTGCTGCCCGCCCTGGGCGAGCTGGAGGTGCGGCAGGCGACCGTCGACGACCTCGTCGCCCACGTCGAGGTGCGGGGCACCGACGAGGCGCCGACGGCCGTGGTCAAGGGCGACGCCCGGATGGCGGAACTGCTGCGGCGGGCCCTGCGCTCCCACGTGTCGCCGCCCACCGAGCCCCTGATGGTGATCCGGGGCTCGCGCCGCTGGCGGGTGCCCGCGTACGAACTGGAGGAGATCGTCAGGGAACTGACGGACCGTGACATCCGGTACGGGGCCGCCCGCGAGGCGCTTCCGCAGCGGGTCGCGCACGCCGTCCTGGTCCGGATGGAGCAGGCGGGCGAGGCCCCCGACGACCGGGTGCAGAACGCCGTCGCCCGCGACACCGCCGTCAAGGCCCTGGTGAACGCGTGCTGGCCGGCCGTGGACCCCGCGAAGCTGGTGCTGCGGCTCCTCGGCGACCCGGAGTTCCTCGCCGAGCACGCCGAGGGGCTGTTCACCGGGGACGAGCAGAAGCTGCTCCTGTGGGCGAAGCCCGCCCGTGGCGTGAGGACGGCGAAGTGGTCGGCGGCCGACGCCGTCCTCGTCGACGAGGCGCGGGACCTGGTGGAGCGGACCCACTCGCTCGGCCATGTCGTCCTCGACGAGGCGCAGGACCTGTCCCCGATGCAGTACCGGGCGGTGGGCCGCCGCTGCACGACCGGCTCGGCGACCGTCCTCGGCGACCTCGCGCAGGGCACCACCCCGTGGGCGACGGAGAGCTGGGCGCAGGCCCTCGCGCACCTGGGCAAGCCGGACGCGCTGGTGGAGGAGCTGACCGCCGGTTTCCGCGTGCCGCGCGAGGTCATCGCGTACGCCTCCCGGCTCCTGCCGCACATGTCCCCCGGGCTCGCCCCGGTCGAGTCCGTGCGGGAGAACCCCGGCTCCCTGGAGGTGCGTCCCAGCGAGGCGCTCGACACGGACGTGGTCGCGGCCTGCCGGGAGGCGCTGGCGCACGAGGGGTCGATCGGTCTGATCGCGGCGGACGCCCGGATCGCGCCGCTCGCGGCGGCCCTGGCGGACGCCGGGCTCGCGCACCTCTCCCCCGGTGAGGAGACGACCGCCGAGTCCCGGCTGACCCTGGTCCCCGCCTCGCTCGCGAAGGGCCTGGAGTACGACTACGTGGTCCTGGACGAGCCCGCCGCCGTCGTCGGCGGCGAGCCGGACGAGCGGACCGGGCTGCGACGGCTCTACGTGGCCCTGACCCGCGCGGTGTCCGGCCTGACGGTCGTTCACTCCGCTCCCGTTCCCCATCAGTTGGGGGAGGTGTGAGCGCTCCTGTCGGGGCGCTGCACCACATCGAGGTGTGGGTGGCGGACCTGAAGCGCGCCGAGGAGAGCTTCGGCTGGCTGCTCGGCGCCCTCGGGTACCGGCCGTTCCAGCGCTGGGAGGGCGGCCGGAGCTGGGCGCTCGGCCCCACCTACCTCGTGGTCGAGCGGTCCCCGGCGCTCAGCTCCGACCGGCACGACCGGCTGCGGCCCGGGGTCAACCACCTGGCCTTCCACGCCGGGGACAGGGCCGCCGTCGACGCGCTCGCGGCGGCGGCACCGGCGCACGGCTGGCGCCTGATGTTCGCCGACCGGCACCCGTACGCGGGCGGCGAGGGCGTCTACGCGGCCTATCTGGAGAACGCCGACGGCTTCGAGGTCGAACTCGTCGCCGAAGACCTCCGCGACGACCGATGAGTTTTCGGACACGGCCCGGTCTGACAGGGTGAAGTGCCGCTCGGCGGTCATGCTGAGCGGCAGGAACGAACCGAAACGGGAGAACCCAGATGCGCACCCTGATCAGCTCCGCCTTCGTCTCGCTCGACGGCGTCGTCGAGGCTCCCGGCGGCGAGGAGGGCTACCGGAACGCGGGCTGGACCTTCAAGGACATCGAGTTCGTCCCCGAGGCGTTCGCGCTCAAGGGCGCGGAGCAGGAGCAGGCCACGGCGATGCTGCTCGGCCGCACCAGCTACGAGGCGTTCAGCGGTGTGTGGCCGGACATGGAGGACTTCGCGCGCTACAAGGCGCTGCCGAAGTACGTGGTGTCGACGACGCTCACCGAGGACGGTCTGGTCGACAACTGGGGCGACACCACGATCCTGCGGTCGCTCGACGAGGTCGCCGCGCTGAAGGAGACCGAGGGCGGTCCGATCATCGTGCACGGCAGCGCGAGCCTGAACCGGGCGCTGTCCGACGCCGGGCTGATCGACCGCTACCACCTGCTGGTCTTCCCGCTGCTCCTCGGCGCGGGCAAGCGCCTGTTCAGCGCCACCGACAAGGACGCCCAGAAGCTGAAGCTGGTCGAGCACGAGACGTACGCCAACGGCATCCAGAAGAACGTCTTCGACGTCGTACGGTAAGCCCCCCCGCAGTCGTACGGCGGGCCCCGCCATCCCGGGGCGGGGCCGTGGGGCAGCCCCCGCCGCCCCGGGGCGGGGCCCTGCGGTGAGACCGTCACCGCGGGTCAGAGCGGTACGTCCGCCGCGTACTCCCCGAGGGCCTCGGTGCGGGTGCGGCGGGCCACGGACGCGAGGACCGGGTTCGTGTCGCGGTAGTGGTGCTCGGTGACCAGGCCCCAGGCCAGGGCCCAGCCCCGGCCGCGCGCCCAGGTGGCGTCGTCGGCGCGGGCCGCCTCCCGGAACAGGGGGCGGCTGTCGGCGGTGAGCAGCGACCAGGCGGGCAGCAGGTCGCAGGCCGGGTCGCCGGTGCCGAGGCCGCCGAAGTCGATGACGGCGCTGAGCCGTCCCGCGCGGCCCAGGAGGTTGCCGGGGAGCAGGTCGCCGTGGAGCCAGACGGGCGGGCCGTCCCGGCGCGGGAGCCGCAGGACCGCCGCCCAGGCGGCGGTGGCGAGGTCCGCGTCGACGGCGCCGTCGGCCGCCAGACCCCGGACCGCGCCCGGCAGTTGCCCGGCCTCCCAGTCGGTGACGGGGCCGCCCCGGAAGGAGGCGGGTCCGCCGCTCGCGTCGACGGCGCGCAGGGCCGTGCCGAAGCGGCCCAGCTCCTCGGCCGCGTGGGCGAGGTCGGTGAGCGGCACGGTGTGGGTGTCGTCGCCGTCGAGCCAGCGGTAGACCGACCAGGGCATCGGGAAGCCGGGGCCCGGTCCGGCCCTGCCGACGGGGACGGGGACGGCGAGCGGCAGGTGCGGGGCGAGCAGGGGCAGCCAGCGCTGCTCCTTCTCCACGTGGTGGGCGGCGTACGGGACGCGGGGCAGGCGGACGACGAGGTCGTCGCCGAGCCGGAACATCAGATTGTCCGTCCCGGCGGACGGTACGGCCCGCACCGGCAGCCCGGCCCACTCGGGAAACCTCCCGGCGACGAGCCGCCGGACGGCCTCCGCGTCGGGCCGGGGCCGTACCGGGGTGTCGCCGTCGTCCGTCACGCGCCGAGGCTAACGACCGCGCGCCGACCGGGTCGAAGGGTTTTCCGGACCGTACGGGACGGGTCCGAGAGCTTTCGGGACCGTACGGGACGGGCCCACGCCGGAGCCCGCGCCCCGAACCCACCCGTGGGGGAAGTCCCGTACGGGGAAGGGACCTTGACCGCGCCCGTACGGGCAAGTGCCGTACAGGGAAGGCGCCTTGACCGCACCCGTACGGGCAAGTGCCGTACGGGAAGCGCCGTACGGGAAGGCCCGTAGGGGCACGGGACCCTGCCCGCGCCCGTACGGGAAAGCCCGTACGGGAAGACCCGCAGGGGAAGCCCGCAGGGGAAAGCCCGCAGGGGAAGCGCCGTACGGGTGCGGTCAGGTCCCGGAGGCCGCCCGCACCCGTCCGCGCCGTCCGGCGCCGTCCGGCGCCGTTACGCGTCCACCGCCGCCCGCCAGGTGCGGACCGCGTCGGCCGAGAGCGGGGCGGCCCAGCCCTGGGGGCGGGCGGCGCCGCCGATGTGGAAGGCGTTCAGGCCCGCCGCGCGGAGTCCGGGGAGGTGGTCGAGGCGCAGACCGCCGCCGACGAGGATCTGGGGCTCGTAGCCGGGCTCGCCCGTGCGGGCGGCTTCGGCCTCCAGGGTGGCGAGACCGTCGTCGACACCGCCCGCCGCGCCCGCCGTGAGGTAGGTGTCGAGGCCGGGCAGGTCGGCGAGGGCCTTGCGCAGCCGGTCGCGGTCGGCGGCGCGGTCGATCGCCCGGTGGAAGGTCCACCGGCAGCCGTCGAGGACGGTGATCAGCCGCTCGACGGCCACCAGGTCGGGCTCGCCGTCCGCGGTGAGGAAGCCGAGGACGAACTCGTCCGCGCCCGCCTCGCGGAGTTCGGCCGCACGGGCCACGAGGGCGTCGGTGCCCCCGGGCCCGCCCGCCGAGAATCCGTCGGTGAGCCGGAGCATCACACGCAGCGGGATGTCGACGGCGGCGCGGATGGCGGCGAAGCCGGTCCGGGACGGGGTGAGTCCGTCGGCCGCCATGTCGGTGACGAGTTCGAGCCGATCGGCCCCACCGGTCTGGGCGGCGACCGCGTCTTCCTCGTCGAGGGCGATCACCTCAAGGACTGCACGGTTGCTCATCGAGCCCATTCCTCCATGAATGACGGCTATAGGTCTAGTCCAATGACCAGCCTAGCCGTGCGCGTGCTCTCCCGCATCGCTTGTGGCCTCACCCGGCGCGGGCGCGGGGGCCTTCGCGGGAGCGCCCGTGGCCCCCGCGGTGACCGTGAAGGCGGCCGTGCGGACCTTGCCCTCGTGCTGGAAGTCGAGGAAGAGACGGTACGTTCCCGCGCTGGGCGGCGTCGCGGTGAAGGAGACGTCGGGGCCGGGCCCGCCCTCGTTCGGGTGCACGTGGAGGTAGGCGAGGTCGCCGTCGCGGAGGGCGACGAGGTGCCCGTACGCGCCGAGGTAGGGCTCCAGGTTCGTGACGGGCTTGCCGCCCTTGGTGACGGTGAGCCGCAGCTCACCCGCCTTGCCGGGGTCCAGGGTGCCGCCGAGGCGGACCTGGTAGCCGTCGACGGCGGCGGTCGGGGCGACGGCGGGCAGCGGCTTCGGCGCGTACCCGCCCGGCACGGACAGGTCGGCGCCGAGCGTGATGCCCTTGGCGCCGGGCGCGGCGGGCTTGAAGTCGGCGAAGGCCTTGTAGCCGCCCGCGGCGGGCAGGTCGACGGGGGTCGTCCAGGTGCCGTCCGCCGCCTTCACGGGGTGCAGGTGGCGGAAGGTCGTCAGGTCGCGGGAGGCGACGATGAAGTGCAGCTCCTTGCCGTGCTCGGTGGTGAAGGCGGTGACCTTCTTGCCGCCCGCGTCCTTGACGGAGAACTTCAGGACGCTCTTTCCGGCGGGGGTGACGGGGGTCTCCAGGGCGAGGGTGTAGCCGCCGTCGGAGATCTGGAGCCCGCCGGGGAGGTCCGCGGCGGGGGCGGTCCCCTTCGTGCCGCCCTCCTCGTGTCCGGCGTGCCCGCCGGGCTTCTCCGGCTTGGCCCCCTCCCCCGTCGTGCCGGGCTTCGCGGCGGCGTGCTCGCCGTGTCCGGCCTTCGCGGGCTCCGCGACGGGGCCGATGCCCTTGCCGACCCCGTACGCGGTCCCGAAGGTCGCGGCGAGCGTGGCGGCAAAGGCAGTGATCTTCACTCCGGTGTTCATGACTGCTCTCCCGGTACGTGGGGGTGGCGCGTGGACCGTTCCATGCACTTCACCATACCCCTGGGGGGTATCAAGTCAAGTCGGGGAAATACTTGCGTCCGATACCACCGGGGGGTATACATGGACTCATAACGAATACCCCCCGAGGGTATTCGGGTCCACAAGAACCGACCGAGGAGGAAGCCATGGGCTCCTGCTGCACCCCCGACAACAGCTGCTCGACCACGGAGGCCACCGCTGTCGCGGTCGTCGACAGCACCGCCACCGTCTACGCCGTCTCCGGCATGACCTGCGGACACTGCAAGACCGCGATCACCAAGTCCGTCAGCGCCCTGGACGGCGTCCTCGCCGTGGACGTCGACGTCGCCGGCGGCCTGGTGACCGTCACCACGGGCGGCGAGCCCGACGACGCCGCGATCACCGCGGCGGTCGACGACGCGGGCTACGAGCTCACCGGCCGCGCCTGACCGACAGCCCCCCTCGGCCGCCGGGGCCCGCCCGACCCGTTCGGGCCCCGGCCCCCGAACCCGTTTCACGAGGAGCAGACGCATGACAACGACGACACCGGGCACCGCCCAGGTCGAGCTCGCCATCGGCGGCATGACCTGCGCCTCGTGTGCGGCCCGCATCGAGAAGAAGCTCAACCGGATGGACGGGGTCGAGGCCACCGTCAACTACGCCACCGAGAAGGCGAAGGTCACCTTCGACGCCGACATCGACGTCGCCGCCCTGATCGCCACCGTCGAGGCCACCGGCTACACCGCCGCCGAGCCCGCGCCCCCGAAGTCCGAGACCCCCGGCGCCGAGGGCCCCACCGACGAGGAGAAGGCCGACGAGGAGCTGCGGCCCCTCAAGCAGCGGCTGATCACCGCCGTCGCGCTCGCCGTGCCGGTCATCGCGATGGCGATGACCCCCGCGCTCCAGATCGAGTACTGGCAGTGGCTGAGCCTCACGCTCACCGCGCCGGTCGTCGTCTACGCCGCCTGGCCCTTCCACAAGGCCGCCTGGACCAACGCCAAGCACGGCGCGGCCACCATGGACACCCTGATCTCGGTCGGCACGATCGCCGCGTTCCTGTGGTCCCTGTGGGCGCTGTTCTTCGGCACCGCCGGTACGCCGGGCATGACCCACCCGTTCGAGTTCACCATCGCCCGCTCCGACGGCGCCGGGAACATCTACCTGGAGGCCGCCGCCGGAGTCACCGCCTTCATCCTGGCGGGCCGCTACTTCGAGGCCCGCTCGAAGCGCAAGGCGGGCGCCGCGCTCAAGGCCCTGATGCAGCTGGGCGCCAAGGAGGTCACCGTGCTGCGCGGCGGCCAGGAGGTCACCGTGCCCACGGCCGACCTCCAGGTCGGCGACCGCTTCCTGGTCCGCCCCGGCGAGAAGATCGCCACCGACGGCACCGTCGTCGAGGGTTCGTCCGCCGTGGACGCCTCCATGCTCACCGGCGAGTCCGTCCCGGTCGAGGTCTCCGTCGGCGACTCCGTCACCGGCGCCACCCTGAACGCGGGCGGCCGACTGGTCGTCGAGGCCACCCGGGTCGGCTCGGACACCCAGCTCGCCCGGATGGCGAAGCTCGTCGAGGACGCGCAGAACGGCAAGGCCGCCGCCCAGCGCCTCGCCGACCGGATCTCCGCCGTCTTCGTACCGATCGTGATCGCGCTGGCGCTCGGCACCCTCGGCTTCTGGCTCGGCACCGGACAGGGCCTCACGGCCGCCTTCACCGCCGCCGTCGCCGTCCTGATCATCGCCTGCCCCTGCGCCCTCGGCCTGGCCACCCCGACCGCCCTCATGGTCGGCACCGGCCGCGGCGCGCAGCTCGGCATCCTGATCAAGGGACCCGAGGTCCTGGAGACCACCCGCAAGGTCGACACCATCGTCCTCGACAAGACCGGCACCGTCACCACCGGCCGGATGACCCTGATCCGCACGCACGTCGCCGAAGGCGTCGACGAGCGGGACGTCCTGCGGCTCGCGGGCGCCCTGGAGCACTCCTCGGAGCACCCGATCGCCCAGGCAGTCGCCGCGGGCGCCGCCGCCAAGGTGGGCACCCTGCCGACCCCCGAGGACTTCGTGAACGTCCCCGGTCTCGGCGTCCAGGGCGTCGTCGACGGCCACGCCGTCCTCGTCGGCCGCGAGAAGCTGCTCGAAGAGTGGGCGATGGACCTCCCGGCGGACCTCAAGTCCGCGAAGGACGCGGCCGAGAAGGCGGGCAAGACCGCCATCGCGGTCGCCTGGGACGGCGAGGCGCGTGCGGTCCTGGAGGTCGCCGACGCGGTCAAGGAGACCAGCGCCGAGGCCATCCGGCGGCTGCGCGGACTGGGGCTCACCCCGATCCTGCTCACCGGTGACAACAAGGCGGTCGCGGAGGCCGTCGCCGCCGAGGTCGGCATCGACGAGGTCATCGCGGAGGTCATGCCGCAGGACAAGGTCGACGTCGTCAAGAAGCTCCAGGCGGAGGGCCGTTCGGTCGCCATGGTCGGCGACGGCGTCAACGACGCCGCCGCGCTCGCCCAGGCCGATCTGGGTCTGGCGATGGGCACGGGGACGGACGCCGCCATCGAGGCCGGCGACCTGACCCTCGTACGAGGTGACCTGCGGGCCGCGGCCGACGCCATCCGGCTCTCCCGCAAGACGCTCGGCACGATCCGCTCGAACCTCTTCTGGGCCTTCGCCTACAACGTGGCGGCCCTGCCGCTGGCGGCGGCCGGACTGCTCAACCCGATGATCGCGGGCGCGGCCATGGCCTTCTCCTCGGTCTTCGTGGTCGGCAACAGCCTGCGGCTCCGGGGCTTCCAGGCCGCCGACCGCTGACCCGCCGCACCACCGCCCCGCCCCGCACTTCCCCGCCCATCCCCTCCCTCCCCCTCCCCTCCCCGAGGAGCCCGTCGTGGCAGGTTACGGACAGCACAAGGAAGACATCATCAGACGCCTGCGCCGCATCGAGGGCCAGGTCAGGGGGGTGCAGCGGATGGTGGACGAGGACGTCTACTGCATCGACGTCCTCACCCAGGTCTCCGCGATCAACGCGGCCCTCCAGTCCTGCGCGGTGGCCCTCCTGGACGAGCACCTGAGCTGCTGCGTGACGGAGGCCATCGCCCAGGGCGGGGACCAGGCCAAGGTGAAGGTGGGCGAGGCCTCGAAGGCCATCGCCCGGCTGATCCGGACGTAGGGCCCCTCGGAGGGGGAGATCAACCGCTCTTGCGCGAAGGGCAGTCGGCGGACAGCGTGGGACTCGGCCGGAGACAGCGGCCGAGCGGCTGCCGGAGGAGCACCGGCTTCACCGCACCGGGGACACCGGGGCCGGGGACCTTCGCGCGGGGGCGGTTCTTCTCGCGTGGTGACGCGAGGAACCCGATGAGGGCCGACATCCCGCCACCGTACCCCTAGGGGGTATACCTGAGCGGGGGAGGCGGCCCGTACGATGAGCCGCCCGTAGGGGGAGGGGATGCACGTGCGCCGCCTTGGAGACCTGGAGACCGAGATCATGGACCGGCTGTGGGCCTGGCAACGGCCCGCCACGGTCCGCGAGATCGTCGACGACATCAACCGGGGACGGCGGGTCGCGTACACGACCGTGATGACCGTCGCCGACATCCTGCACCGCAAGGGCTGGCTGCGGCGCGAGAAGGCGGGCCGGGCCTGGCTGTACGAACCGGTCCGCAGCCGCGAGGAGTACACGGCGGGACTCATGCGGGACGCCCTCGGCGACAGCCAGGACCGCCCCGCCGCCCTGCTGCGCTTCGTCGAGGTCATCTCGGACGAGGACATGGCCGCCCTGGACGCCGCCCTGCGCGCCGCCCGGGGCTGTCACGGACCCCGCGAGGACGGGGGCCGCCCGTGAACCACCACCTGCTCGTCCCGGTCGGGCTCGCCCTGCTCTCCGGGTTCGCGGTCCCCTGGCTGGTGGTCCGGGCCCGCTGGGCCCAGCAGGCGCCCCGGCTCGCCCTCGCCGTGTGGGCCGCCTGCGGTGCCTTCTTCGCCGCCGCCACCGCCCTCCTCCCCGCCCAGCTGGTGCTGCCCGCCGAGAGCAGCCACCGGCTGGGCGAAGCGCTGTTCGCCCTCCAGCCGCCCACCCTGGAGCAGGTGCTCCACCTCGAAGGACGCGAACGGCTCGCGTTCTCCCTCTCCCTCGCCGCGCTCTCGCTGCCCGTCGCCGCGTTCGCCCGCCGACTGGCCAGGGCCCGCCGGATGCGGGTCCGGCACGCCGGGGTGCTGCGGCTGGTCGGCCGGTACGACCCCGCCCTGCGGGCCACCGTCCTGGACGACGAACGGCCCGCCGTCTACTGCCTGCCCGGCAGCTCCCGCCGGGTCGTCGTCTCCTCGGGCGCGGTGCACACCCTCACCCCGGCGCAGCTCGCGGCGGCGCTCGCGCACGAGCGGGCCCACATCACCGGTCGCCACCACCTCCTGGTGGCGGCGACCGAGGCGTTCGCGGCCGTCTTCCCGCGTCTGCCGCTGGCCCGGCAC
The DNA here is from genome assembly GCF_042754005.1 of Streptomyces sp. NPDC059247. Lineage (NCBI taxonomy): Bacteria > Bacillati > Actinomycetota > Actinomycetes > Kitasatosporales > Streptomycetaceae > Streptomyces > Streptomyces sp. NPDC059247. The sequence goes on from NZ_JBHYZW010000010.1 coordinate 201,443, forward strand.
GGCGGCACGGCCGTACCGCTGCTCCTCGAAATGGCGGCGGACGACCGGGCGTTGCGCCGCTGTACCCGGGACGCGCTGGCCACCGCGCTGTACGCGCTCGCCTCGGGCCGGGCGCCCCGGTCCGCCTTCGCCGCGGGCGGCCCTTCGGCCGCGCTGCGGATGCGCCGCATCCTCACCCCGCACAGCGCGGGACACCCGGTCCTGCTCGGTCTGCTGACCATCGCGTCGGCGGCGCTCGCGATGGCGCCCCTGGTCATCGCCTGCTGCTCGTTCCCCTGATAAGCCACGGTTATTTACTAAGCGAATTCGTAGATTTCGCATCGGTCACGGACAACTGAATTCCCCGCTATTGTGGGTATGTTGGGGCTCACGCTCGGCACGTCGAAGGGTACGAAACCAATGCAGCTGGCTGGCGTACGGACGGCCGCGGCCGGCGATGCGACGACGATATCCAGGCTGCTTGCGGACTCCATTCGTAGCAGCTACACCGAAATACTGGCCGAAATCCCGATGCGGAGGCTGATCTCCGCACAATGCGCACTCCCCCGCATACGAGCGGAAATTGAAATTCCGGGTGGCGCGCCGGGCTGGCTCGGCTGGCTGGTGGCGACCGACGCGGAGGGCGTGATCGTCGGAGCCACCGCCGGCGGGGTCCCCGTACCGGGCGAGGGCGAGGTGTACGCGCTGGCCGTGACGGACGGCTCCCGGCGCCGGGGCGTGGGGACCGCGCTCCTCACGGCGGCCACCGAGCGGATGCGCGACCACGGCGCCCTCGACCAGCGGGTGGAGCTCCCCGCGGCGGCCGATCCCGCGCTCCCCTTCTACACCCGGCTCGGTTTCTCGGCCCTCTCCCCGACCCGCTGGAGCCGCCCGCTGGCCCCCTAGGGGCACCCCAGGGACCCCGCTCCTCGAACTCCTCTTCGCGCGCTCACCCCTCAGGGGGACGTGGCAGATCCACGCCATCGCGTGTTCACGCAGCCCGATCCGGTAGATCGGCGTTCCCTCCCCAGGTCAGGATGGGTCCAGCGGCGCGATCCCGGCGGCACGGGAACCACGCCCGGACGGCATGGACCGAGCGAGCCCCTGGAGGAGCGATGCACACACCGAGCGGCACTTCCCTGCCCGTCGTGCCCGCGACGCTCGCGCCGGTCCTGCCGTCCCGATACGACCGGGAGCGGGAACCCGCCCCCGGAGCGGGCATCCGGGTCACCCCGGACACCCTCCCCGGGCTCGAGTCGGTCTCCCCCTCGGACGAGCACTCCGTCTGGCTGCACGACGCGTTGCTCGGCCCGCACAGCGCGGACATCGTCCGGTACCTCAGCCTCGCCCGCTCCACCGGCGGACCCGTTCTGGACCTCGGCTCCGGCGCCGGGCGGCTCGCCGTCCCGTTCGCCCGCCACGGCTTCGCCGTGGAAGCCGTGGACCGGGACGCCTCGGCCCTTGAGCGCCTCGAAAGCTGGGCACGCCGGATCGGTCCGCAGGTGGCCGGGCTCGTCGTCACCCACCGGGCGGACCTGGCCGGGCTGCGGCTGAGCGGCAGCTACCGGCTCGCGCTCCTCGCGGGCGCCATGGTCTCCGCGGTGCCCCCCGCCCGGCGCCCCGCCCTCCTGCGGGAGGTCGCCGCGCACCTGGACACGGGCGGGGCACTGGCCCTGGACTACACGGCGCACCAGTTGCCGGGGCTGATCGCGGAGCCGCGCAGGACCTGGGCCTTCCAGGTGCCGCGCTTCGACGGCATCGACGAGTGGGTGGTGGCCCGGCAGGTCTTCGACCTGCCGTCGATGAGCGAGCGGATCACGTACTACGCGGCGCGGACCGGGAAGGTCTCGACCGAGCGGGTCGTGCTCACCACCGACAAGTGGATCGTGGACCCGGAGCGGCTCGCGGCGGAGCTGCACTCGGCGGGCCTGCACATCGAGGGGCGGCGGCGGCACCGGATCGACGAGCGGACGGAGTCCGTCCTGCTGGTGTGCAGGACGGACGACTGAACGGCGGGTACGGGGCGCCCGCCTCGTACGACCGGGCGGCGGGCGGCACCCGGCGCGGACGGCCGGGCGGCGACCACGGGACACCTGACGACGTTGACGAGCAAGAGGTACGATGCCTACAAAAGTTTGAGCCGACCAGGTGGCGGGCGGAGAAGATGGCAGTCGTGGAAGAGCTGACGGGCCGCGAGGCGGTGATCCAGCGCCTGCGCGATGTCGGGCTGCGGGTCACGGGCCCGCGCCTCGAAGTGCTCACGGTGCTCGCCGCGGGCGGCCATCTCGACGTCGAGGCGATCACCACGACCGCCCGGGAGCGGCTCGGCACGCTGACCAGTCAGGCCGTGTACGAGATGCTGCGGCACTTCCAGGAGACGGGCCTGGTCAGCAAGTTCGACCGGCCCGGTCTGCCCGCGGTCTTCGAGGTGTCGGGACCGCCCCACCAGCACGCCCTGTGCACGGTGTGCGGCCGGGTGGAGAACGTGTCGGCGACCGCGCCCGAACCCCCGCGCGGAGCCCTGCCGGAGTGGCGGGTCGAGGACGCGGAGATCGTGTTCAAGGGCCTGTGCCCGGAGTGCCGGGCGAGCGCCTCCGCCGTCTGAGCAGTGGTCAACTCCGTGCGTGTCGTTCGAATTTGTGGCACTGTCTAGCGGGGCGATTCAACAGGGTCCGCCGGGATCCGAGGGGAGTCTGCTGCGCCGTGTCAAGAAACGCCGCCGTGTCCCGGGTGGGCAGCGAGCAGGCCCTCGCCGTGTACCAGGAGCTCCGTTGCCGTCCGGAGGCCACGTTCGACGAGGCCGCGGACCGGCTTGAGCTGTCCGCCGACGAGCGCGACCGCTGCCGGGGGGAACTCGCTTCCTTAGGCCTCACCGAGCCGCGCCCGCACGCGCCGGACGGTCCTTCCGCCGGGGGGTCCCCGGGCACGGGGGGCGCGGTGACCACCGGGTGCGACCAGCCCGTTCGCGGGGACGGGAGCCCCGGGGCGGACGCCGCCGGAGTGCCGGGCGGGACCGGTGAGTACACCGTCGTGGAACCCGATGTCGCCCTGCTGCGGCTGCTGCGGCGGGAGCGCGACCGGCTCCAGGACCGGCTGGCGGCGGCGAGCCGGGCGCACACCGCCCTCGAAACCCTTGCCGGACCGTTTCTGCGGGCCGGAGCCGCGCCCTGTTCCGAGGTCGAGGTCGAGATCGTCACCGATCCGCAGCGGGTGCTACGGGAGCTGACGGAGCTGACCGCTTCCGTCCGGGGCGCCGTCCATGTGATGCACACCGGATCGGTGCGCCGCGAGGACATGGCCGCCGAGCTGGAGCGGGACCGCTCGCGGGCGGCCCGGGGGGTGCGGGTGCGCGCCATGTACAGCCGCCGGGTCGGCACCGTACCGGAGATGACCCAGCACCTGGAGGAGCGCGCCGCCCTCGGGGTGGAGCTGCGGCTCTCGCCGGTCGTCCCGATGAACATGGTCCTCGCGGACGAGAACTTCGCGCTGCTGCCGACGGATCCGCACGATCCGCGGTCGCCCACCATCCTGGCCCGGGGTCCCGGGCTGGTCCGCTCGTACCTCGCGCTGTACGAGTACTGCTGGCAGGCGGCGTCCCGCTACGGCGAGGAGCCGGGCGAGAGCGGCGGCGACGGACTGTCGGTCCAGCAGCGCGCGGCGCTCCAGATGCTGGCGTCCGGCATCAAGGACGAGCAGATCGCGCGCAGTCTCGGGGTGTCGTTGCGGACCGTCAGCCGGCTGCTCTCCGAGGTCATGCAGGAACTGGGTGCGGCGAGCCGCTTCGAAGCCGGGGTGAAAGCGGCCCGGCTCGGCCTCCTGGACGGCGAGGGGTCCGAACAGGGGGCCGGTTAAGAGGAGTTCGTTTTGCTTCACGGTAGGTGCAGACAACGCACGACGGACTCCCGCCGAGCCGTATGACAGGGTGAGGGCGGGGGCGACTCGGAGGATGAGGGGGGTCACTTCGCCATGGTCACCGCGGGAGACCACAGGGGGGACGGCACGACCGACGTCCTGCTGACCGTGTACCAGGAGCTGCGCCGCCGGGGCGTCTCGGACTTCGAGGAGGTCCGGGGGGAGCTGGGACTCGCGGCGGAGGAGTACGAGCGATGTCGCCGCGAGCTGCTGGAGCTGGGCCTCATCGTGCCCACCGGGCAGGCGCACGCCACCGTGACGGCCGTGGCGGACGGCAGTTGGCGCTCCGAGACGGACACGGTCGCGGCGATCGATCCGGAGATCGCGCTGCTGCGGCTCCTGGAGCGGGAGCGGGAGCGGCTGCGGGAGCACCTGGCGGAGGCGGACGAGGCGTACAGCACGCTGGAGATCCTGGCGGGGTCCTATCTGCGGGCGGAGGCGCTGACCCGGGCGGAGGCGCATGTGGAGGCGCTGACCGATTACCGCAGGATCCAGCAGGCCATCGAGGACATCACCGATGTGATGCAGGAGAGTTCGGCGGCGATGCACCCGGGGATGCCGGGGCGGCAGAATCCTGAGCGGATGCTGGACCGGGACCGGCGGCAGATCGCCAACGGGGTGCGGGTCCGCGCCGTCTACGGCCGTCAGGAGGCCACGGACCCGTACATGGAGAAGTTCCTGGGGCTGCGGGCGGAGGTCGGCGTGGAGATCAGGCTGGCTCCGGTGGTGCCGATGAACATGATCATCGCGGACCAGCAGTTCGCCCTGGTGCCGATCCGGCCGGACGATCCGGGCGAGGGCGCGATCCTGGCGCGGGGCAGTGCGCTGGTGCGGCCGTATCTGAGCCTGTACGAGCACTGCTGGCACACGGCGACGCCGTACGGGAACGAGACGGCGGCGGAGGCGGGCGGCGACGGGCTCTCGGAGCAGCAGCGGGCGGCCCTGCACATGCTGGCGTCGGGGATGAAGGACGAGCGGATCGCGCGGACGCTGGGGGTGTCGCTGCGGACGGTCAGCCGGATGATCTCGGAGCTGATGCAGGAGCTGGGGGCGACGAGCCGTTTCGAGGCGGGGGCCCGCGCGGTGCGGCTCGGCTGGCTGGACTGAGCCTCCGGAATTTCCGGGGCGGTGAATTGCGTGGGGGAATTGCCGAGGCCCCACAATCGTGGCAGCGATTGCGGGGCCTGGGGGGCACGAATTACCGGGGCAATGTCCGGTGGTGGTAGGTCAGTTGGTCGGGGTCGGCTTCGGGGGGACGACCGGCCAGCCGTTGTCCTCGGCGACGCCCGCGAAGGTCTGGGGGGCGACGGGGGCGTTGCCCGAGTCGAGGGCGAAGGCGGCGCCGCCCGCGACGGCGGTACAGGCGACCATGGCGACCAGCAGCTGACGGACGGCCTTGCGGATTCCGGTGTTCTGCGCAACGGACATGATTCCTCCAGGATTTGGAATGTCGAATTCTCTTCTGGGGGCCCGTGCCGCCGGGCGTTCCCTGAAGACATCTCTATTCTGTCCCGGCGTTCGAATCGAATCCAGGGATCCTCTCTGCGTGGACCCGCCATGGCGTGGATGCGTCAATCCGCCATCTCCACAACGGAATTGGCCGATCCGGAGCGCGCCATATCTTTGGTTCGACCAAAAGAGATGCTAGACTTGTGCTACGGCCTTCTCGTTCCTCCAGGAGAGAGGGGCCGCCGGGGCAGGGGCGTGCCGCCGCCCCTGCCCCACCCCCCCGGGAAGGACCGGCCGGCGCGTCTCCGCGAGCGCGGCCCGGTACACCTCCACGGTCCGTGCGGCCGACGCGCGCCAGCTCATCCCGCGCGCGTGGCCGACCGCCGCCGCCCCCATGGTCACGACCGCCGCCGGGTGCTCCGCGAGCCACCGCAGCCGCCGGGCGTACTCCACCGGGTCGTGGCCGTGCACGAGCAGACCCGTCACCCCGTCCCACACCGCCGTCGGCAGCCCGCCGACCGCCGCCGCGAGCACCGGGGTCCCGCAGGCCTGCGCCTCCAGGGCCACCAGTCCGAACGACTCGCTGCGCGAGGGCACCACCAGGACGTCCGCCGCCCGGTACCAGTCCGCCAGGACGTGCTGGGCCACCGGCGGACAGAGCCGCAGCACATCGGTCACGCCCAGCTCGCGGGCCAGCTGCCACGCGGTGCCCTCCCGGGTCGCGCCCGAGTGGCCGCCGATCACCGGCACGAGGAGCCTGCGGCGCAGGTGCGGTGCCCCGGCCAGCAGTTCGGCGACGGCCCGTACGAGCACGTCCGGGCCCTTCAGCGGCTGTATGCGGCCCGCGTAGAGCGGGACGAACGCGTCGGCGGGGAGTCCCAGCCGGGCGCGGGCCGCCGCCCGGCCGTCCGCCGGGTGGAAGGTCCGCAGATCGACCCCGGGCCGGACGATCTCGGTGCGGGGCTCCTCCGCCCCGTAGAGGTCGCGCAGCGCCTCCGCCTCGTCGGGGCTGTTGGCGATCAGCCGGTCGGCGGCGGCCACCACCTGGTGTTCGCCCAGGACCCGCAGTTCCGGCTCGGGGGTGTCACCGGCGGCCAGCGAGGCGTTCTTCACCCGGGCCAGGGTGTGGGCGGTGTGCACCAGCGGGACGCGCCAGCCGACCGAGGCGATCCGGCCCGCCTGCCCGGAGAGCCAGTAGTGCGAGTGGACCAGGTCGTAGCGGCGTTCCTCCTTGAGGAGCGCGAGCGAGAACGGCACCACCAGGTCGGGCATGGCCTCCTTGGGCAGCGGCTCGCGGGGCCCGGCGTTCAGGTGCAGGACCTCCACGCCGGGGGCGAGTTCGACCCGGGGGGCGCGGTCCTCGCCCCGGCAGCGGGTGAACAGGTCGATCTCGGCGCCCTGTTCGGCCAGGGCCCGGGCCAGCTCGACCATGTAGACGTTCATCCCGCCCGCGTCCCCCGTTCCGGGCTGGTGGAGCGGGGAGGTGTGGACGCTGAGCATGGCGACGCGCAGGGACACGAGGGGCTCCTGGGGAGAGGGGCCGCGGGTGTCCCTGCGCGTCGCTCGCGCGCGCACGGACACACGCGGCGGGGAGGGGCGAACGGTCTGATGCGATCTTCTTCGCTCTGGACTCTTCTTTTTCTGGCTCTTCTTTTTTCTTGCTCTTCTTCAGTTCTGGTCTTTGTTTGGTTCTGGTCTTTTTTGTTCTGGTCGCGCTCGGAATTCCACGTATGTACTTAGTGGATTAGTAGTTGAGGGCCGTCGTGTGGGCCGGTCAGAAGCCGAAGACCGGACCCGACGGCGGTTCGAGCCGGGCCCCCGGCAGGGGCGCGGTCAGGGCGTGCCAGTCGACCGGACGCCCCGGTGCCACCTGGAGCGCCGCCGCCAGCCGGTCGGAACCCTCCGGCATCACCGGCCGCGCCCACGCCGACAGGGCCGAGGCCACCGCCAACTGAGCCGCGAGCGCGGGCAGATGACGGCAGGAGGTGCTGGGACGGCAGCGCTCATGGGCGTTGACGTACCCGAAGTCGGCCACCGACCGGACCATCTCGTCCAGGACCGCCACCGCCCGGCGCGGGTCGAACGCGTCGGGGCCGTACGCCTCGCGCAGATCGTCCACGCCCCGGTGCAGCCGCCGCTCCAGGACCTCCCAGCCCGTGCCGCCGGGCAGTGCCTGCGGCGCGAGTCCGGAGCACTCCTCCCGCACGGCGGCGAAGAGCCGGGCCAGCCAGCTGTTCCAGTTCTCGTCCAGCTCCCGCCTGGCCGATGCCAGGCGCTCCCGCTGGAAGACCGTGCGGCGGCCCAGCGGGCGGGCCTGGAGGACGTGCCTGCGCAGGGTGTCGGAGCCGTACTCGGTGAGCAGGTCCAGCGCCCAGACGTTGCCCTCCCGGACGCCTTCCTCGATGACGTACGACTCGTTCACGTTGAAGTCCTGCGGCAGCTTGACGTCCTGCGCGAGCAGCAGCACCGGCAGCAGCACGGCGTGGCAGAAGGCGTGTCCGAAGCCGCAGAAGTGGATGGCGCGGCGGGGCAGCGGACCGGTCACGTCGTAGCCGAAGAGGTGCATCGCCGCCGCCTCGAAGCAGCCGTCGATCCGGTGCTCGGGGAAGCCCTCGACCGGGACCGGCAGGCCCCAGTCGGCGGGGTGGCCGACCGCGATGTCCGGCAGCCCGTCCTCGACGAGCGACTCGCACAGCGCCGCGAGCCGGGGCGGCAGGCCCGCCGTCGCCCAGTACTCCGCGAGGGTCTCCCGGAACGGCTCCAGGGGCACGTACAGCCTGCGGCAGCGGCGGGCCACCGCCGGGGTGTCGCAGAGCGCGCAGCGGGCCGCGATCAGGTCGCCGCCGTCGTTGGGGCGGGCGCACTCGTGGCACATGCCGCCGTCGCTGGCCGCCCCGCAGTGCGGACAGGTGCCGGTGGCGTGCGCCCCGTGCAGCCAGCGGTCGCACGGCTCGCAGTAGGGCAGCAGCCGGGTGCGCGGGGCGATGACGCCCTGCGCGTACAGACGGCCGAAGAGGTCCTGCACCCAGCGCGCGTAGCCCTTGTCGCGGCGCGGGCGCACGATGTGGTCGAACTCCACGCCGGACCGCAGCCAGTCGGCGGTGATCGCGGCACGGTAGCCCTCCGCGACCTCCTCCGGCTTGCGGTGGTGGCGCAGCGCCCTGACCTCGACGGAGCTGGCGTGGTCGGCGGTGCCGGTGGTGAACCGCACCGCCTCGCCCTCGGCGCGCAGATAGCGGGTGAGGACGTCGGCGGCGACGTACGGCCCCGCGAGGTGGCCGATGTGCAGCTCGCCGTGGGTGGCGGGAGGGGTCGCGGTGATCCAGACGGGGGTGCTCATGGGACCTCCTTGACGCTGTGGTGCGGTGGGCTTCAGCGGTCGCGGTCGGCGGAGCGCTGTCGGCGCAGGGCGGCCAGCGGGGTCGGGTCGGCGGTACGGGTCAGCGGGGCTCGAAGTGGAAGGACCGGATGAAGCAGTCGCGCGGCTGCTCGACCGCGTAGACGATGCATTCGAAGAGGGCCTGCGTCGTCAGCTTCTCGTCGGGTGCTATGCCGTCCGGGTTCGATCCGTCCCATTCCGCGAAGCGCGGGTCGGAGATCGAGAAGTCGGGCGGGAAGAGGGAGAACACGCGGACTCCGGAGGGCCGCAGGCGGCGCGAGAGGATGTCGGCGAATCCCGCCTGGGCGCTCTTCGCCGCCCAGAAGGCCTCGTGCGCGGCGCCCGCGGTGGCGGCGGAGGCGCCCTCCGCGTCGCGGACGGCGACCATGTTGACGATGTCGGGCCGCAGCGAGCCGCGCAGCAGCGGCAGGAAGTGCTTCACCATGAGGACCGTGCCGCCGGCCGTCGACTCGATCGTCTCGACGATCTCGGCGTCGCTGGCCGCCTCCAGGTCCATGCCGTCGAGCCAGCGGGCCCCGTTGTTCACCAACAGGTCTACGCGGTCGGTGTGTTCGGAGACCCGGGAGGCGAACTCCCTGATCTCGGAGGGCTTGCTGAGGTCACAGCCGAAGGCGTGGATGCGGTCGCGGGCGGAACCCATGACCTCCGCGCGGGTGCGTTCGGCGGCCTCGACGGTACGTGCCGAGACGTACACCTCGGCGCCGAGATGGGCGAATCCGACGGCGAGCGCGCGACCGAAATAGCGGGACGCTCCGGTCACGACGACACGCAGATTCTCGAATTTCATGTGTGTCTGCTCTCCCCACGGATACCGATTGCCGGTCCCGTCCAGCGTGGCAGAGGGAGGCGGCTCCCCACCTGGTGAGAGGGGTGCGCGTTCACGCCGTTGCGTGGACACGCCAGGGTAGTTCGAGCCTGTCGAGCACGTCCGCGCGCTTGTGGTGGACCCCCACCCGGTCGGGTCCCGCCGTCACCGTGACCGGCCCGCCGGGGGTGCGGACGGGGCCGTGGACCGGCGGGACGACCGTGCCGTCGAGGGCCCCGGCGGCGGCGAGGGCGGCGGCGCCCGTGAGGGCGAGCCGGGGGTGCCAGCCGCCGACGGTCAGGGCCCGTACGGACAGCCCGCCGGGCCCCGCGCCGAAGGCGGCGATCTTGGGGAGCGCGGAGTGCGGCGGGTGCCCGAGGAGCCGGGCGGCCTCGGCGCGCAGCACGAGCAGCCGGTCCCGCAGGGCGTCGTCGCCCCGGTGCGCGGACAGGTGCCGGACGTCGACGAAGACGTACGGGTTGCCGTACGACACGAGGGAGACGGGCGTCCCGTCGAGCACGTCGACGGGCCGCCCGCTGGGCAGCCCGCCGGGCGCGCCGGGGGCCCGCAGGAAGTGCAGGGTGTACGGGGTCGAGGGGGCGGGACCGGGGGCGTACGGCGGTGGGGGCGGGGGCCCGGGGGTGGTGTGCGGCGGTACGGGGCCGGGTTCCGGTGTGCAGAGGACCGTGTCGCCGGTGGTGACCGCGCGGACGGTGACGGGCCCTGGGCGGCCCTCGGCGACCACGCAGGCGAGGAGGGAGTGCCCGCAGCCGGTGCGGAAGTCGAACCGGCCGTCCGGGAGCGCCTGGACGAACCGGTAGTCGAGGTCCCGCCCGGGGCGGGCGGCGGGGCCGTACAGGGCGATCTTGTTGAGCCGCGCGTACGGCGTCCCGGCGAGCGCCCGGCGCAGTCGGGCCAGTTCGCCCCCGAGCGCGAGGGCCCCGGCGGGCAGTTGGTCGAGCCGCACGACGAGCGTGGGCCCGGGGGCGTCCCGCGCCCGGACGACGGTGGCCCGGACGGTGGCGGGACGGAGGGTGGTGGGACGGGCGGTGGTGGGGTGGGTCGTGTTCCCGGGTCCGGGCGGGGTCCTCGGCCCGGCGGCGGGTCCGGGCGCGGGTCCGACGGCGGGTCCGGACGCGGGCCTGACGGCCGGTCCGGACGCGGGTCCGAGGGCAGGTCCGGACGCGGGCCTGGTCACGGCCCGGACCCGGATCGGGACGCGGGACCGGACTCAGCCACGGCCCCAGCCTCGGACACGGTCCCGGCGGCGGGCCCGGCAGCAGGACCGGCGGCGGGCCCGGATCCGGACACGGGCCCGGACGCGGGCCCGGACGCGGGCCCGGACCACGGCCCGGCCCCAGCCCCGGGCCCACGCCGGGGCCCGGACCCGGGCCGGTGGTCAGGCCGCACAGCCGACCGGGATGCGCATTCCCTGGACCACCTCCGTCCACAGCTCGTGGACGGCGAGGGCCCACAGGGCCTGCGCGTCGTGGCGCGAGGGGCGTTCGAGCTGACGGGCGAGGAGCTTCTGGACGCGGTCCGCGCGGACCTTCCCGCCGAGGACGAGCCGGGCCGGGGAGAGGAGTTCGCGGACGGTTTCCAGGAGCGGGCTGCCGGGCGTGAGCATCGCCGCGACCGGCAGCGTGAAGGGCTGCTTGGGGCGCCGCAGCACCGTGGCGGGCAGCAGTTCGGCCCCCGCCTCGTACAGCGCGCGCTTGCCCGTCCGCGCCGCCGCCGGAAGTCCGCGGGCATGGGCCACGACGGACGGCTGGCAGAACGGCAGGCGCGCCTCCACGGCCCAGGCCATGGAGAGGTGGTCGACCCGCCGCAGGTGGTACGCGGGGAGCCGCCAGCGGGTCTCGAAAGCCGTCATGGCGGTGAGCCGGTCCTCGCCGACGGCCTCGGCGGAGCGCAGCTCCTGCTCGATGCGGTCGGCCGCGGAGCCCTGATCGGCGATGTGGGCACGGTAGTTGGCGGTGTAGAGGTGTTCGCGGAGCAGTCGGGGGGCGGCGGACAGGGCGTCGGTGTAGAGCGCGGCCCAGTCGGACCCGGCGGGCGCGGTGAGCGCCTCCCGCATCCGGTCGTAGCCGCCGAAGAGTTCGTCGGCGCCGTCGCCGGTGAGGGCGACGGTGAAGCCGCTCTGCCGGACGGCGCGGAACAGCGCGTACGTGGAGAGGGTGATGGGGTCGGCGTTGGGCTGTCCCAGGTGGCGGACGGTCCGGGTGAGGAGGGAGCCGAGTTCGTCGGGGTCGACCACGACCTCGTGGTGGACGGTCCGGGTGCGGCGGGCGACGGAACGGGCGTACGCGGCCTCGGAGTCGGGCCACCGGCCCCGGTAGGTGAGGTGGAAGGTGTGCAGCGGCGGCGCGTCGGCCTCCCGGGCCTGCTCGGCGGCGAGCGCGGTGACGAGGCCGGAGTCGAGCCCGCCGCTGGTGATCGCGCAGACGGGCACCTCGGCCTGGGCGAGCCTGCGCACCTCGTGCCGCAGCACGTCCTGGGTGTCGCCGACGGGAACGGCCCGGTGGGGTCCCCGGCGGCGGACGACGGGTGCGGTGCCGGGCCGGACGAGGGCGGTGGCGCCGGGCGGCAGGACGCTGACGCCGTCGAGCGCGGTGTGGGCGGAGAAGGAGGTGCGGGTGGCGAGGACGGTGTCGAGGGAGTCCTCGCGGGGGGCGATGCGCACCCCTTCGAAGGCGAGGAGGGCGGGGATCTCGGAGGCGAAGCGGGTGGAGCCGTCGTAGGGGTCGTGGTGGAGGTGGAGCGGCTTCATGCCCATGTCGTCGACGGCCAGGACGAGTTGGGTGCTGCCGGGGCGCAGGTCGAGGACGGCGACGGCGAACATGCCGTCGAGGTGTTCGGCGAAGGCGGGGCCGTACTCGGCGTAGAGCGCGGGGAGCACGGTGCCGTCGCAGCGGTCGGGGAAGCGGTGGCCGCGCGCGGCGAGGGTCCGGCGCAGCTCGACGTGGTTGTAGATCTCGCCGTTGAGCACGGCGAGGATGCCGGGGAGATGGGGCAGCCGGTAGGGCTGCTGTCCGCCGCAGGGGTCGGTGACGGCGAGCCGGTCGCAGCCGAGGGACCAGCCGGGCCCGCTGAGCACCTGGTGTTCGTCGGGCCCGCCGTGGCGTTGGCGCGCGGAGACCGCCGCGAGCTGGGCCGGCTCGGGGCGGTCCGCCCCTGCGGCGAAGGAGCCGAGAACTCTGCACACGCCGATCGCCTCCTGATCCGAAGTCACTGCCTGTCATGACGCGTTGCACCCAATGATTTGAATCTACCAAGCTTTTGAATGGCGCGTAAGTGCCATGTCCAGTTCACGCCACGACGTGACCTTGCGACGCCCCCGCCGCCCCCACAGGCTGGCCCCATGAGGGACATGGAGGACCACGCGACGAGCGCCCTGGCGGACACGGCCCCCGACCGCGGCGCACCGGAATCTCTGCTGGTCGTGGCCGCGCACCCGGACGACATCGAGTTCTGTGTCAGCGGCACGGTCATGCAGTGGATCGAGCGCGGCACCCGTGTCACGTACTGCATCGTCACGGACGGCGGCGCCGGTGGTTACGACGAGCGGCTGCCCCGGCAGGCGATGGCGGACCTGCGCCGCGCCGAGCAGGTCCACTCCGCCAAGCTCAGCGGAGTCGCCGACGTCCGCTTCCTCGGCTACCCCGACAGCTTCGTCGAGGCGTCCGTCAAGCTCCGCCGCGACCTGTGCCGGATCATCCGCGAGGTACGGCCGCAGCGGGCCATCATCCCCTCCCCCGAGATCAACTGGTCCCGGGTCGCCGACCTCCACCCCGACCACCGCGCCGTCGGCGACGCCTGTCTCCGCGCGATCTACCCCGAGGCCCGCAACCCCTTCGCCCACTCCGAACTCCTCAAGCACGAGGGCCTCAAGCCCTGGACGGTCCACGAGCTGTGGCTGATGACGGGACCCACCCCCAACCAGTACGTGGACGTCACCCCCGTCTTCGAGCGCAAGGTCGAGGCGCTGCGCATCCACACCTCCCAGACGGCCCACTTCGACGACCTGGCGGGGCTGCTCCGCACCTGGCTCGGCGAGCACGCGACGGCGGGCGGACTGCCCCCGGGCCGGATGGCCGAGGCGTTCCAGATCGTGCACATCGACTGACGGCGCCGCCCGTGCGTGGACCGGCCGCCGCCGCGCGCCCCGGGCCGTGGGTCCGTGCGCTTCGGGTGCCTCCCGTACGCCCCCGGCGGGCCGCCGCGCGCCTTGTGGGGTGATCGGGCCCATGAGACCGTTTGCGCCCAAAACAGCTTCCGCTGGGGGGAGTTCACTCGGTGACGATCGAGCGCACGCACGGGGAGCGGGCCCTGTCGGACGAGCACGGCCTGCCCTGGCCCACGGCGGACGAGGACGCCGCGAGCCGGGCGGCGAGCAGTCTGCGCACCTGCGCGGACCACCTCGCGGACGACGGCGCGGACACCGCCAAGGCCCTGCAGGGGCCGCTGTCCGGCGGTCGCGGGGAGGCCACGGAGGCGCTCGCCGCGCACGGGGCCCGCGTCCGGGGCCATTTCACCCGCGCGGACGAGGCCGCCGTCCTGATCGCCTCGGAGCTGCTGAACTGCGGTGACGTCATCGCCGTGCACAAGGACATGGCCCGTGACGCCGTCGCCCGCCTCGCCGCCGTGCTCCCGCCGCCCTCCCCCGTGCCCGGAAGCATCCGGCCGCCGCTGGACGCGGCGGGGCGGAACGCCGTCGCGGACGCCCGCGCCGCACTCCGGTCGATCGAGGCGGAGGCGTTCGACGGCTGCCGCGCCCGGTCGGCCGCCGCCCGCGCCGACCCGGCGGTCGCGGGGCTCCCGGACGTCCCCGCCGACCTGGCCGGCGGGCGCCGGGCGACCGGCGGCGCGGGCCCCGGCATCACGGGCGGAACGGGGATCGTGGGCGGAGGCACGGGCGGGACGGGCGGCGGAGTCGGCGGAGTCGGTGCCGGTGCCGGTGCCGGTGCCGGTGCCGGTGCCGGTGCCGGGGGGAGCGGTGGAGCCGTCGGGGGCGGCGGCGCGGTCGTCGGAGGCAGTGGCTCGGCGATCGGAGGCGGCGGCGCGGTCGTCGGAAGTGGCGGCGCGGCGGTCGGAAGCGGCGGCGCGGTCGTCGGTGCCGGGCGGCGGTCGTCCGACCGGCTGCCGGGCGAACTCCCGGGGTACGGGCCTCCGGTGGGCACCCCGTGGAGTTTCCGCATCGACTTCCAGGAGCACGAGCGGGCGGCCACCCGGCTTTCCGAGATCGCCGACAGGATCTCCGGCCGGACCACGAACGCGCTGGCCCGCGCCCTGTACGACCTGGAGGAACTCCGGCGGAGCGGCTCGCTCGGCGCCTCGGTCGCCGCCGGGTTCGCCCCGCTCCTCGACGACCTCGACCGTGCCGTCCGCGCTCTGGGCCGTCATCTCGCCGGTCCCCTGCGCGACGCGGTCCGCGCCGCCGGGGAGGACCAGGAGCGCACGGAGGACGACAACGGGAAGCGCTTCGACCGGACGCGCTAGCCGCCCGTACAGCCACGGGCCGGGCGGTCGGCCCGTACCCGTAGGGGTCCCGGCTACCGACCCTCCCCGTAGGGGTCTCCCTACGGACGGACCCGCCCCCGGGAGTTCTCGGGGGCGGGTCCCTCAGGTGGGGGCAGGGGGCCGGGTCAGCAGACGCCGGGGTCCTGCCAGACGGCGGTCACCAGGCGTCGGGGTCCCGCCAGGTGGCGGTCAGCAGACGTCCAGGCCCCGCCGGGCGGCGGTCAGCAGGCGCCGAGGTCCTGCCAGACGCCCCACTGGCCGGTGGTGCCGGGCTCCTCGCCCGTCGTCCACCACTTGGCCTTCCAGGTGTGGCCCTTGTGCGAGACGGTCTGGCCGCCGGTGTAGACCGAGGAGGTGATCCACGGTCCGGCGGTGCACTGGGTGGCGCCGCCGTTGACGGTCAGGGTGAGGACCGCCGCGTGACCGGCCGAGGCGCTCGCCCCGTTGACGACGATCTGGTAGGTGCCGGAGACCGTGGTCGCGGCGGTGTTCACGGTGAGGGTCGAGGAGCCGCCCGCCGTCACCGAGGCGGGGCTCAGGGCGGCGGTGACCCCGGCGGGCAGACCGCTGACGGAGAGGTTCACCGTCTGGGCGGTACCGGCGGTGACGGCCGTACCGATGGTGGCCGTGGTGGAGCCGCCCGCCGTGACGGTCGCGGCGGCCGGGTTCGCGGTCACCGAGAAGTCGTCGGTGGGGGCGGTGGTGCCGCTGGTGAACGGCGCGAAGATGTGCGAGAAGTCCCAGGTGTTCTGCTGGATGCCGGAGCAGTTGTCGGCGGCGGCGCCACCCGGGCAGCTTCCGTTGTCGCGCTGGAGCGCCCAGAACGACAGGGTGTTGATGCCCTTGGAGACGGCCCAGTCGTAGACCGTGCGCGCGTTGGCGAGGGTGAAGGTCTCGGCGGGGCCGAAGTCGTCGACGCCGATCATCTCGGTGATGCCGACCATGCCCCAGAGCTGGGCGGGGGTCTTGGCGGGGTAGAGCTTGGCGAGCTGGTCGTAGAGGCCCTGGCCCGCGGTCTTGGTGTCGGCGGCCATGTCGTGGGCCGCGTTGTCGTAGTAGTCGAAGGTCATCATGTTGACGACGTCGACCTTGGCGCCGTTGGTCACGGCGTTCTTGAGCAGGGCGACTCCGTTGGCGGCGAGGCCCCGGGTGGTCGTCGGCAGGGTGTACGAGATCTCGATCTTGCGCCCGTTGGCGGCGGCCCAGTCCTGGAGGACCTTGATGGCCTTGTTGCGGCGGTCGATCCCGGCGGTGTTGTCGAGGGAGTCGACCTCGATGTCCATGTCGAGCCGGGTGATGTCGTAGGTCGTGATGACCTTCTGGTAGACGGCCGCGATCTGGTTGACGTCGGTGCAGCTGTCGGCGATCTCGGTGCCGGTGGTGTCGGCCGTGTACCCGCCGAAGGAGGGGATGACGTCCCCGCCGCGCGACTGGATGGTCTTGATGTCGGCGCCGAAGGAGGACGGGGCGACGGGGGTGCCGGTGTCGCCGTTCCAGTACGCGGTGCACGAGCCCTTGGCGGCGGTCTGGAGGAACGCCATGGTCAGGTGCTTGGCGCCCGACTGGGCGCTGAGGGCGGCGGGGCTCTCCCCGGTCCAGGCCTCGAAGTAGGGGGCGAAGACGTGGGCGGGCAGCGGGGTGGCCGCCTGGGCGGGGGCGGTGGTGGTCGCGGCCAGGCCCAGGGCGGCGACGGCGGTCGCGGCGGCGGTGAGGGCGGAGCGGAGCGGCCTCATGCGTCTCATCATGGCCATCCAATGGCTGTGGGGGGGGTGCGTGGGGGTGCGGCAACGCCGTTGTCGCGCACGGCTGTTGGGATACGGAAACCCCGGCCGCCGGGTCGCGTCAACGACTTGGGCGGCACTTGAACAAACCTTGGACTAGACCAATTCGGGTCATGGGTGTGTGGTGCATCCACCGACGGCGGGCCCTGCCTCGCGCGTTGGCGCGGGGCGCGCGGATTGGTCCAGTGAGCCACGCGTACGGCCCGGCGGGGACGGGACCGGAGACGGAAAGGACCCGGTCGGCGCGGGGAACCGGTTCCTCCGGGAGGAGACTCCACCCGGAGGACCGGGAGAAGACTCCGCCCACCGACCGGGAGAAGGCCCCGCCCACCGACCGGAAGAAAGCCCTGTCCGCCGACCAGGAGAAGGCCCCGCCCGCCGTACAACCTTTCCCCCTCCCCGTGAGTCATGCGGTCGTGGCGTGTCGGCGCCATGCCTCATGAATCGGCTGGAGGAACAGCGCGTTGTCCCACGGAAACAGACATCGACGGCTCGGTACGGCGACCCTGGTCGCGCTCGCGGTGACGGCGGGCCTGCCGGGCGGGACGGCGACGGCGGCCACCGGCCCCGGGACGACCACGGCCACGACCACGGCGACGACCACGGCGACGACCACGGCGACGGCGGCGGCCCAGGCGGGCGGCTTCGCCCCCGGCGACCACCTCGTGAGCCTCGGCCGGACGGGGGTGCTGACCTGGGACCAGAAGGACCCGGACATCGCCCGCTGGACGCGCTTCGCCGACGGCAGCGTGACGACCTTCCCCCGGGGCCACTTCGTGTTCGGCTCGCGGGACTCCGACCTGGTCGTGGACGAGGTGCGCGGTCTCATCGCGCTCAAGGACATGACGACCGGGCAGAACGTCTACCAGGTGTCCACCGCGAGCGCGGGTCCGAACGGACAGTTCGCCGGGGCCGTACGCACCCACCTCTTCGTCTCCGTCAAGGACGCCGGCGCCTCCCGCTCGGGCCTGTACGTGTACTCCCCCGGCGCGGCGGGCGCGCCCCCGGTCCGGCGGACCGTGACCGGTCTCCCGGCGGACGCCACGGGCCTGTTCGCGATCGGTGCGGCGGGCGACGACGTCCTGCTCTCGTACCGGACGGGCACGGACGGCTCCCGGACCCACTGGGCGGTCATGAACCTGACGACGGCCGCCGTCACCGCGCACCGGGACATCACCTC
Organism: Streptomyces sp. NPDC059247; assembly: GCF_042754005.1. Taxonomy (NCBI): domain Bacteria; kingdom Bacillati; phylum Actinomycetota; class Actinomycetes; order Kitasatosporales; family Streptomycetaceae; genus Streptomyces; species Streptomyces sp. NPDC059247. The sequence continues at coordinate 219,469 of NZ_JBHYZW010000010.1, forward strand.
GCCCGCGTACGGGCACGCCTCGGCCGTCCTCTCGGAGACCCATGTCGCCTGGGCCCGGCACACCGCGCGCGACACGGTCGTCCACGTCCTGGAACGGGCCACCGGGAAGGTCCAGCAGATCACCCTCCCCGGCACGGGCGACGTCACGCTCGGTCTGGTCGGGAAGTGGGTGACGTACGCCAGGAAGGGCGGGCTGCTCGACACCTCCGCCAACGCCTCCCACGCGGTCACGGCCCGCCACCTGTACGGCACGGCCACCCGGAAGCTCCTCGACCACGCCGTCTCCGGCATCGACGCCCCCGGGGACGCGATCGGGATCCTCGGCGGCACGGTCGCGGGCGGCGAGGGCGTGTACCGGATCGCGCCCGGCGCGGACGGCGCCCCGGTCGCCACCCGGGTCGCCGCCACGGGTGCGCCGACCAAGGTCGCCCTGCTGGGACACAACATCCCCGCCACCCTGGACCTCGACCGCTCCGGCGGCCGGTTCACCCTGAACTGGCGGCTCAGCCGCACCAACGTCACCATGACGGCGAAGCTCCGCAACACGCGCACCGGCGAGTACATCACCGAGAACCCGCTCCCCTGGAGCGGCGTCGAGTACGACCCGCAGACCATGACCTGGGCGTGGCGGGGTGAGCTGCGGTGGGAGGGCGTCGGCGACCAGTGGACCGGCGCGTCGCCGGGCCCGTACACCTGGGAGATCACCGCGAAGCCGCTGAACGGCATCGGACCCGACCTGCGGGCCTCGGGATCGTTCACGGTCACCCGGAAGCCCGGCGCGCACGACTACGACGGCGACGGCTCGCCGGACGTGCTGGCCCGTGACACCAAGGGCCGCCTGTGGCTCAGGGACACCTTCGCGATGTGGCCCGAGGACCGGCAGCTGGACGTGAACCCGAAGCGGCTCGTCGGCTCCGGCTGGCAGGTCTACGACCGGATCGAGGCGACCGGGAACGTCGGCGGTACGGCGACGGGCGATCTGGTGGCCCGGGACCGCTCGGGCGTCCTGTGGCTGTACCGGGGCACGGGCGACGGCCGGAAGCCGTTCGCACCCCCGGCCAGGATCGGCGGCGGCTGGGGCGGGTACGACAAGCTGACCGGTGGTTCGGACGTCACCGGCGACGGCAGGCCCGACCTGCTCGCCACGGACCGGTCCGGAGTCCTGTGGCTCCACCCCGGCACCGGCAACGCGAACGCGCCCTTCTCGGCCCGCAAGCGGATCGCGGGCGGCTGGGGGACCTACAACGAGATGACCGCCGTCGGGAACCTCGCGGGCGGCCCCGCCGGTGACCTGGTGGGCCGCGACCGGGCGGGCGTCCTCTGGCTCCACCTCGGCAAGGGCGACGGCACGTTCGCGCCGCGCACCCGGATCGGCGGCGGCTGGGGCACTTTCGGCCACCTGGTGGGCCTCGGGGACGCCGACCGCGACGGACGCCCGGACCTGTTCGCCACGACGGCGGGCGCCTACCCCTCCTCGTCCCTGTACCGGGGAAGCGGCACCTGGAAGCACCCGTTCCACTCCCCGTGGATGGCCGCCGGCCCCGTGACCTCACCCGAGGTCGTGACCGACCTGTACGCCTGACCGGACCCCCGGGCGCCCGGCTCCGGGCGCCCGGCTCCGTACGAATACCCCCCGCACGAACACCCCCGTACGAGTGCCCTTGTACGAGCGTCCCGTACGAGTCCCCCGAGCGGTCCCGCCTACCGCCGGGGACGTGACGGGAGGGTCAAGAGGGGAGGGTGCGGCGCATCGTTTCCCCGGTGATCCGATACCGCCATACGGGTGGCGATATCCGTCATGAGCTGGTCCGGTGCCGGTCCGCCCCGCTAGACCCTCCGTGTGACGGGATCTGCGGCATATGACTGGCCGGCCGTGGTGTCCCGTCACCCCATCAGCGCCTGGAACGGCGCGTACGGAGACGGAGAAGACCATGACCACCACCGCAGTCCCGCAGCTCTCCAAGGCGGAGATCCTCGAAGCGCTCGAAGCCATCGACCTCCGCGCCATCGAGAGCGTCAACGCGCACCGCGAGGGACGCCAGGCCCAGTTGGTCCCGCTCCCGCGCGCGGCGCAGGAGGCACTGGACACGGCCTCGGACGACGAGACCTACGAAGACCTCCCGGAGCCGGTGCTCGCCATCTTCAAGGGGGACAAGGAGGGCAACGACGGGATCGGGTCGGAGAACGAGGACACCACCAAGGACAAGGTCGGGCAGTACCGCGACGGAAGCCTGACCAAGGAGGAACTCGAAGCCCAGCTGGAGACCAAGGACGACAAGTCGGTCAAGGATCTGAAGGACCAGCTGGCCAAGTCGAGGGAGAACCTGGCCGACGAGCTGGCGAAGTGCCCCTCGGACGTGCAGCAGAAGGGGCTCAACGGCCGCCAGAAGTCGAACGGCGGCTTCACCGACTGGTGGCAGAGCATCTCGGACGAGGTCAGCAGCTGGTTCAAGAAGATCGTCGACGAGGTCGTGGACTGGTTCAAGGGCGCCTTCAAGAGCATCGCCGACTTCTTCATGACCTGGTTCAAGTTCTAGCGGACGGGCGGGAATCCACCATGACAGCAGCGGCTGAGAAGCAGCTCACCCGGGCGGATCTTCTCCACGCCCTCGAAGCGGTCGACAAGCGGGCCCTGGACGGTGCTTCCGCCCCCGGCGGGAACGGGAGCGGCGCCGAGGAGACCTACCAGGATCTGCCGACGCCCGTCCTGGACATCTTCCACGAGGACGGTCGGCAGTTCGACGCCATCTTCGCGGTCAACATCGGCAAGACCCGGGACAGCATCCAGCAGTACCGGGACGGGCAGATCACCGAGGCCCGGTTCAAGGAGTTGCTGAAGGCCAAGGACGAGGCGTCGCTCGCGGCCGTCGACGCCCGGCTCGACCAGTCCCGCGAGGAACTGGCCGACGAGCTGACGAAGTACTCCTCGGAGGTCCAGCAGGAAGGTCTGCGCGCCCGGAGCGCGGAGACGGCGGCGATGGGGGACGCGTTGGACAAGGTCTCCGCGCAGAAGTCGTGGACCACGATGACGCCCGACGAAGCCGAGGCATGGCTGCGGGGCGTGCTCAAGGAGTACGACGACCACATGAAGCGGCTGTTCGGCTGACGCCGTGACCGGCCCCTTCCCGGCACGGGGCGCCATGCCCCGTGCCACCACCCGAAGAGCGGGACGGAGCGACTTCCATGAGTGACACCGAAGAGCGTCTGACACGGCAGCAGATCGGCGAGACCGTCGAAGCCCTCGACAACCACACCGTCGAGCGCCTGCGGGCCCGGCTGGCCGGTCGGCCCCTCCCGTCCCCGGACGACCTGCCCCCGCTGGCCAGAGAAGCATGGGAACGGGCGCGGGCCGGAACCGACGACGACTACTCCGACCTGCCCCAGCCCGTCCTCCAGGTCTTCGAGGGCGACAAGGGCGGCAACGGGGACGACACGACAGAAAACTGCAACAGCACGAAATACTCTATCCACTGGTATCTCGTGGGAACCGCGACGAAGGAGCAGATCCTCCAGCAGCTCAAGGACAAGGACGATCAGTCCGTCGCTTCCCTGCAGCAGCTCCTCGACAAGTCCAGGGGCCAGTTGGAGACCGAACTGGAAGGGCTGGACCGCACGACCCAGGACCACGCCCACGACGGCCGCGCGACGGAGAACACCCACCTCGACGACCACTGGGGCAAGATCATCGACAACGTCGAGAACTGGTTCGACCAGACCGACGACGAGATCGACGAGTGGTTCGACACGGCAGCCACCGCCATCAGCGACTTCTTCGAGAACGCCTTCGGCTTCTGACGAAGCACGCGCCCGCACGCGCCCGCGCGGATCGCGGCGCGAGGGCCGTGTCCGGCGGGCGGGCCCGCCGTCGGCCTCCGGGCACCGGACCGGTCACGCGACGGCGGGGACCGTGTCCGGGGAGGAGTCGGGGCGCTGCTGCCGACGGTAGGCCGAGCCGTCCTTCGTACGGGCGAGGAAACCGCCCTCGACGAGGTACCGGCGCAGGGCCGGGTAGTCCGCGTGCACGCCGACGAGGGCTTCGTTGACCTCGGGCTCGCGGTAGTCGCGGCCGGTCTCGAAGAGGGTCTCGGCGAGGTGCGCGAGGAGCGCCTCACGGCGGGCCGGACGGCGCGGGACCGCCTTGAGGCGCCCGTCGGCGGCGAACAGGTCCGCGACGGGGCGGGCGGGGGAAGCGGTGCTGGTCATGGTCGAGAGCGTGCCGCTCACGGCCCGACCCCGCAAAGGGTTTTCAGCGCGGGCCGCCCCACGAAGGGGTCTCAGCGCGGGCCGGGCGGCAAAGGGTTTTCAGCACGGGCCGTCCCGCGAAGGGTTTTCAGCACGGGCCGCCCCGCAAAGGGGTCTCAGCACGGGCCGCCCCGCGAAGGGGTCTCAGCGCGGGCCGGGCGGCACCATGACGTGGGTCGCCTCCTGGACGGTCGGCAGGACCGTACGGACGCCCTCGCGTTCGAAGACGGGCCTGCCCTTCTCCATGAAGGCGAGGAAGTCGTCCTCGGAATCCCAGAAGTCGACGACCCGCCATCCGCCGTCGCCGTCGGGCCCGGCGGCGTGCGCGAGGAGCCCGGCGGGCGGGAACCAGTCGGTCTCTCCGAGGCGCCGGGTGGTCTCCTCGTACTGCTCCCGGGTGCCGCCGGGGATCTCGATCGTGACGATGACGGCCATGCCCTGCTCCTGGGGGTGGGGGGACGCGGGAGTACGGGGTTCGGGGATCGCGTCCAGCTCAGCAGGCGCCGGGAAGGGCCGCACGGCGACGGACCCCGAACGGGCGAGGGGACACCGCCCCTGCTCCCCCGCGCGCCCGCCCCCTACTCCCCCGCGCGCCCGCCCGCCGGAGGCACGGCCCCGCCCGCCCCGGGGCCACCGGTTCCACCGATTCCACCGATTCCACCGAGGGCCGCGACGGACAGGCGGACGGCCCGGTCGGTGACGGCGGCCCAGTCGGCGCCGTTCTCCAGGGCGGTGGTAGCGGCGTTGACGAAGCCCTGGAGGAAGCGGGCGGTCAGGAGCGGATCGTCGTCGCCGAGGTCGCGGAGGGCGGCGACCAGAGGGTCGAGGAGGGCCCGGTGGGCGGTGTCGGCGCCCGCGCGGAGGGCGGCGGCGTCCTGCTCGTCGGCGACGGCGCGGGCGATGCGGTGTTCGCCCTCGCGGACCATGAGGAGCTGGGCGGTGACGTAGGCGGCGACCCGGTCCCCGGGGGTGTCCCCGGCGGCGGCGAGCGCCTCGTGGATGCGCTCGGTCCAGCGGGGGGCCGCCTCGTGGACGACGGCGGTCAGCAGGTGCTGCCGGTCGGGGAAGTACTTGTAGACGCTGTTGCGGGCGAGCCCGGTGCGGCGGGCCACCTCCGCGAAGGTCACCCGGGAGGCGTCGCCCTCCTCCAGGATCTCGCGGGCCGCCCCGAGCAGTGCGGCGCGCTGCTGGGAGCGGTGGTCGGCGACCGTGGCGGCGTGGATCTTGGGCACGGGCCAAGTCTAGGCGCGCTCTCCGGGGACCCCTCTTGGAGACGCCGCGTCCCCATCTTCTATCTTAGGGACGCTCCGTCCCCATCCTGGGGCGGAGGCATCCCAGAGATCACCGGAGGAGGGAACACCGTGTTCCTCGCCCTGCTGGAACTGAGAGCGGCCCGGGGCCGCTTCCTGCTGATGGGCAGCGTCGTCGTCCTGGTCGCCGCGCTCGTCGGCATCGTCTCCGGCTTCACCACCGGCCTCGGTGACGACACCGTCTCCGCCCTGCGCCGCCTGCCCGCCACCCATGTCGCCTTCGCCCCGGGCTCGGACTCCGACCAGTTCGCCCGGGGCCTGGTGGACGCCCGTACCGCCGAGGACTGGGGCCGGGAGGACGGCACCGAGGCGACCCCGCTGGGCGTGACCATCACGCGCGGCACCACCGGCCGGGGCACCGAGGTCGACCTCGCCGCGTTCGGGGTCGTGCCCGGCGCCTTCACCGACCCCGGCGCCGACGACGGCCGACCGCTCGACCCCGCCCGCCCGCAGGGCGTCGTCGTCTCCCGCCAGCTCCTCGACGAGGGCGTCCGGATCGGTGACGCCCTCGTCGTGGACCGCCTCGGCATCCGCCTCGACGTCGTCGGCGCCACCGGCCGTTCCTCGTACGGGCACGTGCCCGTCGCGTACATGACGGCCGACACCTGGCGGCGCGTCCGCTTCACCGCGCCCGGAGCGGCCTCGGCCGCCCCCGCCGGGCTCCCGGCCCAGTACAGCGCCGTGGCGCTGCGGCTCCCCGACGGGACCGGCGGCGACGCCCTCGCCGCCGCCGACCGGCGCCACGACACCACGACCGTCCCCCTGGAGACCGCTTTCGCGGCAGCCCCCGGCTATGACGGCGAGCGTCTGACGATGACGTCGATCCAGACGTTCCTGTTCCTGATCGCACCGCTCGTCGTCGGCGCCTTCTTCGCCGTGTGGACCGTCCAGCGCACCCCGGAACTCGCCCTGTTGCGCGCGATGGGCGCCTCCCGGCGCAGGCTCCTGGGGCACACCCTCGCGCAGGCGGCGGTGGTCGTCGCCACCGGCACCGCGGTCGGTGCCGCCCTCGCGGCGGGCGTCGGCCTGCTCGTCGGCGAGCAGGTGCCGTTCAGCCTGCCCGCCGGGACGCTCGCCGCCACCATGCTCGCGGTGGCCCTGGTCGGCCTCGCCGGTTCCGCCCTCACCCTGCGACGGGTCGCCACCGTCGACCCGATGACCCTGCTGGGAGCCGGACGATGAGCCTCCATCTCCACGACGTCACCGTCACCCTGGGCCGGGGCGAGTCCCGTACGACCGCCCTGCGCGGTCTCGACGCGCGCTTCCCGCCGGGCGCGCTCACCGCGCTCGTCGGCCCCTCGGGCTCGGGCAAGTCGACGCTGCTCGCGGTCGCCGGGGCACTGCTGCGGCCGGACGCGGGCCGGGTCCTGCTCAACGGGACCGATCTCGCCGCGCTCACCGACCGGGAGCGGGCCCGCGCCCGCCGGGAGCGCATCGGCTACGTCTTCCAGAGCGGCAACCTGCTCACCGGGCTGACCGCAGAGGAGCAGCTCCTCGCCGCCGTCTCGCTGACCGGGCGCAGCCCGCGGGCCCTGCGCCCGAGGGCCCGCGCGCTGCTCGACGAGGTCGGGCTGGGACATCGCGGGTCCCACCGCCCGGACCAGCTCTCCGGCGGCGAACGCCAGCGGGTCGCCCTGGCCCGCGCCCTCCTCCTGGAGCCCGAGCTGCTCCTGGTGGACGAGCCGACGGCGGCCGTCGACCGGGCCCGCGCGGAGGACCTGACGGCCCTGATCGCCCGCACGGCGCACGAACACGGCTGTGTGACCGTCGTGGCGACCCACGACCCGGTGGTCACGGAGGCCGCCGACGGGACGGTGGACATGGGGGACCACGCGCCGCCGCTCGCGGCCTGACCCCGGTCCGGTGGGCGGCACCCCGGGTCCGGCGCCGCCCCCGGACCGGTCCCGGCGGCCGGAGGTCTGACCCCCCGGACCGTCCCGGGGCGCGCGCCGTCGCCAGACGTACGGCCCCGGCGTCAGCCCCCGCCCCCGCCTCCGGTCCCGGGGGTGGCGGTCTCGCACGCGCGCTCCCGGGCCGCCATCACCTCCTCGCCGTGCTCGAAGCCCCAGGCGCCCACGAACTCGACCGGGCCCAGCAACGTCCTTCCCAGGGCGGTGAGTTCGTATTCGACGCGGGGTGGTGAGCCGGGGCGGGGGTGCCGCTCGACCAGGCCGTCGGACCCGAGCCGCCGCAGGGTCTCGGTGAGGACCTTGGAGCTGATGCCGCCGATCCGCTCCCGCAGCTCGACCGGGCGCAGGGGGCCGTCGCGCAGGGCCCACAGCACCACGGCGTTCCAGGTGTTCGCGAACAGGTCGAAGGCGAGGCGGGCCCGGCAGTCGGCGAGGCGGGGGTCTGGGGTCACGTACCGAATGGTGCCCGAGCCGCTCCCTAGCGTCGGTACGGACAGCCGAACCCGGCTGCCCCGTAAGGGATTTCACGGCGGAGGGGACACACCATGAGGATCGGCGTACTGGGCACGGGGAGCATGGCGGACGCGCTCGCCGCGCACTGGGTGCGGGCCGGGCACGAGGTGACGGTCGGGGGGCGCGACCCGCGCGCGGCGGAACGGCTCGCGGCGCGCCTCGGCGGGGGCGCGCGGCCCGCCGGGCTCCGGGCGGCGGCCGGGTCCGGCGAGGTGGTCCTCGCGGCGCTGCCGTACGGGGCCGGGGCCGGGGTGGTGCGGGAGCTGCGCGGGGCGCTGGACGGCCGGGTGCTGATCGACTGCTCCAACCCGGTCGGGCCCGGCTTCCGGCTGCTGACCGAGGGCGGGCCGTCGGCCGCGCGGCGGCTGGCGGAGGCCGCGCCGGGGGCCCGGGTGGTCAAGGCGTTCAACCTGTGCCACGAGGACGTGTGGCGGATGCGGCCCCCGGTCTTCGGCGGAAGGCCGCTGGCCGTGCCGGTCTGCGGGGACGACCCGGCGGCCCTCGCCCTCGTCCACGGACTGGTCCGGGACGCGGGCTGCGCCCCGGTGTCCGGCGGCGGTCTGGACCGCGCGGGCCTCCTGGAGGCGACCGCCGCGCTGTTCATCGGCCTGTGGGTCGGGGAGGGCGCGGACGCCCAGGCGATCGCCCCTCCGCTGGCGTACGCGTCGGGACCGGGCGGCGCCGGGGGCGGGCGGGGCCGTACGCCCGTAGCGGGGGACGGCCGTAGCGGGGGACGGCCGTAGCCGGGGACGGCCGTGGACGGTGGCCGCCCAGGGGCGCGACCGGGGCCCGTACGGGAGGCGGTGTCCGTCACCCGTACGGGAGGCGGTGTCCGCTCGACCCGCCGATCACCCGGGCCACTCATCCGGGCCACCCCCCGAACCGTTCCCCCGGACCGCTCCCCCGGACCGGGCCCCGGGCCACACCCCCAGACCGCTCCCCGGACCGGACCCCCGAGCCGCTCCCCCGAACCGGGCGCCCTCACCGCCGTACGCGACCGCCCCGCGTCCCCACCAGATCGAGCACGCTCAACGTGAACATCACGACCCCCAGGGGGACATGGACCGAGGGGACGTGGGCGATGCCCAGGACCACCTGGAGGGAGGCGAGCAGGAGGAAGCCGGTCGCGTGGACGGTCCGGCGGGGGGAGCCGCCGCCCGGCCGCCAGGCCAGGACCGCCGCCAGCAGGTACAGCATCGACGCGCCGTACATCACCCGGGCGCCCACCCCGTGGAGGGTCTCCCCGTACGAGGTGGACAGCAGCAGGCCCGCCGTCACCGCCTGGAAGAGGAGGGCGACGGTCTGGACCACCACCGCGCCCCGGACGAAGGCGGGCCACCCGCCCGCGCCGTCCGCACCCCCGCCCGCGCACTTCTCGCTCCCGCCCGTACGGCTCGCGCTCCCGTCCCCCGCCCCCGCCGTCGTCCCGCCCGTGGTCCCCGTCGTCCCGTTCTTCCTCAGTACGGACATCGTTCCGCCCCCTCGTCCCGCCGTGCGGCGGTCGCTCGGTACTGTCTCGGCTGTTCGACGAAACAGGCCCGCGAAGTGTGAGGCGAGGTGCGCCGCACGCCTCGCGCCGGACGAGCGGGGAGCGGACGTCACCCATGAGCATCCAGGACTCCGGCGCGATCGCCGGGGAGCGGCCCCGGCTGACCGGCATCGCCTACCGGCTGCTCGGTTCGCTGACCGAGGCAGAGGACGCCGTACAGGAGGCGTACGCCCGCTGGTACGCGCTGACTCCGGCGCGGCGGGCGGCAGTCGAGGTGCCCGGGGCGTGGCTGACGACGGTGGCGGGGCGGATCTGTCTGGACGTGCTCGGTTCGGCGCGGGTACGGCGGGAGCGGTACGTGGGCGCGTGGATACCGGAGCCGCTGCCGGACGGTACGGAGTGGGGCGGGGGCGGTGGGGCCGATCCGGCGGACCGGGTGGCCCTGGACGAGTCGGTGGGGATGGCGTTCCTGGTGGTGCTGGAGTCGATGACTCCGGCGGAGCGGGTCGCGTTCGTCCTGCACGACGTGTTCCGCTATCCGTTCCCGGAGATCGCCGGGATCGTGGGCCGTACTCCGGCGGCCTGCCGTCAGCTCGCCGCGTCGGCCAGGCGGCGGGTCCGCGCGGACCGGGCGCGGACGACGGCCGCGCTCCCGGAGGCCGAACAGGCGCTTCTCGTACGGCGGTTCAAGGAGGCGTGGGAGGCGAAGGACATCGGCGCGGTCGTCGGCCTGCTCGACCCGGACGCGGTGATGACGGCGGACGGCGGCGGCCTGGTCGGGACGGCGCTCCGCCCGGTGGCGGGGGCGCGCCGCATCGCGGAGTACTTCGTCTTCGTCGCGGGGAAGGCCCCGGGTCTGGTCCTGTCGGAGCACAGGGTGAACGGGCGCCCGGGGCTGGTCGCCCGGCACGGGGACACGGTCGTCACGGTCGCCGCGTTCGATCTCGACGGCGACCGGGTGACCAGGATCTGGGCGGTCCGCAATCCGGAGAAGCTGACGGCGTGGACCGTGCCGGGCGAGGGGCCGGGGGCGGCTCAGGGGTCCTGACGGAAGCGGTCGATCACGCGACCGCCGGACCGGCCGAGGAACCCGCCGCCCCCGGTGCCGGTCAGGCCTGCTGGCAGTAGAACTCGCCGGCGGTCGGGTTCGGTACGGAATCACAGGCGTGGCTGACGCCCGCCGAGCCCATGGAGACCAGGGCGGCGAGAGCGAGCGTGGCCATGGCCCTGCGCAGTGTGGTCATCGAGAATCTCCCCGTTCGATGGATGTGCGGTACGGCTCCGAGGCCGTCCCGGGAGCCAACGTAGGGGCGGAATCCGGCCCACCGAAGGCAAAGTACGGCCAAAGAGTGCCCGAAAAGCGATGGTTGCCTACAGTGCTCGGCCCTGCGGGACCCGATGCGGCGAGGCGCGGCCGGGGGCCTTCTGCGGGGGCCCGACATGGCGGTCTTCGGCCCGGCGGAGGGCTCCGGCGGACCGGCAAGGGCCCCGGCAGTCCGGCAAGGGCCCGGTGGTCCGCCGGAGAGCCCCGGCGGTCCGGCAAGGGCCCGGCGGTCCGGCGAAGAAACCCCGGCGGTCTCTGGCAAGGGCCCCCGGCAGTCCGGCAAGGTCCCGGCGGGCTACCCCGGGCGGTGTTGTCGGCGCAGCCCCTCGGCGAGCGTCAGGAAGATCCGCAGGTTGAGCACCCCTTCCGCCGGGAGCGCCATCCACGGCTCGGCGACGCCGACTCGGCGGACGACCAGCTTTCCCCGCGCCAGCTCGACCCCCTCCACCGCACCCCATTCCAGGCGCTCGTCCAGGTGCTCGATCCCCGCGAGGTCGATGCGGACGAGGAGGAAGTCGAGCCGCTCCCCCGCCTCCAGACGGGCCGTGTCCAGCGGGAGCCGGAACCGGTGGAAGTCGGCGTCGACGGCCTCGGCGAAGTCCGCGAGCCCTTCGTAGGCGTCGGTCAGCACCATCGATCCGCCGCCCGCCACGTACACGGTGAGCGTGTTCTGCGAGGCGCTCGTCAGCCCGTTGCCCACCGTGGTCCTCGACCGGCCGACGCTGACGATCTCCTCCCAGGGGTACACCTCGGGGACCCTCCCGGTGACCCACCGGACGATCCCCTGCTCGTAGTGGCCGACCCACACCTGCGGCTGGGACCGGGACCGTACGACGATCCATCCCGCGAACACGAGCGGTGCCACGCCCAGGACGGTCAACGGCAGGGAGTTGTACCAGGCCCCGATCGCGTTCCGGAAGACGTACCAGAGGATGGCCAGGCCGAACAGGACCAGCGGCACCAGGAAGCTCCAGACCAGCCGTCCGGGCTCGGTGCGCACGGTCCCGCGACGCGCCCCCATCCCGCAGTCCCGGGCGGCCTCGCGCAGGGTGGGCGGTACGACGACACGGACTTGCTCCAGCATGGGTCCCCCCGAGATTCCCTGGACGCCCATTGTCGGCCGCCGGGCCCGTACGGGGGAAGGGAATCGGACTGCGGACGCGCGGGCCGCTTCTCCACAACACCCTTTACCGCGCTGACGGTTCAGATGCCGGTCGACGCCCATATGTGGGGCGTGAACGCGTACGGAGCGCCCGCCCGGCACCTCCGGCGGGGCGGCGCGGGTGGGGTGTTCGACACCTACGCGGACAGTTTCGCGACCGTGTGGGAGACCGCCCTCTCCGTGGAAGGCTGAGCCCATGGCACGGACCGAGCACTACGACGACCCGGACGCCCCGGAGCCCCACAGCATGGTGGTGGCGGCCTCCGCCGTCGTGACCGACGCCCGGGGCCGCATCCTCCTCCAGCACCGCCGGGACAACGGCCTGTGGGCGCTGCCGGGCGGCGGGATGGACATGGGCGAGTCGCTGCCGGGGGCGGCCGTCCGGGAGGTCCGCGAGGAGACCGGGCTTGAGGTGGAGATCACCGGTCTCGTCGGCACCTACACGGACCCGCGCCACATCATCGCGTACAGCGACGGAGAGGTGCGGCGCCAGTTCAACGTGTGCTTCCGGGCGCGCGTCGTCGGCGGGTCGCCGGCCGTCTCCGACGAGAGCACGGAAGTCCGGTTCGTGGACCCCGACGACCTGGCCGATCTGCCCATGCACCACACCCAACGGCTGAGGTTGGCGCACTTCCTGGAAGACCGGCCGACTCCCTACCTGGGGTGATCGTCAGCGACTCGACGCGGATCAGGGCGGGGACGCCCTGATCAGAGCAGCCGCGAGGCCGCCGCGAACACGGTGAACGCGGACCAGGCCGCCGGGGTGGCGGTCAGCTCGCCTGCGGTGCGGTCCTTGGTGTCGCGCACGTGGACACGTGCGCAGTTGTCGGCGACCTCGATGCACGCGTCGTTGTCGGGTCCGCTGTGCGTGCTCTTACGCCAGTTCAGTGCGGTCTCAGTCATCGTGGTTCCTTCCCGATAGCTGGAGAAGCTCCGTGCCCGGCGGGCGGCGGGGTCGATCAGTGCGCCTGAGCCGCCGCGAACGCCGTGAAAGCCGTCCAGGCCGCCGGAGCGGCGGTCAGCTCACCCTTGGCGTGGTCCTTGGTGTCCCGGACACGGACAGAACCCGGCGTACTGTCCGCGACCTCGACACAGTTGTCGTCATTGCCGCTGTACGTACTCTTGTGCCAGTTGGGCTCAGTCATCGTGCTTCCCCAGTGCTTCGCGGATAATCTCTTCTGATTCAACGATCCCGAGGGCGTCGGCGTGAAGCCGATCGTAGACCTGTTGGAATCGGTCGACATCGGATGGCTCGACCATATAGCAGCCTGTGCCGAACCCCTCGGTGTAGGCAGTGCGTTCGCCGGAGGAGAGAGTGAGCAGGCTCACCGATCCCGGAAGGCCCGCGCGATCTGCTTGCAGGACCTGGACGTTGATGAACGGTCGCGCGATGGCTTCGAGCAACCACTCGATCTGTCCTCGCATCACCTCGTTGGAACCGATCACCTTCGAGAGGGCGTTCTCATCGAGAACCACCCAGAACCACGGGGGGTTCGGACCGTCGAGCACTGCCTGTCGTTCAGCTCGCCGCCTCACCGCACCCACGATGTCAGTGCTTCCGCTGGGGTCGGACTGCTGAATGATCGCGCGGGCGTACGCCGGGGTCTGGAGCAGTCCCGGCACGACCAGCGAGAACTCATGTATGGTCCGCGCCCTCGCCTGGTCCCGCAGGAAGCCCTGCGCGTAGTCGCGGAAGGCCGTACGGTCACGGATGACCAGCAGGTTCACCAGCGCCCCGCCGAGTTCGAGGACCTGGTCGATCTGGCGGCCGAGCTTGAGGTCCGGCGGATCTCCGTTCTCGATCTCGGAGATACGGGTAGTACTGCTGAACACCTTGGTGGCGAGGTCCTGTTGCCGCCATTCACGACGCTTGCGGGCGTCGCGGATCATGTCGGCGATGAAGCTCTCCAGGCTCTCGCTCGGGTCGATCTCACTCTGAGCTGGCATATGCGACGTTTCCTGATCCCCTAGGGAAACCCAACTCCTGGCGAGAGTAGGCATGTCGACGTCATCGTGAAGGAGTTCCGTAGGAGATCCACCGGAAAGAGAGTTCTTCATGTATACGTCCACAAACGCGCCGCCTCCCATCCGTCCCGTCTCCGAGGAGGAGGCTTCCCGGGTCTACCGGGAGCTGAAGACCGCCATGGAGACCGCCGGGGTCCCCATCAAGGGGCTCTACCGGGACGTCACCCGCTCCCCCGGCGGGGACGTGCACCGGTACGGGCTCGGGGTCGTCGGGGTGGCCGGGGCCAAGCGCCTGACCGTGCTCCTGAACGCGTCCCGGACCACCCCGTGAGGTACCGCGTCGGGGACGTCGTCACGGACGGGCGGCGGGCCCTGACCGGGCAGGTCCGGGACGTGCACGGGAACCTGCTCAGCCTGGTCCGGCCCAGCGGATACCTGTGGGAGGCGGCGATCGAACAGTGCTGGACGGCAAGCCCCGAGGAACGCGAGGCGCTGACCCCGCGCGGAGCCGTACGCGTCATCAGTACGTCGCCCGCGCGGCCCTCTTCCTGATCGCGGTGGCGGTCGCCGCCCTCGGCGCGGCCCTCTGGCTCCGTACCCCCTGAGCCAGGCCCTCCCGTCCGCCGGGGACCCCTCGCCGGGAGGGCCGTACACCCGGCCGTACACCCGGCGGAACGGTCCGCCGGGTCCGGCCCGGCGGAACGGTGCGCGGCTGGTCAGGGGCGGGCGGGATCGGCGATGATGCGGCGGCGGGCGCGGTCTTCCACTCGGGTCACGGGGCACAGAGAACCCCATGGTCCTGGGAGCCGTGCCGTGTCACGTTCCAGCGCCGCGTCCCGTACCGAAGCCGCGACGCCCGGGGCCGTGGCACCCGACCGAGGAGAACCGACCATGGACCCCGCACCCGGCAGACGGCCCTTCCGGAAACTGTGGGCGGCCACCGCCACGTCGAACCTCTCCGACGGGATAAGCCTCGCCGCGGCGCCCCTGCTCGCGGCCACCGTGACCCACGACCCCGCGCTGATCGCGGGGATCACCGTGGCGCAGCGGGCCCCGTGGCTGGTCCTGTCCTTCATATCCGGCGTCCTCGCGGACCGGCTGGACCGGCGGCGGGTCGCGCAGGCGGCGAACTGGATCCGTGCCGCCGGATTCGTGGTGCTCGCGCTGGCCGTCCTCGGCGACGCCGTCTCCATGCCGCTGCTGTACGTGGTCTTCTTCGCCGTCGGGACGGCGGAGACGCTCTACGACAGTTCGTCGTCCGCGTGGCTGCCGACGCTGGTCGCCCCGGACGAGTTGGGGAAGGCCAACGGGCGGTTGCAGACCACGTTCGTCGTCTGCAACGAGTTCGTCGGACCGCCGGTGGGCGGATTCCTCTTCGCCTCGGCGGCCATGGCCCCGTTCGTCCTCGGCGCCACCGGCTACGTGGCCGCCGTCGGTCTGCTGGCGCTGATCCCCACGGCGACCCGGCACCGGCGGGAGCCGCTCTCGGAGCCGCTGACGGTGAAGAGCGTCGCCGCGGACATCGCCGTCGGCGCGCGGTGGTACTGGTCGTCGCCGACGCTGCGGTCGCTGAGCGTCGTCGCGGCGACGGGCAACGCCGTCAACGCCGCCACCTACGGCGTTCTCGTGCTGCTCGCCACGGACGTGCTGGGGGTCCCCTCGTCCTGGTACGGCGTCCTGCTCGCGGCGGGTGCCATCGGCGCGGTGGCGGGTGGCCTGGTGGCGGGCAGGATCGGCGAGTGGATGCCGACCGGCACGCTGATCCTGGTGACGAACCTGCTGTCGGCCGGGTCCACCATCGGCATGGGACTGGCGATCAGCCCGGCGGTCACCGTCGCCTTCATGGCGCTGGACGGGTTCGCGGTCCTGGTCCAGAACGTCCAGGTCGTCACCCTCCGGCAGCAGATCGTGCCGAACGGGATGATGGGCCGCGTCACCTCGGCCTACCGGTCCGTCGCCGTGGGCGCGTTCACCGTAGGCGGTGTGGCGGGCGGCCTGGTGGCGAAGTTCTTCGGGATCCCCGCCGCCTTCTACGCCGGTGGCGCCGCCATGGCGGTCACGGCCTTCATGGTCCTGCCGGTCCTGAACAACAGGCGCCTCGCCCAGGTGAAGACCGAGGCGGCCGAACGGGGGGAGGCACCTGCGAACCACGACGCGAACGCTGGGGGCACGGGAGGCACCGGAGGCACTGCGGGCGCTGGAGGCACTGCGGGCACGGGAGGCACGGGAGGCACTGCGGGCACCGGGGTGTGACACCCGCGCCCCACCCCTCGTATCCCTGTTCCTCGCGTTCATGGGCGGCCCGCCGCAGGGGACTTCGCCGTTGCCGTACGAGCGAGGGGCCGGGCCCCACCGCCTCATCCCCGGGAACGACCGCGTCGGCCGCCAGGCGCCCCGGTGGTCAGTGCCAGCGCCCGTGGAGCGCCCGCAGCCAGGGCTCCCGCCCGGCGGGCAGGCGCGCGAGGGTGTAGCGGTACGCGTTGCCCGTCGGCTGCACCAGCGGGTACGGGGGCAGGGGGTCGTCCCGCTCCACACCCGTCGGCAGCCCGCCGACGACCGGCAGCCGGGTCCGGTGGGGCGGGAAGGCCAACTCGACCCAGAGCGCGGCCTCGACGGGCACCGCCACCGCGCCGCCGCCCGGCCTCCACACCTCGCCGCTCTGCGGGTGGACCGGCACCAGCACCAGTTCGGCGGCCGGTTCGCCGAGCCCCGGCCCCGCCAGGTCCAGCCGCATCGCGCCCGCCCCGGAGGGCAGCAGCGCGGTGAGCGCGCGGCCGAAGACCTCGGCGACCGGGCCGGGTGCCGCCACGATCGGGCCGCCCCCGGTGGCCACCACCGCGTGGGCGAGGGCCACGCCCGCCGGGATCCCCCCGTGCGCGCCGAGGCCCGGCCACAGCGCGCCCTCGGCCGACAGTCCGGCCCAGTCCATGACGGGGCGTTCCGGCGGACCGGGCAGCCGTACCGCCTCCGGGAGGAGCCGGGCCACCTGCCACTGCCCGCAGTCGTCGATCCGCCAGCCGACCGGGCGCCCGCACTCCAGACACTGGAGGTTCGGGCCGCCGCTGCCGTCGATCCCCAGGCAGTAGCCCTCGTTCCGCTCCGGGATCAGCCCGGTGCCGGGCAGGTCGCCGGGCGCGAGCAGGAGGGTGTCCGAAGGCCCGTCGGAGAGGTCGCCCCAGAACTCCACGAAGTAGCCCCGCGCCGCCGCGCCGCGCGCCCCGACCTCCTCCCAGGTCCGCCAGGGCGCCCCGTACCGCTCGTGGTCGACGGCGTAGGTCCCCGCTTCCATGAGCGGCGGATGCAGCGTCTCCCAGTAGCTGTCGGCCAGATGGACCGGCCGGACCACCCGTGACACCGACACCGTCAGCGCCGCGCCGCAGCCCGCGCACCCGAACACCGCCAAACCGTCCCCTCCCACCGTCGAAGCCCCCGCATCCCACCAGGCGGACGGCCGGACGACAAGGGGATTTCGGCCGATGCCGAGCGCCCCGGGCAACCCCGCCCGCCGCCAGCGGACGCCCCCGGTCAGGACGGCGGCGCGGCGCGGCGCGGTCCGGCGCGGCCCGGCCCGGCCCGGCTCGGCCCGGCCCGGCCCGGCCCGGCCCGGCTCGGCCCGGCTCGGCTCGGCCCGGCGCGGCTCGGCCCGGCCCTCTGGCTCCGCACCCTCTGAGGAGGGCCCGCCAGGAGGGGCGGGCTCGTCACTGGATTCCGGGGCCCTGCCACCCCTCAGGAGTGGGGGGCTGGGCCCCGGCCGGTTCCTCGAAGGCGTTCCGGACCTCGCCCGTGGTGGCGTCCACCGTCGCCGAGAGGAGCAGACCGCCGTCGCGGGCGGCCAGCCGCCAGTGGACGCGCCAGTCGTCCCCCTGTCGCTCGACCAGGTAGACGGGCCGCTCGCGGACGATCCGGCCGGGCTCCACCCGGTGGTGGGCGGTGAACTTCTCCCATGCCTCGCTCTCGCCGACCTTGGTCTCCGGCAGGGCCGGATCGTCGACGTGGCGGGCGATGAGGTCGGTCATCCGGCCGGACGGCTCGATCAGGATGTCCAGCCGCATGGGCATGAGGAGCTTTCCCCGCCAGCGGCGCCATTCCACGACCCAGCCGAGGTCCTCCGCCCGCGCGTCGACGGGCCAGACCCGTACGCGGGAGTCGCGCAGGGCCCAGGGGGCGTACCCCCGCGCGTACCGGGTGGCGACCCGCTGGGCTTCCTCCGCCGTGCGCACGGGCCCGCTCGCCCCGGGGATCAGGTAGGCGTGGGTCCCCTCTCCCTGGCTGGTGGGGGTGAAGTGCACCGTGAGCCGTTCGCGGTCCGGCCAGGTCAGCTCGGCGAAGCCGCCGGGCAGGGGGGTGTTGACGGTACTGGGGCCCTCGATGTTCCGATGGAGCTTCGCGGCGTCGACGGCGTAGGCGCCGCCGAGAGCCTTCGTCAACGCGGTGTTGAGCGCCTGCGTCTGCTGGGCGCTGGCATCGGGCGAGTCGGTGGGTACGACGGCACGGACGGGGTCGATGACCGTGGCCCAGGTCAGGGAGACGAGCACGACCGCCGCGGCACCCGCACCGACGGCACGGCGGGTGGCGGCGCGGCCCAGGGGCTCGCCTCCGAAGGACGCGCGGCAGGCGAGGGCTCCGGCGCTCGCGCCGATGAGGACGCCCGCCGTGTTGGACACCAGGTCGTCGGTGTCGCACAGGCGCGTGACGAACGGGACGGTGGCCTGTGCGGTCTCGATCATGGCGGACAGCACCGCGCCGAGCCCGACGCTGAGGAGAGGACGCCGTGTCGCCAGCACGGCGAAGAGGCCGAACGGCACGAACAGCACGATGTTGAGCTGCCCTTGGGTCGTGGCGAACGACTGCGTCAAGGACGGGTTGACCGCACAGAGGTGGGTGACGACCCCGCTGCCGCTCCAGGCGGTGAGGAGCACCGGTCCGGCAGCCGACGACGCCCACAGTCCGTAGAACACCGCTCGCGAACGGTCGAGGTGCCGCGAGGCGCGACGGTATACGAATGCCCCGGCGGCCAGCGTCGCCGCGATCGCGAACGCGAGGAAGACCAGCTCTTCCTGGAAGACGGCTTCGATCATGTGAGGTGCCTGTTCGTGGAGAAGGGCCCGTACGCCTCCGGCGAACCGGAAGTCGTACGGGCCCCGGCAGTGTGCCTTGGGTGATTCAGCAGGGTTGTACGGCAGGCGTGGTGTAAGTGGCACCGCCGTTGGTGTAAAGCTTTCCGATGATCGAACTACAGCTCGCGGAAAGCGCGGTGGAGCGCTCGTAGTGGAAGGGCGCCAGATTCATGTTCTGGTTGGCCCAGTAGTTGTTGACCCCGAGGCGCTCGTAACCGATCCGCGCCGTCAGGGACCCGCCACCCGTACGGTAGTAGTTGACCTTGATGTAATTTCCCGCGTTGTTCGTGTATGCGGACAGGACACCGTTGCCCAGCTTGGAGCACCGACTGCCTTCGGTGATCCAGCCGTCGAGCGGGCACGACGTCGCACCGTCTGCGGATGCCGGGACGCCACCCAGCCCGATGAGCGCCACGGCAGTAACAGCCATGACGGTGCCACGCAAACCAGATCTCACGAAAGCCCCCTTTCGTCGACCAAGAGCCTGACCATTTTAGATTTCCCAGAACTTGGCCAGAAAGGTCCATACACGCCATGCCCGATCAATGCGTTTCGGCCTCAGACACGCCTCTGCGCGGAACTCCCCTGACGACCGATGAAAACCGAACGGGTATTCGGCAGTTGGGCCGGATGCGCCGTTCCACCGCAAGCGAAGACCCTGACGCAAGGGGAGGGAATCAACCAATCATGCCCACCACAAACCACATTCTTAATATTTCCACATAGCGCCGATCGCAGCTTCTCCTCACCATCGCCTCTCCGGCTCCGGCTCCAACTCCGGCTCCGTTCCGGCACCGCGCCTGCCGCGTCGTACGGCCCCGTGAGGTGGCGAGGTCGTGGCGGGTGATCAGCGTGTCCTGGTGGGGTGGGGGCGAGAGGTGCGTGAAGTCCGACCGACTTCACGCAGGGTCGTCGGCGCCCCGCGTCGGCAGCGACAGCGCGAGCGCGCCGACCCGCCTGGCGGGGGCCAGGACCCCCCGGCAACAGGCGACTTCACTCGTACGGGCGGACTTCTCCCGGTGTGTCCCGCTGGACAGGTTTACAGGCGGTACGGTCACGCCAAACGGCCCCCGCCGGTGACTGCGAATCACCGTCAGGGGCCTCAACCACCCGTGGAAAGACGTCCACCCGTGATCTCTCGGCACTTTATCGCGCCCTCAAGCGCCTTCACCCGGTTCTCTCACGAGCTGATCCGGCATCCCCGGCTCTCCTCCGACGCCGTGCGGCTGCTGACCTGGCAGCTCTCCCTTCCCGGGGGCGCCACGGAAAACCTCTCCCGTACGGCTGAACGGGCCGGTATCGGGGCGACCGCCTTCACCCGCGCCAAACGCCAGCTCATCTCCGAGGGCTTCGTCCACGAGCGGCGGGTACAGGGCACGGGCGGCTGCTGGAGCACCCAACAGCTCGTGTCCGCCACGCCGTTGACCGCCGCCCAGGCCTCCAAGCTCCTCGGCGGGACGCCCGTACGGCACGCCTCCGCGCAGGTCGCACCGGGCCCCCGAAATCCGGCCGTCGGTGCGCCGGGGCCCCGGCCCGCCGACGGTCATCCAGAAGAAGACCCCCGGGAGAAGACCTCCCACCTTCCACCGGAGACCGGGGACGGGGACGGGGCCGGGGCCCCGCACGGGGCCGGGGACGGGGACGGGGACGGGGCCCCGCACGGAGCCCGGTCCAGGCCCGGAGGCCGGTCCGGGGAGGGGTCCAGGCCCGGAGAGCGGCCCGGGGCCGGGGCCCCGCACGGGGACGAGTCCAGGGATGGAGACCGGTCCAGGCCCGGAGAGCGGCCCGGGGCCGACCCGCCGTCCGAGGACGCCCGCGCCCTCGTCGGCGCGCTCCCGCTGCTCTCCCCCGCCCTCCGCTTCGTCCCGGCCGGAATGCGGGACGAGTTGGCCCGGCTCGCCGCCCGCTGGCTGGCCGCCGGACACACCCCTGCCGACGTCCACGCGCACGTCCTGCGCGGGCTGCCCCGGGACGGGACGCCCGTGCACCGGCCCGGCGGTCTGCTGCGCTACCTCCTCCGGGAGGTCCCGCCCCGGGCCCTCCCGGCGCCCGCGCCCCCGCCGCCCGGCCCCCGCCTGTCCGCGCGGCTGGCGGACGCGCGGGAGTGCGAGGGCACGGAACACACCCAGCCGATGCTGTTCCGCCCCGTCGCGGACGAGAGGCTGTGCCCCCGGTGCGCGGAACCCACCCGACCGCCCGCGCCCGGGGCGCCCGCCCGCTGACCAGGGGCCACCCGTACGTACCGCCGGAGCGGTCCCCGTACCGTCCGGTGGCGCGGATCAGCGGGAGTCGGCCAGACCGGCCGGAGTACGCGCGGGGTCCGCCGGGGTACGCGCCGCGACGACCGGAGCACGTGCCGGGTCGGCAGGAGCAGGCGCCGAGTCGGCCGGAGTACGTACCGGGTCGGCCGGAGCAGGCGCCGGGTCCGACGGAGTACGCGCCGGATCCGCCAGAGCACGTACCGGGTCCGCCGGAGTACGCGCTACGAGGAGGAGGTCCTCGTAGACGTGGTGGCGGCGGGAGGTGGTGCGGTGGCGCAGCAGACCGGCCGCGCGTGCGGGCTCCCCCGCGTCGACGAGGGCACGGGCCAGGGTGTCCTGGACGATCTCGCGCTCGACCCGCACCCCGCCGATCCGTTCCGTCTCCTCCCCCAGAGCGGTCAGCAGGTCCACCGCGGCCCGGGGGCGGCCCGCGGTG
This sequence comes from Streptomyces sp. NPDC059247, assembly GCF_042754005.1. NCBI lineage: Bacteria > Bacillati > Actinomycetota > Actinomycetes > Kitasatosporales > Streptomycetaceae > Streptomyces > Streptomyces sp. NPDC059247. The sequence continues at coordinate 241,198 of NZ_JBHYZW010000010.1, forward strand.
ATCTCCGCCAGCGCCCGGACCACGGGGGCCAGGACCTCGCGGTAGTCGGGGCGTTCGTCCGCGGCGGCACGGCGGGCCAGGACGTGCAGGTCGTCGGTGGCGGCCTCCACGGCCAGCGCCAGGGCCAGGTTGAAGGTGTGGAAGACCTCCGCCATCCCGCCCGGCGCGGCGAGCAGCTCCCGCACCTGGCCCGGGTCGCTCCGCCCGGCCGGAGCCTGCCCCACCAGGAGCAGGCGCCAGTTCGTCGCGGCGCGCATACCGACGTCCGTCCGCGCGAGTGCCGTGTCCGCCCGGCGGCGGGCGTCCGCGAAGTCGCCGCAGGAGAGGGAGTACAGGGCGCTGTGCCAGTTCAGATGCCGTGACTGCACCGCCCCCGGGTCCTCCCCGAGCCACCGGTCGAGGAAGTCGGCCGAGGCGCGACCGCCGCCCCGCTCGTGCTCGGCGTGCGCGAGGGCGTGCGCGGCGACACCCGAGCGGGGGTACAGGTCCAGCGCGTGGACGGCCAGTTCGTACGCCTCGCGCACCCGCCCCTGCTCCGCCCTGACGGAGGCGAGCCAGCTCTGCCACGGCCAGCTGTCCGGGCCCGCCATCTCCGCCTGCCGCTCCATGAGCGCGTCGCCGTGCGCGCGGTAGGAGGCGTCCCCGCACTCCGCGAACGCGCCCAGCATGAGCCCGGCCTGCTCGTCGGCGGGCCACCGGGCGAAGTGGTCGACCAGATGGTCGGCGGTCAGCCGGTACTGCCGGTGGGTGTGGAGGAAGACCCCGTACACCAGGCTCGCCTCCCGCTCACCGGCGGCCAGCGCGTCCCGGTGCGCGAGCGACAACTGCTCCTTCAGTACGGCGTCGTCCCACCGGTCCCCGGTCGCCAGCGCCAGCAGCGCCCGCGCCACACCGGAACCCGGATCCGAGCCGACCCACTGCCGCAGCAGCGGCAACACCCGCCCGCTCAGGGACAGCAGCGCCTCCACCGCCCGCTCGGAAACGGGCCGCTCGGACGAGGACCGTCCGGACACGGCCCGTTCGGACACGGCCCGCTCGGACACCGGCCGTTCGGACGAGGACCGTCCGAACACGGCCCACTCGGAAACGGCCCGCTCGGACACCGGCCGTTCGGACACGGGCCGCTCGGACGACGGTCCGCCCGCCGCCGTCCCGCCGCCCATCGGCCCGGTCACCGCCCCGCTCACACGCTGGAGCGGAAGACGGCGGTGCAGACGATGCCGCTGTTGCCGCAGTGGTTGCGGCGGAGGTCCAGCGGCAGACCGGCCCGGTTGCCGCTCGCCACCCCGCTTCCGGCCACCGTGGAGCCCTCGGCCCGAGCGCCGCCGCTCTGGTTGACACAGGTGTTGCCGAACACCGCGTTCCCGACGCCGATCACGCTCGCGTGGGCGGCACCGGCCGGAAGCAGGGCCACCCCGGCCACGGCACCCAGCACCGCGACCCGCCTGCCGGACCGCCCCACACCGCCACCCGCACCCCACGTCTCCGTACCCATCGCGTTCGTCGTGCCCATCGCGCTCCTCCTCCACCCGGGACCCATGTCCCGGCACCCGTACGGACGTCCGGACGGGACCGGACCTCATCCCTTTCAACGAAGGAACCGGGCTCCGGGCGCGTGGGCCGACGGGGTGACCGTGCGGAGACGGGGCGGGGCGGCGGGCGGACCGGGCGCCGGACGTCCACGGGGCCCGCCGACCTCGTACGGGAAGCGGCGGCGGGCCCCACCCCGGGCCTACTGACCCAGCCGGTACCGGATCTTCTTGATCAGTTCTCTCAGGTCCGGCTGGCGCAGGAGGCTGTAGTGGTCCGCGTCCAGTTCGACGACGGTCGGCGGGCGGGTCGACCAGCCCTCCGCGTTCTCCAGGAACGAGTAGTCGTCGCCCGCCGCCTTGAACAGGGTCACCGGGCACGACACCTGGCGCTCCGTCAGTTCACGGAAGGTGTACGTGAATTCGAAGGTCTCCTCGACGATGGCGACGATCCGGGCGATCAGGTCCGGGTCCAGGGCCGGGAAGCGGTCCGCCACGTGCGCGACGAACGTCTTCCGGTCCCTGACCTCGTCCGGGAGCGTCTCGATCGCGCCCGAGAAGACGGAGTTGAGGATCGTCACGAACGCCGGATTGCCGTACGAGGCCCCGCCGGTCTCCGCCGAGCGGACCTTCGGGGAGCCGGGGGCGATCAGGAAGAGGTTCTCCACCTGTTCCCCGGCCGCCTCCAGGAGGTGCGCCGACTCGAACGCGACCCGGGCGCCGAAGGAGTACCCCCACAGCGTGTACGGCCCGGCCGGCTGGCGGCGCCTGATCGCCTCCACGTCCGCCGCCGCCATCTCGGTGATCGTCTCGTACGGCTCCTCGCCCCGGTTGATGCCGTACGCCTGCACCCCGTAGAACGGGCGGTCGATGCCGATCTCCTCGGCCAGGTGCCGCAGGTTCATCGTGTAGCCGCCGAGCCCCGGCCAGCAGTAGACCGGCGGCCGGGCGCCGGGCGCGTGGAGGCGGACCAGCCGGGACGCCGGGGTGGCCGCCGCGCCGTCGAGCTGATGGGCCAGCTTCTCGACCGACGGCCGGTCGAAGAGGATCTGCAGCGGCAGCGAGGAGCCGAACTCCCGGTTGATCCGGGTCACGAGCGCCACCGCGATCAGCGAGTTGCCGCCCGACTCGAAGAAGTCGTCCAGGACGGAGACCGCCCCGACCTCCTCGTACTTGAGGGCCACCGCCCAGATCTCCGCGAGCCTGCTCTCCGTGCGGGTCCTCGGCAGGACGTGCGGGCGCCCGTGCAGACCCGCGTTGACCACGGCGAGCCCGGCCAGCGCCTTCGTGTCGACCTTGCCGTTCGCCGACAGCGGCAGCCGGTCCAGGACCACCACCCGGTTCGGGATCATGTAGTCCGGCAGACGGCGGACGAGGTCGTCGCGGATCATCTCCGCCGGGCCCTTCATGTGGACCGTGTCCTCGTACATGCCCTCGCTGAGCCGCTGCTCCTCGCTGGTCCGGCCGCCGACGAAGAAGTACGAGGGGCCGCCCGGGCGGTCGGCCGCCGCCAGGATCTCGTCCATCCGGCGGGCCGCGGGCAGCGGGTGCCCCGACTTCGAGCTGTAGCCGGACGACATGAACCCGAGCCCGTGGCCGCCGAGCTGGAGCCGCTGGAGGGCCCGCCCGAGGTCCACGTACGCCCGGTCGGCGGCCTCGGTGCGGCTGATCACCGTGATGCCGAGCGCGGCCCGCTCGTAGACGGCCTGGTTGATGGCGATGACGTGCTTCTTCTCCACCAGGGCGTCCGAGACCCGCCGTAAGGCGCCCGCCTCGTGGACGTACTGCCCGGCCGGGAGGTCCCGGACGCGGTCCGGGTGCGCCTGCACGTAGAGGTCCACCTCCGGGTCCGCGCGGTGCTCCCCGTCGTACGGGACGATCTCGAAGGTCCCGAGGTCCTCCGCGCCCGTCCCCGGGGCGTACGGCCGGATGTCCAGTCCGTGGCCGGGCAGGACCTCCTCGAAGAGGCCCACCATGTGGCCCGCCTCGATCTCCAGGACCTCCTGGATGTTGTTCCGGTAGACCGGCTCGATCGCGTCCCCGCGGCCACGGAACGCCACCCGCAGGAACGGTTCCCCCGCGTCCGGCAGCGGCTCGGTCAGATACAGCCGGTGGCGCACCGGGTGGTAGTAGTACGTGCCCGGCTCCAGACCCGCGAGCCCGCGCGCCGACACGTACAGCTGCGTCGCGTACAGCGCGCCCGGCGAGGCGTAGCCGTACTTCGGCAGCAGCCGCTCCTCGCTGCCGAACTGGCCGAACCAGCGCAGCAGTTCACCGAGATCGGCGACGGTGAGGCTGCCGACCGCGCGGGAGCCGATGCCCTCCGGGCGGCGGGCCAGTGCCGCCAGGACCTCGGAGCGGGTCACCTCGCCGCCCTCGTAGAAGCGGTACGTCTTGCGGGCGAAGACCGTCCGCCGGGTCCGCTCCGGGGGCGTGAGGCCCGGCAGCGCGACCACCGGGCGGCCCGCCAGATCGGCGTCGTCCCGGGTGCCCGCGTTGGACAGCTGGGCCTTGACCTGGAGCTTCGACTCCTTGGACTGGTGGTGGGCGCCGTGGTTGCCCTGGTCCATCAGGGCGGCTTCCTTCGGGGACAGCTCGACGCACGCCACCAGGTTCTGGAAGCCGGTGCGGGGCTCGTCCTTGACGATCACCGCCGCGTTCTTCACCCAGTCGTGGTTCTCCACGGCGAGCGCGATCTCGTCCAGCTCGACGCGGAAGCCGCGGAGCTTGATCTGGTTGTCGGCGCGCCCGGCGAACTGGACGGTGCCGTCCTCGTTCCAGTGCGCCAGGTCCCCGGTGCGGTAGAGGCGCTCGCCGGTCTCGCTGGTGATGAACCGTTCCGCCGTGAGTTCGGGGCGGTCCAGATACCCCCGCGCGACCTGGACCCCGCCGATGCACAGCTCTCCCTCCCGGATGTGGAAGGTCGTGTCGTGCGCGGGTCTCCCGATGGGTATCGCGGCGGGCGCGTCGGCGAGCGTCGCCCGGTCCACGGTGTGCGAGGAGGCGTTGATGGTGCACTCGGTGGGGCCGTACAGATTGATCAGTTCGGCGGCCGGCAGTTCCGCGAGGAGCTGCCCGGCCAGGTTCCTGGAGAGGATCTCGCCGCCCGAGTAGACCCGGCGCAGGCTGACGCAGTCGCCGAGGCGCTCGGTGTCCACGAGGGCCTGGAGGAGGGTGGGGACGCCCTGGAGCATGGTCGCGCCGTGCGCGCGGATCGTGTCGACGAGGGCGTCGGGGTCGCGGTAGCAGCCGGTCGGGCCGACGGCGACGCGGGCGCCGACCGCCGGGGCGAGGATCTCCCACTGGGCGGCGTCGAAGCTCATCGGGGTCTTCTGGAGGACGACGGCGCCGGGCCGCAGCTGGTGCTCGGCGGCCATCCAGCGCATCTGGGCGACGATCGAGCGGTGCTCGACCATGACGCCCTTGGGTCTTCCGGTGGAGCCGGAGGTGTAGATCACGTACGCCAGGTCGCCGGGGTGGACCTCGTACGCCGGTGGCTCCTCGCCCGCCGTGCGCCAGGCGTGCTGGACGGCCTCGCGGAGGGTGACGACGGTGGTGCCGGGCGGGGCGAGGTCGGTGACGCGGTCGCGGAAGCGGTCCTGGGTGAAGACGATCCGGGCGCCGCTGTCCTCGATCATGTAGCGGACGCGCTCCTCCGGGTACTCCGGGGAGAGCGGCACGTAGGCGGCGCCGGAGGACAGGACGCCCCAGGTGCCGATGACCAGCTCCAGGGACGGATCGACGTGGACGCCGACCCGGGTGTCCCTCGTCACGCCGAGGGAGCGCAGATAGTGGCCGAGGACGAGGGCGCCCTCCGACAGCTCCCGGAAGGTGAGCGTCTCGTCCTCGTGGACGACGGCGGTGGCGTCGGGCCGTTCCAGGGTCTCGGCGTGCAGGAGCCGGTCGAGCGTGCTGGGCATGAAGGTCCCTTCGGATGCGGGTGCGCCGGGGGCCTCGGGTACGGCTCGCCCCGCTCTCCGGCGGGGCCCGGCGGTGGGCCGGGCCCCTGGTGCGGGAGCGGGGGTGGGGGGTGTGGGGCCGAAGAGCCGGGCCCTCAGCGGTAGATGAGGAGTTCGTGTTCGGTGGCGCCTGTCAGTTCGTAGCGGGTCCGGACGAGGGGCCGTCCGGAGTAGATCCGGATCAGGGTGGCCGCGTCGCCCTTGAAGGAGGCCGGGGGGCGGCCCTCGATGGGGTTGCCGAGGGCCACCGGGGTGGTCTCGCGGTCCTCCAGGACGCCCACCAGACGGGGGGTCTCCCGCTTGCGGCTGGTCACCGAGAGGAGCGGCAGGGCCAGTTCGAGGCTGTCGCCGCAGTAGGCGCCGGGGGCCCCGAAGGCCTCCCGGACGTCTCCGGCGTGGACCCATTCGCCGAGCGCGACGGCGTCGAGCCTGCCGTCCTCGCGCTCGGCGATGACCGGTCCGGCCTCGGTGAGGCCGCGTTCGAGTTCGTCGAGGATGCGGCCGAGCGGCCAGTCCTCCCGTTCGGCCACGTCGCAGGCGTTGGCCTCGGGCAGGAACACGCCCTCTTCGAGGCGGCCCTCGACGATCCGGACGAGGGCCGCCCCGCAGTGGGCGAGGACCTGCCGCGCCGTCCAGCCGGGGCAGGCGGTGCGGAGCTCGTACGTCTCCTCGGGGGTGCGGCGGAGCAGTGGCAGGAGCAGGTCCCGCTCCGTTCTCAGGAGCCGGTCCGGCAGCCACGGGTCGCGCACCTCGGGTGCGTCACCAGGGTCGTCGGTACACATGGGTCCTCAGTAGCGGTAGTGGTCCGGCTTGTACGGGCCGCCGACGGGCACGCCGATGTAGTCGGCCTGCTCGGCGCGGAGGGTCGTCAGCCGGACGCCGAGGGCGTCGAGGTGGAGGCGGGCGACCTTCTCGTCCAGGTGCTTGGGCAGGACGTACACGTCGACGGGGTACTCCTCCGGCTTCGTGAACAGCTCGATCTGGGCCAGGGTCTGGTCCGCGAAGGAGTTCGACATCACGAAGGAGGGGTGGCCGGTGGCGTTGCCCAGGTTGAGCAGGCGGCCCTCGGACAGGACGATGACGACCTTGCCGTCGGGGAACGTCCAGGTGTGGACCTGGGGCTTGACCTCGTCCTTGACGATGCCGGGGATCGCCGCCAGACCGGCCATGTCGATCTCGTTGTCGAAGTGGCCGATGTTGCCGACGATGGCCTGGTGCTTCATCCGGGCGATGTCGGACGCCATGATGATGTCCTTGTTGCCGGTGGTGGTGATGAAGATGTCGGCGCTCTCCACGACGTCTTCGAGGGTCGCCACCTGGTAGCCGTCCATCGCCGCCTGGAGCGCGCAGATGGGGTCGATCTCGGTGACGATGACCCGGGCGCCCTGGCCGCGCAGGGACTCCGCCGAGCCCTTGCCGACGTCGCCGTAGCCGAAGACGACGGCCGTCTTGCCGCCGATGAGGACGTCGGTGGCCCGGTTGATGCCGTCGATCAGCGAGTGGCGGCAGCCGTACTTGTTGTCGAACTTCGACTTCGTCACGGCGTCGTTCACGTTGATCGCCGGGAAGAGCAGGGCGCCCTCGCGGTGCATCTCGTACAGACGGTGGACGCCGGTGGTGGTCTCCTCGGTGACGCCCCGGATGCCGGCGGCGATCGTGCCCCAGTCCAGCCCGGTGTCGCGCAGGAGTTCCAGGATGACGCGGAACTCGTCGTTGTCCGCCGTCGACGGGTCCGGGACGGCCCCCGCCTTCTGGTACTCCACACCCTTGTGGACGAGGAGGGTGGCGTCCCCGCCGTCGTCCAGGATCATGTTCGGACCGTCGGCGTCCGGCCAGGTCAGCGCCTGCTCGGTGCACCACCAGTACTCCTCCAGGGTCTCGCCCTTCCAGGCGAAGACCGGGATGCCCGCGGCGGCTATCGCGGCGGCGGCGTGGTCCTGGGTGGAGTAGATGTTGCACGACACCCAGCGGACCTCCGCGCCGAGCGCGACGAGGGTCTCGATGAGGACGGCGGTCTGCACCGTCATGTGCAGGGAGCCGGTGATCCGCGCTCCCGCCAGCGGCTGCCGGTCGGCGTACTCGCGGCGGATCGACATCAGACCGGGCATCTCGTGCTCGGCGAGGGTGATCTCCTTGCGGCCGAAGACGGCCAGCGAGAGATCGGCGACCTTGAAGTCGGTGAAGCCGGTGGCAGTGACGTCAGACATGGACAACGCTCCTTGCGCTGAGGATGGTGCGGTGGATTTCGAGTGCCGCCGTCGACTTGTTCAGGGTGATGTAGTGCAGCCCCGGGGCGCCCTCGTCGAGGAGGCGCAGGCCCATCGCGGTCGCGTGCGCGACGCCGATGCGGTAGGCGGCGGCCGGATCGTCCTTGACCGCCTCCAGGCTGTGGGCCAGGTCCTCGGGGAAGGCGGCGTCGCTCAGCTCCGCGAACCGCCGGATCTGGCGCACGTCGGTGGCGGGCATGATCTCCGGGATGACCGGGGTGTCGCAGCCCGCGGCGGCGAGCCGGTCCCGCAGCCGCAGGTAGTCCTCCGGGTCGAAGAACATCTGCGTGATCGCGTAGTCCGCGCCCGCCCGGCACTTGGCGACGAAGTGCGCGAGGTCGCTCGCGGAGTCCGGGGACCTCGGGTGGCCCTCCGGGAAGGCGGCCACCCCGATCCTGAACTCACCGAGCGAGCGCACCAGTCCGACCAGCTCGTGGGCGTACGTGAAGCCCTGCGGATGAGGTGTCCACGGGCCGCGCGGATCGCCCGGCGGGTCCCCGCGCAGCACGAGCACGTCCCGTACCCCGGCGTCCGCGTAGGCGCCGATGATCGACCGCAGTTCGGCGACGGAGTGTCCGACGGCCGTCAGATGGGCGACGGGCCGCAGGGTGGTCTCGGTGACGATCCGCTTCGTGACCTCGATGGTCCGGTCCCGCGAGGAGCCGCCCGCGCCGTACGTCACGGAGACGAAGTCCGGCGAGAGGGCCTCCACCCGGCGGATCGCGTCCCAGAGGGTCCGCTCGCCCCTGTCCGTCTTCGGCGGGAAGAACTCGAAGGAGAAGGTGGGGTTCACAGGCGTCTGCCTCCCGCGTTGAAGTAGCTCGCCTCCGGGTGGTGGACGACGATCGCGTCCGTGGACTGCTCGGGGTGCAGCTGGTACTCCTCCGACAGCTCCACGCCGATCCGCTCGGGGCGCAGCAGCGCGGCGATCTTCGCCCGGTCCTCCAGGTCGGGGCAGGCGGGGTAGCCGAGGGAGTAGCGGCAGCCCTGGTACTCGGTCCGCAGCATCCCCTCGATCCCGTCGGGCTCCGAGGCGCCCGCGATGCCCCACTCCTCGCGGACCCGGGCGTGCCAGTACTCGGCGAGCGCTTCGGCCAACTGCACGGAGAGGCCGTGGAGTTCGAGGTAGTCGCGGTAGGCGTCGGCCGCGAAGAGCTTCGCGGTCTCCTCGCCGATCCGCGAGCCGACCGTGACGATCTGGAGGGCGACCGCGTCCACCTCGCCGGAGTCCTCGGCGCGGTGGAAGTCGGCCAGGCAGAGGCGGCGGCCCCGCTGCTGGCGGGGGAAGGAGAAGCGGGTCCGCTCGCCTCCGTCCTCGTCCAGGAGGATCAGGTCGTCCCCCTTGGACACACAGGGGAACCAGCCGTAGACCACGGCCGCTTCCAGGAGATCGTCACGTCTCAGCCGGTCCAGCCACATCCGCAGCCTCGGACGGCCCTCCGACTCGATGGTGTCGGCGTCCTTCAGCCCCCACTGGCCCTTGAACAGGGCCGCTTCGTCGAGCCAGGGGGCGTAGTCCTTCAGCTGGATGCCCTTGACGACCCGGGTGCCGAGGAACGGGGGCTCGGCCACCGGGTTGTCGGCGGCGACGTCCGAGCGGCCGACCGGCTCCGGTTCGGTGACCCGCAGCAGCTCGGCCGGGGTCTCGCGCTTCGGCACCCGCCGCTGCTTGAGCGGGGGGAGCACGACCCCGGGGACGCCCCGCTTGACGCCCATGAGCGCGTCCATGAGGCGCAGTCCCTCGAAGGCGTCGCGGGCGTAGCGGACCTCGCCCTGGTAGATCTCGTGGAGGTCCTGTTCGACGTAGGCGCGGGTCA